>NZ_KI911783.1:6622396-7335679 GCF_000515415.1 Bradyrhizobium sp. WSM1417
GGAATCGACCACCGCCAGCATCTCGGCCTCCGCCTCGTCGAACACCGCCATCGCCGACTTCACGTTCATTTCCGGGATCAGCACGATCTCGGTCAGGCGCGCGAGCTCGATCACCTGGATTTCGTCGGCGATGGTGTCGAGGTCGCCCGAGAACAGGTCGGGCAGGAGGACGAGGCCGACATATTCGTCCGCATTGTTGACGATGACGATCCCGGGCCGCGAGCCCAGCGCGAATTCACGGCGGACTGCGGCAATCGTCGTGGTCGACGGCACCTTGCCGACATCGGAGCGCATCAACCGCTCGACGGTGAGGTTGCGCAGCCAGCCGACGTCGTTGGCGCTGCGGATGGTCTCGCCGCGCAGATGCAGACGCCAGGTCGAGAAGGAGTGGCCGAACATGAAGCGGACGCAGATCGAGGTGACGATGCAGCCGGCGAGCACCACGGCGGTGACGTCGACGTTCCGGGTCATCTCGAGCACGAGGAACGACATCGTTAAGGGACCGCCTACGATGGCGACGCCGAGCGTCGCCATGCCCGTCAGCATCGCGACCAGCGGATCGATCACGAAGTTCGGGCTGATCAAGACCAGCACCGCGGCAAAGAACTTTCCGATCAGGCTGCCGACGAACAACGAGGCAAAGAACAGCCCGCCGCGGAAGCCGGAGGCGAGCGAGATCAGGCAGGCCGTCACCTTCAAGGCGATGACCAGCGCGATCAGGCCGATCGTCATGTCGTGAAAGAGATCGAGCACCATCGCGCCGTGGCCGGCCGCCAGCACCTGCGGCGTGACAATCGCAAAGCCGCCGACGATGAGGCCGCCGATCACCGGGCGCAGCCAGACCGGCAGCCACTTGAACAGGCGCTCGAACATCGAGGACGAGCGCATCACGGCGATGCCGACGCCGCTGGTGACGAGCGCGAGACCGATCAGCGCCAGATACTGCTCGACGCCGACGGCGCTGACCTTGGGTATTTCGAGCGAGTATGGCGCGCCGCCGAGCCATTGCGCGGTCAGTGCACCCGCGAGCGAGGCGGCGAGGATCGGCGCGGCGCTGCCGACCGAATAGACGCCGACGATCAGCTCGCAGGCGTAGAAGGCCCCGGTGATCGGTGCACCGAACGCCGCCGCGATCGCCGCTGCGGCGCCGCAGCCGACGATCAGGCGCAGATCGTTGCGGCGCAGATTGAAGAACTTGCCGAGCAGCGAGGCGATGCCCGAGCCGATCTGGGTGTAGCCGGCCTCGAGGCCGACGGAGGCGCCGCAGCCGTTCGAGATCAGCGTCTGGCTCGACACCACCACGCTGTCGCGCATCGACAGATTGCCGCCACGCAGCGCGTTCGCCTCGATTGGATCGACCGCGCTGGAGAGCTTGAGCCGTCGGCGCCACCACTCCATGATACCGAGCGCCAATCCGCCCAGCGCGGGCGCGATCAGCGCGGCCCAGGGACTGACGCTGGTATTGGCGGACAGGCGGACGTCGATGGGAATGCCGTAGATCACCATATGAGCAATCTGCGCAATCTCGGCCATCAGCGTCACGATGGCGCCGGCGAGCGTGCCGATCACCAGCGCCAGCGGGATCAGATAGAATTCGTTGCTGCGCAGCAGCGCCCGCAGCCGAACCATGACGCGGTTCGTCCCCTTGCGGTCGGCGAGATGTCTGATCCGCAGGAACACTTTCTGCCTGCCCTACCCTTCCGCCATGCCGTAACCGGACATGCGCTGGCGGACCCGCTCGATCTCGGCGCTCGACAGCAGCGGCGGCTCTCCGATCTGGAGACAGCCATGATATTGCCGCGCCAATGTCTCGACCTCGACGGCGAGCCACATCGCCTTGTCCAGCGACTTCCCGATCGCGATCATGCCGTGATGGTCGAGCAGGCAGGCAAGCCGGCCCTCCAGCGCCCGCACGGCATGCTCGGACAGCTCCATCGTTCCGAAGGTGGCATAGGGCGCGCAGCGGATGCTGTCGCCGCCGGCGGCCGCGATCATGTAGTGCACGGGCGGGATCTCCAGGCCCATGATCGCCAGGATGGTGCAATAGGTCGGATGGGCGTGCACGACGGCGTTGACGTCTGGCCGGGCTTTCAGGATGTCGAGGTGGAAGCGCCACTCGCTGGACGGCTTCTGATCGGGCGCGTGCGAGCCGTCCATCGTCATGAACACGATCTGGTCCGGCGTCATGGCGTCGTAGGGCACGCTGGTCGGGGTCACCAGAAGCCCGTCCACATGCCGGACGCTGATATTGCCCGAGGTGCCCTGGTTGATGCCGAGCGCGTTCATGCGGCGGCAGGCGCCGATGATGGCCTGTCTCCTGTCGAGCTCGTCCGCTGTCATCGACATCTCGATTTCCTGACGATGGGCGCCTATCAGACGGGGAGTACGTCAAGCAATATGGCAGCGCAAGAGAAAGCGGACCGGATCGCGCGCGATCCCGCCAGCCGCCGCGTGGCATCATGAAATAAACATGAAAATCAACGCATTAACAGATTGTCGCAGCTCTACGGCAGACTCGCCCTGACCGCCGCGATTCCGTTGATCACGAACTGCACCGAATAGGCCGCGAGCAGCATGCCGAGCACGCGCGAGAGCACGGCGTTGCCGGTGCGCCCAAGGCTCCGCGCGATCATGTTCGCGGAGACAAAGCAGAGCATGCAGAGCAAGCACACGGAGAGCACGACCGCGATGATGATCGCGAGCCTAGGCCCGTAGCCGGCATCGCCCGTCAGGAGCAGCGTGGTCGCGATCGCGCCGGGACCGGCCATCATCGGGATCGCCAGCGGGAATACCGCGACGTCGGAGGCGTGCTCGGAGCTTGCCTTGTCCGCCTCGCGGGCCTCGCGATGCGGACGGTCGCCGAAGATCATCTGGTAGGACACGCCGAACAGCAGCAGCCCGCCGGCGATCTGGAAGGCGGGGATGCCGATCCCGAGCTGGCGCAGCAGCCAGTTTCCGATCAGGGCAATCACCACCAGGATCGACGCCGCAATCAGCGGCGCGCGCAGCGCGATCGTGCGTTTGGTCTTGTCGGGCATGCCGGCCGTCGCCGCGAGGAAGGCGGGCACGAGACCAACGGGATCGACCACCAGCAGCAACGTCACGAACGCGGACAGGGAGAAATCGATCATGGCACCTCTTCCGGTCCGCGTTTCAAGCGCGGCGCAATAACAAAAGTTAGTTCAGTGTCGGGGCAAAAAGATCAACCAGCTCAATCGCGAAGCAACCATTCTGCAGGATTGCCGTTTCACTGATCATCAATATCCGAGCAGAAGCAGCACAGACAATTGCACGAGCCCCGTTCCAGAATTGATCCGCACGATCCCATTTCCTGCAGCCGCTGGGCGCTTCGATTAGGGACAAACGTCAGAGAACTCAAGGCTGCCATTCACCAATTCGGCAGCGCCGCGGACGCGGTCGCCTACGGCCTTCAGCAGTGGCGGCTCACCGCATCCCGAGGCCAGTGGCAAGCCCTCAGCGGCGCGCCGCAGGTCGGCATCCTCTCGGATTCGATCGTTGCGCGCGGCGAGCAGCTCGCCTCCGTCGCTTTGGTCTGCGTCAACGCCGTCGGCCTCGTCGCTGGCGCCGTGCCGAGGGTCCTGCCTGCGGCCCCCGAAGCAGATGTCGATGCGTATCTCGACGGCCTCGACGGACTTTTCATCGGCGGTGGACAGACCAACGTCCATCCTTCCCGCTACGGACAAACAGCCGACGAAGCGCGCGACGGTCCGTTTGATGAATTCCGCGACGAGGTCGCACTTCGCTTGATTCCGCGCGCGCTGGCGCGCGGCATTCCGGCCCTCTTCGTCTGCCGCGGAATCCAGGAGCTCAACGTCGCCTTTGGCGGCACGCTGGCAAAGGAGCCAGATGGTCTGCCGGAAGACAAACGCCACGGCACGCCCAAGGCGGACAATGAGGATGCCCGCTATCGGCTGCGGCAAAAAGTAACGCTGCGCAAAGGCGGCGTGTTGCAACAGATCTGCGGCGCAGATGCCATCACCGTCAATTCGCTGCACAGCTTCCTGATCGCCGATCTGGCACCGGGTCTGGTGGCGGAGGCCGTCGCCGAAGACGGCTCGGTCGAGGCCGTCAGCGTCGAAGGCGCGGGCGCTTTTGCGCTCGGCACCCTCTTTCATCCCGATTATTGGGCGAGCTCCGACCATGCGTCGGCCCGCATTCTCTCTGCCTTCGGAGACGCGGTTCGTCAGCATGCGAAGGCGCAAGGGGCAGCGTAGGTCATGCACCGTTATCGCTTCGGCATCGAGGAGGAATATTTTCTGGTCAACCGCCAATCGGCGGCACCGAAGTCCGAGCTGCCCAAATCCTATATGGCAGCGGCCCAGAAACGCCTCGGGGAGCGGCTGACCACCGAGATCCTGCAATCGCAGATCGAAGTGGCGACGCCGCCATTGGCGACTTCAGCCGATGCCATCGCCGAGCTCGCGCACTACCGCGCGGTTCTGGCTGAGGTCGGCAAGGAGCACGGGGTCGGTATCGTCGCGGCGGGGACGCATCCGTTGGCTCAACCCCAGCAGCAGCGCATGACGCGCAAGCGCCGCTACAGCAAGGTCATCAACGACCTCGGGATGGTTGGCCTGGGCAATCCGATCAGCGGGCTGCACGTCCACGTCGAGGTGCCCGAGCCCGACCACCGGGTCGAGATCATGCACCGCCTCGTGCCGTTCCTGCCGCTGCTGCTGGCGCTGTCGACCTCGTCGCCGTTCTGGTGCGGATACCCCACCGGATTGCTCGGCTACCGCAATGCCGCAAACGACGCCCTGCCCCGGACCGGCTTTCCCGAGATGTTTCGCAACCTCGCGGAATACGAGACCTATGTGAGAACCCTGGTCGATGCAGGCATCGTCCCCAATGCCACCTATGTGTGGTGGGCGCTCCGGCCTTCGCTCCAACATCCGACCCTGGAGCTGCGCATCACCGATTGCTGCACGGCAATTGCGGACTCGGTGGCGATCGCGGCGCTGTTTCGCGCGCTGGTCAGGCACGCCGTGCACCATCCGGATCTGAACGCCACCCATTCGGCCGTGCACCGCGCATTGATCGAGGAGAACCGCTGGCGTGCCCAGCGCTACGGAACCGACGGGACGTATATCGATCTGGTGTCGTTCGAGCCGGTCTCGTTCAGGACCTGGCTCGAGACGGTGATCGCCATGCTGGCGCCCGACATCGCGCATCTTCGCATCGAGGATGATATCCAGCATCTCAAGACCATCCCCAAGCGCGGCACGTCGGCCCATCTTCAACTGGAATATTTCCGGGGCTTGAGGAAATTCGGCCGATCGCCGCGGGAAGCGATCGGCGACGTGACGAAATGGCTGCGGACCTCGACCGAGGCCGGCGACTTCACCGCGCAAGCGGGCGAGCCGAAAGGGACAGCGGTGCGGCAGCCTGTCGCCAATCCAGTGTGAGGCGTCGCATCCGACGAGGCTGGTTGAGGAACGACCTTCCGCGATCCGACTTAGCTGACCATGACCGCAAGGGACATGGTGGAGATCATCTATGAGCGACAGCGGAGTTAGCATGTTGCTGGGCCACGCCTCGACCCAGATGCTTTGGCTCTGGTTCATCGGCGCGTTCGTGCTCGGCGGCGCTCTCGTCTACGGCGTCATGAAGGCCGGTCACCTCCGTCGCAGCGAGCGCGCGCGCCTCGATCGCGCGACGGAAGCGCGGCAGCGCCAGGACGATCCGTACAAACGGCCGGGTTAGTCCACACGGCGTTGCACATTGGGAACCTTTGGCCGCGCAGAGTCTTGATCGCCCGAGGATAGAGGAAGGCGGGGCCTTCCCGTTCACCTCGACAGGAGGATTTATGGCCAAGAAAGCGAAGAAGCGCACAACCAAGAAATCGTCGACGGGCCGCGCCCGTCAGGCGCCGAAGATGTTGAGCGACCTATTCCTGGAAACGCTCAAGGACATCTATTTCGCCGAGAACAAGATCATCAAGACCTTGCCCAAGATGGCCAAGGCTGCCAACTCGAAGGAGCTCGCGGCGGCTTTCAACAAGCATCTGCGCGAGACCCAGGGCCAGGTCAAACGTCTGGACCAGATCTTCAAAATGCTCGGCAAGCCGGCCCGCGGCAAGCCTTGCGAAGCGATCAACGGCATCACCGACGAAGGCGCCGAGATCATGAAGGAGTTCAAGAACGCGCCTGCGCTCGACGCCGGCCTGCTCGCAGCCGCGCAGGCGGTCGAGCATTACGAAATCTCCCGCTACGGCACGCTGCGCACCTGGGCCGAGGAGCTCGGCATGCAGGACGCCGCAAGGCTGCTGCAGGCGACGCTGGACGAGGAAGAGGCGACCGATCAGACCCTGACCGAGCTCGCCACCTCCGTCATCAACCTCGAGGCGGAAGAGGAATACCGCCAGGCGGCCTGAGCCCCACGTGGCGTGACGACGAAACGCCGCGGCCGGAAGGCCGCGGCGCTTGTGTTTTCGGGTCGCACGATCCGCATGGCACCTCCGCGCCGCCGGGCTGGAATTCTCGGGAACCGGCCCCATATTCAGCGTTCCCCACCGCCGAGCCCGCATCATGCAACCCAAAAATCCCCTCGACTGGATGCTGTCCGAAGCCCTGGACTCGCTGACCCGCGCCGAACGGCTGCGCCAGCAGTTCGGCCGGCAGGAAGCCTGCTGGGAGCCTCCGATCGACGTGCTCGAAACCGAGCATGAGCTCCTGATCCTGGTCGCGCTTCCCGGCGTCAATCCCGACAATGTCGAGACTGTCATCCATGACGGCGTGCTCGTCATCTCCGGCCAGCGCACCCTTCCGCCGGAGCTTCGCAACGCCCGCATCCACCGGCTCGAACTGCCGCAGGGGCGTTTTGAGCGCCGCATTGCATTGCCCGTTGGCCGCTACGCCATCAGCCGCTTCGTAATGGACGGCTGTGTCGCGCTGCGCCTCGCCAAATCCTGAGGTCGATCATGGCCACCGAACAAATGAATACCGCCCCGACCAATCCCCAGAGCAATTCCGACGTGAAGATTCCCGAGGACGCGCTGATCATCATTCCCGTGCGCGAGATGGTGCTGTTCCCCGGCGCCATCGCGCCGATCGCGATCGCGCGGCCGAAGTCGGTCGCCGCCGCGCAACAGGCGCTGCGCGAGCAGCGGCCGGTCGGCATCGTCCTGCAACGCAGTCCCGAGACCGAGGAGCCCGGACCGGACGACCTCTATCGGGTCGCGACCATCGCCAACATCGTGCGCTACATCACCGCGCCCGACGGCACCCATCACATTGTCTGTCAGGGCGTGCAGCGCGCGCGCATCCTCGACTTCCTGCCGGGGACGCCATTCCCGGCCGCGCGGATCCAGCAGATTCCGGAGCCGACCACGAGCACGCCCGAGATCGAGGCCCGCGGGCTGAACCTGCAGCGCCAGGCCATCGAGGCGATCGAGCTGCTGCCGCAGGCACCGCCCGAACTGATCGCGATGTTCCAGGGCACCACCGCGCCCGGCGCGCTGGCGGACCTGGCGACCTCGTTCATGGACATCAAGCCGCAGGACAAGCAGGAGGTGCTGGAGACCATCGACCTCGCTCTGCGTGTCGAGAAGGTGTCGAAGCATCTGGCCGAACGGCTGGAGGTGCTGCGCATCAGCAATGAGATCGGCCAGCAGACCCGCGCCAGCTTCGACGAGCGGCAGCGCGAAGCGATCCTGCGCGAGCAGATGGCGACCATCCAGCGCCAGCTCGGCGAAGGCGACGGCAAGGCGGCCGAGGTCGCTGAGCTGACCGCTGCCATCGCCAAGGCCAACATGCCGCCCGAGGCCGATGCGCATGCGAAGAAGGAGCTGCGCCGCTACGAGCGCATGCCGGAGGCCGCCGGCGAGGCCGGCATGGTCCGCACTTACCTGGACTGGCTGATCGAGCTGCCGTGGGCGTTGCCCGCGGAGAAGCCGATCGACATCAAGGAAGCGCGCCGCATCCTCGACGCCGATCACTTTGGTCTGGAGAAGATCAAGAGCCGGATCATCGAATATCTGGCGGTGCGCAAGCTGGCGCCGCAGGGCAAGGCGCCGATCCTGTGCTTCGTCGGACCGCCCGGCGTCGGCAAGACCTCGCTCGGCCAATCCATCGCGCGCGCGATGGATCGTCCCTTCGTGCGCGTCAGCCTCGGCGGCGTGCATGACGAGGCCGAGATCCGCGGCCATCGGCGCACCTATATCGGCGCGCTGCCCGGCAACATCATCCAGGGCATCAAGAAGGCCGGCGCCCGGAACTGCGTCATGATGCTGGACGAGATCGACAAGATGGGCCGCGGCGTGCAGGGCGATCCTTCCGCCGCGATGCTGGAGGTGCTCGACCCCGAGCAGAACGGGACGTTCCGGGATAATTACCTGGGCGTGCCGTTCGATCTGTCGCGCGTAGTGTTCATCGCGACCGCCAACATGCTGGACCAGATCCCGGGTCCGCTGCTGGATCGCATGGAGCTGATCAGCCTCACCGGCTACACCCAAGAAGAGAAGCTCGAGATCGCGAAGCGCTATCTGGTGCGGCGGCAGCTCGAGGCCAATGGCTTGACGCCGGAGCAAGCCGAGATCGAGCCGGAGGCGCTGAAGCTGGTGGTCAAGGGCTATACCCGCGAAGCCGGCGTGCGTAACCTGGAGCGCGAGATCGGAAAGCTGTTCCGCCATGCTGCCGTGCAGGTCGCCGAGGGCACGGCTGCCAAGGTCGTCGTGGCGCCAAAGGACATCGGCACCGTGCTCGGCCAGCCGCGCTTCGAAGGCGAGATCGCGCAGCGCACCAGCATCCCAGGCGTGGCCACCGGCCTTGCCTGGACGCCGGTCGGCGGCGACATCCTGTTCATCGAGGCCTCGCGGGTATCGGGCCGCGGCGGGATGATCCTGACCGGCCAGCTCGGCGAGGTCATGCGCGAGAGCGTGCAGGCTGCGATGACGCTGGTGAAGAGCAAGGCCACGCAGCTCGGCATCGATCCGCAGCTGTTCGAGAAGAGCGACATCCACGTTCACGTGCCTGCGGGTGCAACCCCGAAGGACGGACCGAGCGCGGGCGTTGCGATGTTCACGGCGCTGACGTCCCTGCTCACCAATCGCACGGTGCGCAGCGACACCGCCATGACCGGCGAGATCTCGCTGCGCGGCCTGGTGCTGCCGGTCGGCGGCATCAAGGAGAAGGTGGTGGCGGCTGCGGCCGCGGGCCTGAAGCGGGTGATGCTGCCGGCGCGCAACAAGCGGGACTACGACGACATCCCGAAGAGCGCGCGGGACAACCTCGAATTCATCTGGCTGGAGCGCGTCGACGAAGCCATCGCCGCGGCGCTCGAGCCGGCCGAGGCCAAGATCGAGGAAAAGATCGAGGCCAAGGTCGAAGCGGCGGAGTGAATGCGATGAAGAAACTGCTGGAAAGAGCGAAGCGATCGCGGCAGGCGCAACGGCTGCGCCAATTGCTCGATCGCGCCATCGACGGGGTTCGCGATGCGCTAGCGGCATCAGGACCGCGGCTTCAGCCGGTCCCGGTCCGCGCGAAGCGCCGCAAGGGTTGAGCCCTCCGTCTCAAGTCCTCGCTACAGCCCCGAACAAAAGGCCCCCTCGCTCGAGGGGGCCTTTGCGTTGTTAGCCCACGGCGTCCTTGGCGGCCTTGACCGGGCGGGCGCGGACGATCTTCCGGGCCGGCTTGGCCTTGAACATCATCTCTTCGCCCGTGAACGGGTTGGTGCCCTTGCGCGCCTTGGTCGCGGGCTTCTTGATGACCACGAACTTGGCGAAGCCCGGCACCAGGAACAGGCCGTTCTTCTTGAGCTCCTTGTGGCCGACGTCGGTCAGCGTCTCCATGACGCTCTTGACGTCACGCTTGGAAAGCTCGGTGGTGGTCGCGATCTTTTCGATCAGCTGCGATTTCGACATTTGGGTGGCCATCGTGTCTCCTCTGATTCGTTGACGGCTGCATATTAGACCAACCGGTGAAGGCCTATAGCCTTCTGCACAGTTTTGTCGGGGTTTTACGGGCTTTTTTGGCCCTCTGTGGCAAAAAACCCTGCTTTTTAGCCACTTCCGGAGCGGGAGAAGCCTCAGGCAGCGGATTTCACCTTGTTTCAAAGGCCCGCACGCAGCCTTGCTAATGCTGATTCGATGCTTTCGACAAGCGACGACCGGCCTCTTTGTCGGAGGCCGGTCGCGATTCACCCTGAAAAATAAGGCTAGATTGTCGTGATGCTTCGATCGCGGGTACTTTCTCTCCCTATTTTTACGGGGCGCGACGAGCTTCGCTCGCGCTAGATACGTTCGATGATGACGGCCGGGGCCATGCCGCCGGCCGCGCACATGGTGACGAGACCGCGCTTCAAGTCGCGCCGTTCGAGCTCGTCGAGCACGGTGCCGATCAGGATCGAGCCGGTGGCGCCGATGGGATGGCCGAGCGCGATCGAGCCGCCGTTGACGTTGACCTTGGCGCGGTCGAGCTTGAGGTCGCGGATGTATTTTTCCGCAACCACGGCAAAGGCCTCGTTGATCTCGAACAGGTCGATGTCGTCGATGGTCAGCCCCGCCTTCGCCAGCACCTTGCGCGTCGCGGGCACCGGCGCGTTCAGCATCAAGGTCGGCGAGTCCCCCATGTTGGCCATCGCGACCACGCGGGCGCGCGGCTTCAGGCCGTGCGCCCTGGCGTAAGCGGGTGACGCCAGCAGAATCGCGGCGGCGCCGTCGACGACGCCGGACGAATTGCCGGCGTGGTGCATGAAGTCGATCTCGAGGTCGGGGTACTTCTGCAGGATCAGACCGCGATAGGTCGTACCCTTGTCGTCGAGCGCATGGTCGGCGACCGCGGGGAATGCGGGCTTCAAAGCGCTCAACCCTTCCATCGTGGTCTGCGGCCGCGGATATTCTTCATGGTCGAGCGCGAGGCTGCCGTCCTCGCGAAGCACCGGTACGAGGCTCTTCTTGAAGTGGCCGTTCGCGATCGCATGCGCGGCACGCTTCTGGCTTTCGAGGCCGAGCGCGTCGACGTCCCTTCGCGTGATGCCTTCCAGGGTCGCGATCGCGTCGGCGCAGACGCCCTGATGCGACTGCGGATGCCGCGCACGCAGGCGCAGATTGCCGTTGTCCATCATCATCGGGCCGCCGCCGCGACGTCCTTCCATCGACATCATCTCGCAGCCGCCGGCGACGACGAGGTCCTCCGTGCCCGACATGATCGAGCTTGCGGCCATGTTGACGCTGGTGATGCCGGAGCCGCAGAAGCGGTCGAGCGTCACGGCACTGGCGCGCACGTCGTAGCCGGCGTCCAGCGCCGACATGCGGCCGAGATCGCCGCCTTGCGTTGCGACCTGCGCGCTGCAGCCCCAGATGATGTCGTCGACGTCGGCGGTGTCGATGCCGGTGCGCGTCGCAAGCGCGCGCAGCACGGTTGCTCCCAGCTGCTGCGGATGAATGCCCGAGAGCGCCCCCTTGCCGGCCTTGCCGACGCCCCGCGGGGTCCGGCAGGCATCGATGATGAGTGCGTCCGTCATTGGCGTTATCCTCTATTTTGAATTGTTGGAGGCGTTTTGAATCAAGGCGCGAAGGGAGTCAATGCGCCCTGGCGGAACCGCGTCACCCCACCCTCTCAGCGCAAGCCAAGCTCGTCGGGCCTCCGCAAGAAAGGCCGCGAGGAAGAGCGATCACACCCCCGCCGCGTTCTTCGCGATCACGTTGCGATAGAAGCTGGCGCTGAGTTTCGGCGTGCGCACCTGGGTGTCGAAATTGACGTGGTAGAGCCCAAAGCGCTTGTTGAGCCCGAACACCCATTCGAAGTTGTCCATCAGGCTCCAGAGGAAATAGCCGCGCACCGGCACGCCTTCTGCGGTGGCGCGCTGGAGCTGGGCGAGGTAGTTGCGCAAATACATGATGCGGTCGGTGTCGTAGATCTTGCCGTCGGGCGTCACGACGTCGTCGCCGGAGGTGCCGTTCTCGCTGATATAGATCGCATCCGTCTTCCAGATCTTCGCCGCCAGCTTCGGCACCCAGTAGATCGTCTCGGGGCCGACGCGCAGCCAGTCCGAATTCATGTGCGGGAAGGATTTCGGGATCGGTAGCGGCATGAAGCCCGCACCCTGGTCGGAGGCCACCACGTAGTTCTGTGGCGCGTAGATGTTGAGGCCGAGGAAATCGACCGGCGAGGAGATGATCTTCAGCTCCGCATCGGTATATTTCGGCGCGTCGCGCCCGGCGAACTTCAAGAAGGCGTCGGTGTACTGGCCCGTCATGATGACGTTGAGATAGCCGGCGTTCATTTCGCGCAGCGCTATCTCGGCGGCACGGACGTTCTCCGGCGTGTCGATCGCGGGGGCGCAGGCATCGATGTTCTCCGCCGGCCCCACCCTGGTGCCGCGGCGGCCATGGGCGCGCACCGCCTGCACCGCGAGCCCGTGCGCGAGCGCGCTGTTGTGCCTGATCTGGTTGACCTCGGCTTGGGGCAGCGTCACGCCGGGCGCGTCGATGCCGATGCCGTAGCCGAAATGAACGAAGCGACCGCTCTCGTTCAGTGTGAACACGTTCTTGACGCGATCGGTCAGATGCTCGGCGACATAGGCCGCGTAATCGCCGAAGATCTTGCAGGTCTCCGTCGAACGCCAACCGCCAAAGCGGTCCTGGAGCGATTGCGGCAGGTCCCAATGATACAGCGTCAGCCACGGCTCGATCCCGTTCTTGAGGAGCTCGTCAACCAGGCGGTTGTAGAAGTCGAGCCCCTTCGGGTTCGGCTTGCCGTCGCCGTCCGGAAACAGCCGCGGCCAGGCCACCGAGAAGCGGTAGGCCTTGCAGCCGAGCTCCTTGATCAACGCAATGTCTTCCTTGTAGCGGTGATAGTGCTCGTTGGCGCGATCGCCGGTCGTGCCGTCCTCGATCTTGCCGGGGATACGGACGAACTTGTCCCAGATCGAGGCTCCTCGCCCGTCCTCGTTGACTGCGCCCTCGACCTGATAGGACGATGTCGCGGTGCCCCAGACGAAGCTCGCCGGAAAGCCGTCCCCACTCCGCGGCGGCGATGCGGGCTTGGCGTCCGCCTCGCCGAGAGGATTGGCGATTCCGGCTGCGGACAATCCCGCCAGCGTGGCGAACTGGCGACGCGAGACGTTGTCCGACATTGATCCTGCTCCGGGATGATGCTCTTGCGGCGACACCATGGCGAATCGCCGGTCATTTGAGAAGCGGGCGAGCCGAGGGCCGAGGATGCAGGATTGCGGAATGCGACAAAGTTGTCCGAAAGGGGCCACGGCGATCGTCGGCCGAGCTACCCCAAAGCCGAAATACCAGCCCAATCCGGCGAGGAAGTCGTCAGTTCCCTTCGATACGAGGGCCCGTAGGCTCACAGAATGCCATAAACCGCTCGGAAATTACGACCAAAGTTCGAAAATATGGCGTATGGTGCAAGCATCGCCGCTCCGCTCTGGGCGATTGTCTGTCTGCACCGGTCAAGCAAGAGAACGACTGACTTAGGACGCGGTTTGACCGATGAGACTGTGGTCACCTCTTCCGCTTGACCAAGCGCCTGTCCTGCCAGGGATACATCGACTGACCCCCGCGTCAGAGCCACTGTGAATTCGAGGTAGATATATGTCGTATGCCTACAAGCTGAATGAAGACGTTCGCCACCAGCCCCAAGGCCCACAAGGACGTGCCGCAACTGAGCCGCCGATGATTTACACCATCGTCCAGCATATGCCCATCGAGTCCGATGGACGTCTCCGATACCGCATCAAGTGCAAGTCGGAGAAAATCGAGCGAGTCGTCACGGAAGATCAGCTTTCGTATTCGCAGTGAACTGCTTGACGACGGCGGCTTCCGCGATCAGCGTGAGCGCTTCGGCAATTTTGGCAGCTTGTCGGGATTGAACGGCGGTATCTGCCGGGCTCGTTCGGGTACGGGGGTCTGCTGTTCTGTCAGTATCAGCGTACCCTGGAGGACCATTCCCGGCACCTCCGCTGCCGTCGCCGTGTAGGTCGCGACCTTGCCCGGGCAGTTTCCCTCGATATCCAGCGTGAGCTCATCGTCGACGCCGAACACCGTTGCGCGTCCGTCGGTGTGGCGCTTTGTCGACACGGTGGCGGTGAAGCGATCGCCGTCGACCTTGCAAGAGCCGTGATAGGTCATCAGGCTATCGCAGCCCCAGATCTGTCCGTCTGCGACATGGACGATCCCGGTACCCTGATCGAGCGGCGTCTTGTACCAGGCGGTGTAGGTGCCGTCCTTCAACATGGGAGCAGTCTCCCGGTATTCCCTCGCGCATCATCGACACGATCAGCGCTAACAAAGCGTTAATCGCGCGGCCTGTGCCAATCCGGGCTATCCCTGCGCAGTTCGGCCTCCAGGTCTTCAATGATGCTGTGAAGCAGGCAGGCGGCAAGTGGATCGGTCACTTCGCGCTCCAAATGCCGGTAACGCGCGATCTGGAATTCCTGCTCTCTCAACTGGTGCTCTGTCATCGGACGGGCCCTCCGACGAACCGACGCAGAGACAGCCGAACAGTTTCGTTACAATTTTAGGATCATTCGCTATGGTTTCCGATCGGTAAAACAACGCAGGCCAAGCTTTGCCGGCGCGCGGACCATCGGACGTCAAAAGGTCGATACGCTGACACGTACCGCTGTCACGGCACCTCGCCGTTGTTGCGACTTCCACCGATGCTGTGCGGCTTGTTGAGGAAGAACTCCCGGTTGCCGAGAGCCGCCTCCGCGTACTGGTCGATCGCGACCTGAATGGCCTCGATGTGCATGCGGCACCAGCCCTCGAGGCAGGACAGGCGCCGCGCATGATGGAGCGCCTTCAGAAATTCCGGGGGCTCCTGCATGTCGGAGAAGTAGGTCGGCCTCTCCCCCTTCATGCCCGTGCCATCTCTCGCGGCGGAACAAGGCGGCGCTTCTCGACACCGACGCGGGATAGCATCGGCCGACGGCGGGGAACGAAGAGGCTGGCGACGACGATCGGGTCGGTGTCTCCGAGCGCGGCCCGCTCTTGAACGAGCCCGCTCATCACCATGCGCATCTTCATGACTTCGCCTGCGACGAAGCTGCAGTCCTCGTCCCTGTTGATCTGCTCATGCATGATCGCCTCGGCTTCACGCATGCTGACGCGTAACGCCCTGATGATCCTGCGGATTTCGTTGATGCGGTTGTCCATGGCTCGCTCCCTTGGGTGGACGAGCAGCATAAGAACAAAACATGAACAATGAGTCAATCGGCTTCAGGTAGAACACACCCGTTGCGGCACGCGGCGCGCAAACCGGCCTCCTCGTCATCCCACATGGGCCGGGACTTGCGAACCGGATCAGAACGTCACCCGCATCCCCGCATAGAATGCACGCGGCCTTGCCGGGCTGAGCGAGCGCGGGTCGTTGAACTCGGCACCGCCATTGGTGAAGTTGGGCACGGCTTCGCGGTCGAAGAACTGTCCGTAGGTCGCGTAACGCTTGTCGAAGATATTGTCGATCTTGCCGTAGAGCTGGACGTTCTTGGTCACCTGGTAGGACGTGTGCAGGTTGAACACGGTGTAGGACGGCAGCTTCGCATATTGGTTTGACTCGTCGCCGACCAGATATTGGCTGGAGACGAACAGCGCGTTGCCGCCGACCTTCCAGACGTCGGTGACGGCATAGTCGACGCCGACCTTGACGCGATGGCGCGGGATCGCGGGGAGCTGGTTGCCGGGCAGCACCTGAATGGTCTCGGTGGCGGTATCCCTGAACGGGCTTTCGGAACCGAGCGCGAAAGCATCGAGATAGCGTGCGTCGACGAACGCGTAGCTCGCCTGAAACTGAAGCGTGGGCGACTTGATGTTGACCTCGGCTTCGAGCCCCTGACGCCTGGTACGGCCGACGTTGGAGAAATAACCGAACCCGGTGCGGCCGACTGCGGGAACGGCGACGATGTCGTCGTAATTGGTGGCGCGGAAGCCGCCGATTTTCCAACCGAGCGTGCCGATGTTGAGCTCCCTGCTGCCGCGCAGGCCCGCTTCCACGGTCTTGGACACGACTTGCTTCAATGGCGGATCGGAGACGAGAAACGCGGCAATGAGACAGGGACGAGCTGGATCTGCGCAGCCGAGTTCGAGCGGCGTCGGAACGCGGTTGGCCTCGGAATAGCCGGCATAGGCCGTCAGCTCCGGTGTAATTTTGTAGGTGCCGCCGATCACCGGATTGAAGCGGGTGAAGGTGTGATCGCCGTTGAGATCTGTCCCGAGCTGATCCTCCAGCGTGATGCGCGCCACGTTGAAACGGCCGCCGCCGGTGACGGCAAAGGCGTCGGTGATATTGAACGTGTCCATTGCGTAGAGACCGTTATACTGGTTGACGGTCCGCAGCGAGACGGGGCCAGCAACAGTATTAGGTACACCGGTTGGCCCCAGGAAGAGGCCGTCGCCGCTGACGACGTAGTTTTCTCCGATCGTGCCGATTTCGGCGGTGGCGTTGTAGCGCGTGACGCTGGCATCATAGGTCGTGCCCATCACGAAGCGGTTGTCGTGGCCGAACAGTTGATCGGTGTTGGTGGCCTGCCCCGACACGCCGAAGCTGGTCGAACGTATCGAGCTGCGGTCGATCTCGCCGAGGATGGTCCCGGACGCGAAAGGATTGGCAAGCGGCAGGCCGTTCACGCCGTTTGCCGGTGTGGCGCCGTCGCCGAAGCAAAGAAGGCCGGCTAGCCCCGGATCAGTGCATTCCTGCGCGTCGGTCGGATTGCCGTCGACGAGCTTCTGCTCGTACCTGCGCACATGCGCGGTGCCTTCGAGCGTCCAGGTCGGCGTCGCATCGACCTTGCCGGTCAGATTGAGATAGCCGACGCGGTTGGAAGTGGTCTGCGGGGTCGTGTAGGTCGCGCCCCAATATTTGTCGAGCAGCTCGGCGGGAACGGTGGCGTTGGCGCCGAAATCGTTCTTGGCGACGCCCATGTTGGCGTGGAATTCGCTGTCGCCGGCCTTATAGCCGACATCGCCGTAGAAGCGCCGCACGTCCGATTGGGAGAAATTGCGGAAGCCGCTGTCGTGCAAGCCTTCGAGCGCGGCATAGACGCCGAAGTTCTTGTCGACCGTCTTGCCCCATTGCGCTGAGCCCTGGATGCGGCCGAACGAGCCGCCCATGAGATCGAGCTCCGCGCCCTGATAGGTGAAACCGTCCTTCATTTGCAAATTGATCGCGCCGCCGAGCGCGTTGAGGCCGAAGGCGGGATTGTTGGTGACGAGCGCAACCGACCGGATCGCCGCGGTCGGGATCAGGTCCCAATTGACGGCGTCGGAGAAGGCTTCGTTGATGCGGACGCCGTTCTGATACACGGCGAGGCCTTGCGGCGTGCCCGTCACGGGTGAGGCCACGAAGCCGCGGAATTCGACGTTCGGCTGGAACGGATTGCCGGTGACCTCGGTGATGCTGACGCCGGCGATGTTGTCGCGCAGCGCGTCGGTGACGTTGAGCGAGCCCGTCCGCCTGATCTGGCCGGCATCAACGGCGTTGATCGCCGACGGGACCTTGTCGACGTCAAGACCTCTGCCGGTACCCGGCGCGGTCGGATAGACGTAGAGGCGCGTCCTGGGGCTGGCGGATGACGGTGCCCCGATGTGCGCGACCGGACGCGATGACGCGGTGCGCCGCGCCGTTGACGGGGGCGGCGCCGTCACCTCGACCGGCGGCAGGTTCTGGACGTTGGTCTCTTCATCCTGCGCAGCTCCCGCAGGGATCGCGAAGACGGAGACCACCCCGGCCGAAACCGAGGCCATCAACAAACGACGTTTGAACCCAAGAGGCTTGAACCCAAAACGCTTGAACCGAACACGATCGCCCATCCCAGCCTTCCCATCCGTGACCACCGGCTGTTTTGATTTTCGCCGGTTGGTCGAGACGAGTGTAATCGGCAGGGATGCCCGCGCCAGCCACAAAAGGTCGGGCCGTATCCGCACCAATTTTCCCGACCAAATCGGGAATTTTTCCCGACACGATCAGGCCGCCGCCGTCGGAACCAGTGCTTCGACGGTCAGACCGCCATCACCGGAAACGACGTTGAGCGTGCCGCCCAGCGCCAGGATCCGCTCGCGCATGCCGACCAGTCCGAAGCCGAGCTTCTGGCCCGGCTCCATGCCACGGCCATTGTCGCTGACCCGCACCCGGGCACAGCCGCGGCCATCGCTTGCCGCCTGCGCCACCGGCTCGATGACGACATTGACCGAGGTCGCGCCGGCGTGGCGGAACACGTTGGTGAGCGCCTCCTGCACGATGCGGTAGATGGTGAGGTCGGCGGTCTCCCCGGTGACGCCAAGCGCCGGCGAAACCGCGGTCTCGATGGTGACATCGGGATGCGACTCCCGCCACAGCCGCGACAGCGATTCCAGCGCCTGGCGCAGGCCGAGTTCGGCAAGGCCGACGGGCCTGAGGCGCTCCAGCACGCGGCGATTGAACTGCTGCAGCGCGTTGATCTGCTCCAGCATGGCACTGCCGTGTTTTCGCACGGCCTCCGCACTCGGGGCGCGTCCGTCCGCCTGCTTCGCCAGCGCGCTGGCATGCGCGCGTAGTGAGAACAGATATGGCCCGAACTCGTCATGGAGCTCGCGCGCGATCTCCTTGCGCTCGACGTCCTGGAGCGACACCGTTCGCTCGGCGAGGCGCCGCTTGTCCTCGATGGCGTCACTGAGCGTTGCCGCAAGATGGTTGAGCTTGGTGCAGATCGCGGCGAGCTCCGGTGCGCCGCCCGGCGCGACGCGCGCCTGATAGCGCCCGTCTTCGAGCTCGGCCATCACATCCGCAAGGGATTGGAGCGGCGCCAGGGCCCGGCCGATCACATTCATCATCACCAGGAACAGCGCCAGCGCGATCACAGAGCCGACCTCGAGCTGGGTCACGATGGCGTCCCAGATCTCGGCGATCTCGTCATCGGGATGGGAGGTGATCAGCAGCGAACCCGGCTTGCCATGGATCGAGACGGGGACGCTCACCGCGGTCTGCTCGGGATGCACCAGGCTGACGAACCAGGCCGGCGGCGCGCGGGTGTCGTCGTCGGCGTCGGTCCGGGGCTGCGTCAGCGGATGGCCGGCTTCGTCCCGAAGCGCGATGCTGACATGGCGCAGGCGGCTGAGGTCGCGCGCGATCTGGTTCAGCCTGGCATCCGGATCGGGCGCCTCGTTGAGATCCGCCACGATCATCTCGATGAATTCGCGCGCGAGCCGGATCACGCTCTGGTCCTCGGCCTGCACGCGCGGTCCGGCTTCCGCGACCTGGCGGCCGATATTGACGGCGAGCCCCAGCGCCAGCAGCAGCGCCAGCAGCAGGTTGATGCGCCCGCGCAAGGATAGATTTTGCCACATTGGTATCGCCCGTGCCCCGCGAAGGATTGGCCTGCGCCTGTCCGGTGACGTTGACAGAGGCGAAGCGCCCGATATCTAATCGAAACCGTACAGCAATCCCGGCCGGGCGCGAAACAGGCCAAGACGCTGTCGCGAGGAACGCCTATGCGCATTTTGATCGTCGACGATCATCCCATCGTCGCCTCCGGCTGCCGTGCCGTGCTGGCCGACGAGGGCGAGATCGAGATTTTGGAGGCCGCCGACGCCGAAGACGGCGAGTGCGTCTTCATCGTCGAGCGCCCCGATCTCTCGATCATCGACATCAACCTGCCGACCGTGTCCGGGTTCGAGCTCGCGCGCCGCATCCTCGAGCGCGCGCCCGAGGCTCGAATCATCATGTTCAGCATGAACGACGACCCTGCTTTCGCCGCGCGTGCGATCGAGTGCGGCGCCAAGGGCTACGTCTCAAAGACCGGCGACCCCGACGATCTCGTCGAGGCGATCCGCACCGTCGGCGGCGGCGGCACCTATCTGCCGAGCGCGATCGCGCGCAGCATCGCCTTTGCGGGACCCGCGCTGGCGCAAAGTCCGCTGTCGAAGCTGAACGCGCGCGAGATGGAGATTTTGCGGCTGCTCAGCGCCGGAAAGAGCCTCTCCGAGATCGCCTGGCTGGTGCAATCGTCCTACAAGACTGTCGCCAACACCTCGTCCATCATGCGCCAGAAGCTCGGGGTGAAAACCTCCGTCGAGCTGGTGCGGCTGGCGATCGACAGCGGCGTGGCCTGACGGCCGCCACGAATTCGGTCACACAAGCGTTGCAATCCTGATGTGGTTTGATGCCACGGAGCAAATGGCATGACGATCCAGACTGTCTCGACCAATACATCCTATGGCGGCGTGCAGGGCGTGTATCGCCATGCCAGCCAGGCAACCGGAACGGACATGACGTTCTCGGTCTATGTTCCTCCGCATGCGCAGGGCGCCAAGCTGCCCGTAGTCTGGTATCTCTCCGGCCTCACCTGCACGCACGCCAACGTCACCGAGAAGGGCGAATTCCGCAAAGCCTGCGCCGAGCTCGGCCTGATCTTTGTCGCGCCCGACACCTCACCGCGCGGCCCCGACGTGCCGGGCGATGCCAACAATGCCTATGATTTCGGCCTTGGCGCCGGCTTCTATGTCGACGCGACGGAAGCGCCGTTTTCACGCAATTATCGCATGTGGAGCTACGTCACCGACGAACTGCCGAAACTCGTGACGGAGAATTTTCCGGTCGATGCGAAGCGCCAATCGGTGATGGGCCATTCGATGGGCGGCCATGGCGCGCTGACAGTCGCGCTGCGCAACCCGCACCGTTTTCGCGCGGCCAGCGCCTTCGCGCCGATCGTGGCGCCGTCGCTCGTACCCTGGGGCATCAAGGCGCTGACCGGGTATCTCGGGCCGAACAAGGACGTTTGGCGCAGCCACGACACGGTGGCGCTGATCGAGGACGGCGCGAAGTGTTCAGGCTTCCTGGTCGACGTCGGCGAGGCCGATAATTTCCTGAAGGAGCAGCTCAAGCCGGAACTACTGCAAGCCGCCTGCACCACAGCCAACATTCCGCTGACGCTGCGGCGACAGGCGGGCTACGACCACAGCTATTATTTCATCTCGACCTTCATGGGCGATCACCTGCACTGGCATGCGGAGAGATTGAAAGGGTGATGGCTTCTTCTCTCTTGGAAGAACCTACTCCGGCTTGCCGTAGTTCGGTGCCAGCAACCGGTTGCGGATCAGATAGCTCATCGTGCGCGTCCAGGATTCATCCGTGTTGCCGCGCATATCCGCGCTGGCGGCCGTGATCATGTTGCCGGTCTTCACGTCGCGCAGGTAGATGTTCAGATTGATGATCAGGTTCGAAACCTTCTGCACCATCCCGGTGATTTCCAAATCGGCACCCAACTGCCCGGCAAGCTTGAGGTCGCAGCCGCCGCAGGCCTGCAGATTGGCGTGACGGGCCGCATCCCGGATCGGCGCGATATCGAGCAGCTGGAACCTGCCTGACTCGACCAGTGCCTTGCGCAACTGCTCGCTGATGAGCTCGAGCCGCGCCTCCTCCGGCTTGGAGCCGTAGAACTCGCCGGGCAGGCTGGTGTCGATCAATTCGAAATCGAACACCGCGAGTTTCGGCGGGTCGGCGAGCGCGGCCGAGCCCGTCAACAACAAAGCTGCGAAACATATCAACGCTCGCACGATCGTGATTCCCAGCCTCACGCGCGCGAGGACGAAATGCGGGGTTGCATGGCCTGACAAATCGGTCATGCTTTAGCAGAGACAATTCTCCATCGGCGGTCAAGCCGGGGAGTTGTGCGGAGGAAACATGATCCGATGGTTGGTCGGCCTGATCGGCCTGGGTATTGCTGCGACGAGCGCGCTCGCGGCCGACCCTGTCATGATCGGCGTCGGCTATCTCGGAATCGCCGGCACCAGATCGACGCTGTCGCTGGTCGAACAGCCCGCGGAGAATGACGGCGTCGCCGGCGCACGCCTCGCCATCGAGGATAACAACACCACCGGCAAGTTCCTCAACCAGCGATTTGCGCTGGAGGAGCGGCGTATCAAGGAGGGCGAGGATGCCGTGCAGGCGGCGACCGACCTCGCCGCCCGCAACGGCTTCATCATCGCCGACCTGCCGGCCGACGCGCTGCTGAAGGTCGCCGACGCCCTGCGCGAGCGCGGCACGTTGCTGTTCAACGCCGGCGCGATCGACGAGCGGCTGCGCGAGGCCAATTGCCGCGCCAATGTCATCCATACCGCGCCGACGCGGTCGATGCTGGCCGATGCGCTCGGGCAATATCTGGTGTGGAAGCAGTGGAAGCGCTGGCTGCTCGTGGTCGGCTCGCATGACGAGGACAAACTGTTCGCCGATGCGCTCCGGCGCACCGCGATGCGGTTCGGCGCCAAGATCGTGCAGGAGCGCAGCTTCGAAGACAAAGGCGGCGCGCGCCGCACGGACTCAGGCGTGACGCTGATCCAGCGCCAGATGCCGGTGTTCACGCAACAGGCACCCGCCTATGATGTGCTGGTCGCCGCAGACGAGAGCGAGGTGTTCGGCGCCTACCTGCCCTATCGCACCTGGGATCCGCGGCCTGTCGCGGGCTCCGCCGGCCTCGTGCCCCGCAGTTGGGACGCGGCGCAGGACCAGTGGGGCGCGATCCAGATGCAGAACCGCTTCGTCAAGCTGAACGCGCGGCGGATGACCGCGCTCGACATGCAGGCCTGGACGGCGGTGCGCATGATCGGAGAGGCCACCTCGCGCACCAATTCCGGCGACATCAACAAGGTCACCGATTTCATCAAGGGTCCGGAGTTCTCGGTCGCCGCCTTCAAGGGAACGAAGCTGACCCTGCGCGACTGGAACCTGCAGCTGCGCCAGCCGATCCTGCTGGTCGACGGCCGCATGGTGGTGTCGGTGTCGCCGCAGGAAGGTTTCCTGCACCAGGTCTCCGAGCTCGACACGCTCGGCTATGACCGCCCGGAGAGCAAATGCAAGCTGAAATGAGGAAGAAGATGTTGCGCTTGTGGCGTGTGGGATTGCTGTCCGGACTGGCGCTGGCGGCGGCGCCGGCGCATGCGTTCATCGCCTATGTCTCGAACGAGAAGAGCAACACCGTGTCGGTGATCGATACCGAGAGCTGGACGGTGACCAGGACCATCAAGGTCGGCCAGCGCCCGCGCGGCATCGACTTCACGCGCGACGGCAAGTTCGTGATGGTCGCGGTCGGCGACGACGACACCATCCAGATGATCGACGCCAAGACGCAGGCTGTGGTGGACAGCCTGCCCTCCGGGCCCGACCCGGAATTGTTCGCCCAGGATGCCGCCGGCAAGGTCCTCTATGTCGCCAACGAGAACGACAACACAGTGACCGTGATCGACCTCGAGAAGCGCGCCCGCCTTGGCGACATCCAGGTCGGCGTCGAGCCCGAGGGCATGACCATCAGCCCGGACGGCAAGACGCTGATCAACACGTCCGAGACCACCAACATGGCGCATTTCATCGACACGTCGTCGCGCCAGATCGTTGCCAACGTGCTGGTCGACGCGCGGCCGCGCTTTGCCGAATTCAAGCACGACGCTTCGGAATTGTGGGTGTCGTCGGAGATCGGCGGCACCGTCTCGATCATCGATCCTGGAAAGCACGAGGTGACCGGCAAGATCAATTTCGAGATTCCGGGGTTGAGGAAAGAGGCGATCCAGCCCGTCGGCATCGGCATGACCCGGGACGACAAGACCGCCTTCATCGCGCTCGGTCCCGCCAACCGCATCGCCGTGGTCGATACCGCCTCGCGCAAGGTGACGAAATATCTGCTGGTCGGACAACGGGTCTGGCACATGGCATTCACGCCGGACGAAAAATATCTGCTTACCACTAACGGCGTGTCGAACGATGTCTCCGTCATCGACGTCGCCGCGCAAAAGGTGATCAAGACCATTCAGGTGGGCGAACTGCCCTGGGGTATCACGATCGCGCCATGACCAGCCCTGCTCCCATCACCGAACAACGGGAAACACCAAGGCCCGATCCGGCGGCCGTGCCCGCGCTATCGATCGACAGCGTCAGCCACGCCTATGGCGCGCGCCGCGCGCTGATGGACGTATCCTTTAACGTACAGCCCGCGAGCTTCACGGCCCTGCTCGGCCTCAACGGCGCGGGCAAGAGCACGCTGTTCTCGCTGATCACGCGCTTGTTCGGCATCCAGTCCGGCCGCGTCGGCATTTTCGGCCATGACGTCAGCAAAAGCCCCGGCGAAGCGCTGCGGTTGCTCGGCGTCGTGTTCCAGCCGCGCACGCTCGATCTCGATCTGTCGCTGACGCAGAACCTGCTCTATCACGCCGCACTCCACGGCATCAGCCGCCGCGAGGCGCGGGCGCGAGCCGCCGAGCTGCTCGGGCGCATCGGGCTGACCGAGCGCGCCGGCAGCAAGGTGCGCGATCTCTCGGGCGGGCAGATGCGGCGGCTGGAGATCGCCCGCGCGCTACTGCACCGGCCGCGCCTGCTCTTGCTGGACGAGCCGACCGTCGGCCTCGACGTCAAGGCGCGCGCCGACATCATCAGCCATGTGCGCCAGCTCGTGAGCGAGCAAGGCATCGGCGTGCTCTGGGCCACGCATCTGTTCGACGAAATCATGGCCGGTGACGATCTCGTGGTGCTGCATCAGGGCAAGGTGCTGGCGCAGGGACCGATGAGCCGCGTCGTCGCGGAGGCTGGCGCGCAGGACGTCAACACCGCCTTCATGCGCCTGACCGGCGCGCAGACCCTGCCGGGCGGCGGCGCATGAGCAGCATCACCACACGCGAGGCGCCGCGCGGCTTCTCGGCCGCCGAATACATGACCTGTCTCACGGGTATCGTCTGGCGCGAGGGATTGCGCTTTCTGCACCAGCGCGAGCGTTTCGTCTCGGCGCTGGTGCGGCCGCTGGTGTGGCTGTTCATCTTCGCCGCCGGTTTCCGCCAGGTGCTCGGCATCTCCATCATCCCGCCCTACGAGACCTACATCCTCTACGAGGTCTTCATCGCGCCCGGGCTGATGGCCATGATCCAGCTCTTCAACGGCATGCAGTCCTCGCTCTCGATGGTCTATGACCGCGAGATGGGCAACATGCGCACGCTGCTGGTAAGCCCACTGCCGCGCGGCTACCTGCTGTTCTGCAAGCTGCTCGCGGGCACCGCGGTGTCGCTGCTCCAGGTCTATGCGTTCTTGCTGATCGCCTGGTTCTGGGACATCACCCCTCCTCCATCAGGCTATCTCACCGTGCTGCCGGCCCTGATGCTGTCCGGACTGATGCTGGGCTCGCTCGGCATGCTGATCTCCTCCGGAATCAAGCAGCTCGAGAACTTTGCCGGCGTGATGAATTTTGTCATTTTCCCGATGTTCTTTGCTTCATCGGCACTTTACCCGCTCTGGCGGGTGCAGGAGGGCAGCCCATATCTCTACTATGTCTGCGAGGCCAATCCGTTCACCCATGCGGTCGAACTGATCCGCTTCGCGCTGTACGGACAGATCAACTGGATCTCGCTGGCGGTGGTCGCGACCTGCACAATCGTCTTCATGATCGGCGCGATCTATGCCTATGATCCCTCGCGCGGGCTGGCGCGACGGGGCCCTGCGGGAGGCGAAGGATGACGGTTCGGGTTCTGGCCATCGCCGCTCTGATGTTTGCAGCCGCGAGCACGGCGGCACCCGCGGCCGATCCGCGCTATCCGGATTGGCCCTGCACGCAGGCAAAAGTGCCGGAAATTTCGCTTGCCGCCGTTTGGGCTGGCCCTTCGCTCGACGACGTGCAGAACAAGTGGAAGGACGACGCCAAAGTCAGCGCGCTTGTCGCCAAACTGTCCGCACGCAAGACGCCGCTGGACGAAGCCGAGAAGTTGGTAAGGGCGTTTTTGGCGGGCTCCGCGGCCGACAAGACCACGAATGCAAAACTGCTGTTCGCAGGCCTGTTCGACACTCTCAACGCTCAGCGCTCCCAGGTCATGAGCGGACTGGAACGCGTCAGCCGCAAGCAGCGCGAAGCCGCCGACAAGATCCGCGAGGAGAGCGTCCAGCTCCAGGCGCTCCAGGGCGCCACGCCGCGCGACGAGGCGAAGGTCGATGCGCTCAGCAACGAGCTGATCTGGAAGACCCGGATTTTCGAGGACCGCCACAAGGTGGTGCGGTTCGTTTGCGAGGTTCCCACCACCATCGACCAGCGGCTGTTTGCGCTCGGACGCGTGATCCAGCAGGAAATGGAATAGCGTCAGCCTCATTGACCGCTTGCGGCAGGTTCCCGCGCCTCCATGGCGATCATTAACCCGCCGCCGCGCTATATGCCGGAACCAAATCGGTCTAGGATGTCTTGTCGATGGGTAATCCAAGGCATCGGGAGGCCTCGATGGGAACCACAAAATTCATCCTCACAGGCGCTGCGGCCATCAGCATGCTCGCAAGCAGCGCGTTTGCTGACGACTTGACCGGAATGGTCACCCGGATAGATCGGCTCAACAGCACGATTTCGATCCAGCAGACGCAGAAGGGCACGGTCGGCGGCAGCGCAGGCGGCGCCGGCGCGCTCCAGGAGTACAAGGCCAAGGATGCTGCGATGCTCGATGCGGTCCACGCCGGCGACAGGGTGACGTACTCTGCGACTGACAATAACGGCACGGGCACGCTGACCAAGCTGCAGAAGCAGTAGTATTGCCTTCACCTCTCCCCGCAAGCGGGGAGAGGTCGGAATTCGCGCGCAGCGCGGATTCCGGGTGAGGGGGTACAGGTCCCTCGATGAATTCAATCTGCGGAGAGAGGCCCCTCACCCCAGCCCTCTCCCCGTAAGAACGGGGCGAGGGAGCGCACCTGCGCTAGGCGATGCAGCTTGCCTACTGCTCCGGCCGCGGCTCCGGCTGCGCCTCCTCAGTGGGTAGCTTTGCGCGCTCCCAGCCGTCGGTGCCATCGGGATACCAGGCCACGTTGGAGTAGCCGTACCCGAGCGCGCGCTTGGCAGCGTTCCAGGACATCCAGCAATCGGCCAGGCAATAGATCACGAGCACCGCGGTCTTGTCGCCGTGTGATGCACGCGCAAGGCCGCGCTGAAGGTAGTCGTCCATGGCGGGCGGCAGCGTGCCATAGCCGGTATCCGGCAGCCAGATGCTGCCCGGAATGTTTTTGCGCGGCGCCTCGCGCCAGACGGTCCCCGCGGGAAGGTTCTTCGGCTTCGGCGCGCGCGGCAGCACGTCGATGAAGGCGCCGCTCTTCGCGTGCCAGATCGCCTCGGCTTCTGACGTCGACAGCACGCGCACGCCACTTAGCGTCGCCGGCACGGGCGCGCGGTAATTGTCGGTGCGATAGCCCTCGGGCTCGAACGGCTCCTGCTGCTGCGCAACAACCGGCGCCACCAGCATGGCGGCGACCAACGCAGCAGCAAGGTGCCGCCTCATGGCGTCTGCCTCATGGCGTCTTCTTGGCCGTCTCCGCGCCGAGCGGCCGATCGCTCTCGTCCAGCAGCGGCACGCCGAAATCGAGCAGGATCTTGTTGATCTCGCCCTGGTTCTCCTGGATCAGCTTGTTGAGCTGCCGCTTCCAGTTCTGGTCGGCGCCACGCACGCCCATGCCGATGCGATAGACCAGCTTTGGCCCGGTGGTTTCCTTCACCAGCGGTGTGACATGAAGCGAGCCCGCCTTCTTCGCGTAGAACCCTGCCATCGGTCCCCACAGAACGCCCGCGTCGATCTTGCCCGCCGTGAGATCATCGATCATGGCCTGCGCCGAATTGTCGTAGCGCGTGTCGATCATCAGCGGATAGGGCTTTGCATCACCCATCAGTCCCGCAATGGCCATGTTGGTGGCAGGCGGCGTGCCGGCGACGATACCGACATGTTTGCCCTTCAGCCTGGCATCCTCGAGCGTGTCGACCTCCTCCAGCCCGCTGCCTGCTTTCGCGACGAGGGCATAGCTCGTGCGGTAATAGGGATTGGTGCCTTGCACGAGGTCGTCGCCTTGGGGGAAGCCCATGATGACGTCGCAGCGATGCGAGCCAAGCGTCATGCGCACGAAGCCGGTGGCTTGCGGAAAAAAGACATAGTCGAGCTTCTTCTGGAGCTTGTCCGCAAACAGCTCGGCAAGCTTGTTCTCGAACCCCTCGCCCTTCTCATTCGAGAACGGCAGATTGCGCGGGTCGGAACAGACGCGCAGCACCTTGGGATCGACCAGCTCGAATGAGAGGTCACCCGTCTCGTTGGTCTGCGCGATGGCGACGTCGCCGAACGCGCAAGACGCAACCAGGATACTCAGTGAAAACAACCAGCGACGATGTCGTCCGGCCTCCGTCATCGCGCTTCCTCCTAGGCTTGTTTGAATGCTAGCCATGCAACGCATGACGCGCCATGTTTTGCCAGACTGTGTGCTGGCTTTTCTTTGTTGCAGTGCAACGCACGCAATCCTTTGAACTGAGGCGGAAAAGTGTCTCGCATCGCTCTCGTGATCGCAGCCTTGTCCCTGCTGGTGACAGCGACGCTAGCATGCGCTGCAGCGGCCGAATTGCCTGTGAGCGAAGTCGCGCCGGGAATCTTCGTACACTCCGGGACCATCGCGCTGATGACCCGCGAGAACGAGGGGGGCATCGCCAATGTCGGCTTCATCGTGGGCGAGGATGCGGTGGCCGTAATCGATACCGGCGGTAGCGTTCGCGAGGGCGAGGCGCTGCTGGCGGCGGTGCGGGCCCGCACCAGCAAGCCGATCCGCTACGTCATCAACACCCACGGCCATCCCGACCATGTTTTCGGCAATGCGGCCTTCGCCGTCGGCGACACCATTTTCGTCGGGCACAGCAGGCTGCCGCGGGCGCTCGCTGCGCGCGGCACGTATTATGTCGACAACTTCAGACGGATCATGGGCGACGAATTGATCTCTCCGGTAAAGATCGTGCCGCCCACAATGCTCGTCGCGGACACAATGACGCTCGATCTCGGCGCGCGCCGCCTGATCTTGAGGGCCTGGCCGGCCGGGCACAGCGACAATGATTTGACCGTGTTCGATGAGACGACGAAGACGCTGTTCGCTGGCGATCTCGTCTTTCTCCGCCATATTCCCGTGATGGACGGCAGCATTCGCGGCTGGCTCCGCACCCTCGGGGAACTCGAGAGCATTCCGGCGCAGCGCGTCGTTCCCGGTCACGGGCCCGTGAGCGAATGGCCTGCGGCGGTGACCGATGAACGGCGCTACCTGATGGCACTGCTGGCAGACGTCCGGGCGTCGAACAAAAAGGGCGAGCCGATCCGAACCGCGGCAGCCAAGGCGGCCGCCTCGGAACGACCGCAGTGGGAGCTGTTCGACGACTACAACGCCCGCAACGCAACCGCAGCATTTTCGGAAATTGAATGGGAGTAGCGGACGCGCTACGATGCGCGAAACGTTGCTTCGTCCGCGGGACCATGACCATGACGGGATGCACGCGCCGACTGCCTCTGATCGCCCTGCTCCTCGGCATTGCATTCGCCGTGCCGGCGCAGGCTGAAGAGGCTTACGACCCCTGGCCGGGCCTGGTGCAGGACATCTTCGGCAACCGTCCGATGAATGACGGCGGCAATGTCATTGGCATCGAGATGCCGTATCGCGCCGAGGACGCGGCCATCGTGCCGGTGACCCTGCGCAGCAAGCTCTCGCCCGGTGATGCCCGCCGCATCCGCTCGATCACGCTGGTGATCGATCGTAATCCCGCGCCGATGGCGGCGAAGTTCGAACTCGGGCCGGATGCCAACGTCACTGAAATCTCGACACGCGTGCGCGTCAACAATTACACCGACGTTCATGCGGTGGCCGAGCTCAGCGATGGCCAGCTCTACGTCTCGAAAGTCTATGTGAAGGCTTCCGGCGGTTGCTCGGCACCAGCGGGGAAGAATGCCGAGGAAGCCCAGAACCGGCTCGGCCAGATGCGCTACCGGCAATTCGCGCGCGAAGAGGCGCCCGCGAGCCGCATGCGGGAAGCCCAGATCATGATCGGCCATCCCAACAATTCCGGGCTGCAGATGGACCAGGTCACGCAGCTCTACATTCCCGCGTTCTTTATCAATCAGCTCAAGCTGACGCAGGACGACAGCCCCGTGCTGTCGATGGAAGGCGGCATCTCGATCTCGGAAGATCCCAACCTGCGCTTCACCTATGTCTCCAACGGCGCCAGGCGTTTTCGCGCGGAAGCCAAGGATACGGACGGACACGTGTTCCGCAATGAGTGGGATGTGGAGAAGCCGGGGACGTGAGGGCGTCCATCATCCTCTCTCAATATCCCTCGCCCCAACGATACTGCCATGCGATACCAACAGCTGTCAGTTCGCTTCCCGTGCGGCTGGTGATGCCGGTGCTGGCAGAGAGCTTGACTGAGTTTTGTCGATCGATCGGAAAGGCAACCGTCACGCCCGCGCGCGAGATGGCCTGCTCGTTATCGTTTTTGATGCCGTTGAGGGTCGTGCTGCCGCCGGTGAAATACAGTCCGTCCAGCGCCATCCATATGCCAGACTGGAACGTGTAGATGACATGTCCCTGCACCGCATAGATCGGAGCCTGCGAGAACGTCTTGCCGCCGAAGAAGTCGGTGTTGTCGCTGAAGAAGGTCACGCTGGGGGCGAGTTCGACCGTCCATGGTCCCCATGCCTTTGAGATTCCGAGCTCGGGCCGGAACGACCAACGGTTGCCGCCGAGGTTGAGCAGCTTGGTGCTGTCATATTGCCCGAGGGGCGCGGAGACCTGAAGGCTTACGCCCACGATCAGATCCTGGTGGTAGCTGGCGAAGTCCTTTGCCGAGAGCGCGGGAGCCCCAAACAGATTGACCGAGACACGAAATCGCGGATCGCCCAGACCGGACATCTCCCGTTCGCGCGGCTCGCCGTTGACGAGCCCATGCGCGCCAAACGACGATGTCGGCACGATCGCATCGAACTTGGCCGACTGGCCAGCGACGTCGAAGGACCGAACATAAGCCACTACGCCGGTATCGGAGCGGAATGTGGCATCGGCGATCGCGGTGCTGGGATCGAACGCGAGCTTGCCTTGGGCGTAAACGTAGCCCGAGATCAGGAAATTCAACCCGACAGGCGTATTCGAATACGATCGCGGCTCGGCCTCCTGGGCGCTCGCATTCGAGACCGCCGACAACGCGGCGATTATTCCCAATGCCAAGCCGAGCGGGAACCGTCTTGCGCGACGCGCTTGAGGCGCATCGGCGTTTGCATCACCGATGATGGGCGCATCACCAACCGCCCGGTGCACTCCAACGCCGTGCCGGTCCATCGAGATATCCTACCAAGCAAGCCCGTCGGATCATACCATCGAAGCTCCGCCGGCGACCTTGACGAGGGAAACGAAGCAGCGCGGCAACGGTCAAAAACACCTCACCTCGGCTTCCGCCTGCGCGCGCCTGAGGTCATTCACCGCGGAATTCGCCTGCTCCGACGTGCGGAACTGGACGCCGAGATTACCGCGGACCTGGGACATGCTGAGCGCCGTTTCTGCAGTGACGTAGCGCTCATAGGGCACAATCGAGGCCACAACGTCGATCGAGCAGGAACATTGTTCGATCGCCTGCCGGCTCTCGCCATTGGCCTTCATGCAGCCATAGACGTATTCCGCACGCGCCGACGTCGGATAATCATTGGCCTCTTCAGCCTGCGTAGCGAGCGCGGTCGCAGCCCACACCGCCAATGCGGCGACAATCGGTCGTAGCTGTCCGGCCAGATTCATGAGCGTCCTCCCGCTGGTTGCGACGGAAGCTATGCTATGCGTATTGTCCTGAAAAGCACTCTATCAGAGGAAACGGCTCACAAGGTGATGAGAGCATTTGGTCGATCATTGGCGCTCGCGGTGACGCTGGCGCTGACACTAGCCGGGCCCGTCCGCGCCGCGGATACCATCCGCCTTGCGGTGCAGAAGACCGGAACATTCTCCTGGGAGCTGGCCGCGATCCGCACTGGCGGCCTCGACAAGGAGGCCGACCTGTCGCTCGACGTCACCGAGCTTGCGAGCCCCGAGGCCGGCAAGATCGCGCTGCGCGCCGGCAACGCCGACATCATCCTGTCCGATTGGCTGTGGGTGTCGCGCGAGCGCACGCTTGGCGCCAAGCTCACCTTCTATCCCTATTCCAGTGCGCTCGGCGCGGTGATGGTGCCGGCCTCCTCGCCGATCAAGTCGCTCGCCGATTTGAAGGGCCGTAAGCTCGCCGTCGGCGGTGGTCCCATCGACAAGAGCTGGCTGCTGCTCCAGGCGCGCATGAAGCAGGACGGCATCGACCTGAAATCGGAGGCGACCATCGTCTATGGGGCTCCGCCTCTGATCGCCGCCAAGGCGCTCGACGGCGAGATGGATGCCAGCCTCAATTTCTGGAATTTCTGCGCACAGCTGGAGGCCAAGGGTTTTAGACGCCTTGCCGGCATCGAGGACATCCTGCCGAAACTCGGCGCCAAGGGCGCGGTCTCCGCAGTCGGCTATGTCTTCGACGAGAGCTGGGCAGCAAGTCACCGCGAGGCGGTGGCGCGCTTCATCGCGATGACCCGCAAGGCCAAGCAGCTGCTGGTGACCTCGGATGCCGCCTGGGACAAGATCGCGCCGCTCACCGGCACGAGCGATGCCACCCTGCTCAAGACCTATCGCGAGAGATATCGCGACGGCATTCCGCGCCGGAACATCGATGACGAGGAAAGGGACGCGCGCGTGCTCTACCGCGTGCTGGCCGAGACCGGCGGCCGCGACCTCGTGGGCCCGGCTGCCGAGCTCGATCCCGGCACGTTCTATCACGCAGTTGCCGGAGACTGAGGTGCTGCGTCTTCTGTCGTTTGCCCTGTTGCTCGCGATCTGGTGGACAGCCGCGCTGTTCGTCGGCGCCGCGAAGCTCCCCTCTCCGCCGGCCGTGCTCGACGTCGTCATCGCGGAAGCATCGAGCGGCGCGCTGTTCCTGCATCTCGGCGCCACGCTCGCCCGCGTGAGCCTCGCCTTCGTGCTGGCGATGTCGCTCGGCAGCGCCATCGGCTATCTGATGGGACGGGTGAAGCTGGCCGACCGGCTCGGCGATCCCTGGCTGATCCTGCTCCTGAACCTCCCCGCGCTGGTCGTGATCGTGCTGGCCTATATCTGGGCCGGGCTCACCGAGGCCGCAGCGATCGCGGCGATCGCCATCAACAAGCTGCCGACCGCCATCGTCACCTTGCGCGAGGGCGCGCGCGCGCTCGACCGCTCGCTGGACGAAATGGCGAGCGTGTTCGCGATGCCGCGCTGGCGCGCCTTCCGCCACGTCGTGCTGCCGCAGCTGGCGCCCTATATCGCAGCCTCAGCCCGCTCCGGATTGTCGCTGGTGTGGAAGATCGTGCTGGTCGCCGAACTCCTGGGGCGACCCAACGGCGTCGGCTTCGAGATCGGCGTCGCCTTCCAGCTGTTCGACACGCCGCGGCTGCTGGCCTATTCGCTAACCTTCGCCGCCGTCGTGCTCGTGATCGAGACCGCGCTGGTGCAACCATTCGAAGCCCGCGCAACACGGTGGCGACCCCGTGCGGCTTGAGGTCGATATCACAGGGAAGACGTTCAGGAGTGCCGCGGGCGGGACGCAGGAGGTGCTGGCGCCGGTCAGCTTCGCGCTGCAGTCCGGCGAGGTCGGCGTCCTGATCGGTCCGTCCGGCTGCGGCAAGAGCACGATGCTGCGCATCATCCTGGGGCTCGACCGCGATTTCGAGGGACGCGTCTCGCGCCCACCGGAAGCGCGGATCGGCATGGTTTTCCAGGAGCCGCGGCTGCTGCCATGGCGCTCGGTCGAGCAGAATGTGCGGCTTGCGGCCCCCGATGTCACTGATGCCAAGCTCGCCGAGCTGTTCAGGATCCTGGAGCTGGAGGCGCATCGCAGCCATTTTCCCGGCGAATTGTCGTTGGGGTTGGCCCGGCGCGTCGCGCTCGCCCGCGCCTTTGCCGTCGAGCCCGATCTGCTCGTGCTCGACGAGCCCCTCGCCTCGCTCGACGACGCGCTGGCCGGCCGCTTGCGCGACGAGATCGCGACGCTGGTGGCGCGCCGTCCGGTGATGACCCTGCTCGTCACCCACAGCCTGGATGACGCGATCCGGCTCGGCGACCGCCTGTTCTTGCTGTCGCCGCGACCGGCGCGCATCGTGCGCGAGGTGCCGATTGCCATCCCGCGCGCGGAGCGCAGCGAGGCCGAGCTCGGCAGGATCAGGGCCGAGCTCGCGGCGTTGCAGCTTGAATCGAAATGAGAACTCATGGTCAACTGGACCAACGAAATCTTCGCGGGAGGGTCATCATGCGGCGTACGCTGATTGCGATCGGCATCCTGTTGGTTGCGATGCCGGGCGCGGCGCTCGCGCAGGCCAAGGGCAAGGGTATCCGGCTCTGGAATCTTACGACGGAGACGATCTCCGGCTTCCAGCTCTCGCCGGCCGGGAAGACCGAGTGGGGGCCGAACCAGTGCTTGAACGACAAGGACAAGGAGGTCGACCACGACGAGCGGCTGCGCATCACCGGCGTCGAGCCCGGCCGCTACGACGCCAGGGTCAGCTATCCCAATGCACGGCAGTGCATCGTGCACGACATCGAGATCAAGGCGGATGCGGTGTTCTCGGTCTCCGACAAGGATCTGAAGGACTGCACGAAATAACGCCGGCGGCTTACGCCTTGTCATTCGGATGCGGATACTCGCAGCGCCACCGCACCGCCTGCCACTTCGGATGGTCGCCGACCCATTGCGCGATATAGGGCGGCGCAGCCATCGCGCATTGCTTCGGCGACCCCGCATAGTTGAACACCAGATGCTGCTCCTCGCAGGTCGCAGGCGAGAGCACCGCACACACAGTCACCACCAGGTCGATCGGGTTCATGCCGGGATCCTCGCAGAGGCGATGAAGATTAGCACAAAAGGTTACGCTCCGAGGAGCCGGAAGTTTCAATACGGCGGGACAAACGGGGGCTTTTTCCTCTCCCTGCAAGCGCGGAGAGGCGAAGAGCGCGCCTAGAAATTGACGCCGAATATGACCCTTGCCTGGTGGCGCTCGAAATTGACGAGATCAAGATTACCGCCCGATCCGGCCGGACGGCCCCAAGCCTGCATGCTCCAGCTCATGGTCAGGCGCGAGCGCTCGGACAGCTGGAAATAAGCGGTCGGACCAACGAAAAGGGCCTGGCCCGCGAACTCGCCGAGGCCGATGCCTTCATACTGCCGGAAGTAGCGCACCTCGCCGCCGAGCAGCACGTTGGGCCGCACGCGCACGAGGCCCGCGAAAGCCGCGCCGATGGTCGAGCTCTTTTCGGACAGCCCCGCCATCTCGAAGCGCGCCCATTCGGGTTGATAGATCAGGTTGAGCGCCCCAATGGCGAAGTTCGGGATCAGTTCGCGATCGAAGGCGAGCGTGAAATCGGTACCGTACATCCGCCCTTTCGCGCCCGAGGTCTCGTCGATGCGGTCGCCATGGAGTTCGGCTGCGACAGTCAATCCGAATGGCGCGCGCTCGCGATCGAGCAGGCGATAGCGCAGGTCGAGCGACGCGCCCTGGAAATTGAACTGGCGACGGTCGCCGATATCGGGGACGCCGGTGATGTCGTGCAGCGTGGCCGTGCCGCCGACCTCGATGCGGAAGTTCGGCAGCGGCACGATCTCTATTTCGACCTCCTGCGACAGCGCGCGATAGGTCCCGCCACCCTTGCCGAATCGTCCTGTCGTCTGGGTCTGGAATTCGCGCTCGCCGGGGTTGCCGACATCGGTGCCGATCATGAAGCCGAAGATGTGCTCGGTATCAAAGCCCTCTTCGGCGCTGACGCATGCCGGCGCGAGCGCGACGGTGCAGGCGGCTATGGTCCAGAATGTAAGGGCTCTCGCGCGCATCCCCGACACTACCACGGCTTCGACGGTGGTTGCCATCGAAGCCGCGGCAGGTCGTCAGTCTTACTTGTGGTCTTACTTGCGCAGAGCGCAGGCGTACATGTTGATTTCCATGCCGACCGGCACTTCCACGATCTTCGGAGCTTTCCAGGCCATTCGGGGACTCCCAAGGGATTGAGCGCGACATCGCGCCGGCCAAAACCTAGGGCTGCGTCAGGCACAGCGCAAGTCTGGAATCGCGCCGGTGACACAGCGAACTGTCGCATCGCGCTTGCAAATTTCTCTCTCGGGCAACTCGCCTTCGCTCCCAGTCAAGCGGCGCAGTCTTCACTGCAACAAGCGCAGCAGCGCGCGGCCGGCACGCGAGTTCATCTCCTTGGCATCCAGCGTTCCATCCTTGTCGGGATTCGCCGCGTTGAAGCGCTGCTCCACCACCGAGAGGTATTCGTCGAGCGTGAGAGTCCCGTCGCGATCGGGATCGGCGGCGGCGAGTTCTTTCGCCGTTAACCGTCCGCGCAATTCGCGGGCGTCGAGCGTGCCGTCGTGATCGGGATCGAGCTTGGCGAACAACGCGGCCGCCGCCTTCTTCACCTCGGCTAGGTCGAGTGTGCCGTCATTGTCGGCATCGAACGTCTTGACCGCATTGCCGGAGGCCGACCATGCCGGACCGGACATCAGCGCAATCGTGAGCGCAAGTGCAACAGAGCGACGCGATATCATGAAAACCTCCCTCACCAAGAGCTCCGATTCGAACCGGATCGAAACGACATAAGTCCACAAGCGAGCCTCGGTTCAAGCCCCGAATTGCAGCCCGCACACAGCACAACTTGCGGAACCCGTCGGCCGACCGCTGCCGTCGCGCCCGCGCCCTGCTCCATGCCGCGGAATTTCTTCAGCGCCTGCGCACAAGTGAGAGTTGCTTGTCAGCTCTCCGTCAGGTGACTGGCATCCCGCCGCCCACCATATCGGCATCGCAATTACGACTTTCGTATTGACGCGTTTTGCATTCGGGCGGAGTGTTGCTGTCGCAGCGTCAATAGGCGCGCATATTGGGAGGAACGGATGAAACGCTTTGCGATGGCCGCGAGCCTCGTCATGCTTGCATCGACTTGTGCAAATGCACAAACCAGCGAGCAGCTGGTCAAGGGCGCGACCGATACATCGAACGTTCTCAACTACGGGATGGGCTACAATCTCCAGCGCTTCTCGACGCTGAACCAGATCAACAAGGACAGCGTCAAGAACCTTGTCCCGGTCTGGAACTACTCTTTCAACGACGATCGCAGCGAGGAATCCCAGCCGCTAGTGTACCAGGGCGTGATCTACGTGACGTCGCACAACGCGACCATGGCGGTCGATGCCAAGACCGGCAAGCAAATCTGGAAATCCAAGGTCGAGTATCCTGCCGAAACGCCGCGCATCGTCTGCTGCGGCATCATCAATCGCGGCGCCGCACTCTATGAGGGCAAGGTGTTCCGCACCACGCTCGACGCCAACGTGATCGCGCTCGACGCCAAGGACGGCAAGGAGCTGTGGCGGCAGAAGGCCGCCGACATCAAGGAAGGCTATTCGATGACGGTGGCGCCGCTGGTCGCCGACGGCGTCGTGATCACCGGCATCTCCGGCGCCGAGTTCGGCACCCGCGGCTTCATCGACGGCTGGGATCCGGCAACGGGCAAGCATTTGTGGCGCACCCATTCGATCCCCTCACCCGACGAGCCCGGCGGCGACACCTGGAAGGGCGATACCTGGAAGCTCGGCGGTGGCTCGACCTGGATTACGGGTTCCTATGATCCCGAGCTGAACACGGTCTATTGGGGTATCGGCAATCCCGGACCGTTCAACTCGGCGGTTCGCCCGGGCGACAATCTCTACACCTGCTCCGTGCTGGCGATGGATCCCAAGACCGGCAAGATCAAGTGGCACTACCAGTTCTCGCCGAACAATCCGTTCGACTATGACAGCGTGGCCGAGATGGTCCTCGCCGACATGAACGTCGAGGGCAAGCCGACCAAGGTGTTGATGGACGCCAACCGCAACGGTTTCTTCTACGTGCTCGACCGCACCAATGGAAAGCTGCTCGCGGCCAATCCTTACGTGAAGGTCAACTGGGCGACCGGAATCGACATGAAGACCGGACGTCCCATCGAGACCGACGTCTCGAAGGATGCGCGTGAGGGCAAGAAGGTGACCGTCTATCCGTCGATCCTCGGCGGCAAGAACTGGGAGCCGATGTCGTTCAATCCGCAGACCGGCCTCGCCTACGCCAATACGCTCGCCTTCGGCGGCAGGTACAAGACCGAACCGGCCACCTTCAAGCAGGGGGAATGGTATCTCGGCATGGACCTCACCGATCTCTGGGAATGGGGTGATGGCCCGCGCGGTCATCTGAAGGCGATCGATCCCATGACCGGCAAGGCGAAGTGGGAAGCACCAAGCGACATCCCGCGCTTCTCCGGCGTGTTGTCGACCGCGGGCGGCGTCGTGTTCTCGGGCGCGCTGACCGGCGAGTTCGAGGCCTTCGATGCCGACACCGGCAAGAAGCTCTGGCAGTTCCAGACCGGCTCGGGCATCGAGGGACAACCGGTGACCTGGCAGCAGGACGGCGTGCAGTATGTCGCCGTGACGAGCGGCTATGGCGGCGTCTACTCGCTGTTCTCCGGCGACGAGCGGCTGGCCAAAGTCCCGCCCGGTGGCTCGCTTTGGGTTTTTGCGGTCAAGCAATAACCACGGCACGATGCTGAGAAAGCTATCTCACAAGACGGTGGCGATCCTCGCCACCGTCGCGGTGCTGGCGGTCGCGCTTGCGGCGACCGTTCGTGCCGCGGATGATTCAAGCGGCAATCCCGTGCAGGCACAGATCGACCACGGCAAGTCGACCTACGCGGAGAAATGCTCGCACTGCCACGGCCCCAACATGATGAACCCCGGCACCATCACGCCGGACCTGCGCGCCTTCCCCGACGACAAGACGCGCTTCGTCACCACGGTGAAGAACGGCAAGAACAACAGGATGCCGCCCTGGGCCGATATTCTCAGCGACGAGGAGATCGGGAATCTCTGGGCCTTCATCTCGAGCCGGAGAAAACCATGAGGCGTTGGCTGGCTGCGTGGAGCATTGCCGCGATCCTGGCGGCGGCGGTCACGGCTGCGCGCGCGGCGGACGATCCGCTCAAGATTTGTCTCGACGAGGACAGGCCGCCGTTCTCGGTGCATCACAAGGGCAAGCCGGGCTCGGGTTTCGACGTGCTGCTGGCGCAAGCGATCGCCGATCGGCTCGGAAGGCCGCTGACGGTCCAGTGGTTCGAGAGCAAGCTGGACGAGGATTCGAGCCCGCAGCTCGAGGCCAATGCGCTGCTGTCCGACGGGCGCTGCTCGCTCGTTGGCGGCTACGCGCTGACGACGGACTCTCTCGTCAAGCCCGGCATGAAAACGGCGCGCCTGCCGGATTTTGCCGGCGCTACGCGCGACGACCGGCGCCGCCGCGTCGCGCTCGGCGTGCTCGCGCCGAGCCAGCCCTATGTCTACTCGCCGATGACGGTCGTGCTCGGACCGAAGGCGCGGGGTCGCAAGATCGGCGATATCGGCGATCTCGCCGGCCTGCGCCTCGTCATCGAGAGCGGCTCGCTCGGCGATGCGATCCTCATGACCTTCGACAAGGGGCGCCTGATCGACGACATCACGCATCTTGTCCCCGCCCGCGATGATCTCCTCGGCGCACTTGCCCGTGGCGACCATGACGCGACGCTGATCGACCTCGGCCGCTTCGACGCCTATCGCGCCGCGCACCCTGATACGGCGATCACCGCGTCCGGCTACTACTATCCGATCGGGGCCAACCGCGGCTATGTCGGGCTCGCCAGCGATCCCGCACTGATCGACGCCGTCAACAAGGCGCTGACCGGGCTTGCTGCCGAGGGCAAGATCGCCGAATTCGGCAGGCAGATGGGGCTGAGCTATCTGCCGCCGCGTGAGCCTGCGATCCTCGGCGACGTCTGGATGAAGATCATTCAGCGGTGACGGGAGCGTCCGGCTCCCGGAATGACGGATAAAGTGGTCGGCGATGGGCCCGCTACAACCATGGCTGGCTCGGCGACATTCTGCACCCTATGATGCAGCCGTTTTCATTCGGTCCTTTGGTGACATCGTGAATCCTTTCGCCGCAAGTCTGCGCGATCTCCTCTCGCGCGAAATCAAGACCGGCGAGTTGGTGCGGGCGCTGATCGTCGTCGGCCCGATGGTCGCCGCCTATTTCATCGCGCGCGAGACGGCGCTGCTGAATCTCGGGTTGGTCGCGGTCTCGTTGCTCATTCCCGCACTCAGGCTGCACCTGCCGCCGAAAGTCGTGGCGTGGCATTATCTCGCCATCCTCCTCACCTTTGCCGCGCTGTTCCTCGCGAGCCCGATCAAGCCGCTATTCGCAGTGCTGACGGCGCTCGCCGGATTCCTTGCGGTCGCAGTGACGCGCCACGGCGAACATTTCCGCACGCTCGGGAATTGGGTGTTCATCCCCGCCGTGTATCTTGCCTGCGAGGTGCGGGAGGGCGTGAGCGCCTCGGAAGCCCTGCGCCATGCCGGCATGATCATCGTGTCCTCTCCGATCGCGCTGGCTCTGGTCTGCGCCATCCGGATTTACGACCAGCGACGGTGCGGCGATGCCGCGACCTCGTTCGGAGCGCCCGCGGCCGAATGGTTTGTGCCCGCGGCGGCAACCGCCCTTGCGGTGTTCGCTGCGGCGGCGCTGGTCGAGATCCTCGATCTCGCGCAGGGCCAATGGGTGATGTGGTCGGCCGCAAGCGTCGTGGTCGGCGATTTCGCCGCTTCGATCGGCAAGCTGAAGCAGCGGGCGATCGGCGCCGTCGCCGGCGTGCCGCTCGGTTTCCTCGCCGGCATGGTGCTGCCGCAAAGCCGGGTCGGCTATGCGCTCGCGGTTCTCGCGGCCACCCTCACGCTGATCTCGTTCTCCCGCTACATCATCGGCTTCGGCCTGCGCTGCTTCTTCATCGCGCTGGCCGCCTCTTTCGCCGGCAGCGCCAGCGGCATCGCGGAGGAGCGCATCGCCAACGTGCTGATCGGCGGCACCTTTGGCTTGCTTGCGGTAGCCCTGACCGAAATCGTCTGGCTGCGTGTCATGCGAAAAGTGCGATTGTCCGGATGACGCCCGAATAGGCACAGCGCGGCCATTCGAATGCGCCAATCTGTCTCGCCTGGCACCCATGGCAGAGGCGACCGGATGCAGTACCGTCGGTGGCAATCCGGGAGAGAATCATGTCCGCGAAGCTCGATCGTCGCCACTTCATCGCCGCTGGCACCGCCACACTCGCCATGCCTTTCGTCTCGCGCAACGCCTCGGCGCAGGCTGCGTGGCCATCGCGGCAAATCCGCATGATTTGCAGCTATCCCGCCGGCGGACAGACCGACCTGCTCGCGCGTGCCTATGGCGAATTCATTTCCAAGCAGGTCGGAAAGACCGTCGTCATCGAGAACAAGCCCGGCGCCGCCGGCGCGATCGGGACGGCGGAGGTCGCCCGCGCGGAGCCCGACGGCCACACCATCCTATGCTCGATCTCGACCACTTACATCATGAATCGGGTGGTGATGAAGGCTCCCGGCTACGACATGGACAAGGATTTGACGCTGGTCAGCGTCATTCCCGGCGCGGGCCTGTTGCTGGTCGCGAACCCAAAAACCGGCGTCAAGTCGCTGGAGGATTTCGTCGCCTTCGCGCGCAAGAGCGGCAAGGTCAACTTCGGCACCTATAGCGCGGGCTCGGCCCCGCATATGACCATCCATGAGCTCAACAAGCAGTACGGCCTTGCCATCGAGCCGATCCACTATCGCGGCGAAGCCCCGATGTGGACGGGCATGCTGGAAGGTACGCTCGATGTGGCCATGGGCAGCTACACGGCAGCGCAATCAGTTTTGCAGAGCGACCGTGGCACCGTATTCGCGGTGCATTCGAAGAAGGTCGACGCGATTCCCGATATCAAGACCCTCCCCGAGCAGGGCGCGACGTCGAAATTCTTCACCGTCAGCGGCTTCTCCGGCTGGGCCGTGCCGAAGGCGACACCGCAGCCGGTCGTCGACCGCCTGGCGGAGCTTTGCGTCGCTGCCAACAGCGATCCGAAGGTGAAGGAGGTGCTCAACACGTTCGTGCTCGAACCCGCGATCGGCTTCAAGGAAACCAACGCGCTGTATCAGCGCGAGCTGCCGATCTGGATCGAGAGCGCGCGGTCCCTCGGACTCGAGCCCTCCTGAACCGCGAGCCAAGACGCCCTTCGCGGCGCGGCATCCGACCAAAGCCTAGTGCCGGAAACGCATTTTCCCGCTATGATTGTGGGAAGCCGGCGGGAAGGTCCCGCCGGCGCGGACACGAAAGGCCGATCCCATGACACCGGATGGCGTCGCCGTAGCCGTCATGATCATCCTGCTCTTTCCGATGGGCTATTTCACGCTGGCGTCTCCGGCCTTTCTGCTGGTGAAGCTGGATATCCAGCCCGTCGCCCAGCTTTTACGCGGCATGTTCAATGCCCATTTTCTGGTGATGCGCGTTGCCGGACTCATCGGAACGGTCGCTTTCCTGCTCGACGGTCGTCTGGTCGCCGCGATGGGCGTTGGCCTCCTTGCGGCCTTGGCGATCTATGGACGCCGCTGGTTCATGCAACGGATGGATGAACAGCTCAGCGCCAGGGACGCCGGCGATGCTGAGGCCCCACGCCGGCTGCGCCGACTGCATTGGAGTGGGATGCTGGGCAATGCAGTGCTGCTCGCCGCTCTCCTGACCAGCATTCCCTACATCGCCATATCGGCATGAGAGACATCGCGGGCGCGTGACGGTCAGCCGTCGCGTCGAGGCCAACCTGACGTTTGCCTAATGCTCGTCCGCGGCAACGGCGCCCTGTTGCGCCTTGTGGATCGAGGACGGCACCACGCCGAAATATTTCCGGAACACCCGGCTGAAATGCGATGAGCTGGAGAAGCCCCAGGAGAACGCGACGTCGGTGATGGTCTTGCCGGCGTGGGCCTCGAGCTCCTGGCGGCAATTCTGAAGACGCGCCTGCCAGATGTAGTCGCTCACCGTGGTGCCGCGCTCCGAGAACAGCATGTGCAGATAACGCTTGGAGCAGCCCAGTTCGCCGGAGATCTGGTCGATGCACAGATCCGGATCGCGCAAATGCTCGCGGATGAAGAACTGCGCGCGCACATAGGTCGCTTCGGGCCCGACGCGATCGAGCATCGTGTCCGCCTCGCGCAGCGGCAGCAGCAAGAGGTCGATCAGCGAATCGGCGACGCCGACCGCACTGTTCGCCGACAGCTTGGCCGCCTCGTCGAAGGTCGCATGGACGAAATCGTGGGCGATGCGCCCCGTTCCCGTGCGTGAGGTCAATTTGCAGGCGGGCATTCGCTGGGACGGGAATCCGCGGTCGCGCAGCAGCGCCTTCGGCACGATCACCACGTCGTGGCGCGTGAATGCGGGGCTGATGATCGAATGCGGACAGGAGACGTCATAGGCGATGATGTCGCCCGGGTTCAGCTCGATGTGGCGGCCTTCCTGCTCGAAATAGGACACACCGTAAGTCTGGAAGTGAATCTTGATATAGGGGTGTTCATTGGCCTTGGCGCGCGCCAGCGTGTGCGCGATGCGATGCTGGCTGACCTCGATCTGGCAGAGCTTCAGGCGCGAGACGCTGGTGTAGTCGATGCGGCCCTCGAGCGAGGACGCTTCGAGCGGATCGACGTCGAAATGCCCACACAGGCTGGTCAGCCCGTCGATCCAGCTTTGGATCTGACGTTTCGGCGTCATTCCCGTCGTCGAGAGCGTGTGAATCGTGTCGGACATTAATCCAGCCACTGGTTTGATCCGGAGATTTTGACGCGAATCGCGAGCCGCGCTGCCGGAGCCCTGAACCGTGATTGCGTGACGTTTACCTCGATTTTGAGCGATCTTCTAGAACGAGCGCCATCGTTCCATTGCCACCCTTGAAAGTTAATCCTCCGCCTTAGTTGCAGCGCCGTCAAGGGGAACCTGAGCGTTGAAGGCGCTCCCAAAGCCTTGCGGCAGCGGCTGAATTCGCTACTGCAAAATCAAAAACTTCCGACCCGTGCGCTGTCAAGCAAACCATCTTCTCTCTTGGGCAAGTTTCCCGATAACGAAGTCGTTAGGGATTGTATCAGGAACAACAAGAACGGGCCGCTCCGCACGTGGACCCGTGGCTCTCATCAGGAGGAGGAAACACCACAGCATCGTTTCTGGTCCCAATCGTGACCGCCCTGCACGAGCAGACGCCGGACGAAAAGCCCGGCGATTAGCAATGCTTCGGAAACAATAAACGAGACCAATGGAGGAATGACTATGCGCAAGGTACTACTCGCGGCCTATCTTGGCTCCGCGGCGGCTCTCGCCGTCGGCAGCGCGTCGGCCAACGATGAAGTGCTCAAGATGTCGCAGAACCCGAAAGACTGGGTGATGCCGACGGGCGACTACGCCAACACCCGCTATTCCAAGCTGAACCAGATCAACGCACAAAACGTAGGCAAGCTCCAGGTCGCCTGGACCTTCTCGACCGGCGTGCTGCGCGGTCACGAAGGCGGCCCGCTGATCATCGGCAATATGATGTATGTCCACACGCCGTTCCCGAACAAGGTCTACGCTATTGACCTTTCCAACGAGAACAAGATCGTCTGGAAATACGAGCCGAAGCAGGATCCGAATGTCATCCCTGTGATGTGCTGCGACACGGTCAACCGCGGTTTGGCCTATGGCGACGGCAAGATCTTCCTGCATCAGGCCGACACCACGCTCGTCGCGCTCGATGCCAAGAGCGGTCAGGTGGCATGGACCGCAAAGAACGGCGACGCCAGCAAGGGCGAGACCGGCACTTCGGCCCCCATGGTCGTCAAGGACAAGGTGCTGATCGGCATCTCCGGCGGCGAGTTCGGGGTCCAAGCCCATATGACCGCCTACGACATCAAGACCGGCAAACTGGCTTGGCGCGGCTACTCGGAAGGACCGGATGATCAGATTCTGGTCGACGCCGAGAAGACCACCGCGCTCGGCAAGCCGGTCGGCAAGGACTCGAGCCTGAAGACCTGGCAAGGCGATCAGTGGAAGATCGGCGGCGGGGCGACCTGGGGCTGGATCTCCTACGACCCCGAGCTGAACCTCGTCTACTACGGATCGGGCAATCCCTCGACCTGGAATCCGAAGCAGCGTCCCGGCGACAATAAATGGTCGATGACGATCTGGGCTCGCAACCCTGACACCGGCCAAGCCAAGTGGGTCTATCAGATGACGCCCCACGACGAGTGGGACTATGACGGCGTCAACGAGATGATCCTCTCGGACCAGGCGATCAACGGCCAGCCGCGCAAGCTGCTGACGCACTTCGATCGTAACGGCCTCGGCTACACGCTCGATCGCGTCACCGGCGAGCTCCTTGTCGCTGAAAAGTACGATCCGAAGGTGAACTGGACCTCCGGCGTCGACATGGACAAGAACTCGCCGACCTACGGCCGCCCGAAGGTGCTCGACGCAGCTTCGACTGACAAGGCGGGCGAGGACCACAACGTGAAGGGCATCTGCCCGGCCGCGCTCGGCACCAAGGACGAGCAGCCGGCAGCCTACTCGCCGGACACGCAGCTGTTCTACGTTCCGACCAACCACGTCTGCATGGACTACGAGCCGTTCAAGGTGAGCTACACCGCGGGCCAGCCCTACGTGGGTGCGACGCTCTCGATGTATCCGCCGCAGGGTGAAACCCACATGGGCAACTTCATCGCCTGGGACGGCAAGACCGGCAAGATCGTCTGGTCGAACAAGGAGCAGTTCTCGGTCTGGTCGGGTGCGCTCGCAACCGCAGGCAATGTGGTGTTCTACGGAACGCTCGAAGGCTACCTGAAGGCAGTCGACGCCAAGACCGGCAAGGAGCTCTACAAGTTCAAGACTCCCTCCGGCATCATCGGCAACGTCACCACCTATGAGAACGGCGGCAAGCAGTATATCGCAGTGCTCTCCGGCGTGGGTGGCTGGGCCGGCATCGGTCTGGCGGCAGGCCTGACCGATCCGACCGCCGGTCTCGGCGCAGTCGGTGGCTACGCGGCGCTCAGCAATTACACGGCACTCGGCGGTACGCTGACCGTGTTCTCGCTGCCCAACTAGGCCTCTCAGCATCGCTCCGGCGCGTGGATCAACTCCACGCGCCGGCTCGTCTCACCGAATGCCTTCCGAGGAAAATCTCTTGCGTAAAATCCGCTCTGCCATTGCTGCGATGTTCTTGTTCGCGTCCGGGGGAATTGCCGTCGCGGACGGCTCAGGTGACCCGACCGCCGTCAAGCAGAACGAAACCGGCGAATGGTCCGACAAGGAAGGCAACCCGACCTACAAGATCACTGACGGATCCGTCGACTGGTACACCTATTCCGGATACCGCCGCTATCACTCGGACTGCCATGTGTGTCACGGCCCGGATGGCATGGGCTCGACCTACGCCCCGGCGCTCAAGGATTCGCTGAAGACGATGAGCTATGCCGACTTTCTCGGCGTCGTCGCCTCCGGCCGCAAGAACATCTCGACTGCTGCAGAGAACGTGATGCCGGCCTTCGGCGATAACCCGAACGTCGCCTGCTACATGGACGATCTCTACGTCTATCTGCGCGCCCGCTCCAACGAGGCCTGGGGCCGCACAAGACCCGGCAAGCACGAGGACAAGAACGACGCCTATACCAAGAACGAAGATTCGTGCATGGGCAAGAAGTGAACGTGCGGAGCCCGCCAGGACCTGATTCCTGGCGCCCTGCTGGAATTTGAGGAGTTTAAGATGAAGACACGTGCCGCCGTCGCTTTCGAAGCCAAGAAGCCGCTCGAGATCGTCGAAGTCGATCTGGAAGGACCGAAGGTCGGCGAAGTCCTGGTCGAGATCAAGGCGACGGGCATCTGCCACACCGACGCCTACACGCTCGACGGCTTCGACAGCGAAGGAATTTTCCCGTCGATCCTGGGGCATGAGGGCGCGGGCATCATCCGCGAGATCGGTCCTGGCGTGACCTCGGTGAAGCCGGGCGACCATGTCATTCCGCTCTACACGCCTGAATGCCGGCAATGCAAAAGCTGCCTCAGCCAGAAGACCAATCTCTGCACCGCGATCCGCGCGACGCAGGGCAAGGGCGTGATGCCCGACGGCACCAGCCGCTTCTCCTACAAGGGCAAGCCGATCTACCACTACATGGGCTGCTCGACGTTCTCGAACTTCACCGTGCTGCCGGAGATCGCGGTCGCCAAGATCCGCGAGGACGCGCCGTTCGACAAGAGCTGCTACATCGGCTGCGGCGTCACCACCGGCGTCGGCGCCGTCGTCAACACCGCCAAGGTCGAGCCGGGCTCCAACGTGGTCGTGTTCGGCCTCGGCGGCATCGGCCTGAACGTGATCCAGGGGGCCAAGATGGCTGGCGCGGACAAGATCATCGGCGTCGACATCAACGACTCCAAGGAGGAATGGGGACGCCGGTTCGGCATGACCGATTTCGTCAATCCCAAGAAGATCACCGGCGACATCGTCCCGCATCTCGTGACCCTGACGGACGGAGGCGCCGACTACACCTTCGACTGCACCGGCAGCACCACAGTGATGCGCCAGGCGCTGGAAGCCTGCCATCGCGGCTGGGGCACCTCGATCATCATCGGCGTTGCCGAATCCGGCAAGGAGATCGCCACCCGCCCGTTCCAGCTCGTCACCGGGCGAAATTGGCGCGGCACCGCCTTCGGCGGCGCGCGGGGCCGCACCGACGTGCCGAAGATTGTCGACTGGTACATGAACGGAAAGATCCAGATCGACCCGATGATTACCCACACGCTCAAGCTCGAAGACATCAACAAAGGCTTCGACCTGATGCATGAGGGCAAATCGATCCGTTCAGTCGTCGTGTTCTAGCTCGAAAAGCGTCACCCCAAGGAGGATCGACCCATGACTGTTGCACTCCATCCCTCGATCGATAACGGCATCAAACAGGGCAGCGGCAGCTTCGCCGGCGGCACGCTCGCATGCAAATGCAGCGACCATCAGGTCAAGGTCGCCGTCAAGGGCGACGTCGCGCATAACCATGCCTGTGGCTGCACCAAGTGCTGGAAACCGCAGGGCGCGAATTTCTCCGTCGTCGCCGTGGTACCCCGGCAGAACGTCACCGTGCTCGAGAACGGCGACAAGCTCCAAATCGTCGACCCGTCGGCGGTGATCCAGCGCTACGCCTGCAAGGCCTGCGGCACGCACATGTACGGCCGCATCGAGAACAAGGGTCACCCGTTCTACGGCCTCGACTTCATCCACCCGGAACTGTTCCAGGAGCAGGGTTCGCAGGCGCCGCAATTCGCCGCCTTCGTCTCGTCGGTGATCGAATCGGGTGTGAAGCCGGAGCAGATGGGCGGAATACGGGCTCGGTTCAAGGAGCTTGGCCTCGAGCCCTATGACTGCCTGTCGCCGGCACTGATGGACGCGATCGCGACCCACGTGGCGAAAGCCAAGGCCGCCTGAGCAAGGTCGCTAAGCAAGACCGCCTGACGTTTACCGCGCCCGATCGCTCGCTGGTTCCACCAGAGCCAGCGAGCGGACGGAGCCGGCTCAGGGACAATCGCGGCGATGCCGTCGCTTCTTCACTGCGCTTGTGCGGGGCCATCGGCTCCCTCAGTCCTGGTCTCTGAATGACTGCGCAGGGCCGCCGGCTTCCTGCTTGAAGTCCGCGGCGCCTGCGTTTCTCCCTCCCTCGACTGAGGCATCCTGCTTCGTCCGCACAGATCTTCTGGCGGACGAAGCTTTTTTTTCGGCGCGGCCATCCCCTGAGACGCGCGGCGTGATGCGGCGCCCTGCTTTTGACAAACCTTCGTTGCAATCTTTTCCCATCGAGAACAGCTGACTCAAGAACACTTGGCTGTGAACGCCAGACCAAAGCGATCCTGCTACGATCGTGTCGTAACGATGCCGCGCGAAATTCAATAATCAAGAAGACGACGGGAGGTATCGAACACATCCGGACATGACATTGGCATTCCTGAGTCCTGCCGGGATCTGTCCGCGCGGGATGACCGCTGGAATGCGAAGCCGCGCAGCAGGCATTGCACCGACCGGCATCTGGAAAATCTCAAATCAGCAAGCTTATGAAGAGCGAGGGACGATCATGATCAAGGTGAAGATCAATGGCCAGGAACAGAGCTGGGACGGCGACCCGGATCTCCCGCTACTCTGGTTCCTGCGCGACGAGGCCGGGCTGACCGGCACCAAGTTCGGCTGTGGCCAGGCCCTGTGCGGCGCCTGCACCGTCATCGTCGACAAGGAAGCCGTGCGCGCCTGCATCACGTCGATCAACGACGTCGCCGGCCGCGAGATCACGACGATCGAGGGACTGCATCCGAACGGTGATCACCCGGTACAGAAGGCCTGGCGGCAGGTCAACGTTCCCCAATGCGGCTTCTGCCAGGCAGGGCAGATCATGCAGGCGGCTGCGCTGCTGATGGACAACCCAAAGCCGTCGCACGACCAGATCCGCGAAGCGATGTCCGGCAACATCTGCCGCTGCGGCTGCTACCAGCGCATCGAGAATGCGGTCCATCTCGCATCGACGGGAGTGTGACATGAATTTCATCGACAACCCGAAGAAGCTTCGTGGCTTCGAGAAGAACATCAAAGTCGAGAAGGTTTCACGCCGCAGCATCCTGAAGGGACTCGGCATCACCGGCGGCTTCGTACTCGCGGCGCCCGTGATGTCGCGCCAGGCGTTCGCCTACGAGACCGGCGCCGGCAAGATGCCCCACGGCGTCGTGGTCGATCCGCGCGTGTTCGTCGCGGTCGCACCCGACGGCACCGTCACCATCCTCGCCCACCGCGCCGAGATGGGCACGGGCGTGCGCACCAGCCTGCCGCTGATCGTGGCCGAGGAGATGGAAGCCGACTGGTCACGGGTCAAGGTGGAACAGGCCCATGGCGACGAGGTCAAGTTCGGCAACCAGGACACCGACGGCTCGCGCAGCACGCGGCATTATTTGATGCCGATGCGCCAGATCGGTGCCTCCGCCCGCACAATGCTCGAGCAGGCCGCCGCGAAACGCTGGGGTGTGCCCGCAACCGAGGTCAAGGCCGTCAATCACGAGGTCGTCCACAGCGCGACGAGCCGCAAGCTCGGCTTCGGCGAACTCGCAGCCGATGCCGCCAAGGAATCGGTGCCGAGCATCGAAGGGCTCAAGCTGAAGGACCCCAAGGATTTCCGCTATCTCGGTAAGGGCCAGATCGGCATCGTCGATCTCCACGACATCACCACCGGTAAGGCGCGTTACGGCGCCGACGTGCGGCTGCCCGGCATGAAGTATGCCGTGATAGCGCGCCCGCCGGTGACCGGCGGCAAGCTGGTTAAGTTCGATCCAGACGCGGCTTTGAAGGTCCCCGGCGTCGAGAAGGTGATGCAGGTGCGCGGCTGGCCGTGGCCGTCGAAATTCCAGCCGCTCGGCGGCGTCGCCGTGATCGCCCGCAACACCGGCGCGGCGATCAAGGGCCGCGACGCGCTGAAGCTGACCTGGGACGACGGCGCCAACGGCAAATACGACTCCGTCGCCTACCGCAAGGAGCTCGAGGAGGCCTCGCGCAAGCCGGGCCTTGTCGTGCGCCAGGAAGGCGACGCCGAGGCTGCTCTGAAGGGCGCCGACAAGGTCGTCGTCGGCGAATATTATCTGCCGCACCTTGCCCATGTCAGCATGGAGCCGCCGGTGGCGGTCGCCGACGTCAAGGGTGACAAGGCGGAGATCTGGGCGCCGGTGCAGAGCCCGGGCGGCACGCGCGAGGACGTTGCGAAGACGCTTGGCATTCCCGAGGGCAATGTCACCGTCAACGTCACGCTGCTCGGCGGCGGCTTCGGCCGCAAGTCGAAATGTGACTTCGCGCTCGAGGCCGCGCTGCTGTCGAAGGAGCTCGGCGTGCCCGTCAAGGTGCAGTGGACGCGCGAGGACGACGTCCGCCACGATTTCCTGCACACGGTCTCCGTGGAACGGATCGAGGCGGGGCTCGACAAGAGCGGAAAAGTGATCGCCTGGCGCCATCGCAGCGTGGCCCCGAGCATCGGCTCGACGTTTGCGGCAGGTGCAAAGCACCAGGCGCCCTTCGAGCTCGGCATGGGCCTCGTCGACATGCCCTTCGAGATCGCCAACATCTCCTGCGAGAACCCGGAGGCCGCGGCGTTCACCCGGATCGGCTGGTTCCGCTCGGTCTCGAACATTCCGCGCGCCTTCGCGGTCCAATCGATGGTGGGCGAGATCGCCCATGCAACCGGCCGCGACCAGAAGGAGACGCTGCTCGCGCTGATCGGCAGCCCGCGCATCGTCAAGCCTGCTGTGAAGGATATGTGGAACTATGGCGAGCCGATGGACAGCTATCCGATCGACACCGCGCGCCTGCGCAAGGTGGTCGAGCTGGTCGCCGAGAAGGGCGAATGGGGCCGTCAAATGCCGAAAGGCCATGGCCTCGGCATTGCCGTGCACCGCAGCTTCGTCAGCTATATCGCGACCATCGTCGAGGTGGCCGTCGACGACAAGGGCAAGCTGACGGTGCCGCGGGTGGACACCGCCATCGACTGCGGCACCTATGTCAACCCCGAGCGCATCGCCTCGCAGATCGAGGGCGCGGCGATCATGGGGCTCAGTCTCGCCAAATACGGCGAGATCACCTTCAAGGACGGCAAGGTGCAGCAGAAGAACTTCGACGACTTCCAGGTCCTCAGGATCGACGAATCTCCTGCGGTGACCAACGTCTACATCGTGCCGCCAGGACCCGACACGCCGCCGAGCGGCGTCGGCGAGCCCGGCGTCCCGCCATTCGCGCCGGCGCTGATGAACGCCATCTTCGCCGCGACCGGAAAGCGCATCCGCAGCCTTCCGCTCGGCAAGCAATTGGAAGCGTAAAGGCGGGAACACAAGGCGGCCTCGCGCCGTTTGCATCGATCTGACAGGAGCAGATCGATGACCCATCTCTCAAAGGCGCTCGCAGTCTCGTTGCTGTCGAGCGCCTTTCTTTTGACGGCCACTGGCGCATACGCCCAGAGCAACACCACGCCGCCGACAACGGCGACGCGCCCCAGCACGCCGGACCAGACCTCCCTACCCAACGCCAATGCCACGCCGCCCTCGACCACCCAGACCACCGGGCAGCACAATCCCGATCCCAAGGTTCGCGAGATGAACCAGAAGGAAAAGGACAAGGTCGAGCGCGAGGGGAAGTAGACTTCTGGGTTGCGCGCGACCGCATCGTCTGGCCGGGCTTGTCCCCGGCCGTCCACGAGCTTTGCTCTGACACGAAGACCTGGATGCCCGGGACAAGGCCGGGCATGACGATTTGGTGGCGCGGGACAGCAATCCCATCACACACGCAAAATGCGGCGGACGTTGCCGTCCGCCGCATTTGCCCCCTGACACTCCGCTTCTTTCGATCCGCCAGCGGAGCTTATTTCTTGAGCGCGAACACCCAGATCACGCCGCCTTGGGGCACGTTGGCTTCGATGCCGATATTGTTGGTCACGAGTGCATCCTGGATGCGCTGCGCATCCACGCCCCATCCCGACTGGATCGCGATGTATTGCGTGCCGTCGATCTCATAGGACACCGGCATACCCATGATGCCGGAGTTGGTCTTCTGCTCCCACAACAGCTCGCCGGACTTCGCGTTAAAGGCGCGGAAGTTGCGGTCGTTGGTGCCACCTACGAAGACGAGATCGCCCGCGGTCGCCGTCACCGAGCCGAACAGCTGCGACTTGGGGAAGTTGTGTTGCCACATCTTCTTGCCCGTGACGGGATCCCAAGCTTGGAGCTCGCCGAAATGATCCGCCCCGGGCTTCGTCTTCAGCCCGATGTCCTCCGGCTTGGTGCCGAGCCAGAGTTCGCCGGGCTTAAGCGGAACCTTCTCGCCGGTGAACCCGCCGCAGAAATTCTCGTTGGCGGGCACGTAGACAAGGCCGGTCTTCTGGCTGTAGGCCGCCGACGGCCAATCCTTGCCGCCCCACAGCGACGGACAGAATTCCACGCGCTTGCCGACCATCGGCTTGTGCGCGGGATCGACGATCGGCCTGCCGCTCTCGGCGTCGATGCCCTTCCAGACGTCGGTGGAGACGAACGGCCAGCCGGCGACGTAGTTGATCTTGGTCGGCGTGCGCTCGAGTATCCAGAAGATCGCATCGCGTCCCGGATGGACCAGGCTCTTGATGTTGCGGCCGTCGCGTTGCAGGTCGATCAACATCGGCGCTTCGACCTCGTCCCAATCCCAGGAATCGTTCTGGTGATACTGGTGATAGGTCTTGATCTTGCCGGTGTTCGGATCGAGCGCGAGTACTGACGAAGTATAGAGATTGTCGCCGGGATGCATCTCGCCGGGCCACGGCGCGGCGTTGCCGACGCCCCAATAGATCGTCTTGGTGTCCTTGTCGTAATTGCCGGTCATCCAGGCCGAGCCGCCGCCGTTCTTCCAGTCCTCGCCCTGCCAGGTGTCGTGGCCGGGCTCGCCTTCGCCCGGAATCGTATAAGTCCGCCACAGCTCCTTGCCGTCCTTGGCATCATAGGCGGCGACATAGCCGCGCACGCCGAACTCGCCGCCGGAGCCGCCGACGATGACCTTGCCGTCGACGATCAGCGGCATCAGGGTCATGTACTGGCCCTTCTTGTAGTCCTGCACCTTGGTGTCCCACACCACCTTGCCGGTCTTGGCGTCGAGCGCGACGACATGGTCGTCTGTGGTGGCGAGATAGAGCTTGTCCTCCCAGAGTCCGACGCCGCGGCTGGTCGGATGCAACTGGAACAGATCGTCGGGGAGCTGCCGCTTGTAGCGCCAATATTCGTCGCCGGTCTTGGCATTCAGCGCGATCACCTGGCCCATCGGGGTCGCAACGAACATCACGCCGTTGTTGACGATCGGCGGCGCCTCGTGACCTTCGACGACGCCGGTCGCGAAGGTCCAGACCGGGGTGAGGTTCTTCACATTCGAGGTGTTGATCTGGTCAAGTGGGCTGTAGCCCTGCCCGTCATAGGTCCGCCGATAGAGCATCCAATTGGCGGGCTCCGGGTTTTCCAATCGCTGCGCGGTGACCGGCGCGTAGTTCTCGATCGGGCCTGATACGGCGGCGGTCGAGGCAAGAGTCGATGCAAGACACGTGAAGGCGACGAAGCCGGACAGTAACCACTGCTTCCTGGTCATGGCGTTCCCCTTTTTCATCCGTTTGAATTCTTGTTGTGAATTCTTGTTTTGAATTCTTGTCGTTCGTCCCGCCGTCCGCCCATCGGCGGATGCGGCCTCTCGTGACGCGGGCACAACCCGCACGCCCATCATCCCGGCTGCGCGCCACCTACCTTTCCGATGAAGTTTCCGGCGACGCTGAGCGAGCCGTCAACCAGCGTCAGCGGCAGCGTAGCGAGCCGTCGCGGCGCCGGCCCAAACACGACCTGCGCGCCCGCGCGAGGATCGTATTCGGAGTTGTGGCACATGCATTTGAGCACTTCCTTGTCGCCGACATCGCTCTTCACCCAGGCCGTGACAGGACAGCCGGCATGCGAGCAGATTGCCGAATAGGCGAGGATGCCATCGACGGCGCGCGCTTTCGTCTGCTCGTCGAGCTCGGCGGGGTCGAGGCGGATGATCAGAATCTCGTTGAGGCGCGAGGCGCTGCGCACGACCGATGTCTTTGGATCTTTCGGCCAGGCATGCACCGGCGGTCCGCCGGCCGACAGAGCGGCCGCGGTGACGGGCTTTCCCTCCTGATCGCCCTCGGAGAACACGAGCAGATCGCCCTTCTGAGGCCGCTCGTCGGAGCCGGGCGCATCCTCGCCCGCGTGGACCTGCGTGGAACAGGCGAGGCACGCCGTGGTGGCCAGCGCACTCATCAACAGCGCCCGCCGGGTCTGCTCCGTGCAGGCGTCAGCTTCGGATTCCGCTGTGTTGTCGGAGGATGAAGAGGATGTGTTGAACGATGCACGCGACATGCCCGCAAGCAGGCGCTGGAACTCTGCCGAAAAAAAGGCAAAGATTTTTTCCCGCAGTGCATCACACGGTTATGCTCGCGCTGATTGAACGCGAACACGCGCATTTTCGCGCATTTTTTTAATTGCAACGTCACGCTGCGCGACCGGCATGATGACTTCGCAGATCAGGTCAATGCTATCGGTATTGGTGCAATGCGCCGACTCGCGCGGTGCGATCATAGCGATATCGGTGCGGCTGCGCATTTCTCAGGCAGGCATTCTGTATTCTAGGAGCGGAGCACGTGACGCGGCGCAGCGATGCGCCCGGCCAAGGTCGCCGACGCCATCTCAAAGCTGTCGGCGATGCGGCGCGCCCTGTCGATGAACAGCGCGGCTGCCTGCGGCGGGCAGACCTCGCGCGCGGTCTGTTCGAACAGATCGAGCCAGCGGTCGAAATGATGGCCAGCCAGGCTCAGCGGCATATGCGCCCGCATCGGCGAACCATGGTAGCGGCCGCTCATCAGCACGACCGACGACCAGAAGTCCCGCAGCTTGGCCAGGTGCTCGTCCCAATTCTGCACAATCGCGAACACCGGCCCCAGCAGCTCATCCTCGCGCACGCGGCCATAGAAACGGGTCACGAGTTCCCCGATCATCTCTTCGGTGATCCCGGTACGCTCGATTGCATCCTGGGTCAGCAAATTCCGCCGCGCGGTCGCAGCCTCGCGCTCGGCCTTCAGTCGATCCGACATGCCCTTGTTGTCCGTTCCGTTGTTCCCGCAGACCGCCCGTTCGACATTGTCGGGCCGATTGCGCGCGGCGTCTTTGTCGCAGCGCAAATCGCGGGGTCCGGCGGCGAGCACTCAACGCCCGCCGCCCGCGCCGTTGTCAGGCGCTGTAGGCGTAAAAGCCCTGCCCCGTCTTGCGGCCGAGATGGCCGGCGTCGACCATTTCCTTGAGCAAGGGGGCTGGTCGGTATTTGGGGTCGTTGAAGCCTTTATAAAAGACCTCCATCACCGACAACATGGTGTCGAGCCCGACGAGATCGGCGAGCGCCAGCGGCCCGATCGGATGGTTGCAACCGAGCTTCATGCCGGCATCGATCTCTTCCGCCGTCGCAATCCCCTCCTGCAGCGCAAAGATCGCCTCGTTGATCATCGGGCACAGGATGCGGTTGACGGCAAAGCCCGGGCTGTTCTTCGCCGTGATCGCCACCTTACCGACGCGCTTGGCGAAATCGAGCGCCTTGGCGTGGGTGTCGTCAGAGGTCTGCAAGCCGCGGATAAGCTCCAGCAGCGCCATGACCGGAACCGGATTGAAGAAATGCATGCCGATGAAGCGATCGGGGCGGTCAGTCGCGGCGGCGAGCTTCGTGATCGAGATCGACGAGGTGTTCGTGGCGAGCAGCGTGCGCGGCGACAGCGTTGCACAGAGATCCTTCAGGATCTTGACCTTGAGTTCCTCGTTCTCGGTCGCGGCCTCGATGACGAGATCGCAATCGACGAGCTTGGCGCGGTCGGTGGTGCCCGTGATGCGCTTGAGCGTGGCGTCGCGATCACCCGCCGACATCTTCTCCTTCTTGACCAGGCGCTCGAGGCTGCCGCCGACCGTCGAAATCCCGCGGTTCACCGCCGCATCGGAAATATCGACCATCACGACCGAAAGCCCGGCCGCGGCACAAATCTGCGCGATGCCGTTCCCCATGGTCCCTGCCCCGATGATGCCAACGGTCTGGATCATTGCCTCAAATCCCTTATCCTTACGGACGTGCCCTACCGGCCCGCCCCATTGTTCCTGCATCGGGTCTAGCACTGCCTCTGGGCGGGTGCGACCTGATCCTGCCCCTTCCTTAAAGCATCCAAGGCGAGAATAAAGCCGCCTGTCGGCCGCGAAACGCCATGATTTGGCGTCCCCGGCCTGTTTTGGCCAGGTCTATCTGCGGCATCCCGTCCTCGGCGAGCGCGAGGGTCCGGGATCACTAGGCTCGAGGCGGTGGCGCCTCAACCCAGACGAAGCACCTTGCCCGGATTCATGATGTTCTTGGGATCGAGCGCCCGCTTGATCGTGCGCATGATGTCGAGCTCGGTCCGGGAACGGTAGTGCTGGAGCTCGTCGAGCTTCTCGATGCCGATGCCATGTTCCGCCGAGATCGAGCCGCCCATGGAGGTGATGAGATCGTTGACGGCCCGTGTGATCGCCCCGGAATACTGCGAGAGCGTATCGCGGTTCATGCCCTTCGGACCCATGAAGGAGAAGTGCACATTGCCGTCTCCGATGTGGCCGAGCGGATAGGGGCGGATCGTCGGCAGGATTGCGAGTACGGCCTCGAGACCGCTGTCGATAAACTCGGGAATCCTGGAGACCGCAACCGACACGTCGTAGCTCAAGCCCGGACCTTCCGTGCGCGATGCCTCGGCCACGCTCTCGCGAATCCGCCACATGTTGCGCGACTGCGCTTCGGTTTGCGCGATCACAGCATCCAGCACCCGGCCCGCCTCAAGTTGGTCAGCCAGGAACTGCTCCATCCTGTCCGACATGGCCGTGCCTCCGTCCTGCCGCGGCCGGGCCGATGACCATTCGAGAAGGAGGTACCATTCAGTCTCAGCCTTGAGAGGATCCTGGGTGCCGGGAATGTGGCGCAGCACCATATCGGTGCACGAACGGCTGATGAGCTCACAGGAGCCGACATTGTCATCGGAAGCGGCATGCGCCTCCGACAGAAGGTCGATGGCAGCCTTGGGATCGCGAATCGCAAGCCATGCCGTGCACACGTCTTTCGGCGCCGGCCAGAGTTTCAGCACCGCCTTGGTGATGATGCCGAGCGTCCCTTCGGCGCCCATGAACAGATGCTTGAGGTCATAGCCGGTGTTGTCCTTCTTGAGTGCGCGCAGGCCGTCCCAGACATCGCCGTTAGCCAGCACGACTTCGAGACCCAACACCAGATTTCGCGCATTGCCATAACGCAGCACCTGCACGCCGCCGGCATTGGTGGACAGATTACCCCCGATCATGCAGGAGCCCTGAGCACCCAGGCTGAGCGGAAACAGGCGGTCGTGGCGCGCGGCTGTGTCCTGCAGCGTCTGGAGGATGCAGCCTGCCTCCACAGTCATGGCGTAGCCGACGGAATCGACATTCAGCACGTGGTTCATGCGACCGAGCGACAGCACGATGCCGCGGTGCATGGGCCACGGAGTGGCGCCGCCCATCAACCCGGTGTTGCCACCTTGCGGAACGATGGCAATGCCGTTGTCGTAGCAGAGCTTGACGACAGCGGAGACTTCCGCAGTGCTGGCCGGACGCACGATCGCCGCGGCCTGCCCCGCCAGTTCGCCGCGCCAGTCGGTCACGAAGGGCCGCTTGTCGTGCTCGTCCAGGATCAGACTTTTGTCGCCGACGATGGCCCGCAAGCGGTCGAGAACGACTGAGGTCACGGGCGCGGTCGGAATCGAGGGAGCGGTGGGAAGGGTTGCACCCGGCATGTGTTCCTCTCTTTTCGGCCGTTCAGCGGCTTGGGCGCTCCGGCCTTCGTTCTTGTTTTCATTCTGGGCGGTGGTGCGACGACCCACCCTAGCATAGGGGTCGCGCTTGCGGGAACGTCCCCGGCAGTAAGCCTCGTGCGGATTTGCCTGGAATGCTGAATGCAGGCGCACTTCCGCCGAGGTCCCGCATACCCTACTGTGCCCCGATCAAATTCGGATTGGAGCTCATGAGCCGTTTCTGGAGTCCAGTCGTCCACACGCTGTCGCCTTATGTCCCCGGCGAGCAGCCCAAGCAGGACGGCATCGTCAAGCTCAATACCAACGAGAATCCCTACCCGCCCTCGCCGCGCGTACTGGCGGCGATCGCATCGGCCGCGGAACGGCTGCGCCTTTATCCCGATCCGCGCGCAACGCGCCTGCGCGAGGCGATCGCGGCCCATTGCGACGTGGCGCCCGAGCAAGTGTTCGTCGGTAACGGCTCCGACGAGGTTTTGGCCCACACCTTCCAGGCACTTCTGAAGCACGACACGCCACTTCTGTTCCCCGACGTCACCTACAGCTTCTACCCCGTCTATTGCCGCCTCTATGGAATAGCGCATGACGAGGTGCCGCTCGATGCTGCGATGAGGATCGATATCTCCGACTACAGGCGACCATCGAGCGCCATCCTCCTCTGCAATCCGAACGCTCCTACCGGCATAGCCCTTCAGCGCGATGCAATCGCATCGCTGCTCGCCGAAAATCCGGACCGGCTGGTGGTGGTGGACGAGGCCTATGTCGATTTCGGCGCCGAGAGCGCTGTGCCGCTGGTTGCACGCCACGACAATCTGCTGGTCATCCAGACCTTCTCGAAATCGCGCTCACTCGCTGGCCTACGGGTTGGTTTTGCCATCGGCCAACGACCGCTGATCGAAGCGCTGGAACGGGTGAAGGACAGTTTCAACTCCTACCCCGTCGATTGCCTCGCGATCGCCGGTGCCGTCGCCGCGATCGAGGATGATGGCTGGTTCAGAGACACCCGTGCCCGCATCATCGCAAGCCGGGAAACCTTGGCCCGCGATCTCAGACAACTCGGCTTCGAAGTGTTGCCGTCGCTCGCCAACTTCGTCTTTGCGCGCCATCGAAGCCGGAGCGGAGCAGACCTCGCGGCCGCGCTTCGCCAGCGCGGCGTTCTGGTCCGGCATTTCGGAAAGCCGCGCATCGAGGACTTCCTGCGCATCACGATCGGAACGGAGGCCGAGTGTGCCCGACTTGTTGAAGTGTTGCGTGGGGTGATCTGAGCCCCGACGGTCCCGGCATCGGCCAGCGTCAAACGATGAGCCCAAACGCGGCATCGTGCCATGCCGCCCGCGGCTTTGATTTCCGGCCAAATTCGGGTTACCAAACCGCTCCGCCGCTGCTTTGCCCGACGACACCCTCAGGGAAACATACGTGAAACACCTCCGCAGTCCTGAAATCGAGGCACCCAAGACGTCGTGGCGGGCGCCGAAGCTCAGGCACGGATGAACGACTTTGCGCGATCCATCGGCGCCGCATTCACGCTGATCGGCGAGGCTGATGCAGAGCTTCTGGGCATCGTCGGACTGTCGGTGCGCGTCAGCCTGACCGCCAGCATCCTCGCGCTTCTGATCGGGGCGCCGTTCGGGGCAATGCTTGCGATCACCCGGTTCCGCGGGCGGCAGGTCATCATCGTCCTCACCAATGCCTTGCTTGGTCTTCCGCCGGTCGTGGTCGGGCTCGCGCTTTATCTTCTGCTGTCGCGCTCCGGCCCGCTCGGGGCCGCCGGCCTGTTGTTCACGCCGGCCGCCATGGTGGTCGCGCAGACTCTGCTCGCCACACCGATCGTGGTGGCACTGGTGCACCGGCCGGCGAGCCTGCTGTGGGCGGAGTATGGCGACCTGGCGCGGATCGACGGGCTGTCAACGCTGCGCAGCATCGGCTTGCTGTTCGCGCTAGGCCGGACCTCGCTGCTGACGGCCTTTCTCGCAGCCTTCGGGCGCGCGATTGCCGAGGTTGGCGCTATCCTCATCGTCGGTGGCAACATCCGCGGCTTCACGCGCACGATGACGACCGCGATCGCGCTGGAGACCAGCAAGGGCGACCTGCCGCTGGCGCTCGGGCTCGGGCTGATCCTGCTCGCACTCAGCATCGCAGTGTCGACCGTCGCCTTCCTGCTAGTGGGGCGCGTTGGGGAAAAATAGCTGCTCGCCCCCGACCTTGTAGCCGGCGATGGCCTCCTGCCCTTTCGAAGAAATCAGCCAGTCGATGAAGGCTTGCCCGTCCTGCGCCTTCACGTTCGCATGCTTGGCCGGATTGACCAGCATGACGCCGTACTGGTTGAACAGCCGCTTGTCGCCTTCGGTCAGGACGGCGAGTTCGCCGCGGTTCTTGAATGACAACCAGGTGCCGCGATCCGACAGCAGATAAGCATTCGACGACGACGCCATGTTCAGGGCCGGACCCATGCCCTGGCCGATCTCGCGATACCAGCCGTCCTTGGCGGCACCGAGATCGACGCCTGCCTCCTTCCAAAGCCGCAATTCGGCCGCGTGCGTGCCGGACTTGTCACCGCGCGAGATGAACGGCGCCTTCGCGGCCGCGATCTTGCGCAGCGCCTCGGCCACGTCCTTGCCGCCGGCGATCTTCGCGGGATCGCTCTTCGGCCCGACAATGACGAAGTCGTTGTACATCACGTCGAAGCGCTTCACGCCTTCCCCTTCGGACATGAACTTGTCTTCGGCGGGCCTGTCATGGACGAACACGACGTCTGCATCGCCGCGCCGCCCCATGTCGAGTGCCTGGCCCGTGCCGACGGCAACGACCTTCACGTCGATGCCCGCGGACTTCGAGAACAGCGGCAGCAGATAGCCAAACAGCCCCGACTGTTCCGTCGACGTCGTCGAGGCCACGGTGATGGCGCGCTCCTGCGCGACTGCGATCGTGGACCAGAGCAGGGCCGCTCCGAGAGTCAGTATCCTTTTCATGCCTCGTCCTTACACCAGATGGCCGATGTTCCAAACTCTACCGTCGGTAGAGCCGTGCAGGGAACCTCGACAAGCGCCGCAACGCGCTTGGTCATGATCGTCGCGACGCTCCCCTGTGAGGAACGTCCGCTCCGCGCGCAAGTTGTCCTGATGTCAACCCAGGAGGAAACCAGATGAAGAAGATCATTTTGGCATCCGCATGCATCATGGCGCTGGCGACCGGCGGCGCCTTGGCGCAGACACAACCCGCTCCCGGCGCATCCGGCCAGGGCGACGTTGGCCCTTCGTCGCGGGGCCCCGCGACCAAGGGCATGACGACCGGCGCGTCGTCGAACATGCAGAACGAGGCCGCCGACAGCAAGGGCAAGCAGACTCCGAGCACCGGTGGCAGCAACACCAATAACACGGGCAGCCAAGCCGGCGGCGGCGCAGGCTCCGGAAAGTAGGCTTACATTGATCGGAAGTCTGGAGAGGGGCGATTCGCCCCCCTCTCCAAAATGAGGCGAACGGCATGACGCCGTGGATTGCCCGTGGCTCGGGCTCTTTGACCCGTTCGTCTTGGTGCAGCCGAAGCTTTTCGTCGTCGACAATATCGTTTACGCGTGACGCAGGCGTGAATGTTCTGCAATTGGTCCCACCTACATTGACATCAGTGTGACAGCCGGGGATTTTTACATTGCTGGCGAATCAGCGATGGCCTCAAGCCGAGTACCTCTTGGACAACTCCCAGTGCTTTCGAGACTGATATCGTTGCTGCGCCGCATCCCCGCGGTGAAATGGGCGTTCACCCGGCTTCGGCCCGCGCCGCACGGCGGCGGCATCGACGTCGCGCCTGATGCCTCAGACGCCTCACCCGCCCTCGTTGCCGAAATTGCAGCCACGACTCCAGCCCTTGACACCAGTATCAGCGCCGATACGTCGAACTGCGACGTCGCGGTCGCGGCTTCAGCCGCCGAAGACGACACCGCCAGCCCAGTCATCGCGGAGAGCCTGTCGGAAGCGCCAGCGGATGTCAGCGGTAGCGACGATTCATCCCGGGAGTCGGCGGCGGGCGTCGAGCCGGTCGTCGTGGAGGAAGCTTCGGTCGCGATCATCGAAGTCGAGCGTGAGACGGTCGACCTCCCCGAACTCATCATCAACAGCAATCCATCCACCGAACTCGCGGACGACGTTGAGCCCGTTGTCGCGGAGAAGGCCTCCTCCGTCGATGTCGAGGTCGAGTTGGAGGTCGTCCCGGTTGATGCTCCCGCTCTCGCCGTCAACGACGAGCATTCCTCTGTCGTCGACGTGGATACTTGCTCGACTCTCGATGACACCCGTGTCGCGTTCGCCGATTGCGACATCTCGCGGGAGCATATCCCTGAGGACAGCACTGACGGCGACCCCTCCCCCAGCGCCGCGGAAGTTGTCGCCGACACGGCCAGCGTTGTCGTGGATGTTGCGCCGGAGCCGGCCCTCGAGGCTCCCACCCCGGAGGTCGCCAGCGCGCCGAAGATTCGTGCAAAGCTCGCAGAACCCGCCGACCGCGCCGCGCTGATCCGGCAGCGTTGGGCGGAGACCGGGAGCAGGATGTGGAATCCTCGCCTCCACGGCGCCGGTGATGCCACGCTGAACATCCAGGGAAGCGTCGGGCTGCTGCCGCCCGCGCCCGGCGAGACGATGCCGCGCTACGACAAGCTGGAATTCCTGATGCTCGGCGGACAGATCGTCTGCGAAGGCGTGATTGTCGAAGCACCCGCGCATGCAAGCCAGCGCAGTTTTACGCGGCTCGCCGAGCCGGGGAAACCCGACCGGGTCCGCGAACCAATGCGGGACCGCCAAGCCGCTCTCGCCTGACCCTTATCGCTGCGCTCAGGGGATCGGATAGCCCTTCCAGACCCACTCCAGCGCCGACGGCAGCGTCTGCGCGATCGTGGGACGGTCGACGTGCTTGGCATTGCGCACGAACAGAAACTGATAGTGGTAGCCCTTCTCCGCCAGCACCTTGGCCATCAGCGCGTTGGAGAGGGTCCAGTCGTGCATGCCGTCGGGAATGGTGGGGTTCGGATAGAACAGGTCCTGGTCGCCGCCGAAGAACCAGAAACGGATCGGCTTGGTCGGCGCAGCGACGATCAGCGGGACGCCGGGCGGCTCGGCCGGCGTGAGCACGCCGGCCTTGGAGATGAGGTTGGGTGTGGCTGGCCCCGTCCATGCGCTGTGATATTCCCAGGCGCCGCCGCGCAGCGAGGGGTCATGCGGCCATTGCTGGTTGACCATGGTCGGCGAGAACGCCAGCACGCGGTGATAGAGATCGGGATAGAACCACGCCATAGTGAAGGCTGCCACGCCGCTCGAACTCAGTCCCATGGTCGCACGCCCCTCGGGATTTTTGGTCAGCCTGACGTCGGCGTTCTTTTCGACCAGCGGCAGCACTTCACGCTCGACGAACTGCGCGTAGGCGCCTGACACCGTGTCATATTCGCGGCCGCGCTGACTGCCCTGCGCATCCTGCCCGCCATTGCCGATCTGGATCGCGATCATCGGCGGCACGCGGCGCTGCGCGATCAGATTGTCGAGCGTAGTGGCGAGATCCTTGTAGGCGTTGGAGCCGCCGTCGCCGACCACGATGAACGGCGCCGCGGTGCCGCGGATATATTGCGCCGGCACATAGACGTCGATGGTGCGCGACCAGATCCCTGGATGGCTGGTGGTGACGATCATGTGCGACTTGTCGTTCGGCGCCGTCACGGTCGTCATGATCGAGGAGTTGGTGCAACCGGCAAGATCATCGCGGATCAGACCCGGATTGTAGATGCTGCTCTCCTTCGACGACAGCGTGAAGGATTTTGTCGTCCCGCGCGGCACACCCTCCTTCGCGATCGTCTCCGGCGCAGGATTGTGGGTGGGACCGATGATGAAATTGCCCTCGGCCCCCGGTGGCGGCAGCGTTCCGTCAGGAAGCTCAGTGGCGCGTGGATAATTGGGATTGGAGGGATCGCGCGTCGGAGGCGCCGTCTTGAAGTCGAGACCCGCCGTATCGATGAAGAACGGTCCCGCCTTGTCGGTGGTGTTGGCCCCAGGCGGAATCACCATGTTCTGAGTGACGCAAGCCGGTTGCGAAAAAGCAATCGAAGTGAAGGAGACGAGGGAAATCAGCGTCCCCGCAAAGACGGAGAATGATTGGGTCATTTGAGCTCCCGGTGCTGACGAGTCTTTCTGGCTCGCCTTAGCGCAAAGTATGACGAGCCGCGTGCGCGCGGTCAAACCCGAGCCGGCCGCGTTGCAGCAATGACGGCCATGCTCAGAACAGACAGGCACGGTTATTCCGCGCATTGCCACGAAATTGTCGGTGCGACGATACGTTGCGCTGGCGCATATGGTTAGCAGAGCGTAGCCGCAATTTATGCAAGCTCTTTCAGCCAGTCCCCGCACTTCCGCCGCCGGATATCGTTAACGCAGCCTGACCGGGGCGCGTATCGAGAAGATCCGCAGCGCGTCGAGCCTCGCGCGAGGACGCCAATCTAACGTCCCCTTTACCCCCGCCGTGCAAGATCGCCCGCGTTTCGAAGGAATTCAGGGCTGATATTGCAATGCCTCTCACCAATTTGATCTTCACCAACTGGATCGCAGCGCCGATCGGCGCGGGCTTCACTGCCTGGTCCTTCGCGCTCTACCCTTACGGCGATGCTTTCGCCAAGAGCCAGGTTGCCTTCTACATGGCGGTGACCGTGATCGGCTGCATCTTCTCGCTGATGCATCTGCGCTCGGCGGCACTGATCGTGACGCTGGTCGTCGACGTGCCCTACGTGCTGTTCTTCTGGGCCACCGGCGAGCCGACTTTGAAGGCAATCGCCGTCAACAATCTGCTCGTGTCGGGCGCGATGGTGACGGTGCTGTTCATCTACTATCGCGACTTCGCCGACCTCGTCGCGAGCCGCAAGTCGCTGCTGGCGCAACAGGCGGCCACCCAGGCCCTTTCGGACGAGAACTTCCGCCTTGCCAACCTCGATTCCCTGACCGAACTGCCGAACCGCCGCCGCTTCTTCGCCGAGCTGTCGAGCGCTTTCGCTGACGCCGAGCGCAGGAAAGTTCGCGTCGCGGTCGGGATCATCGACCTCGACGGCTTCAAGCCGATCAACGACAATTACGGCCATTCGGTCGGCGACCGCGTTCTGATCGAGGCGGGCCGGCGCATCCGCGAGGTCTGCGAAGGCTTCGGCCCGCAGCGGGTGGAATTCGCCAGGCTCGGCGGCGACGAGTTTGGCCTCGTGGTGTGCGGCGACGCTGATGATGCGGATCTGATGCGGCTCGGCGAACGCGTTGGTGACCAGGTCAAGCTGCCCTACCAGCTCGACACCGCCCATACCGGGCTGTCCTGCTCGATCGGCTTCGCGCTATTCCCGCAATCGGCAACGACGGCGGAGGCGCTCTATGAATGCGCCGACTATTCGCTCTATCACGCCAAGCGCCATCTGCGCGGCCGCACCGTGATTTTCTCGAGCGAGCTCGAGGCCGAGATCCGCAGCCGCGGCGTCATCGAAAATTTGTTGCGCACCGCGGATTTCAGCACCGAGATGGACCTGGTGTTCCAGCCGATCGTGGACGCCATGAGCGAGCACACCGCCGGCTTCGAGGTCCTGGCGCGCTGGCACAGCTCCCGCCTCGGCCTGGTTTCGCCGGCCGACTTCATTCCAACCGCCGAGCGCATCGGCCTGATCCGGCCGTTGACGCAGGCGCTGCTGGTACGCGCGCTCGCGACGGCCAGGACGTGGCCCGACCACATCCGCCTGTCCTTCAACCTGTCCGCCCACGACGTCTGCTCGCCCGAGGGCATCCTGCCGCTGATCACCATCATCGAGAAGAGCTCGCTGCCGCCGCACCGAATCGATTTCGAGATCACCGAGACGGCCGTTACCTTCGATTTCGTGCGCGCACAACAGTCGATCGCGGCATTGAAGGCGATGGGCTGCGGCATTTCGCTGGACGATTTCGGCACCGGCTATTCCTCGCTGAGCCACGTGCACTGGCTGCCGCTCGACAAAATCAAGATCGACCGCAGCTTCATCGCCGACGTCAACGACAATCCAGTGAGCCACAAGATCATCAAGTCCCTCACCGGCCTCTGTGACGACATGGAGATCGCCTGCGTCGCCGAGGGCGTCGAGACTCGCGCTCAGCTCGACACCCTGCGCCGGCTGGGATGTGACTTCATCCAGGGCTACTACTTCGCAAAGCCCATGCGCAGCGACGCGATCGACGATTATCTCGCAAAGGAAAGCCAGCGCCTCGGCGGCGCCGTAGCCAGGGTCGTGGCCTAACGTCAGACCGCGCAGTAGCGCTCCTGGATGTCTTTGTCCGCCAGCAGCGCCGCGGCGCTGCTTTGATGCACGACTTCACCCTGATCGATGATCACGGCACGGTCGGCGAGCCGCAGCGCCCATTCGACGTTCTGCTCGACCAGGAGCAGCGTCTTGCCCTCGTCGCGCAGGCGACGGAACAGGACGCCCATCTCCTCGACCAGGACAGGCATGATGCCTTCCGATGGCTCATCGAGCAGAAGCATCTTCGGTTTCGCGATCAAGGCGCGCGCAATCGCCAGCATCTGCTGCTCGCCGCCCGACAGCGTGACACCCTCCTGGTCGAGGCGCTCCTTCAGGCGCGGAAAAGTCTGGGCGATCTCGTCGATCGCCACGCGCTCATCGATGCCGCTTCCTGCCGCGACGAGGCCGAGACGAAGGTTTTCGCGCACGGAGAGACCGGGGACGATGCGGCGCTCCTCGGGGACGTAAGCAAGGCCAAGATGGAAGCGCTGATGGGCGCGCAGTTGCAGAAGCTCCCGGCCCGCAAAGCGCACGCGCCCCAACGCCTTGGGCATCAGCCCCATCATCGACCTCAGCGTGGTGGTCTTCCCGGCTCCGTTGCGACCTACAAGGGCAACCACCTCGCCGGGCTGCACATGCAAGGAAATGCCGTGAAGGACGTGGCTCGCGCCATACCAGGCGTGGAGATCCCTGATTTCGAGCAGTGCGGTCTCAGCCATAGCCTTCACTCTGTCCGAGATAGACCCGGCGGACCTCCGGATTGCACCTGATCTCATCGGGGGCGCCGTCGGCAAGCAGGCGGCCATGATGCAGCACCACGACACGCTTGGACAGGCCCAGCACCATCTTCATCTTATGCTCGACAAGAAGCACGGTACGCTTCTCGGCGAGCCGTTCCAGCAGCGCGACCATGTCCTTGGTCTCCTCCGGCCCCATGCCGGCGGTCGGCTCGTCGAGCAGAAGCAACTCCGGCTCCGACACCAACGCGATCGCGATCTCCAGCGCGCGCTGCTGGCCATGCGCCAGGAATTTCGCCAGTTCGGCGCGCCTGCCAGATAGCCCGACTGCGTCGAGTGCAGCATCGGCGCGGGCATTGAGCTCCGAAAGTCGAGCGCGGTTACGCCAGATGTCGTAGCTCACGGTCAGCGCCTGCGCCGCCACGCGGACGTTCTCGTGCACCGACAGGTCCGGGAAGATGTTTGTGATCTGGTAAGAGCGCGAGATGCCCTGATGCACGAACCGGTGCTGCGGCAGGCCGTTCAGCTCGCGTCCCCTGAAGTGCAGCTTGCCAGACGTCGGCGTCAGCGCGCCGGAGAGGATGTTGAATAACGTGCTCTTGCCGGCGCCGTTCGGCCCGATGATCGAGGTGAGCTGTCCGGCCGCAAAAGACACGGTGATGCCTTCGAGCGCGACGAAACCGCCGAAGTGCTTGCCGATCCCCTCGGCACGAAGCAACTCGCCGCTCATGGCCGCGCCTTTCCGACACCCAATGTATCGAGCAGCGTGCCCCAGATGCCCTTGGGCAGGAACAGCACGAACAGGACGAAGATCGCGCCGACGAAGAGCTGCCAGTGTGGGGTCCAGACCGAGATGACGTCCTCAAGGATCAGGAACGCCGCCGCGCCAACGAACGGTCCGAAGAAGCTGCGCGCGCCGCCGAGCAGCACCATCATCACGATCATGCCGGAGGTCTGGTAGTGCAGGATGTCGAGCGGCACGATCGACAGATGTAGCGCCAGCATGCAGCCACCGAGCGAGGAGATCGCGCCCGACAGCATGAACACGATCAGCTTGCTGCGCTCGACGTCATAGCCGCAGGCCCGCGCCCGCTGCTCGTTCTCGCGGATGGCCTCGATCACGGCGCCGAAGGGCGAGTTCAAAATGCGCGACTGGAACCACATGGCCAATGCGGCGAAAGCCATCAGCACGTAATATTTGTTGACCGGGTCGAGGAAATTGACGGGGAGTCCGAACAGGCTGATGCGATCGACGGTAAAGCCGCGCAGGCCATTCTCGCCACCGGTGAAAGACGAGGCCTGGAGCGCCACGTAATAAACGAGCTGAGCCAGCGCAAGCGTCACCATGGAGAAATAGATGCCGCGCGTGCGCGTCGAGACGATGCCGATCGCGGCGGCGAGGCCGGTGCTGAGGAGGACTGCGATCGGGACCGCGGCGAACCAGGGCACACCGTAACGACCGATCGCAATGCCGGTGAAGTAGGCGCCCGCACCGAAGAACGCGGCTTGGCCGAACGACAACAGTCCCGTGTAGCCGAACAGCAGATTGTAGCCCATCACCACGACGCCGTAGATCAGGACGTTGACGGCCAGCGCGTGAGACGGCAACAGCCAGGGCAACACAGCCAGCACCGCGATCGAGAGCAACACGCGTTGCTCGAGAAGCCGGCCGAGCCCGCCGGACGAGAGTTTGGCGACCGCTTCGCCGCTCGATGGTGAGGTCACGCGGTCCTCCCTCTGATGCCGAACAAGCCCTGCGGGCGGATCAGCAGCACCACGGCCATCAGCGCGAACATGACGATGGTCGCCATCTCCGGCGCGAACAGCGCGACCAGGCTGATGGAGATGCCGACCATGAGGCCTGCGACGACGGCCCCGACGATCGACCCGAGGCCGCCGATCACGGTCACCACGAAGGCTTCCGCCAGCACCAGCGATCCCATCTCCGGATTGACGCTGCGCATGGGACCCGCGAGCACGCCGCCGAGCGCCGCCAGCCCGACGCCTAGCCCGAAGATTGCGAGCCAGACCCGGCCGATGTCGACACCGAGCACCTGCATGATGGTGGGATCGCGGGCGCCCGCGCGCACGATCAAGCCGATCCGCGTCTTCTCCAGCGTCAGCCAGAGCACCAGGAGCACCACCGCCACCAGCGCAATGACGAACAGGCGGTAGCGCGGGAAGAAGCCGATGCCGAGATCGAGCACGCCGATCAGCTGCGGCGGGGTCGGAAACGGGATGCCGTCGCTGCCGAACACGATCCGCACGCCCTCGACCAGGATGTAGCTGAGGCCGAAGGTAAGCAGCAGCGGATCGTCGATCGAGCGCCCATAGAGCCTGCGGATCAGGACGAACTCGATCAGCATGCCGAAGGCGCCGATCAGGATGGGCGCCAGCAGCAATCCCCACCAGAAGCTTCCGGTGAGGGACGCCAGATACAGCCCCGCATAGGCCCCGATCATGAACAGCGCGCCATGAGCGAAATTGACCACCCCGAGCATGCCGAACACGATCGTCAGTCCAAGCGCAGTGATCACCAGGACCGCCCCAAGGGCGATCCCGGAAAGAAGCTGCATGATGATCAGCGACAGGTCCATTGCCCGGGCTTCAGGTCGCGTGGCCCAGCTCGCTGCAACTGCGCAGCATGTCGTCGGAGCCAGTGTCGTTGGCGAGAATGGCGAACAGATCGTTGTCGTTGGCCATGGCGGACTTCTTCTTGGACTCCAGCACCAGCACCGGCTGCACCGATTGGTGATCGCATTTGCGGTAATGCTGCGGACCCTTGGTCAGGTCGTATTGCAGCTTCTCCAGCGCATCGACCACCTTGTCGGTATCGGTGCCACCCGCGGTTTGCATGGCCGCCAGCAGCGACCCGACGCCGGAATAACCGTAGGCGCCGTAATCGGTCGGTATCGCGCCGCCATTGGCTGCCTTGAAGGCGCTGTTGAAAGCGGCAGCGGACTTGCTCTGCGTCTCCAGACCCCAGTAATAGTTGGCGCCGCCGACCACGCCCTCGAACACGTCGGGGCCGACCGCGAGCCGCTGGTTGTGCAGGATCACCGGCACGACGATCTTCATCTGCTGCTTGACGCCGAAGTCCACCGCTTGCTTGATCGCGTTGGCCTGGTCACGGCCGAAATTGGAGATGCAGAGCACGTCGGGCCGCATCGACATCAGGCGCGGCATGAAGGTGGAATAGTCGGCAGCGCCGAACGGATGCAGGATCTCGCCGACGCTATCCACGCCGATCGCCGCCTGCGCGCGCTTGAAGCCGCGCAGCATCTCATGCCCGTACGCGTAATCTGCGACGAGATGGGCAACCTTCATGCCCTTCTTCAGGGTCTGCCGTGCCACGGCGGCGGTGGTCATGTGCGGGTTCAGCGCCTCGTGGAAGGTGTATTTGCTGAAATCCTTGACCTCGTTGATGGTGTCGGACTGGCTGATCGAAACGTAGATCACGCCGCGGGCGCGGGTGACTTCGTTGACCGCGAGCTGCACGGCGCTGGAGAGCGCGCCGACCACGGCGTGAACCTTGTCCTTCTCGATCAGCTCCAGCGTACGGGTCGCGGCCTCGCCGGCATTGAGCTTATCGTCGCGCACCAACAGCTCGACCTTGCGGCCGCCGATGCCGCCCTTGTCGTTGGCGAGCTTGACCGCGAGCTCGGCGCACTTGACCTGGTCGCGCGCCTCCGCAGCGAACGGGCCGGTCAGCGGGGTCGGAAAGCCGATGCGGATCGTTTCGTCGGCGGCGCGCCCGAGCCGCGGCATGGCGAGCAGTGCCGCGCTTGCCGAGAGACCGGCGAGCGCGGTGCGGCGGGAAATTTTCGAGGTGGAAGCGGACTTGGGCATGATTTCCTCCAATTATCTTTTTCTAGAATCGCTTCAGGGCTTTCAGGACTCTTGCGGGCGTGATCGGGATGGAATTGATCGTTGCATCGAACGGTGCGAGCGCATCGTTGACGGCGTTCAGCACACAGGCCGACGCCGCCGCCGTCCCCGCCTCACCGCATCCCTTGGCGCCAAGATCGGTGTCGGCGGTCGGTGTCTCGATATGGGCGATGACGATGTCAGGCATCTCCATCGGCATCGGGACGAGGTAGTCGGCGAGCGAGCCGTTCACGAGCTGGCCGGTCTCGCTGTAGCGACACTCCTCGAACAGCGCCGCGCCCAATCCCTGCACGATGCCACCGCGGAGCTGCTCGTCTACCAGCATCGGATTGATGACCCGGCCACAATCCTCGACGATGAAATGCTTCAACATCTTGATGAGGCCGGTCTCGACGTCGACCTCCAGCGAACAGCCCTGGATGCCGTTGGTGAAGGCGAACGGATAGCCCTGTGGCGCAAAGTGATGGCTTACGGTGAGCTGGGCCTGCGTGCCCGGCGGTAGCGTATCGGAACGGAAATAGGCAATGCGCGCGATCTCGGAGATCGGCATCCGCTGGTTTCGCGTGCCAGCATCGACGACCTCGCCATCGATGATGTCGAGTGCCGATGGCTGCTCCTGGAGGATGAGCGCGGCGATTTCCAGGATATTGCGCCTGAGCGCGCGCGTGGCCTGGAGCGCAGTCTCGCCGCCGATGCCGGCGCCGCGGCAGGCCCAGGTCGCACCGCCATGCGGCGTCACCTCGGTATCACCGGTAATGACCTTGACGTGCTCCTGCGCGAGGCCGAGCTGGTCTGCCACAATCTGGCTGATGATCGCCTCGGTGCCTTGCCCCTGCTCCGTGACCGAGATCAGGCAGCGCACTTCGCCTGATGGGGTCAGGCTGATGATCGCACCGTCCTGCGAGGAGATACGGGCTCCGCCAACGCCATAGAACGCGGGACTTGGATTAGTGATCTCGACAAAGGCCGCGATGCCGATCCCGCGATAGATGCCGCCCTTGCGCAACTCCGCCTGCTCGGCGCGCAGCCCGTCATAATCCATCATCTCGTGCAGCCGCTTTAGGCAGGCCTGATGTGACAACGCCTCGAAACGGTAGCCGGTCGGCGAGGTCTGCGGATAGGCATCATCGGCGATCAGGTTCTGCGCTCGGATCGCGAAGGGATCGAGACCGAGCTTCGCCGCGGCCATGTCGACCAGCCGCTCGGTGACCGCGCAGGCGATGGGATGGCCGACCGCGCGATACTGGCTGGTCTGCACCTTGTTCTGGAAGAGCACCTCGAGCCTCGCGCGGTAGTTCTTGAAGCGATAGGGCGCGCCGATCAGGCGGATGACCTGGTTGCCCTCCACCACGCTTGTGCGCGGATAGGTCGAAAACGCCCCGATTGCGGTCAGGTCCAGCACGTCCATCGCAAGGATCTCGCCCTTGGCATCAAGCGCCATCCGGGCGCGGACGCGGTGGTCGCGGGCGTGGATGTCGGAGACGAACGATTCGATGCGGTCGGTGACGTATTTGACGGGACGGCCGAGCAGGATCGAGAGGCCGACCACGGCCATGTCCTCATGATAGACATGCAGCTTCATCCCGAAGGAGCCGCCGATGTCGGTCGCGATCACGCGAACGCGGGCCTCCGGAATGCCGAAGTGGCGCGAATAGAGGTCCTGGAACTGATACGGCGTCTGCGTCGCGTGATGCACGGTGAGCATCTCAGCCGAAGGATCGTAATCGGAAACGATGGCGCGCGGCTCTAGCGTCACCGCGGTATGGCGGCCGAAGGACAACTCCTCCTCCACCACATGGGCCGCATGCGCAAAGGCGTCGTCGACGCTGCCGTTGTCGAGCTGGCTGCGGAAGCAGACATTGTTGGCACTGCCAGGATTGATCAGCGGCCCGCCGCCCTCACGCGCGCTGTCGATATCGGCGACGATCGGAAGGTCTTCGTAGTCGATCTCGATCAGTTCCAGCGCATCCTCGGCGATCGCACGGCTCTCGGCGACGACTGCAACCACCGCCTGCCCGGCCCAGACCACGCGGTCGAGCGGCAGCGGTAATTGCGGTGCCGAGATCATCCCCTTGAAATGGTCGAGCGTGCCGGTCCAGGGCGAGCAGATCTTGGCGAGATCGACACCGGTCGCAACGAGATGCACGCCTTCGAGCGCGCTCGCCCGCCCGGCATCGATCGAGATGATATTCGCATGCGCATGCGGGCTGCGCAGGAACGCGGCATACAGCATCCGCGGCAGCCTGAGATCGCTGACATAACGTCCGCGCCCGGCGAGCAGCCGCTTGGCGTTCGGGCGCGGCACGGAGCGGCCGATATAGGAATTCGGGCGATCCAGCGAGGTCAGCGGCGCGCTCATGTCACGCCTCCCCTTTCGCTGCGCGCTTTTGCCACCGCGTCGATGGCATCTACGATCGCTTCATAGCCGGTGCAGCGGCAGTAATTGCCCGACAGCGCGTCACGAATGTCCCTGCGGCTTGGCCGCGTCACCTGCGAGAGGAGTTCGTGCGCGTTGACCAGCATGCCCGGCGTGCAAAAGCCGCATTGCAGAGCGTTGCGGCGGTGGAATTCGGCCTGGAGGTCGGCGATCACGCCGCTCTCCGTGAGACCTTCGATCGTATCGATCGTGGCGCCGTCAGCCTGCACCGCGAACATCAGGCAGGCGTGCACGGCTTGCCCGTCGAGCTGGACGAGACACGCGCCGCAGGCGCCCATCTCGCAGCCGGCATGCGTGCCTGTCAGCTCGAGCGCGTTGCGCAGGCAATCGAGCAGCGTCTCGCGCGGCGCGACCTCACAGGCCACCTTGCGGCCGTTGACGACGAAGCGAACGCGCTCGGTCTCGTCCGCATCATCCAGAAGGGACTCGTCGAAGCCGCTCATCCGCCCACTCCGAGACGTCCGAGCATGCGTCCGAGCAATACGCGCGCGAGATGCAGCCGCATCGCCGGCGGCACCTCGTCGCTATCCGGTGGCGTCAGATCAGCTTCAAGCGCGGCCTGCGCTGCGGCGATGCGTTCCGCGCCAAGGCTCGAGCCGATGAGCGTAGCCTCCGTTCCCTTCACCCGCGTCGGCGTATTGCCGACAGAAAAGAACGAGATCCTTATGTCATGGATACGCTCGCCGGTGCAGGTCGCGAGCATGCCGCAACCGACCAGCGCATAGTCCCCGCGCCGCCGGGCCAATTCGTCAAACGCAAAGCGCTGATCGGCCTTGAACAGTGGGACGAAAACCGCGGTGATCAGTTCGCCGGGCTGCAAGGCTGTCTCGAACAGGTCGACGAAGAAGTCATCGGCCTTGACGCGCCGACTGCCGGAAGGGCCGATCATCTCGATCTCGGCATCGAGCGCCAACGTCATCGCCGGAAATTCGGAAGCGGGGTCGGCGTGCGCGACACTGCCGCCGAACGTGCCGCGGTTGCGAATGGCGGGATGGGCTACGAAGGGCGCAGCCGCATGCAACAGCGGCGCGAATTCGGCGATCAGCGGCTCGCTCAGCATCTCGCAATGGCGTGTGAGCGCACCGATACGCAGGAATTCGCCTTCACGCCTGACGCCGCGCAGCTCGGCAATATGGGTGATATCGATCAGCAGCCGTGGCGCCTGCAACCGCAGCGACAACGCCGGCACGAGGCTCTGGCCGCCGGCGATGAAACGCGCATCGTCGCCGGCGCGCGCGTGAGCGTCCAACGCCTGGTCGATCGTCGCAGCGCGAAAATAGCTGAAAGCCCTCGCCTTCACCCGCCGTTTCCTCGGATCCCTCGGCTCACCAGCCGGGACGCCAGATTTGTAACCATCTGGTCTCAAAATCGTGACACGCCATCTTAAGCCGGTCAATAGGAAATGACCATTTGGTTACAAATGCGCGTTGGGCTATGAAGATCATGGGACGTGCGATTCAGCGACGAAATGGCCCGCAAAGCGCAGAAAACGGCGAAGCGACCGGTCCGGAAGCGGTCCGAGACAGGCAGCAAGTCCGCGCCAAAGCGCCGCAACATGCGTGCGGCCGACCGCGAGCGCGCCATCCTGGACGAGGCAATCCGATTCTTTGCCGAGCGCGGCTTCGAGGGGCAGACGCGCGAGCTCGCCAAGCGTTTGGGCATCACGCATTCGGCGATCTACCGCCACTTCCCGAGCAAGGAAGCGCTGATCGAGCGGGTCTACCAGGAGGTCTATCTCAGCCGCTGGTCGCCCGATTGGGGTCCGATGATCCGCGACCGCTCGCTATCGCTCGAGGCCCGGCTGACGCGCTTTTATCTCGACTATGTCGAACGCGTGTTCGAGTACAATTGGGTGCGGATCTTCGTCTTCTCCGGCATGAAGTCGTTCGGCATCACCGGCCGCTATCTCGACATCATCAGGCGCGAGATCATCGAGCCGGCGGCCGGCGAACTGCGCCACGACCTGAAACTGCCCGAAGCAAAGACACATCCGCTCGGCGAGCGCGAGACCGAGCTGTTCTGGGGCCTGCACGGCCGCATTTTCTATCTCGCGATCCGCAAATTCATCTACGCGACGCCAATACCGGCAGATCTCGACGCGATCGTTCGCGATGCCGTCCAGACCTTCATGGATGGCGCGAAGACCACGATGCCGAGGCTGCTGGCGCGCGACTGAGCCTGGCTACTTCGCCAGGCTCGGCAGATCGAGCCCTTTATCGCGGGCACATTCGATCGCGATGTCGTACCCCGCGTCGGCGTGGCGCATGACGCCGCTGGCGGGATCGTTCCAGAGCACGCGCGCGATCCGCTTTGCCGCTTCCGGCGTACCGTCGGCGACGATCACCATGCCGGCATGCTGGGAATAACCGATGCCGACGCCGCCGCCGTGATGCAGCGACACCCAGGTCGCGCCGCTGGCGCAATTGAGCAGCGCGTTGAGCAAGGGCCAGTCGGACACGGCGTCCGAACCGTCCTTCATCGCTTCGGTTTCGCGGTTGGGGCTTGCCACCGAGCCGCTGTCGAGATGATCGCGGCCGATCACGATAGGAGCCTTCAACTCGCCACGCGCCACCATCTCGTTGAAGGCAAGGCCCAAGCGATCGCGATCGCCAAGCCCGACCCAGCAGATCCGCGCCGGCAGGCCCTGGAATTTGATGCGCTCCCTGGCCATGTCGAGCCAATTGTGCAGGTGCTTGTCGTCAGGCATCAGCTCCTTGACCTTGGCGTCGGTCTTGAAGATGTCCTCGGGATCGCCCGACAGCGCGGCCCAGCGGAACGGCCCGACGCCGCGGCAGAACAAGGGACGGATATAGGCGGGGACGAAGCCGGGGAAATCGAAGGCATTCTTCAGGCCCATGTCCTGCGCCATCTGGCGAATGTTGTTGCCATAATCGAGCGTCGGAATGCCCAGTGCATGGAAATCCAGCATGGCCTGGACGTGCTCGACCATCGAGGTTTTCGAGGCGCGCTCCACGGCCTTGGGATCGGCGGCGCGCTTGGTCTCCCACTCGGCCAGCGTCCAGCCCTTCGGCAAATAGCCGTTGATCGGATCGTGCGCGCTGGTCTGATCGGTGACGATGTCGGGCCTGACACCACGGCGGACCAGCTCGGGAAAAATCTCCGCGGCATTGCCGAGCAGGCCGACCGAGACCGCTTTCTTCGTCTTCGTCGCCTCCGCCATGATCGCAAGCGCGTCATCGAGCGTTGTGGCCTTGCGATCGAGATAGCCGGTGCGCAGACGCATCTCGATGCGGCTCGGCTGGCATTCGACCGCCAGCATCGAAGCTCCGGCCATGGTCGCAGCCAGCGGCTGCGCGCCGCCCATACCGCCCAGACCGGCGGTTAGAATCCATTTGCCGGCGAGGCTGCCGCCATAGTGGCGGCGGCCAACTTCAACGAAGGTTTCGTAGGTGCCCTGCACGATACCCTGGCTGCCGATATAGATCCAGGAGCCGGCCGTCATCTGGCCGTACATCATCAGGCCCTTGCGATCGAGTTCGTTGAAATGATCGAGCGTCGCCCAGTGCGGCACGATGTTGGAGTTGGCGATCAGGACGCGCGGCGCGTCGGCATGGGTACGGAACACGCCGACCGGCTTGCCGGATTGGACCAGCAGCGTCTGGTCGGCTTCGAGCTCGCGCAGGGAAGCAACGATCCGGTCAAAGCTCGCCCAGTCACGCGCGGCGCGGCCGATGCCGCCATAGACCACGAGCTCGCTCGGACGTTCCGCAACGTCCGGATCGAGATTGTTCATGAGCATGCGCAAGGGAGCTTCCGTCAACCAGCTCTTGGCGCTGATTTCGCTGCCGCGGGGCGCGCGGATGGTGCGGTCATTGTCCAGTCGGCGGTTCATGCGGAACACCTCGTCAGGCAAGCGTCGGAAACGGGTCAGTTGAAAGCACGGCGAGCGCCGCAGCCGGCAGCGCATCGGCTTCGACCAGCGCTGCAGCCTTGGCGAGATCGCAGGCCATGTAGCGGTCGGCGCCGAGCGGCGGCACCTGCTCGCGAAGTGCGGCGATGACGGCTATGAGCGGCGCGCTCGTCGCATGCGGCGCGCGCAGCGTGATGCCTTGGGCGGCGACCAGCAGCTCGATGCCCACGATGGTGGCGAGATTGTCGGCCATGTCCGACAGCCGTCGCGCGGCATGCGCGGCCATCGAGACGTGGTCTTCCTGGTTGGCACTGGTCGGCGTCGAGTCGATCGAGCAGGCAGAAGCGCGCTGCTTGTTCTCGGCATAGAGCGCGGCCGCCGTCACCTCGGCGATCATGAAGCCCGAATTGATACCGGGATCGGGGGTGAGGAACGGCGGCAGGCCGAAATTGAGCGCGGGATCGACCAGCGTCGCGATACGCCGCTCGCTGATGGCACCGATCTCCGACAGCGCGAGCGCGATGGTATCCGCGGCAAAGGCCACCGGCTCGGCGTGGAAATTGCCGCCGGAGACGATCTCGCCGGTCTCGACCAGGACGAGCGGATTGTCGGTGACGGCATTGGCTTCGACGATCAGCGTCCGCGCCGCCTGCACGATCAGGTCGAGCGCCGCGCCCGCAACCTGCGGCTGGCAGCGCAGGCAATAGGGATCCTGCACGCGCTCGTCGCCTTCGAGATGCGACAGGCGGATGTCGCTGCCGTCGAGCAGCGCCATCAGGGTTGCCGCCGCCGCGGCCTGTCCGGAATGGCCGCGCAGCGCCTGGATCTCGGGGCGGAACGGCGCCGTCGAGGCCATCGCCGCATCGACCGACAGCGCGCCGGTGACGAGCGCGGCGCGGGCCAGGCGAAATGCGCGCAGCACGCCGGAGATGGCGTAAGCGGTGGAGAATTGCGTGCCGTTGATCAGCGCGAGCCCTTCCTTGGGACCGAGCGTCAGTGGCGTCAGGCCGGCCGCGGCGAGCGCGTCGCTGCCCGACACGGTCTTGCCGTCGACGATCGCCTGCCCTTCGCCGATCATCACCGCGGTCATATGCGCGAGCGGCGCGAGATCGCCGGAAGCACCGACCGAACCTTGCTGCGGCACCAGCGGTGAGACGCGCCGCGCCAGCATGGCCTGCAACTGCTCGATCACCTCGCGGCGCACGCCGGAGGCGCCGCGCCCGAGGGAGATGATTTTCAGCGCCATCATCAGGCGGACGATCGGTTCGGGCGTCGCCGCACCGACGCCGCAGCAATGCGAGACGATGAGATTGCGCTGGAGCAGCGCGGTCCGATCGGGCGGAATCCGCTTCGAGGCAAGTTTGCCGAAGCCGGTGTTGATGCCGTAGACGGGAGCATCCGCTCGCGCGGCCCTTGCCACGATCTCCGCGGCCGCGTCGACGCGCGGCCAGAACGAGGGATCGAGAACGACAGATGTGCCTTCGAGCACGCAAGCGAGATCATCGAGGCTGACCGTTCCCGGCTTGATGACGATCGGCGCGCGCGGCTCCGTCACTGTCCCCTCCACACCCGGCGGTGCAGCGGATTGAAGCCGATGCGGTAGACCAGCTCGGCAGGGCGCTCGATATCCCAGATCGCAAGGTCGCACCATTTGCCGGCCTCGAGCGTGCCGGTATCATGGAGCACGCCAAGCGCTCGCGCGCCTTCGCGAGTGACACCGGCAAGGCACTCGGTCACATTCATCCGGAACAGCGTCGCGCCCATGTTCATCGCGAGCAGGAGCGATGTCAGCGGCGAGCTGCCCGGATTGCAGTCAGTCGCGAGCGCCATGGCAACGCCGTGCTTGCGGAATGCCTCGACCGGAGGTTCTTGCGTCTCGCGGATGAAGTAGAAGGCGCCGGGCAGAAGCACGGCCACCGTTTGAGCTTTTGCCATCGCCGCTGCACCGGCTTCGTCGGTGTGCTCGAGATGATCGGCCGATAGCGCCGAGAATTTCGCCGCGAGCGCAGCGCCGCCGAGATTCGAGAGCTGGTCGGCATGCAGCTTGACCGGCAGTCCAAGCCGCCTCGCTGCCTCAAACACCCGCGCCGTCTGCTCCCCGGAGAATGCGATCCCCTCCATGAAGGCATCGACGGCATCGGCCAAACCGGCCTTCGCGACCGCCGGCAACATCTCCCTGCAGACGAGATCGATGTAGCGATCCTTGTTGCCGTCGGCCTCCGGCGGCAGGGCATGCGCACCAAGAAACGAGGTTCGAATCGCGACCGACCGCTGACGACCCAGGCTTCGCGCGGCGGCCAGCTGCCGCATCTCGGTCTCGGTGTCCAAGCCGTAGCCGGACTTGATCTCGACCGTGGTGGCGCCCTCGCCAATCAGCGCATCGAGCCGCGGCAGCGCGCTTGCTGCGAGTTCGGCCTCGCTTGCCTTGCGCGTCGCGGCCACCGTCGAGACGATGCCGCCGCCGGCGCGCGCGATCTCCTCGTAGCTCGCGCCCTTCAGGCGCAGCTCGAATTCATGGGCACGATTGCCGCCATAGACCAGATGGGTGTGGCAATCGACGAGACCGGGCGTGATCCAACGCCCTTCGCAATCGATGCGTTCGGCTGTATCGGCATTCGCCGGAAAGTCGGCCTGCGCACCCGCATAGACGATACGGCCGGCACGCGCGGCGATCACGCCGTGCTCGATCTCCCCGAGATCGGGACGGTCGGCCCGCATCGTGGCGAGCCGGGCGTTATGCCAGATCCGGTCGAAGCGTTCTGCCATGCAACTGTCCCTTCGCGTGGGATGCTTGACTTATATGTCTAGACATATAATCGTGTCGCGGTTCTGTCCAGCCGGCATGGAAACATGACACGACTGCATTTCGCCTCCGCGCTCCTGCCTTCGGGCTGGGCCAATGACGTGCAGGTGGTGATCACCGCCGGCGCGATCGCCGAGGTGACGCCGGGCGTAGCGCCGACGTCCGGCGACGAACGCCACCAAATCGCGCTTCCGGGACTTGCGAGCCTGCACAGCCACGCCTTCCAGCGCGGCATGGCGGGTCTCGCAGAACTGCGCGGCGATAGCACCGACACTTTCTGGACCTGGCGCGAGACGATGTACCGCTTCGCGCTGGCGATGACGCCTGACGACGTCGCGGCGGTCGCGACACTGCTTTATGTCGAGATGCTGGAGCAGGGTTTTACCCGCGTCGGCGAATTCCATTATCTGCATCATGATCGCGACGGCTCGCCCTACGCCGACACCGCCGAAATGGCCGCACGTATCGCGCAGGCCGCCGAAGCCTCGGGTATTGCGCTGACGTTGCTGCCGAGTTTTTATGCGCACGGCGGGTTCGGCGGCGCAGCACCGCATGCCGGTCAGCGCCGCTTCATCTGTACGGTTGATCAATTTTCCGCGCTGATGGTCGCCTCGCGCAAGGCGATTGCACGATTGCCGGGCGCGAATATCGGCATCGCGCCGCACAGCTTGCGCGCGGTGGCGCCGGACGAGCTTGCCGCCATCATCCCGCTCGCAGAGGGCGGGCCGATGCACATTCATGCCGCCGAGCAGGTGAAGGAAGTCGAGGATTGCCTGGCGTGGTCCGGACGACGTCCGGTGCAATGGTTGCTGGAGCACGCGCCCGTCGACCAACGCTGGTGCCTCATTCACGCCACCCACACCACGGACGAGGAAGTCCACGCCTTCGCCAAGGCCGGCGCGGTCGCCGGACTCTGCCCCATCACCGAGGCAAGCCTTGGTGACGGCATTTTCCCGGCTCGCGAATTCGTCGGTGCCGGCGGCGCCTTTGGCGTCGGCACCGATTCCAATGTGCTGGTCGGCGTCGCCGACGAGCTGCGCCAGCTCGAATATGGCCAACGGCTCAAGCACCGCGAGCGCAACGTGCTCTCGGCCGGCGCAGGCCGCTCGACGGGGCGCGCGCTGTTCGATCATGCACTTGCGGGCGGTTCGCGGGCACTGGCACAGACGTCAGTCGGCCTGACGCCAGGTTCGCGCGCTGACATCGTCACGCTCGACATCACGCATCCCTCGCTGGCGGGACGCGCGCGCGACGCCGCCATCGACGGCTGGATCTTTGCTGCTGGCAACGGTGCGATCGATTGCGTCTGGGCCGGCGGCGACAAGGTCGTCGAAGGCGGCCGGCACAGACTGCGCCAGGCCGCGCGCGAACGCTTCAACGCATCGGTGCGGAGGCTCGTTGCATGAGCCTCGCGACTGATACGGCCGACCAGCCCACGCTCTACAAACGGATTCGCGCCGATATCGAGAACCGCATTCTGACCGGCGAGTGGCCGCCCGGGCATCGTATCCCGTTCGAGCACGAACTGGTGGCGCGTTACGGCTGCTCGCGCATGACCGTGAACAAGGCGCTGTCGGAGCTCGCGCAAGCCGACCTGATCGAGCGGCGGCGACGTGCCGGCTCCTTCGTGCGACGCCCGCAGCATCAATCCGCCGTGCTCAAGATCGCCGACATGCGCGCCGAGATCACCGCGCTCGGGCGCGCTTACAGTTACGAGCTGATCGGTCGCAAGCTCCGCGCCGCAACCGCCGCCGATCGTGACCGCCTCGGAGTCAAGAAGGCCGGCAAAGTGGTCGCGATCACCTGTCGCCACAGTGCCGACAACGTGCCTTTCGCCGTCGAGGACAGGCTGATCGATCTCGCGTCGGTGCCGGATGCGGCGACCGCGGATTTTTCGCGTGAGCCACCCGGCTCGTGGCTGCTTCACCATGTGCCATGGACAGAGGCCGAGCATACGATCAGCGCCATCGTTGCGGACGATCGCACGGCGGAAGCGCTCGACATCGCCGTCGGCGCACCCTGCCTCGTGATCGACCGCTATACCTGGCGCAGCGCGCGCACGATTACCGCGGTGCGGCTGCTCTATCCCGGTGACTCTCACCGCCTTGTCGCCCGATTCAAGGGAGGCTGAGAGGACGTGTCGGCACAAATCGTGCAACGCTTCGGGCAAGGGTCCAGGAGGACCGACCAAGATCAACAGGACGTCAATCCATCGATCGGCAAGAGGACGACAATCATGCGTAGTTCGAAAGTTTTTGCGACAATCATTGCCCTCGCAGCTTCCACCCCGGTGCTCGCCGACGACGTCAAGGTCGGCGTCGGCATCTCCGGATGGACCGGCTTCGCGCCGCTGACGCTGGCGAAGGAAGCCGGCATCTTCAAGAAGAACGGTCTCGACGTCACCATCAAGAAGATTCCGCAGAAGGACCGCCATCTCGCAATCGCCTCCGGCGACGTCCAGTGCGCGGCAACGACGGTCGAGACCTGGATCTCCTGGAACGCCAACGGCGTCGCGACCAAGCAGATCTTCCAGCTCGACAAGAGCTACGGCGCCGACGGCATGGCCGTGCGCAACGAGCTTGCCGCGATCAAGGATCTGAAGGGCAAGACGGTTGCGGCTTCCGCGCCTGGTACCTCGCCCTATTTCGCGCTGGCCTGGATGCTCAAGAAGAACGGCTTGTCGGTGAAGGACGTCACCGTCGTGAACCTCGAACCGGCCGCGGCCGCGCAGGCCTTCGTCTCCGGCCAGAACGATGCCGCGATGACCTATGAGCCCTATCTGTCGACGGTTCGTGCCGCACCCGACAAGGGCAAGATCATCGCGACCACGCTCGACTATCCGATGGTCATGGACACGTTCGGCTGCACGCCGAAATTCCTCACCGAGAACCCGAAGGCCGCCAAGGCGCTCGCCGACAGCTATTTCGACGCCCTCGACATGATCGCCAAGGACCAGGCCAAGGCCTACGAGATCATGGGCGCCGACGTGAAGCAGAGCGGCGAGGCATTCGGCAACTCGGCAAAATATCTGCGCTGGCAGGACAAGGCCGCGAACCAGAAATTCTTCGCCGGCGATTTCCTGACCTTCAACAAGGAGGCCGCCGACCTCCTGCTGGAGATCGGCATCATCAAGGCGGCGCCGAAGGTCGAGGATCTCTTCGACGCGAGCTACATCAAGTAATTCTCCCAGGAGCCGCCGGCCCCGTCTCGCGGCGGGGCCGGTAAACTTGTTCACTGCCCGGATAGACAGTTTGATGCGTCCCCTCGATCCCGTGACGTCAAGGCAGCGCGTGGCTTACGGCCTTGCGTTCTTCGTGGTGTTCGTTGCCCTCTGGTCCTGGGCGACCTTCGGCGGCCACGTGTCGAAGGTGTTCCTCGCCAACCCGCTGACCATGGTGCAGGAAGGCGTCGATCTGATCGTCAAACAGGGCTTCCTGTTCGACATCGGCATGACGATCTGGCGCGTCGTCGGCGGATTCGTGCTGGCCGCCATCATCGCCGTGCCGTTCGGCGTGCTGATGGGCGCCTACAAGCCGGTCGAGGCGTTCCTCGAACCGTTCGTCTCCTTTGCGCGCTATTTGCCGGCCTCCGCCTTCATTCCCCTCCTGATCCTGTGGGCCGGCATCGGCGAGCTGCAGAAGCTGCTCGTCATCTTCATCGGCTCGGTGTTCCAGATCATCCTGATGATCGCGGTCACCGTCGGCACGACGCGGCGCGACCTGGTCGAGGCGGCCTATACACTGGGGGCCAGCGACCGCGGCATCATCCGCCGCGTGCTGTTGCCCTCCTCCGCGCCTGAGATCGCCGAGATCCTGCGGCTGGTGCTGGGCTGGGCCTGGACCTATGTCATCGTCGCCGAACTGATCGGCTCCTCCTCCGGCATCGGCCACATGATCACCGACAGCCAGGCGTTGCTCAACACCGGCCAGATCATCTTCGGCATCATCGTGATCGGGCTGATCGGCCTCGTCTCGGACTTCCTGTTCAAGGCGTTCAACGCGTGGCTGTTTCCCTGGAGGCTCGCATGACGATCCTCAAGATCGAGCAGGTCTCGCGAACCTTTCCCGCGCGCCACAACAACGCCCCGACCAGGGCGCTGGAGCCGACCGATCTCGTGATCGGCAACAACGACTTCGTTACCATTCTCGGCCCTTCCGGCTGCGGCAAGTCCACGCTGCTTCGCATCGTCGCCGGCCTCGATCGCCCGACCGGCGGACGTGTGGTGCTCGATGGACGCGAGGTGACCGGCCCGGGCGCCGACCGCGGCATGGTGTTCCAGTCCTACACGTTGTTTCCCTGGCTGACCGTGCGCGAGAACATCGCCTTCGGCCTGCGCGAGCGTGGGGTGCCCGAGGTGGAGCGCAACAAGGTCGCCGATGCCTTCATCCGCCAGGTCGGTCTGTCCGGCTTCGAGAATCATTGGCCGAAACAGCTGTCCGGCGGCATGCAGCAGCGCACCGCGATCGCGCGCGCGCTCGCCAATGATCCCAAGATCCTGTTGCTCGACGAGCCCTTCGGCGCGCTCGACAACCAGACCCGCGCCCTGATGCAGGAAATGCTGCTCGGGATCTGGGAGCGCGACCAGAAGACGGTGCTGTTCGTGACCCACGACATCGAGGAGGCGATCTTCCTCGGCAGCCGCGTCATCGTCATGAGCGCGCGTCCCGGCCGCATCAAGGCCGAGATCAACGTGGACCTGCCTCATCCGCGCTCCTACAAGATCAAGACCACGCCCGAATTCGTCCAGTTGAAGGAACGGCTGGTCGAGGAGATCCGTACCGAGGCGTTGAAGGTTGCCGAGCATGCCTGATACTTTTTCACCCGCAAATAGCGAGCGCGTTCTCGCCGATCTCAATGCGCTCCGTGCCATCGGCGCGTACAAAACCGGCGTGCACAAACCGACCTTCTCCGAGCCGCACAAGCTTTCGCTGGATTGGCTGGTGCAGAAGCTGCCCGACGCGGGCCTCTCCGCCACGATCGACGGCATCGGCAACGTCTTCGGCACCAGCGCAAAGTCGGGACCCAAGCTGCTCGCGGGATCGCATCTTGAAAGCCAGAACTACGCCGGCTGGCTCGACGGCCCGCTCGGGGTCGTCTATGCGCTCGAAGCGGCGCGCGTGCTCAATGCCGATCCCTCGCTCAAAGGCGCGGTCGAAATTGCCGCGTGGTGCGACGAGGAAGGACACTTTGGACACTTCCTCGGTTCGCGCTCCTATGTGGGGCAGGTGACCGACGCTGACATCGACGCCGCGCGCGACCGCACCAGCGGCCGCACCATGCGGGACGCACTCGCCGACATGGGGCTCGCAGGACGACCGCGCATCACCGCCGAGCCGGGCCGGCACGTTGGATATCTGGAAGCCCATATCGAGCAGGGCGACACGCTCGAGAGCGGTCGCCTTGCGATCGGCGTTGTCACCTCCATCGTCGGCATCTGGCAATACCAGATCAATTTCGTCGGTGAGCAGAATCACGCCGGCACCACCCGCATGGCTGCGCGGAAAGATGCCGGGCTGGCACTGGCAAAGTTCTGCGTCGCCATCGACGAGCGTTTTCCCGATGCCTGCGGCCCGCGCACGGTCTGGACCACCGGCCGCATCACGCTCGATCCGGGCGCGCCGAGCATCATTCCGGGTGGTGCCGAGATGCTGTTCCAGATCCGTGACGACGATCCTTCCGTCATCGCGCGGCTGGAGCAACTGCTGCGGAGCATGGCGGACGAGGCCAGCGCGAAGGGTCCCTGCACCGTCACCGTGGAGAAGATTCGCACTGGCGCGCCCGCGATGATGAATTCGGGCTTTCAGGACGCGATCGAAGCCGCGGCCGAGGCCGTCGTCGGCGGACGGTCCGTCCGTATGCCCAGCGGCGCCGGTCACGATGCGCAGATGCTTGCGGCCGTCATGCCCGCGGGTATGCTGTTTGTGCCGTCGATCGGCGGCATCAGCCATCACTGGACCGAGAACACCGCCGACGTCGATATCGTCAACGGCGCGCAAGTGTTCGTCGACGCTTGCCGGCGGATACTTGGCGGCTAGAATGACGTGCTGCCCCCACTCTCTCCCCATCGTCATTGCGAGCGAAGCGACTTGTCCGCCGAAGCTTTAGAGAAGGCGGAAGCAATCCAGAATCCCTCCGCGGCGGCGAGCTGGATTGCTTCGCTGTGCTCGCAATGACGGAGTATGAGGTGACGGCTTCGTCCTCCCAGCACCACTGTCATTCCCCGCGAAAGCGGGGAATCCAGTACGCCGCGGCTTCTCGGTTCAATCATAACTGTCTCGGAATACTGGATCGCCCGGTCAAGCCGGGCGATGACAGGGAGCGTGTAGCCGCGGACACGCCTTCGCAGCCTCGCGGCGCATTCGCCCGAGCTTTGCTTCGTCATTCCACCCTCTTTGTCCAAGAGGGCGCAGGGAAGGCCGGGTGCCGGCTGGCACCCGCGGTCCGCTGCGCGAAGATGTAGCGCAAAAGAACCGCACAGCAGCATACAGGTGTAGCCAATCACTCGGCCTTCCCTGCGCAGTGGTTGGACGGCTTATGCCGTGCTCTCCCGGGAGCCGAGTTCTCTTTGGCCTCCCTCGCTCTCACAGAAGTCGCCGACACCGCGCCGGTTGACGCAGATGCCGCATCCGCAAGAGCTTGACCGTAGCAACGACGGCCAGGACCACACGGTTTTGCCGTACGCACGGCTCGCCATTTCGCCGCAGTATTCCCGGCCCTGTCGACGGAGCCGGAAACTTACAGACGAGACGAAGCCTAGCAGCGCCGCTCGTCAGAACGAAGCCTTGGGCTCACGGAGAGCAATCCGCCCTGCCCTTGGCCTCTCGCACCCGAACGCTGCCGCGTCCACCGCAAGCCCGGCTCGCGAACGTGACGACCACAAGATCGCCCCTCAAGGATGAGCCGGGATGGAGCGACACATACGTCATTTCCGAATTTCGGTAAAGTGGAATATTTTCGCGAAGATGGATTGACAGGAGGCGACACAGAGGCGGTCGTGTAGCCCGGATGGAGCGCAAGCGTAATCCGGGACGGTGCCGAATGCCGTGCGAGCGGCCCCGGATTGCGCTGCGCTCCATCCGGCTACGGAGCCTCACTCCTTGGTTCGCACTGGCGCCTGCGACAAATTCGAGTCCGCCGCGGACATAAAGACGCAACAATTGCGAGGCTTGTCGATTGCCCCCGCCCTGATTCCTCTCCCCGGAGTTCCCATGTCTTCTGCCGACCGGCCGGCGACACGCCTTGCGACCAGACTTGCCTTCCTCGTCGCGGGCTTCGGCATCGCGTGCTGGGCACCGCTGGTGCCGTTCGCGAAGGCGCGGCTCGCCGTCGACGACGGCATCCTCGGACTGCTGCTGCTCAGCCTCGGCATCGGCTCGGTCATCGCGATGGTTCTGACCGGCGTGCTGAGCGCACGCTATGGCAGCAAGCCGATCATCATTGCGGGCGGGCTCGGTCTTGCCCTGGTCCTGCCTCTGCTGACGATCGCGAGCTCGCCGGCGACGCTGGCGCTGGCACTCCTCGCATTCGGCGCCGCGCTCGGTTCCATCGACGTCGCCATGAACATCCACGCGGTGGAGGTGGAGCGCGCCGCCGGGCGTCCGCTGATGTCTGGCTTCCACGCGCTGTTCAGCATCGGTGGCTTCGCCGGGGCCGCGCTGATGACCGCCCTGCTCTCGCTGCAACTCGGCGCGCTCGCTTGCACGCTGATCTGCTCCGTCCTGATGCTGATCGCGATGCTGGCGGCGTGGCCGCGGCTGCTTCGCTCCGTGCAGGTGCAGGAGGGACCGCTGTTCGTGCTGCCGCATGGCGCTGTGCTCCTGCTCGCGCTGCTTTGCGCCATCACCTTCCTGGTCGAAGGCGCGATGCTCGATTGGGGCGCGTTGCTCGTCATCGGCGCGGGCCTCGTTTCCGAGGCGCAAGGCGGGATCGGCTATATCGTGTTCTCGGTCGCGATGACGATCGGGCGGCTCGGCGGCGACGCCGTCGTCGTGCGCATCGGGGACCGCACCACATTGTTCTGGGGCAGCCTGGTTGCGATCGCGGGTTTCGTGGTCCTGCTCACCGCTCCCGTCGTGGCGGTCGCTGTGGCCGGCTTCCTGCTCATCGGCCTCGGCGCATCGAACCTCGTGCCGGTGCTGTTCCGTCGAGCGGCGAGGCAGACGGTGATGCCCACGGGGCTCGCCGTCGCGGCGATCACGACCGCCGGCTACGCCGGCGTTCTCGTCGGCCCCGCCGGTGTCGGCTTCGTCGCACGCTTTGGCGGATTGCCGGTCGCGTTCTGGCTCCTGACCGCGCTGATGGGCCTCGTCACGCTGACGGCGCGCATTGTTACGCGCGCCGACGGCTGAGCGGCCTCAGAACGGCTCAGCGCGACCGCGTTGTGCTCCCCGGTCCAAAACGCGATCAGATCGGGAAGCGTGATCGCGCTTTAGCCTCCCACTGCGGCCGCGCGGCGCGGCAGCTTCCAGTCGGGCCGGATGAAGTGGCAGGTGTAGCCGTCGGGATAACGTTCGAGATAATCCTGATGCTCCGGCTCGGCTTCCCAGAATTCGCCAGCGGGCGCCACCTCAGTCACCACCTTGCGCGGCCACAGACCTGACGCCTCGACGTCGGCAATCGTGTCCTCGGCGATCCGCTTCTGCTCATCGCTCGTATAGAAGATCGCGGAACGATAGCTCGTGCCCAGATCGTTGCCCTGGCGGTTGAGCGTGGTCGGATCGTGGATCTGGAAGAAGAACTCCAGCATGGTACGGAAACTGGTCTTGTCCGGATCGAAGATGATCTCGATCGCTTCGGCGTGTCCTTCGTGGTTGCGATAGGTGGCGTTCTTTACGTGCCCACCGGTGTAACCGACGCGGGTGGAGATCACGCCCGATTGCTTGCGGATCAGATCCTGCATGCCCCAGAAGCAGCCTCCGGCCAAAACTGCGCGCTCCGTCGTCATCTGTCCGCTCCCAATTGGTTTGCCCGTCGATATCTTCAGCATCATATATAGGCGTTCGGCCGTGCCCCCGGAAGCCGGGCATTCATGGCTGTCCACCCGGTTCCTAGGACCGGATCGACACGTCGAAAGCTCGTTTCAGCCCAGCAGCCTGGCGTCGAGCGTGATCACGGCGTTGAGCCCTTTTGACACCGGACAGTTCTTCTCGGCCTCGCCGGCGATGCGGGCAAAGCCGGCGCCGTCGAGGTTCGGCACTTTTGCGCGCAAAGTCAGCGCGGACTTGCTGATCTTGAAGCCCTTGCCTTCGGGCTCGAGCGTTACCGCTGCTTCCGTGAAGAGTTCGTCCGGCCTGAAGCCTGCCATCTGAAGGCCGAAAGCCAGCGCCATCGTAAAGCAGCCGGCATGAGCCGCCGCGATCAATTCCTCCGGATTGGTGCCCTTCTCGTTCTCAAAACGGGTCTTAAACGAGTAGGGCGTATCGGCGAGGACGCCGGATTCGCTCGAGAGATGGCCGGTGCCATCGCGACCGGTGCCCTTCCATACCGCCTTTGCCTTGCGGATCATGCTGGTTCTCCTTGCTTGTTGTTCGACACCGGCGCCGCATCCGGAGCACGAGAAGAGAGGATGTCGCGCGCTCTCCCCCGATCGTCATTGCGGTGCTGCGATTCCTACACCGGATCGAAAGCCCGGATCGGCGGCAGATTGCCGGTGAACTTCTCGACCTCGACTGTCGTGAGCTGGCCGGTGCAGCCTTGCGCAAAGGACGAGGTGCCGACGTCGCGGGTGAGCACGTTCGGATTGCCGTGCACGCAGAGCGGCGCGTCGTCTTCGGGGTCCATCGGGTCGTACCAGGCGCCGGTCGGCAGCTGGACCACGCCGGGCGCGATATCGTCGGTGACGTGGACCGCGGCGAGACAGGCGCCGCGCGCGTTGTACAGCCGGATGATGTCGCCGTGCTTGATCCCGCGCGCGTCTGCGTCCTGTGGGTTCATGCGCGCGACCTCGCGGCCGCGATGTTTGCTTTGAAGCGAATGGCCGCCGAAATCGAGCTGGCTATGCAGACGCGTCACCGGCTGGTTGGCGACCAGGAAGCACGGCGCCCCCGGCTTCGGGATGTCGGACTTCTCCAACCAGACCGGATGGCCCGGGCAATCCGCATCACCATGACCCGCGATCTTGGCAGAGAATATCTCGATGCGGCCGCTCGCCGTCGGCAAAGCATGATTGACGGGATCGTCGCGGAAGCGGCGCAGCCGGCCGCCGTCGTCGGGCTGCTGCGGCACCACCAGGCTGCCGCGCCGCCAGAACTCTTCGAAGCTCGGCGCCTCCAGGCCGCGCGCTTCGAGCGAGGCGCGGGTCGGCTCATAAAGATGTTCCAGCCACTGACGTGACGTCCGCCCCTCCGTGAAGGGTTCGCGCGCGCCGAGACGGTCGGCGAGATCGGCGAAGATCTCGTAGTCGTCGCGCGCTAGGCCGAACGGCTCGGCGATCCGGTGCATCGCGACCATCAGGGGATCGTTGCTGGAATAGCCGATGTCTTCGCGTTCGAGCGTCATCGTCGAGGGCAGCACGATGTCGGCATGCCGGGCCGTGGCAGTCCACGCGAGCTCGTGCACGACCAGCGTGTCGACTTTCGCAAACGCCTTGCGCAGGCGGTTGATGTCCTGGTGGTGATGGAAGGGATTGCCGCCGGCCCAGTAGACGAGGCGGATATCCGGATAGGTGCGCGTCTCGCCGTTGTAGCGATAGGTGCTGCCGGGATTGAGCAGCATGTCGGCGATGCGCGCCACCGGAATGAAATCGCGGACGGCGTTGCGGCCCTGCCCCAATGTCGGCCCCGGCACGTCGTTGACGCGACGGCCGTAATAGCCGATCGCCCCCAACGAATAAGCGTAGCCGCCGCCGGAGAGGCCGATCTGGCCGAGCGCTGCCGCCAGCACCATGCCCATCCACACCGGCTGCTCGCCATGCTCGGCGCGCTGGAGTGAATGAGAGACGGTGATGAGCGCACGTTTGCCGGCGAGCCGGCGCGCCAGCTTGCGGATTGTGTCGGTGTGGACGCCGCAGATCGCGGCGGCCCATTCGGCGTGCTTGGGTTGGCCATCGCTCTCACCCGTGAGATAGCGCAGGAAGACCGGCCATCCCTCGGTGTAGCGATCGAGGAAAGCCTGGTCATGCAGGTTTTCCGCGACCAGCGTATGAACGATGCCGAGCATCAGCGCGGTGTCGGTGCCGGGCACGCACGTCATCCACTCGGCGCCAGCCTCGACGGGCAGGTCTTCGCGCAGGGGGCTGACAAGGATGAACTCGCAGCCGCGCCGGCGCGCAGCTTCCATCGCGCCGCGCTCGACATGCTTGCTGATCGAGCCGCCGGCGACCATCGAGTTCTTCAGCGCCATGCCGCCGAACGCCAGCACGATGTCGGTATCAGCCGCGATCTGCTCCCATGTGACGTTGCGCTTGGTGATGTCCTCGTAGCCCGCCAGGATTTGCGGCAGCAGCACCGAGGACGCGCCGGAGGAATAGGAATTCACTGAGCGCACATAGCCGCCCAAGGCGATGTTGAGGAAGCGATGCACCTGGCTCTGCGCGTGGTGGAAGCGGCCCGCGCTCGACCAGCCATAGGAGCCGCCGAACACCGCGCCGGGGCCGCGCGTGTCACGGATGCGTGTCAGCTCGTCGCCGAGCAGATCGAGCGCCTTCTCCCAGCTGACGGAAACGAATTCGTCGCGGCCGCGGCGATCGTCCGGACCGGGACCGCGTTCGAGCCAGCCGCGGCGGATCGCCGGCTGGGTGATGCGCGCCTGATGGCGCAGCGCGCCGGGAAAATTGTCGATGATGCGGTTCGGATCGGGGTCGCCCGCATACGCCCTGACCTCGAGCCCGGCCTCGCCTTGACGTGCCGAGAACACGCCCCAATGCGAGGTGTGCGGCTTGAAGCCGTCGGACAGGTCGAGCCCGGGGTCGGGGAAGCCAATCGTATCGTCCATCGTTGCATTCCTTGTTCCGGTCGGCACGGTCCCGGCCGCACCGACGTCATTCGGGTGGCAGTATAGCGATCCGTTCTTCGATGTCGTCGGGTCAGGGCCGGCGAAAATGCCGGGCGCTCGTGCAAGGACAGATTGGCGAACGTTCGCAGGAACGACCGGCGGCGATTTTTCGTCCAATTTGTGCTTTTATTTTCAACGCTTTAGTCGGCTGCATTCAGAGCCGCGCGGTCCGCCTTTCGGTGAGACTTGGCGCGAGATCTCTTTGCGACGACACTGACATTGAAATGTGCGATATCCGGCCCGTCACACACAACATCGGTCCCATCATGATCCAGCGCGTCTTGCCCTACGAAGGTCTGCTCCACGAAGTGGTCGAGCACAATGGCGTGCTTTACATCGGTGGAATCGTCCCCGAGGACACGACCCTCGACATGTCGGGCCAGGCCAACGACGTCCTCGGGCAGTTGGCGCAGTTGCTCAAGACCCTCGGATCCGATCTGAGCAACGTCTTGCAGGTGACCATCTACATGACCAGCCTCCAGGAGAAGGCAGAGTTCAATGCGGCCTGGAAGGCGCACTTTGCAGAGGCTCATCTGCCGGCGCGCGCCGCAATTGGCGTCGCCGATCTCGGTCCCGGCGTCAAACTCGAGATCACGGCCATCGCCGCTCGACAATAGCAGCACGGGATCCGCTGATTGAGAGGCCCGACGATCATCAAGCCTAAATGCGTGACCTGGTGCGGTTGAGGCGAGTCGAATCAGGAGGCGGCCGCCTGGTACAGGCACTCGCGTAGCCAAGCATGAGCTCTGTCCTCCTGATTGCGCGGATGCCACAGCGCAACGATGCGTGCCGGCGGCAAATCCAGCGGCGGCGGCGTGAGATCGAGCTCGTGGGAAAATCGCATAAGAAAGCGTCGCGGCAGGGTGCAGATACAGTCGCTGTGGGCAAGGATGACTGGCGCCAGCGCGTAGGTTTGAATCGAGACGGCGACGCGTCGGGAACGGCCGAGCACAGCCAGCGCGTCGTCGATGAGGCCCGAGAATCCGCCGCCGTCGGCGGAGATCAGCAGATGATCGAGCGCGCAAAAGCGATCCAAATCGAGCGCACCGTTGCCGCGCGGATGCCCTGTGCGCTGCGCGGAGAGGAAGCTGTCCTCGAAAAGCGGGCGCTGCATCAGATCGCCATGTGCCCCGTCAGCCCCCGTCACCAGAATGTCGATCTCGCCTCGTTCAAGCCGATCGACGACGTCGCGCGTTGGATGAACGAATGCCAGCCGCGCCCGTGCGGCCGTGGAGGTCAACCGCGCGACGAAACCGGGCGCCAGCGTCACGGCTGGATTCTCATGGATGGCAACGACAAAGGTCCGCTGGCTGCGGACCGGGTCGAACACGGCCGGCCCCTCGACCATGCGACGGAGCTTGCCGAGCACGTCCGCCAGCTCCGCCTGCAGCTCCACCGCTCTTGTCGTCGGCACCACGCCGCGGCCCGCCGCCGCGGGCACGAACAACGGATCGGCAAAGACCTGTCGCAGCCGGTTCAACCGAGCCGATAGCGCCGGCTGACCGATGTTCAGGCGCGACGCCGCGCGTGTGACGTTCCGCTCGCGCAGCAGAGCCTCCAGGGCGAGCAATAGGCCAAGGTCGATCTCGGCGAGATCGGTGTCGTCGGCTGGCCGACCTGAACCGCGTTCCGCATCCGGCATCGGTCTTCCTCCGCTCAAGGCACTTGATCGCGGCCGGACGAGCCGCAGCGAGAGAAGTAAAGCGAAAGTGGCGGTCTGAAAAGCGGGGGCTGACAGCCTTTCGATATCGACGGGGTCGATGGGACCTATCGAGCCCACCGCCCTCCCGGCGGCGTAGTGCGCTTCGTACTTCACGGTCACCGCGGCGCCGGCAATCAGGCCGGCCCAGCCACGACCTGGAGTGGAGGACCTTGATGACGCAAGCGACCAAAACCTATCGCGTTGGCGATGCAGCCGTCACGCGGATCGATGAGTTGCGGCTTGCCGCGTTCAAGTTCGACGCCCTCTATCCTGACGCCGAGCCGGATGCGCTGGAGCGCCATCGCGACCGGCTGGAGGCGGGCTCGTTCGATCCTGCGACCGGCACCTTCATTCAAAGCATCCACAGCTGGCTGGTCAAAACCCCGCACCACACGATCCTGATCGACACGGCGACCGGCAACGACAAGAATCGGCCCGACATCCCGCCGCTCCATCGTCTGAACGAGCCCTTCCTGGCGCGACTGGCGGCGGCGGGCGTCACTCCGGAACAGGTGGACTACGTTCTGCTCACGCATGTCCATGCTGACCACGTCGGCTGGAACACGCGACTCGTCGACAATCGCTGGATTCCGACGTTCCCGAATGCGACCTACGTCTTCTCCGGGATCGAGCAGGCCTATGGCGAGAGCCTCGCGGCGGGCACGGCGCCGGCCGGAGCAGCCCGCCCGGACCCGGCCCTCGGCCCGGCGGCGCGCAAGCCGGCCGATCGCGTCTATGACGACAGTGTGCGGCCGGTCATCGAGGCAGGGCTTGCCCAGCTCATCTCCGTGAATGGTGAGGAGGTCCTCGACGGCATCTCTTTCATCCCGACTCCCGGCCACAGCATCGATCACGCGTCGATCCGTCTCGTATCGCGCGGCGAGCAGGCGCTTTTTGCCGGCGACGTGATGCACCATCCGTTGCAGGTGTATGAGCCCTCGCTCAATTCCTGCTTCTGCGAATTCCCTGAGGCAGCCTTGCGCTCGCGCGCCGCCGTCCTCGAGGACGCAGCCGAGCGTGGCGCAACCGTCTTCACTACCCATTTCGCACAATCGTCCGTCGGACGCATCGACCGCCGCGGCGATCGCTTCGCCTGGCACTTCCTCTGATCAAGGAGACCTATCATGGACCAGCACACTTACGCGCGGACAGACAGGTCCGACATCGTGGTCGAGGATCTCATGATCCCGAGCGACACGGCCGGCATTTCGCTTCGCTTGCGCAACAAGCGACAAGCGGCGCTCAAGACGTTCTCCGCCGAGCGAACCATCCTGATGATGCACGGCGCGACCTATTCGTCGGAAAGCCTGTTCGATGCGCCGCTCGGCGGCACCTCCTTCATGGATTATCTGGCGGGGCATGGCTACGACGTCTTTGCACTCGACGTGCGCGGCTATGGCGGATCGACGCGTCCGACCGAAATGGACGCGCCGCCGGAGGACTCTGAGCCGCTCGTGCGCACCGAAATCGGCGTGCGCGATCTCGCCAGCGCAGTTCAATACATTTTGAAACAGCGCGACATCACGCGGCTCAATCTGGTCGCCATGTCCTGGGGCGGCTCTGTGGCCGGTGCCTACACGGCAGGCAATAACGACAAGATCGTAAAGCTCGCGCTGGTCGCGCCACTGTGGTTGCTGAAGGGCCCGGCTCCGATCGATGCGGGCGGCCGGCTCGGGGCCTATCGCAACGTCCCTGTTCTGGACTTCAGGGAGCGCTGGCTTTCGGCAGCACCGGAAGCAGCGCGATCAAGTCTCATCCCGGAAGGTGGGTTCGAACTCTGGGCGGAGATCTCGCTCGCAACAGACCCGCAGGCCGGCGCAGGAGCTCCTCCGCTCATGCGTGCCGTGAACGGCCCGATCCTGGACATCCGCGAATACTGGGCCGCCGGCAAGGCCCTTTACGATGCCAGCGCCATTCGCGTTCCCGTGCTCCTGGTCCACGCCGAATGGGACCGCGACGTGCCCATCAGCTCGACACAGGACTTCTTCCTCTCGCTGAAACACGCGCAATATCGGCGATGGGTCGAGATCGGCGAAGGCACGCACATGGTTCTGCTGGAGAAGAACCGGTTGCAGGCGTTCGATGCGATCAGCCAGTTTCTCTCGGAACAGTATGAGCATGACTAGCGCGATCCTCGCGCCGATCCCACCGCGAAATCACCGGGGCTTCGCCTGAGCGCTCCTCGCGCTGCCGGTTCCCGAATGGTCCGATCCTTGAGGACGATCGCATGCGCCGTCTACTGTTCCGGAACCGTTCGACCGATGGGTGCCTCCTGCTTCTTGACGCATGCTCGGCAGACAAACAATGACCTGCATGGAGCGAAACTATCAAAGTTTAATGCGCTCCGTCGTTCCCATCGGTCAGATTGGGGACGGGTTCTGAGTTGTTAGGCGACCAATGCAGGCAGGATTTGCGTTCTCCAAGCTCGCCGACCGGTTGGCGAGCCTCACTCCCGTAACGGCCGACGATCTCCACCTGCTCGCGGACATGGCAAGCACAATCGCGCATCTGAGTTCGCGTCAGGCCGTTTTGCGGCACGGCGACGATGCCACCCAGTGCTGCTTGCTGCTCCAGGGATATCTGTCCTGGCAGGATGCGGAGAGCATGGACGGACAGATCACGTCGCTCCATGTTCCCGGTGACATAGCCGATCTACACACGCTGTATCGGCCTCGCGTTGACGGCAACCTGATTGCACTTGGCCCCGCCATCGTCGCTCTCGTGCCACACCGCTTCTTTCATGATTTGTCCGCGCGTTCGCCCGCTATGTCTCGTGCATTGCTGCTGATGCTGCTGACCAGCCATGCCATTCAGCGCAACTGGACAGTGAACCTGGGTAGCCGCGATGCACTGACGCGTGTGGCGCATCTGCTGTGCGAGATCACCACTCGGCTGCAAGTCGTCGGCTTGGCGAGAGATTTCAGGCTGCCGTCACCCTTCACCCAATCGGACCTTGCTGCAGCGTGCAGCATCTCCCCAGTTCATGCCAACCGCACAATTCAGGAACTGCGGCGATGCAACCTGCTGCAATGGCAGGGTAAGACGGTAACGATCACCGACTGGCCCGGACTCGTGCGGCTCGCAAGATTCGATCCGACTTATTTGGGGATTCCGTCCAGCCGCGACGATGCGTCGTCACCGCGTCTCAGGCCACTCGCGGCGGACCTTGCGCTCGCTTGAGTTCGTTTCGGACGACACGTTGGGAACTTGTGGAGCGTGCAATCAGGGCCTCCCGCGCCTCTCCAAGGACATCATCCCAATTGCCTGGTGTCCTCTGATGAAACAGCTGCAGGCTTGGATACCAAAGGGAATGGGATTCGGATGACGGCCAGCGCCAGTCGCAATCCGCATGCAACAAGACCCACGCATCACATCCGAGTGCTCCCGCGAGATGCGCCACCATGGTGTCGACGCAAATGAGCAGATCGAGCTGCTGGAGGAGATGACCGAGAACCGTAATGTCAGGCGTACTGACGTCTCCCGCGCCGATCTCGGCCAATTCGCGGGTTCGGGCTCCGCGTTGCAGCGAGCAGAGCGTCACGCCGGGAACGGCAAGATGCCCCAACAAGGACGGCGGAATGGTCCTTCGCTTGTCCCAGTTGCCGACTTCCCAAACCAGGCCGACGGCAAGACCTGGTGGCAGGGGTAGCGCGACCGCCGGCGGCAGCGATACGTAAGGTGCGCGCATCTCGACGTGCTCTCGCCTCGCCCTTATGGCATGCGGCACCTCCATGATCTCGATATCGACCTCGAAGTCGACGTCAGGTGCACCATCATGGAGCGCAAAGGCCCGATCGACGCCAGCCGCTCGCTCGACCAGCGGCAGAAGCTCGCCCTGGCACCAGACCGTGACGCGACGCGCGAGGTCACGAAGCGGCCGCATGAAGCGCAGGAACTGGATGGTGTCGCCGAGCCCATGGTAGCAGCGCACCAGTACATCCTTGCCCCTCAGTTCCTCACCACGCCAGATCCGCTGCAGATGACGCGGCCCGGTGTGCTTGGGTGGAGACGCAAGCATTGCCAGATCGCGATCATTGATCGCCCAGGCGCGTTCGAAGTCGCCTGCCCGCATCGCCTCGGTCCAGCTGCCCGACACCCGCGGTGATCCGATCAACGCCGCACGAATTTGTGAAAGCGGCTCGGCTTACCGTCTTTGGTCTGGTCCTGGTGGAGGAAGGCAATGCCGGCCTCGTCGAACTTGGCGAAGAATTCGTCCCAACTGATCCGGTCGAGACCTTCGTCGGGCGGATCGAAATCGATGCGCAGGATCCCGGCGTGTCCGTCCTCCTCCGTAGCCTTGACCGTCGCGGGCTTTCCGCCGCGCTCCTCCGCCCATTTCCGGATCACGTCATGGCTGGTGGTCTGCTGGGCTTCGCTGGTTTGTGATTTGGATGACATGTGACACCTCGATTGCTGACGAAGAGCGAGCGATGGATCGGCCCTCGCGTCAGACTGTTTCGCCGTGAACGCCGGAGGCGAGGATTTGTTCTTTCGTAGGCCGGACTCTCTCAAAGCATCATCTTCTTCATCTTCATCATGGAAGCTTTTCGTTCCCGCCAAACTGCCCGGGATTCTATCCCAGGTTAAGTGCGCGCAATTTTTTCGGCCGGAATCTGTCGTGAGACCGACATAGTGCCGTGAGCTCAGGAACGAACATACGTTCCCCACGTTCGCCGACGTACTTACGTCAACACTGCAAGTCTTCAACACCTGCAAGTCTTCAACACTGCATGCCTTAACGCTGCACGTCTTCCGGAGGGCCCAGATCAATGCATTCTCGTCTTCAGGACAGGCGGCGCGTGCGCGTCGGCATCGTCGGTGTCGGCAATTGTGCGAGCTCCTTCGTTCAGGGGCTCTCCTACTACCGCGACGCCAAATCGAATGAGCCGGTGCCTGGGCTGATGAACGCCGATCTCGGCGGCTACCACATCAGCGACATTCAGGTCGCGTCGGCCTTCGACGTCCATGCCGGCAAGGTCGGACGCGACGTGGCCGAGGCGATCTTTGCAGCGCCGAACAACACGCACCGCTTCTCCGACGTCGCGCCCACCGGCGTCATGGTCCAGCGCGGCCCGGTCATGGACGGTGTCGGCCAATATCTCAAGGACGACGTTCCGATTGCGGATGTTCCCGAAGCCGACGTCTCCGAAGTGCTCGCGACGTCGCGCACGGACGTGCTTGTGTCCTATCTTCCCGTCGGTTCGCAGCGCGCGAGCGAGTTTTACGCCGCGCGCGCGATCGAGGCCGGCTGCGGCTATGTCAATTGCATCCCGGTCTTCATTGCCTCGAATCCCGACTGGCGGCGGCGTTTCGAGGATGCAGGCCTGCCGATCGTCGGTGACGACATCAAGAGCCAGGTCGGCGCCACCATTCTGCACCGTGTGCTCGCCAATCTCTTCCGCGAACGCGGCGTGCGGCTGGACAGAACCTACCAGCTCAATGTCGGCGGCAACACCGATTTCAAGAACATGCTCGAGCGCGAGCGGCTGACGTCAAAGAAGATCTCCAAAACCCAGGCCGTGACCAGCCAGTTCGACGTGCCCATGGATGCCGATAATATCCATGTCGGCCCGAGCGACCATGTGCCGTGGCTGACCGACCGCAAGCTGGCCTTTATCCGCCTGGAGGGTACCACGTTCGGCGGCGTTCCCTTGAGCGCGGAAGTCAAGCTCGAGGTCTGGGACTCCCCGAACTCGGCGGGCGTCGTGATCGACGCGGTGCGCTGCGCCAAGCTCGCCATGGACCGCGGGCAGGCCGGCGCGCTGACGGGCCCCTCGAGCTATTTCATGAAGTCGCCGCCGCAGCAGTTCACGGACGAGGAAGCCGGACGGCGAACGCGCGCGTTCATCGACGACAAGGCGTATATCTGATGGCGAAGATCATTCATCTGATCCGCCATGGGCATCATGCCCTGCTCGGCCGCACGCTCTGTGGCCGGATGAAGGGCGTCGAACTCGATGATCGCGGCTGCGAAGAAATCGCGCGATGCGCCGATACCTTCGCGCCGCCGCCGAGTACGATTCAGTCGAGCCCGCAGCGGCGCTGCATGCAGTCGGCCTGCATCCTGGCGGCGCGCTTCGGCTTGCCGGTCGAGATCGTGCCGGCACTCGACGAGCTCGACTACGGCGAATGGACCGGACTGTCGTTCGAGGCGCTCGCCCGGGACCCCCGATGGTCGCGCTGGAACGAACAACGCGGAACGAACCGTCCGCCGGGCGGCGAAAGCATGCGCTCACTCCAGAAGCGCGTCGTCGCCCATCTGGAGCAGCTGCGCAATGATCATGGCAGCGGCACCGTCGTCGTCGCCGTCAGCCATGCCGAACCGATCCGCGCGGCGCTGCTGCACTATTCCCGGAAAGAGCTCGACGACTTCCTCTCGATCGAGATCGACCCCGGCAGCGTCAGCACCCTCAGCGTGGACAATCGCGGACTCAAGATCACCGGGATTAATCAGCGGGTGCCAGCGTGAAGATCGTCATTTTCGGCCTGACAATTTCCTCGTCTTGGGGCAACGGTCACGCCACCTTGTGGCGAGGGCTTTGCAAGCATCTCGCGCGAGCCGGCCACAGCGTCGTCTTTTTCGAGCGCGACGTGCCCTATTACGCCGGCGCGCGGGATTTGCACGAATTGCCCGGCGGCCAATTGCGACTGTTCTCGAACTGGGACGATGTGCTTCCTGCGGCGCGCAGCGATATTCGTGATGCCGACGTCGCGATCGTGACCTCCTATTGTCCCGACGCGATCGCTGCGACGGAGCTTGTCCTGGCCGAGGGTCGTGCGGTGCCCGTGTTCTACGACCTCGACACGCCGGTCACGCTGGCGAAGCTCATGGCCGGCGAGGCCGTTCCCTATATCGGGCCACGTGGTTTGCGGGATTTCGCCCTGGTCCTGAGCTTCACCGGCGGTCCACGCATTTGCAACGAATTTCGCGACAGGCTCGGCGCCGCCAATGTTCGCCCACTCTACGGCCATGTCGATACGGACACCCATCGACCGGTGCCGTCGCAGCCACATTACCGTGCGGATCTGTCCTATCTCGGCACTTATTCTCAGGATCGCCAGCGCGCGCTCGAGGCTCTGTTCGTCGAACCCGCACGCAGCAGGCAGGATCGGCGCTTCCTGATCGGGGGTGCACAATACCCGGAAGATTTTCCCTGGTCGCCAAACATCTACTTCGTGCAGCACTTGCCGCCGTCGGAGCACGCGTCGTTCTTTGCGTCGTCTCGGTTGACACTCAACGTCACGCGCCGGGCCATGGCGGAGATGGGCTGGTGCCCCTCCGGCCGCCTGTTCGAAGCCGCTGCCTGTAAGGCCCCCCTGCTCAGCGACGACTGGCCGGGACTGGATGAATTCTTTGTACCCGGCCAGGAGATCCTGATCGCACGCGATGCGAAGGACACGCTGGCTGCGTTGACGATCGCCGACGCCGAGCTTCAGCACATTGCCGAACGCGCATATGAACGGACCATGGATCAGCACACATCCGACAAGCGCTCAGCCGAACTGATTTCGCTGCTCGAGCAGACGGCATCCCTCGGCGCGCGCCGACAGCAACCCGAGGAGGCCTGATCATGTGGGGCATCGTTCCGGCCGCGGGCCGCGGCAGCCGCATCCAGCCGCTCGCCTTCTCCAAGGAATTGCTTCCGGTCGGAAGCCAACGGGACGACGGCATCGACCGTCCGTGCGCCGTCTCCGAATATCTGCTGGAACGGCTGATCCTTGGAGGCGCCGACAAGATCTGCTTCGTGATCTCCCCCGGCAAATCGGACATTCTCGAATATTTCGGCGATCATTATGGCAGCGCCCAGCTCGCCTATGTCGTGCAGCCCGATGCGCCGGGGCTCTGCGATGCCGTGTTCAGGGCGGGCACGGTGGTTGGCCACGACGAAGACATTCTGGTCGGACTTCCGGATACCGTCTGGTTCCCAAAGACGGCCCTGCAGGCGTTGCCGGCCGCTGACCTGTCGTTTCTGCTGTTTCCGGTCGAACACCCCGAGTTCTTCGATGCCGTCGTGCTCGACGGCGATCGCGTCACGGAGATTCAGGTCAAGCAGCCGGATGCGGCGTCGAAATGGATATGGGGCGCCTTCAAGATGTCCGGCAACGGATTTCGCGAGCTCCAGTCGCTGTGGACGAAGCGCGACCGCCGCGATGAATATTTCGGGACGCTCGTCAACGCCTACATCGCGGCCGGCGGCCAAGGTCTCGGCGTCAAGGCCGGCGAATCCTATGTCGACGTCGGCACCATCGACGGCTACCGGACGGCAATGGCGTTGCTCGCGGAGAGCTCCCCTGGGAACGGACGCTCTCGACTGCTGGCCGGCGGTTCGCCGGATGCAGCCCGCCCGGCCCACATAATGAACAATGGAGTGACCGCATGAGCAGAGGCGCCCTCTCCCGCGAGGAAATCCGCCAGCGCGTCGATGCGCTCGGACCATGGTTTCACAATCTGGATCTGAACGGCGTGCCGACAGCGCCTTCACACTTTCTCGGCGACTATCCCAACGTGAAATGGCGCCGCTTCTCCGGAATCATCCCGGACCGTCTCGAAGGCAAGACCGTGCTCGATATCGGGTGCAATGCCGGCTTCTACGCCATGGAGATGAAGCGGCGCGGCGCCGAGCGCGTCCTCGGCCTGGACACCGACGACGAATATCTCGCACAAGCCCGTTTCGCGGCCGAGGTGAACGGGCTCAGGATCGAATTCCGCAAGATGTCAGCCTACGACGTCGGACAGCTGCGCGAAAAGTTCGATCTCGTGATCTTCATGGGGGTGCTCTATCACCTGCGGCACCCTCTGCTGGCACTCGACCTGATCCATGAGCACGTGGCCGGCGATCTCCTGCTGTTCCAGTCGATGCAGCGCGGCGACAGCCGCGTGGATCCCCTCGACAAGAACTACGACTTCTGGACCACCGATCAGTTCGATTCTCCGGGCTATCCAAAGCTGCACTTCATCGAGAACAAATATGCCGACGACCCCACCAATTGGTGGGTGCCGAACCGCGCCTGCGCCGAAGCCATGCTGCGCAGCGCCGGCTTTGCCATCGCAGCGCATCCGGAAGAGGAAGTCTATCTCTGCAAGCGGGTGACAAGGCCGCAGGCGGAAGGTCCGGTTTATCCGTCGCGGGAGACCGGCCGATGATCGAAGCCGCCAAGATCTGGAACGAGCCCAATAACAAGTCACACTGGGACATCCTGATCGATCCGGACTGGACCATGTTCGCGAGCCTGGCGCTCGCTGCCGGAAAGGCGATCCGCAGCGCGCATCCCACACTCCCGCGCGTGCTCGGCGGCATGTCGCCAATCGATCCGTCCTTCCTGCGCAACATGCAGGCGCGCGGCGTGCTCGATCATGTCGATGCCGTCGCCGTGCACGGCTTTCCGCTCGACTGGAACTTGTGGCAGATCGCGGAATGGCCGGCCAAGATCGACGAGATCAAGGCGGTCACCTCGCTGCCGGTCTGGGTCACTGAGGTGGGAGTCTCGTCCTTCGGTGCCGAGGAGGTGCAGGCCTGGGGACTGACGCGGACCGCCGAGCTCTTGATTGGCCGGGCGCCGCGAATTCACTGGTACAGCCTCTACGATCTTCCTTCGAGCTGGGAGGCGACCACGCGGCACAAGGAGGCTGAAGGCTCTTCCTACTACCGGCATTTTCACATGGGCCTGCTACGCGAGGACGGAACGCCGAAAGCCTCGGCGGACCTGTTCGCCCAGTATGCACCTGCGATGGGGCTGTGCCAGTGGTTTCACTTCGAGGACCACCGCCTCGACGACGCCGTGCGCTGGATGCGCCGGCTCGGCGTGCAGCATCTCAGGACCGGCCTGTCCTGGGCCGACAGCCTCCGTCCCAATGCGCTCGCCTGGTTCGATCGGCAGATGGACGCGCTGGCCGAGTTTCAGGTCACCGTGACCTTCTGCTTCACCCCGGAACATCGGGGTATCGAGCCTCATCACACCAGCCCGCCGCTCGACGTCAACGAGTTCGCGGACTTCTGCGCCCAGATGGTCGAACGCTATTGCGCGAAAACCGGGCTCGCGCCGTCCGCAGCGTCTTCGCGCCCGGCCATCTCGGAGCCGACATGCGTGCCGTGATCCTGGTGATGGACTCCGTCGGGATCGGCGCCGCGCCCGATGCCGTCAATTACGGCGACGAGGGTGCCGATACCGTCGGCCACATTGCTGAGATGTGCATGGCCGGCAATGCCGACGGACCACGTCGGGAGGGGCCGCTTCGGCTACCTAGTCTGGTTGCGCTCGGTCTTGGCCAGGCTTGCCGTCTCGCCACCGGGCGCGTACCGCCGGGGCTCGATGGCCGTCCTGAGCAGGCGCGATTTGGCTGCGCGAGCGAGATCTCCAAAGGCAAGGACACGCCATCCGGTCATTGGGAGATCGCCGGCGTGCCGGTGCCGTTCGACTGGGGCTATTTTCCAAGAACCAAGCCGTGCTTCCCGCGCGATTTGATGGAGAGCCTGTGCGAACAGGCTCGATTGCCCGGCATCCTCGGGAACTGTCACGCCTCCGGCACCGAGATCATCGCCGAATTCGGCGAGCGTCACATCAGAACGGGCGAACCGATCTGCTATACGTCGGCCGACAGCGTGTTTCAGGTCGCAGCGCACGAGGAGACGTTCGGGCTCGAACGCCTCTATGAGGTCTGCCGCGTTGCCCGCCGACTGGTCGATCCCCTCAACATCGGCCGCGTCATCGCACGGCCGTTCGTCGGCACGTCGGCCGGTGATTTCAAGCGTACACCGCATAGGAAGGACTTTTCCGTTCCGCCGCCGGAACGGACGATCCTCGATCTTGCCGAAAGCGCAGGCCGTGACATCGTTACGATCGGCAAGATCGACGACATCTTCGCCCATCGCGGGACTGGGAGGAACCTGCGCGGCGATGGCAACCATGCGCTGTTCGATGCCACGCTCGATGGGCTGGCCTCTCTCGCCGAGGGCGGGATGTTGTTCGCCAACTTCATCGATTTCGACACGCTGTACGGCCATCGCCGAGATGTGGCGGGCTATGCAGCGGCGCTCGAAGCCTTCGATGCCCGCGTTCCGGATCTGCTGAACCGCCTGCGTGAGGATGATTTCCTGATCATCACGGCCGATCACGGTTGCGACCCGACCTGGAGCGGCACCGATCACACGCGGGAGCAGGTGCCGATTTTGGCGTGGAGCACGTCAACTTCTCCGATTGGCAAGCGCGCCGGATTTGCGGACATCGGCGCGACGGTCGCCAGGCATCTCGAACTGCAGGCGCCGGTTCATGGCGCGCGTTTCTAGCTCGGTGCACCGGCTGATTCACCTGGGTTATTGATCCAGGTTAGAGAAATATTCGTTTGTAGGTTTCGCAGGAACGAACATTCCTTGCATCGCTTCTACTTCCAAATGTGACTGGCGCGCCGGTCGTCCGACCAGAACAGCAGCGCGCTTTCATTCTCATCACGGATTGATCCCGCAGGATCGGTCTCACGGCGGCACGGAGCGGTGAATGACGCGAGTATTGATCACTGGAGGGGCGGGATTCATCGGATCGCATGCAGCCGACGCGCTGCTGGCGGCCGGCTATGAAGTCCGCCTGCTCGACAATCTCTCGCCGCAGGTCCACGGAGGCAACCGCCAGCGCCCCGCCTATCTTGCCAAAGACGCGGAGCTCGTCGTCGGTGACGTCACCGACGCTCTCGCGGTCGATCATGCGTTGCGCGGCACCGACATGGTCCTGCATCTCGCATCAGCAGTCGGCGTCGGCCAGAGCATGTACGACATCGAACCCTATGTCAGGACCAACGAGCTCGGCACCGCCGTGCTGCTGCAGACACTGTCCAAGCGCCCGGTCGCGCGGCTCGTGGTGGCCTCGTCCATGAGCATTTACGGCGAGGGTCTCTACCGGAGCGCCGATCAGAGCGTGGTCGCCTGCGAGGAGCGGGCAGTCGAGCAGCTTCGCCGCGGCGATTGGGAGCTGCGCGATGCAGCCGGCAACCCGCTCGATCCCGTCCCGACGCCGGAGACAAAGCAGCCTTCGCTGAGCTCGATCTATGCGCTCAACAAATATGCGCAGGAGCGCATGTGCCTGATCACGGGCAAGGCTTATGGCATTCCGACGGTGGCGCTACGCTTCTTCAACGCGTTCGGGCCACGTCAGGCCCTGTCCAATCCGTATACCGGCGTGCTGGCCATCTTTGCCGCCCGGCTGCTCAACGGCCGCCCTCCCCTCGTCTTCGAGGACGGCCGGCAGCGCCGCGACTTCGTCCATGTGCATGACGTCGCCCGCGCCTGCCGGATGGCACTGGAGGCGGAGCACGCGCAGGACGTCTTCAACGTCGGTTCCGGCCAGAGTCGCACCATTCTATCGGTCGCGGAGGATCTGGCCGAAGTCATGGGGCGCCGCGACATTGCGCCCGAGCTGACGCGGAAGTATCGCGCCGGGGATATCCGGCACTGCTTCGCCGACATGGGAAAATCCCGCGACGTGCTCGGCTTCGAGCCTCGCGTCGCATTCAGGGATGGGCTCGAAGAGCTGGCGGAATATCTCGCCGACCAGATCGCTGACGATCAGGCGGAGCGAGCCACCAGGGAGCTGCAGCAACGAGGATTGGTCGCGTGATGAGTGAACGAGACAACAGACCCGTCCTGATCACCGGCGGCTGCGGGTTTATCGGCTGCAACCTCGCCGACCGCCTGGCGGAGCGCGGCGAGCCGGTGCTGATCCTGGATAACCTCGCCCGCGCCGGCGTGCGGGAGAATGCGCAGTGGCTGAAGTCCCGGCATGGCGACCGGGTCACAATCACCGTGGCCGACATTCGCGAGCCGATCCCGGTGATCGACGCGGTACGCGAAGCCCGCGCCGTGCTGCATTTGGCCGCCCAGGTCGCCGTCACCGACAGCGTGAGCGATCCGGCCGCCGATTTCGAGATCAACGCGCGGGGCACACTGAACGTGCTCGAAGCTGTGCGCCTCCACAACAACGCCGCGCCGATCGTGTTCGCCTCGACCAACAAGGTCTACGGACGCCTGATCGATGATGGCGACATCGCGCTCACCGGCCGCCGCTACACGCCGACAAGCGGCCTGCTCGCCGCCGGCATCTCGGAAAATGCGCCGCTCGACTTCTACAGCCCCTATGGATGCTCCAAGGGAACGGCGGACCAATACGTTCACGACTACGCGCGGGTCTACGGCCTGCAGACCGTGGTGATGCGCATGAGCTGTATCTATGGCCCCCGTCAATTCGGCACGGAGGATCAGGGCTGGATCGCGCATTTCCTGCTGAGCGCCATCCGCAGCAAGGAGCTGACGATCTATGGCGATGGCCATCAGGTCCGCGATGCGCTTCACGTCTCCGACGCGGCCTCGGCCTGGCTCGCCGTGCTCGACGGAATCGCACTCGCCCGTGGACGCGTCTTCAACCTTGGTGGCGGTCCGGCCAACGCGATCAGTCTGCTGGAATTGATCGACCGCATCACCGATCTGACCGGCCGCAAGGTGGCCTATCGCTTTGCCGATTGGAGGCCCGGTGATCAGCCCTGGTACGTGACCGACACGCGCGCCCTCTCCAGCGCGCTCGGCTGGGCGCCTCAGGTTTCGTTCGCAGACGGCCTCCGATCCCTTCACACCTGGCTGGACGGCCGCTTCGGATCGTCACAGGACAACCGCGAGGCGCTGGCATGACGCGTGTTGCCCTCATCAACCCCAATTGGGATTTTGGCGGCAGCATCTATTTTGGCTGCCGATCCCCTCACCTTCCGCTCGAACTCGGGATCTCCGAGCATTACCTGAAGGCGGCCGGGCACAAGACACTGCTGCTCGACGCCCACATGTTCGATCTTTCCCTCGCCGAGATCGAAGCCGAGCTGCGCGCGTTCGGCCCCGACCAGATCGTCATCACGACGGCGCCGACCTATCTGTTCTGGCGCTGTGCTCCTCCCGAGCTCCGCGTTCCGCAGGAGCTCGCGATGGCGGTGCGCGACTTGGCTCCGATCCTCGTCGCGGTGGGCCCCCACGGCTCGACCGTGCCAAAAGCGGCGATTCGAAAGCTCGGCACCGACATCGTCGTGATGGGCGAGTGCGAGGCGTCCTTACTGCGTCTTGCCAATGGCGAGCGGGACTTTCCGGGTCTGTGCTTTGCCGACGGCGCATCGCTCCGTGTCAATGGCGGCCCGCAGGCCGTCGCGTTCAAGGATCAGCCGCCGCTGGACTGGCCGGAGGAGATGATCCGGCGGCATCACCATCACCACCACCGCTTCGAAGCCGAGCCGCAGGCGCCAGGCGCCGAGGTCGAATCATCCAGGGGATGTCCGTACAACTGCACCTTCTGCGCCAAGGAGAACTTCCGCAACGCCTACCGCAAGCGGCCTGCCTCCATCGTTCTCGAAGAGATCGACGGCCTGCGTCATCAGGGCATCGAATATGTCTATTTCATCGACGAGATTTTCCTTCCCAACGCGGAACTGCTGGAAGGGATGACCACACGCGGGCTGAAGTTCGGAGTGCAGACCCGCATCGACCTCTGGAAGCCGGACATGCTGGCTCTGCTCGGCCGCGCCGGCTGCGTCTCGATTGAAGCCGGCATCGAGAGCCTCACGGTCGAGGGCCGCGCCGCGCTCGCCAAGAACTGCAAGATGACGACCGACCAGCTTGCCGAACGGCTGGTCGAAGCGCGCCGTCACGTTCCTTTCGTGCAGGCCAATTTGATCGAAGTCCCCGAGGACGATGACCCCGTCGTGCAGCGCTGGCGCCGCACCATGCAGGATGCCGGCATCTGGGCCAACGATCCGGTCCCGCTGTATCCCTATCCGGGCTCGCCGGATTATCGAAAGCTGTGGGGCGAGCCCGACGACTTCGCGTGGGAACGCGCGCACCGGCACTATCTCGCGATGTTCGACCAGTTCAGCGACGTGCAGAACGATCGCCCGGTCCCGCTAGAGACTCTCGAACTGCAGGTGGCATCATGAGCCGCAGTTCGCAGCTCAGGATCCTGATGACGACCGATACCGTCGGAGGTGTCTGGACCTACTCGTCATCTCTAGCTTCGTCCCTTGCTGCGAAGGGCGCCGACGTCACCCTGGTGACGATGGGTCCGCGCGCGCGCGCCGGCCACCTTGCGATGCTCCGTGGCTCGCGGGTCCGCCTGATCGAAACGGACCTTGCACTCGAGTGGCAGGATCCGGAAGGACAAGATCTGTCCCAGGCCAGGCGCGTCCTTGCGAAGCTCGAAGCCGGAATCAGGCCTGACCTCGTTCACCTCAATAGTTTTCGCGAGGCGAACTTCGCCTGGCGCGCTCCAGTGGTGGTCGTCGCGCACTCCTGCGTCAACTCCTGGGGGCTCGCCTGCCGCGATACGAGCTGGCTCGGCGAACCGAAATGGCGCGGCTACACCGAACGGGTGACAGCCGCACTCGACACGGCACAGGCCTGGGTTTGTCCCAGCCAGTCCTTCCACGATGACATTGCGGAAATCTATCAGCCTCGCTCACGCGGCGTCGTGATCTGGAATGGAATTGGCCCTCAGGATCCCGCGGGACGGAAGCAAGACATGATCTTTGCGGCGGGCCGGCTTTGGGACCGCGCCAAGAACATCGAGGTCCTGGCGGCTGCAGCGTCTGGGCTGGACTGGCCCGTTCAGGTCGCCGGGCCGGCGGATGAGTGCCCTTCGGCTTCCGTCACCTGGCTCGGGCAGTTGTCTCACGAAGCCATGCGCGCGCACTTGCAGCACGCCGCCATCTTCGCCAGCCCCGCGCTCTATGAGCCGTTCGGCCTCTCCGTCCTGGAAGCCGCGGCGGCGGGATGTGCTCTCATCCTGTCCGACATTCCCACTTTCAAGGAATTATGGAGCGGGGCCGCGCTGTTCGTCGATCCCACCGACAGCAAGGCGCTGCATCGAGCACTCGCAGATCTGTGCACCGACGATCGCGAGCGGGTGCGGCTGCAACGTGCCGCCTTTGAGCATTCCCTGACCTACTCGTTGACCCGGACCACGAGCGCCTATCTCAGCCTCTACCGGGAGCTGCTTGCCGTCCATCACGCGCCCGCCCCCATGGAGGTCCGCGCATGAAATGCGCTCTGTTCTATCACGCGTTCACGTCCTGCTGGAACAACGGCAATGCCCATTTCCTGCGCGGTTATGCCCGCGAACTTCACGCGCTCGGTCACGAGGTCGTCGTGTTCGAGCCGATCGACGGTTGGAGCCGATTGAATGCGATCCGCGAGGGTGGCAGTCAGACGATGGAGGATATTCCAGCGCTGTTTCCCGGCATCGGCATCCGCCGTTACGACGCCTCCCTTGATCTCGGTGAAGCCTTGCACGGCGCCGATCTCGTCGTCGTCCACGAATGGAATTCACCTGATCTGATCGCGGACATCGGATCGAAACGGGCTCACGGCGCTCCCTTCACGCTGCTGTTCCACGATACCCATCATCGCGCCGTCAGCGCACCGGACGAACTTGCGCAGTTCGACCTCGACGGCTTCGACGGTGTGCTCGCCTTCGGCGAGGTCCTTCGTCAAATCTATCTGAAGCTCGGCTGGGCCGACCGGGCCTTCACCTGGCACGAGGCGGCCGACATCGCCCTGTACCATCCGCTGCCGCATGTCGAGCGCACCGACGATGTCGTCTGGATCGGCAATTGGGGCGACGGCGAACGCAGCGCCGAGCTCAACGAATTTCTGGTCGAACCCGTGGCCGAGCTGAAGCTGGGCGCGGGCGTCTATGGCGTCCGCTATTCGGACGCAGCCCTCGCGACCATTCAGGCGGCAGGCATTCGGTATGGCGGCTGGCTGCCCGCGCACTGGGCTCCCATTGCTTTCGCCGGCGCACGCGCGACTGTCCACGTTCCCCGCGGCCCCTATGTCCGCCTGCTTCCGGGCATTCCGACCATTCGTGTCTTCGAGGCGATGGCGTGCGGCATTCCACTGGTCTCGGCCCCCTGGTCGGATGCGGAAGGCCTGTTCCCGGAAGGTGCCTATCTCAGCGCCTCCGACGGCACCGAAATGAAACGGGCGCTTCGTGCACTGCTCGATGACCGGGAGTTGTGGTCCGCCACGGTGGAGACCGGACTCCGGACCATCAAGGAGCGTCACACCTGCCGTCACCGGGCGGAGCAGCTTGTCGGCATCGTGCAGGACCTCCGGGCCTCAGGCCACGCCACCCAGCCCCTGCGATATATCGGAGCCTCCGCATGAAGATCTGCTTCTTCGGATCCAGCCTCGTCTCATCCTACTGGAACGGTGCCGCCACCTATTACCGCGGCATGCTGAAGGAGATTGCGGCCCTCGGCCACGACGTCACATTCTTCGAGCCCGATGCCTTCGAGCGCCAGGCCCATCGCGACATCGACGATCCCGATTGGGCGAAGGTGGTGGTCTACGCCGCAACGCCTGACGGCTGGCGAAGCTCGCTTGAGGAAGCCGCCCGCTCGGCCGACATGCTGGTCAAGGCCAGCGGCGTCGGCGTCTTCGATCAGGAGCTGGAGAACGCGGTCGCCGACGTCCCGTCGAATGCAATGCGCATCTACTGGGACGTCGACGCCCCCGCGACGCTGGAGTCGGTGGCGGACAATCCAGACCATCATCTGCGCCATGCGATCCGGTCTTATGACATGGTTTTGACTTATGGCGGCGGCGATGCCGTCGTATCCGCTTATCGCGGTATCGGCGCGCGAGACTGCGTGCCGATCTACAATGCGCTCGACCCCGCCACGCACTTTCCGGCGCCGCCCAATGCGCGCTTCACGTGCGATCTGAGCTTGCTGGCAAACCGCCTCCCTGATCGCGAGCAGCGCGTCGAGCGGTTCTTCATTGATGTCGCACGCCGATTGCCGGACAAGACATTCGTGCTCGGTGGATCGGGGTGGGACTCCAAAGACACGCCAACTAATCTGCATAAGGTCGGGCATGTCGGAACCGGCGATCACAACGCGTTCTTCGGCTCCGGTCTGGCCACGCTGAACGTCAATCGCGACAGCATGGCGCGCTACGGTTTCTCGCCGCCGACACGCGTGTTCGAAGCCATCGGTGCCGGAGCCTGCCTGATCACCGACCAGTGGGACGGCATCGATCATTTTCTCGAGCCAGATCGCGAGGTGCTGGTGGCCGCGAGCGGGGCGGAGGTCGCAGAGCATCTTTCCGCACTGCGCCCCGACCGGGCTCAGGCGATCGCAAGGCGCGCTCGTGCGCGCATTCTGAGCCATCACACCTACCGGCAGCGCGCGCGCCAGTTCAACGATCTCTTTGCCGCAAGCAGTTCGCGAATCGAGGCAGCAGAATGAACCTCAATATCGTCGTCGTCGGTCTTTCGGTCACTTCGTCCTGGGGCAATGGTCATGCCACGACCTATCGTGCCCTGATCGAAGCCCTGGCACGACGAGGTCACCACGTAACATTTCTCGAACGCGACGTCCCCTGGTATCGCGAGCATCGTGATCTTGCCAAGCCTTCCGGTTGGACCGTCGAGCTTTATCAATCCTTGAAGGACATCCCGCAGCGCTTCGGCAAGATGATCCGGGATGCCGATCTGGTGGTCATCGGCTCCTACGTGCCCGACGGCATCGCGATCTCCGAATGGATCACGACCCACGCCCGCGGGATTACCGCCTTCTACGACATCGACACGCCGGTCACGCTTGCGAAGCTCGAGCAGGGCCTGGACTATCTTTCCGCGGCGATGATCCCGCGCTTCGACCTCTATTTGTCCTTTGCCGGCGGCCCGGTGCCCGGCATGATCGAGGAGAACTATGGTAGTCCGCTGGCTCGGGTGCTGTATTGCAGTGCCGACACCGACATCTACGCACCGCAACGCGCGGAGAAGAAGTGGGCACTGGGCTATCTCGGAACCTACAGCGAGGACCGGCAGCCGGTTCTGGAGCAGTTGCTGCTCGCCCCCGCTCGCACTCTGTCACGCGAGCAATTCGTCGTCGCCGGCGCGCAATATCCCGATGAGGTGGTCTGGCCCGCCAATGTCGCCCGGATCGAGCACCTTACACCCAAACATCATCCGGAGTTTTACGCAGGGCAACGCTTTACGCTAAACGCCACCCGTGCCGACATGCGCGCACTCGGCTTCTCGCCCAGCGTTCGGCTGTTCGAAGCGGCCGCGTGCGGCACGCCCGTGATCTCGGACCGGTGGCCTGGAATCGAGACCGTCTTCGAGCCTTCCCGGGAAATCCTGCTCGCATCGGACCCCCGCGACGTCGTGGAGATCCTGCGCGACATGCCCGAGGAGCAAAGGCGCACGATCGCGGAGAACGCACGGCGCCGCGTTCTGGCCGACCACACCTCCGACCATCGCGCCCGGCAAGTGGAGACCTACTACGCCGAGGCATCGGTCCGTCGCCGCCGGAAAACCCCGCAACTTCCCGCCTCGCGTCCCATGCAGGTCGCTCAAATCTGAAAGGCAGCACCATGACACTTCAGACCCGCATCAACGCGTCCCGCCGCTCTCCCACCGTTCTGGTGGCCGGCGGCGCCGGCTTCATCGGATCGCATCTCTGCGACGCGCTTTTGCAACGCGGCCACACCGTGATCTGCCTCGACAACCTGTTTACGGGAAGGATCGATAACATCCGGCCGCTGCTCAATCATCCGAACTTTCGCTTCATCGAACATGACGTGCGCGATCCCGTCGAGATCGAGGGCGACATCGACCGGATCTACAGTCTCGCCTGCCCGGCGTCGCCCCGTCACTATCAGAAAGATCCGGTCGGCACGATGAAGACGTGCGTGCTCGGCACCATCAACATGCTGGAGCTCGCGCAGCGGAAAGGCGCCCGGGTGCTGCAGGCATCGACCAGCGAGGTCTACGGCGATCCGGAGGTCCATCCCCAGCCGGAAACCTATCTCGGCAACGTCAATCCGATCGGGCCCCGGGCTTGCTACGACGAAGGCAAGCGAGCCGCGGAAACGCTGATGTTCGATTACCATCGCATGTACGGGGTTGAAATCAAGGTCGCGCGCATCTTCAACACCTATGGACCCCGGATGCTGGAGAACGACGGGCGCGTGGTCTCCAACTTCATCGTGCAGGCGCTTCGGGGCGAGCCGATCACGATCTATGGAGGCGGTACGCAGACCAGGAGCTTCTGCTTCGTCGACGATCTCGTGCGCGGCCTCCAGCTGCTCATGGAGAGTCCATCGTCGGTCACCGGACCCTGCAATCTGGGTAATCCGCACGAGGTTACCATCGAGGCGATCGCGCGCGACGTGCTGGCGTATACGGAATCAGCCTCCCCGCTCCGGTTCGAGGAGCTGCCGAAGGACGATCCGAAGCGCCGCAAGCCCGTCATCGACACGGCCGTGAAGGCGTTGGGGTGGCGCCCGCGCGTGGCGCTCAAGGATGGCCTTCGCGCGACCATCGCCTATTTTGCCATGCGCATGGCCGGGGAAGCGCCGGCACTCGTTCCGGCCATTGCACCGCGCAGGAGCGGACGTACCGGGGCACGCGGCCAGCTGACGATCGCCGATCGGCAGTAAGCGGTAGAAAGAGCCCACAAACCCGCGCGAGCCCTCAAGCCCGTGAAGCAGCCGCGCCACGGACCGGCTTGCAGAGATTCTCGAGATGGTACTGGTATTCGGAGATCGCGCGATTGGCCATCCGGATCCGGTTCGCCTGGCCTTCCTCGACCATCATGGTGATGCGCTGGGCCAGAAATACGCACGCATCGAACTCATCGTGGATCGCCCCGCTGCGGGCGAGAAAGTCCCATGCGATCTCATAAGCCTGTTCGGCGCCAGGACTGCGGTAGTCGCTGAAGATGATGTGCGCCATGACAGCAAAACGCGGATGAGAGGGTTTCGTCCTGCGAGCCCATATGAGAGCGCAGGCGGACTCAGCGGCCGAAGCCGCCGGTCTCAGACCGGCGGATTCGGCGGGTAGCGATGGCCTGCGATCAGGCCGCCTGACGCTGATGCGACAGATATTCCATTGTCACCTTCTCGACATTTGAGTCGATCCAGGCGGCCATGCGCTGCTCCTCCTTCAGCGATGTCTCGAGAGGCTCCTTGGCCTCCGCGAAACCAGCGGCGCCACAAAGGGCGAGCAGAGACTTGTAGGCAGCGATCTCGAAATTCTCGAAGGCATTGTTGGCGAACGTATTCTTGAGAATCTCGTCTCCGGCAACCGAGTGTGCCATCGCTTGCATGTTCGCCATCATGGATTGCGTCGTATCCTTGAGGCTGGAGGTACTCTCCCCGCAGGCTTCCAGACATCTCTCCAGCCGCTTCAGCTGCTCGTTGGTCTCTTGAAGGTGGGCCGCAACCTTTGCCTTGACTTCGGGATATTCGTCCAGCCGTTCCGACTGGCGTTCCATCAACTCTCGCGCCTGCACTTCCATCGCATGCGCATTGCGTAGTCCAACCACGAATGTATCGCGGGCTGCGTTCGTCATCTCATATTCTCCATTTCACGGGCCTTGTTGCCGCCAACCGCAGCTTAGGTGGATCGTTCCTAGGGTGATAAGTGAGGCGAACGCTGGGTTCCGGCCGCCGGACCCGAGGCTAACCTGCGATAACAGAACACAAATCCCCCTACCGCCGCAGGAACGCTGCATACAACCGACGGTTTTCCGGAGCGTGGTCGGATCGCCAAACGGCCGCAGCGCTCAGGGATAAGAATGACAAACAGTTCTCCGCACGCCAGCAACTCAGGCCCCTCGCTTGGCCGGCAGGGACTTGGCCGGCCGGGCGAGGGACGGCCGGACAACGCTTCCGATCCGTTCTTCATGACGATCCGCGACGATCTTGCGGACAAGGGCTTCTTCACGGCGACCGCGGAGGAGCTGATCACCTGGGCCCGAACGGGGTCGCTGATGTGGATGACGTTCGGGCTCGCCTGCTGCGCTGTCGAGATGATGCAGATGTCGATGCCGCGCTATGACGCCGAACGCTTCGGATTCGCGCCGCGCGCATCGCCACGCCAATCCGACGTGATCATCGTTGCGGGCACGCTCACCAACAAAATGGCGCCGGCGTTTCGCAAGATCTACGACCAGATGCCCGAGCCGCGCTACGTGATCTCGATGGGGTCGTGCGCCAACGGCGGTGGTTACTATCATTATTCGTATTCGGTCGTGCGCGGTTGCGATCGTGTCGTGCCGGTCGACATCTACGTGCCCGGCTGCCCGCCGACCGCGGAGGCGCTGCTGTACGGCGTGATGCTGCTTCAGAAGAAGATCCGTCGGATCGGCACGATCGAGCGCTAGAGAGCTGACCAAATCGGACCCGAATGGACATGACCCAAATCTCGCTTTCCTCTTCCGCCGACGCGGAGCACCCGCAATCCGACCTCGACCGCAACGACAACACGCGGCAGATCGTCGCTGACGTTGCCTATCGTCAGCTTGCGATCGTCAACGTCATCTTCGTCGGCTTCGAGAACGCCGGCGACGGCAATTGGGTGCTGGTGGACGCCGGCATTCCGGGATCGGCTGGCGCCATCCGCGCCGCCGCGAAAGCCAGGTTCGGAGGAAACGGCCGGCCCGCCTGCATCATCATGACGCATGGGCATTTCGATCACGTCGGCGTGCTCGAAACGTTGGCAAATGAATGGGAGGTGCCGGTTTATGCCCATGCGGCCGAGCATCCCTATCTTGATGGAAGCCAATCCTATCCATCGGCCGACCCCGGCGTCGGTGGCGGGCTGCTCGCTCGGCTCTCTCCGCTATTCCCGACAAAGCCGGTGAACGTCGCATCGCGCCTTTATGATCTGCCCTTTGATCACAGCGTACCCTTCATGCCGGAATGGCAGTGGATCCATACGCCCGGCCATACCCCAGGGCATATCTCCCTCTGGCGCGAAGGCGACCGCGTGCTGATCGCCGGCGACGCCTTCATCACGACGCGGCAGGAATCCATTTACGCCGCGGTGACGCAGACGCCGGAGATGCACGGGCCCCCGATGTATTTCACTCCCGATTGGGAAAGCGCCAAGAGATCGGTGCGCGCACTTGCCGCGCTCGCTCCAGAGATCGTCGTCACCGGACATGGCGCGGCCATGCAGGGGCCGCACATGCGCTCGGCTCTCGACGCTCTCGCCGAACGGTTCGACGAAGTTGCCGTGCCTTCGCAATATCGACGCGGAGTCGTCGGCCACAAAGCTTGATCACGCTGCGCGGCTAGGAACGGTCAACGCTTCACATGATTGGTCTGACATCGAAACCTCAAGGAGAAGAAAGATGCGTAAGACGATCCTGACGATCTTTACGGCAGCAATGCTTGCAGGCGCTTCAGTCGGCGCAGCGTTCGCACAAGGTGCAGGCGGTGGCGCTGGTGGTGGCGCAGGCGGCGCCGGTGGTGGGGCCGGAGGCGGCGCTGGCGCTGGTGCCGGCGGCGCAGGCGGCGGTGCTGGAGCTGGAGCTGGAGCTGGCGGTGGTGCGGGAGCCGGCTCAGGCGGAGCCAGTGGCTCCGGCGGCGGCGGCGGCATCACGCATGTCGAGCGGGGCGGACAAGGTGCCTCCAGTCCTTCCGGCATGCGCAACGAGACGACCCCGCCATCCAACGGCACCATGCCGCGCCGCTAACGGTTCGCGGTTCGCAATTTCCCAAAGCGCGCTCCTTGCTGTTGCGCGCATGAGAGCGGCCCCGGCGAGATCCTCTCCTCGCCGGGGCCGCATCGCGTTCAGTCGCAATTAGAGGCATTTCAAAGTAGCCGCTAGAAACTCCATAGGAACGCAACCCGGCAGCACTCATTGCGCAATAGCGTTGAACACAAAAGGAGCTGCGCATGTACTACTTCGACAAACGACTGCAATATCCGGTCAGGGTCGAGAAGCCCGATCCGATCTTCGCCCGCCAGCTGCAGCAGGCCATTGGCGGCGTCGAGGGCGAGATCCGCGTCTGCCTTCAGTATTTCTTCCAGGCCTGGGGTGCGCGGGGGCCGGCCAAATATCGCGACGTCCTGCTCAATACCGCGACCGAAGAGATCAGCCACATCGAGATGCTCGCGACCGCTGTTGCGTTGAACCTGGAGAATGCGCCGGCAACGATGCAGGAGACTAGCCTGCAGGCCAACCCGGTCGTCGGCGCGGTGATGAACGGCGGCGAGCGGCCGCGGCATGTGATCGAGGGCATGCTGCACCGGCATCTGCTCTCGACCGGCATGGCCGCCTTCCCTGCAAATTGCGACGGCGTCCCCTTCGATTGTTCGCATGTCTATGCCAGCGGCAATCTGGCCGCCGACATGTACTGCAACGTCGCCGCCGAATCCACCGGCCGGACCCTTGCCGTGCGTCTCTTCAACTCCACGAGCGATCCCGGTATGCAGGACATGCTGAGCTACCTGATTGCGCGCGACACCATGCATCAACAGCAATGGCTCGCAGTGATCGAGGAAATGGGCAAGGACGCCGCTCTCCCGATTCCGAACAGCTTCGATCGCAGCAAGGAGGCGACCGAGTTCAGCTACATGTTCATGGGCACCGAACGCAACGCGGCGCCGCTGCAGCCCGGGCGCTACTGCGAAGGTCCTTCGCTCGACGGCCAGGGGTCGTTCAGCTTCCGCGCCGGGTTCGAGCCTTTGGGCGAGGAGCCTGTGCTCGGACCGGCACGGCCGGATAGTGGGGCACAGGTGGAGCAGATGAACGAGCCGCCGGTGACGAACGCGCTGGCCTGATTCTCCTGCAACGGCCAGGGCGTCCGACGAAAGGGACCGCCTTGGCCGACGTCTAGCGACGCCGAGCCACCAGAACGCCCAACAGAAACGCCGCAAAGACCGCTTGTAGCGGCGCTGCCCTGGTCATGCTCCTCAGCTGGTCGGCCAATTGCACCGCGGCCGCACGGGAAGACGTATCCAATCCTGTTCTTGTATCACCGTGCGGCGCGTGCGAGCCGTTCTGCGCGGTGAACTGATCGTCCACAAGGCCGGACGCTTCGGTCATCGCGGAGCTTTCCCTGATATCCATGCTGATCCTCCAGTGCGGTTTTCCAGTCAGCGATCGACCTCGCCGAAGACGATGTCCAGCGACCCGAGGATCGCCGAGACGTCCGCGAGCAAATGCCCCCTGCAGAGAAAGTCCATCGCTTGCAGGTGGGCGAACCCCGGCGACCTGATCTTGCACTTGTAGGGACGGTTTGTCCCGTCCGCGATGAGGAACACACCGAACTCGCCCTTCGGAGCCTCGACAGCGACATAGACCTCGCCAGCGGGAACGTGGAAGCCCTCGGTGTATAGCTTGAAGTGGTGGATCAGCGCCTCCATGGAACGCTTCATCTCGCCACGTCGCGGCGGCGCGACCTTGTTGTCCTGCACGAGCACCGGGCCCTGGCCGTTGGCAGACTTCAGCTTCTCGATGCACTGCTTCATGATGCGCACAGATTGCCGCATCTCCTCCATGCGGATGAGATAGCGGTCGTAGCAGTCGCCGTTCCTGCCGACGGGGATGTCGAAGTCCATCTCGGCATAGCAGTCGTAGGGTTGTGCCTTTCGCAAGTCCCACGCCGCGCCCGACCCCCGCACCATCACGCCGGAGAAGCCCCACGCCCAGGCCTGCTCGAGCGTCACCCGGCCGATATCCACATTTCGGGCCTTGAAGATGCGGTTGAGCGAGAGCAACCGGTCCAGGTCGTCGACGACGCGCAGGAACGGATCGCACCAGGCTTCGATATCATCGATCAGTTTCGGTGGAAGGTCCTGATGCACGCCGCCGGGACGATAATAGTTGGCATGCATCCGACTGCCGGACGCACGCTCGTAGAACACCATGAGCTTCTCGCGCTCTTCGAAGCCCCAAAGCGGTGGCGTCAAGGCCCCGACGTCCATCGCTTGCGTCGTGACGTTCAGAAGATGAGACAAGATGCGGCTGATCTCGTGATAGAGTACCCTGATCAGCTGCCCTCGCCGCGGAACTTCAAGCCCGATCAATTTCTCGATCGCCAGGCAAAATGCGTGCTCCTGCGTCAAAGGAGCGACATAGTCGAGCCGGTCGAAATACGGGATCGCCTGAAGATAGGTCTTCGCCTCGATCAGCTTTTCGGTGCCCCGATGCAAAAGACCAATGTGCGGATCGACCCGTGCGACGACTTCGCCGTCAAGTTCGAGCACGAGCCTCAGCACGCCATGAGCGGCGGGATGCTGGGGACCGAAATTGATGGTGAAGTTTCTCAAGCTGGGAGACTGGTCAGACATATCGCTTCCGATCGAGGGCGCCCTCACCTTAATCGCGATCGGCATCGAACGGCTTCACACAGGTTAACGATTTGCGCCGAACCGGAGAAAAGGAGCCATGAACGTTGCACTTTGGAACACCGCTTCACGAGCGACGTTCACTGTTGAAATTGGAGATTTCCATGAAACATCGATTGCTCCTGGCTGCCGCCGCACTCGCGCTCGTGGCGGGCATCGGCTCCCCAACGGCGGCCGTCGCACAAGATCGCTACTGCCTCCAGGGCCGCGTTTGGGGCTATCCGGGCAACTGCCAGTTCGCCAGTTACGCTCAGTGCATGGCGACTGCATCGGGCACGAACGCCTATTGCGGCGTCAATCCTCGCTATGCCTATGCACGGCGATATAGGGGATATCGGTGACCGGCCCAGGCTGCGGACCGGCAATCGAGCCCCATTCTGACCCGTCCCGCCGCTGATCCGAGCGGCCCCATGGCAGCAGAGCAAACGCTCACGGCCGTCGTGTTGGCGGGCGGTCTCGGTCTTGGCGCGTATCATGGCGGCGCATTCGAAGCACTCACTTCTGTCTCGCCGCACATCGACTGGGTCGCCGGCTCGTCCGCCGGCGCGATCACGGCCGCATTGATCGCCGGATGTCCAACCGCCGACCGAATCCAGAACTTACGCAGCTACTGGCATGCTCCCGCCGCGCCTGTCGCTACAACGAGCGACAGCCGCCATCTGTCTGCCTGGCTGAGTTCGATCAATACCCGCCTGCTTGGCCACACCGGCTTTTTCCATCCCCGTCTCCCTCTACCGTCGTTCCCGTTCACCGGTCTGTACGATCTCGGCCCAACACGCGAACGCCTTCAGCGGCTGATCGATTTCGGGCGCCTGAACAACGGCGAGCTGCGCATTTCCATCTGCGCAACGGACCTCGAAAGCGGCGATGCCGTGCTGTTCGACTCGTCGTCGGAGCGGATCGAAATGGATCACATCCTGGCCAGTTGCGGATTTCTCCCCGAATTCGCTCCGGTGCAGGTCGCCGGGAGATGGCTCGGCGATGGCGGGTTCTCGCTCAACGCGCCTTTCGATCCGGTCCTCGAAGCTGCAGCCTCGCTTCGTCTTTACATCGTCGACCTCTTTGCGCGGGATGGCAACGTCCCTGATGGCCTCGAGGCCGCGGCTGAGCGCAAGAGCGATCTCAGCTTCGGCAATCAGACCTTTCAGCGCCTTCGTCACGCCCTCGAAGCTCGCCAGCTTCGCGCCGAGCTACAGGACCTGGATCGCAACGACAGGATCTATCTCCTGAGCTACCGGCCCGGCCGCGAGGAAGCCGGACCTGAGAAATCGTTCGACCTGTCGGAAGCTGCCATGGCGCAACGTTGGCGCGCGGGCTTTTTGGACATGCAGCATGCCGCATCCTTGGCGGCCGGGAACGGGATATGCGAGGTGCGGCGAGGCTAGCAGCGTTTCAGCGCGCCGGGGACTGCTTTAGGTCTCTCGCTCGATACGCTGCTGGATGTCCAGCAAAAACCGGATAACACCATCATCCGGGCCGACGCCGGCAGGCGGCGCGATGGTGGTGATGCCCCAGTTCGCCAATACGGCCTCTTGCACCGGATTGCGCTGGGTGACGAAAACGAAGGACCTCGGTCGGTCCTGGCGGTGCCCGGATTCGTCCCAACTCTGCCAAATTCGGTGCAGCAGGAGCCGAATGTTGGGATCGGACATGCTGTATCCGATGAAAAGCAGCGTGCTTCCCAAGGCGTCGGCGCGAAACCGGATATCGAGTGGCGAGTCGAACGCGAGCCGGTTAAGGAAGTCCGTTTCGGTCAGGACCAGCGAGGCATCGTCGTCGAAGTCGCCATGGAATTTGATGATGTGCGTGACGCCGGAACGGGCGCTTGCAATGTCCTTTGCGTTGCTGATCTTGGCATAGGGCTTTTCCAGGACCTCGAAGGCTGCCTCGAGGTTGCGGTCGTAATTCGTGGTGTAAATGGTCGGAAAATCGAGCTCCACGATCAGCTTGTGGAGCCGCGAGGCCGCGATCCTCTCCGGATCGACGCGCCAGTTGCGGTCGAGCCAGCTGCGGAGCGGGCCAATTCCGCCGCGCTTCAGCCGGTAGTACTCCGCCAGCATCTGATAGCCGCCGTGCATTCCATCGATCACGTCGCGCTCAAGTCCAAGATCATCCAGCAGATGGTCGATCAGAGATTGCCAGGACGGCAGGCCGACAGCCATCGAGACGCCGGCGCCGACGAACAGGATCGCGCGACGCCGCTTGATCGCAGCGGCCAGGACCTCATGAGGCGGTCGCTCCTCGAATGCGAGTCCGATCGGTTGCTGGTTCATCTACCTTGAATTACTCGAGGGCGCCCGGGTTCCTCGACTCACAACATCAAGCAGCGGCGAGGAGCCGGTCTTCTCCGTCTGCGCCGCGAAGCGGGCGATCAGACGCCGAAGCTGCGCCTTGTGGACTAGACGGCTCGCCTTCTTCGGCGAGACCCAGATTGCTTCGCGCTCACCCTTTTCCGGCCACCAGCGCTCCTGCCCGTGGACCCTCATGGGAAAGACGGCAACGTCCATGGTCCGCTTGCGATCGCCCTTCCGTTTACGATGCTTGAAGGAGCCCAGCGCGCGCTTTGCGGTGACGCCGAGGAGACCGGCCTCCTCGTACGCCTCGAGCGCAGCCGTACGGTGCGGCTCCGTCTTGCGCATCGGCGATCCCTTCGGGACACTCCACCTGCCCTTGCGCCTGGTCGTGATCAGCAACACGCGCAATTCGGAATTCTTCAGCGTGAACGGCAACGCGGCGAATTGTTTCTTGCCCATCAGGCGCCTCCAGTTTGGTCGATAAGCCAGCGCCGCAGCCATCGTTCCTTTATGTGGGGAGAGTCCGACCGATCAGAACTTCCGTTCGACCATCTTGAGCCGCAATCCCGAAATGGCTTCGCCCGGATTCAAGCCCTTCGGGCACGCCTTCGCGCAGTTGAGGATGGTGTGACAGCGATAGATCCTGAAGGGGTCTTCGAGCTTGTCGAGGCGCTCGCCTGTCGCTTCGTCGCGGCTGTCATTGACCCACCGCGCCGCCTGGATCAAAGCCGCTGGGCCGAGGAAACGCTCGGAATTCCACCAGTAGCTTGGACAAGACGTCGAGCAGCAGGCGCAGAGAATGCACTCGTACAGTCCATCGAGCTTCGCCCGATCCCCATGGCTCTGCCGCCATTCCTTCGGCGGCGTGGGCGACACGGTTTGCAGCCAAGGCTCGATCAATGCGAGCTGGGCGTAGAAATTCGTCAGGTCCGGAACGAGGTCTTTGACCACTGGCTGATGCGGCAAGGGCAGCACGCGCAGCGGCTCGCCGTTCGGGGCGTCCTCGTTCATGGACTTGGTGCAGGCGAGCGTGTTCTGGCCGGCGATATTCATCGAGCAGGAGCCGCACACGCCTTCGCGGCAGGACCGCCTGAACGTCAGCGTGGAGTCGATGTTGTTCTTGATCCAGATCAGACCATCCAGCACCATGGGCCCGCAATCGCTCATGTCGACGAAGTAGGTGTCGAGCCGGGGATTGCGTCCGTCGTCGGGATTCCAGCGATAGACCTGGAATTCGCGCAGCGATTTGCTATCCGGCTTGGGCCAGATCCGTCCCTTTTCGACGCGGGAGTGTTTCGGAAGCCTGAACTCGACCATGGTACCTCCGGGCGGACATGAGGCGTTGATAACCGCATCAGTTGGGATTGAAGCAACGTAGTTGCAGGAGATCGTCCAGCGACACACCAAACAGCACGATGCGAAAAGCCGGTGCTATCGCCAGCACCAGCAGCAATATAAAAATGGCATAGACCAGAGCTGGCGGAGTCTCTCTAGCGAGCCTGTAGACTGCTTTCCGCATGTACCCTCCCGTGCGTGCCCGCGCGTGACATGGCGGCGCCGATGACCAACATGGCCGCACCCCATAGCAGGAAGCCGATGTCCCAGAAGATGCGCTGTTCGTCGGGGACCGTCTCATTCACCCGATGCAGCTTGAAGATCTCATGGTCCACCACGCCTTCAACCAGATTGAAGATGCCCCAACCGAGCAGGACCGCGCCGAGGCACCGGCTGCCCGACAAGTGAATGTCGGACCTGCGCGCCCGTTGCCACAGCACATACAGGCCGAGGAGCACAAGAACATAGGCTGCGCTATGGAAAATGCCGTCCCAGGTCGTGTTGAGCTTGACGTTGTCGATGGAGTTGAGCGGGTACCAGCCGCTTAACATATGATGCCATTGCAGCAGCTGATGAAACACGATGCCGTCGAAAAATCCGCCCAGACCAAGCCCGAGAAGGACGCCCGCGGAAATCGGGAAGCTGGATGAATCGCTGTCTTGCATGAATCTACTCGTGCGCCGGTCGGCATCTGGATGATGGACAAACCCTCCTCCAGGTTGCCGTTCCTATGATCATGACGCACTCCCCGTGCCAATAACCTGCGTTAACCTGCCTGCTCATCTCATGCCGCCGAAGGCGCTAGATGGAGCATCGCTCGGCTGCTTATGGTGACGATAGGAACGTTCGAAACGGTCGCAGCGTCTTGTGAATCCAACATTGGAGCTTCATCATGCTGAGAAGATCGTTTTTACTTGCATTGGGCGGCCTCGGACTATCGACCTACACTGCGCAATCCAAACCAATCCCGCAGCGGGATTTTCGAACGGCCGACCTCATGGGTGGCGCGTTTGCGATGCAGACGAGTCAGCTCGCGCTGACGCGCACCGGCAATCCCGACATCGTCAACTTCGCGAATGCAGAGATCGCCGAACAGGTCCAGGTCGCGAGCGCGCTCGGAGCAGCGCCGGGATCGGCACCGCTACGGCCGGATCATGCCGCCCTGCTTCAGCGCCTTCAGGCCACACCGTCGGGTCCCTTCGACCGGATGTATGTGCAGGGGCAGATCCGCGGGCACCGTGAATTGCTCGCGCTCAACAATTCCTATTTGCGATCCGGTGGCAACCCCGGCGAACAGCAGGTCGCACAGATGTCGCTGCCGATCATTCAGCGTCACCTGGCGATCCTGAGCAATCTCAGGGATGTCGGCTAGAGCTTCACCCCGGCGACAAGGAGGTACAAATGGCAAGAAGGTCGAGACGGCCCGCCGTGAAGCACGGCAAAGGAAAACGGGGAAACGGCGCGCAACGTCTCAAGCGCAAGCGGAAGTGACAGCCGTAGCATTGGCGGTGCCCGCGCGTGACGGCCGCCGCCAAAGTTGTCGATGATCAAACTGCGAGGAGCCGATATGGCGTATGCCCTGTTCAAGGATGACGAAAAACTGAGCCGGACATTTCCGACCAAAGAGGAAACGCTGAAGAAAGCCGAAGACGCCGGTCTGGTCGAAAGCAGCGAGGGCAAGCCCAGGCTCGAGGACGATCTGAAGATCAAGCCCTGCTCGCCCGACCCCGAACCTCGAAGCGAGGACGACCTCGATTGGACGCCGGGGGACCCGACGTCCTGATCACCGATCTAGCAACCTTTGCAGATGCTCTTGATCTTCCGATCGACGTGGGAATCCTGAGAGTTCTCCGAGCGTATTTCGGCGTCGCCCGGCATCGACGGACCGGGTGTCGCAGTTCCGTCGATCCGTCCGCTGCTGGTCCCTCCTGCGGGGTTGCCCGCCCGACCGACGGTGGTTGATCCTCGCGGGCCACCACCGGTTGATTGGGCCGTTCCAGCCGTGTTCGTGCCAGCGGTGTTCGTGCCGTTAGCCGTCGTGCCGCGCGAAGCCGCAGCCGCGTCGGCCGGATTACCCAGATTGGGCGATGCACCGCCTGTCTGGTTTGTAGCTCCAGCAGACCCGAGGCCTGCAGACCCAGGACCTGCAGACCCAACGCCTGCAGACCCAAGGCTCGAGGCACCGCCGGCTGACCCGGGGCTTGTGGTGCCGCCGGTGCCGCCGCTCGTGCTGCTCGCGCTTGCTCCGCCCGATCCTCCCGAACCGCCACCGCCGCCGCCACCCCCGCCACTCTGCGCCGAGGCGGCCCCTATCGACGCGGTCGCCAGGAAGGCGATCAGCATCAAGCTCGAAGTTGTCTTAGGCATTGCTCAGCTCCTCTCGCGATCATTGTGCGTGTGATGTTGGTCGCGCTCACCACCGCCTCCCGAGACGTGTGATTTGCGGTCGTTGGTGGGCATTCCGGGCGCAGGGCGCTCATGCTCGCGACCTCCCTTTTCGGGGTGCTTGCGGTCCTGCCGCGAGGAGCCCGGACCACCGAAGCGTTCAGTGTCTGAGTTCTTGTGTGGCATTCATCGGTCCTGCTGGTAGCCTTGGTTTGTCGTGTTCTGCTTGATGTTGCCGTGACGGCCCTGGGTGTCGAAGTTCTCGCGGCCGGGGACTTTGTCCTCGGTCTCGCTCTTTGGATCAGACCCGGGTCCCTTGTCGCTTCGCTGCTCCGGCGGTACGGGGGGCATTTTGGACATTGCATGCTCCTTGTTTCGGTCTCGCGACCTCATGCGCTGGCAATGAGATGCGGCGTCGCTCGTTCCTGATCGATGCTGATGCATGCCCCTAGGAACGAACGATTCCTGCCCGTGTTGACCTTCCAGTTCATACCGAAGGCTTTTTGTTCATGGTCAAGGATCTATCGCGTGAAACGGAGAAGGACGGGACCCGGAAGCTGATGATGGTGGGTTCGGCGGTGGCAGCCGTCCTGTTTGTAGGTTTCATCGTCTGGTTCGCCGTCCCTCAGATGTTCGGGGCAACAGACTATCTGGGCCGCCCCTCCACAGGAGCGGACAAAGGTGCCGCGGCCACGACGGTCGGCACTGGAGTTCCAACGCAGCGCGAGGCGGTCAGCAAAGCTGCCAAGGAAAACCCGGCTGGCAATGAGGACGCGACCGGCGCCCGTGCGCGGGATGTGAAGCAGACCACCCAGCCGGCTAACCTCAACGATCAGCAACGCGAGCAGCTCCGCTCTATCCTCTCATCAGCGCACGGTCCCACGATGGATCGCCCGAATTTCGAGATGATGATCGGTACTTCAGTGCCGCGCCAGACTCAGGTGGCCGACCTGCCGCCCGAGGTCACGCAAGTGTTGAACGGGTTCTGGGGCGATCAATATCTCATCGCTGGAAAGGATCTCGTCATCGTCGATCAACATTCGCGCCGCGTAGCGGCAATTATCGCTGGCGTACGCTGATCGCGTGCCGCCGCATCGACAGATTGTAGAGAGGACAGCTTATGCCGAAAGCAAAAGAACCTGAAAACGACCCGAGAGAAACCCCGGTCGACGATCCGCGACAGCAGACCGATTTGCCAACCCACCGGCAGACCGATCAGCCTTGGCAGGGAAATCCCGAGAAGGAGCAGATCGACCCAAAGCGTCCCCCGATTGATCTGGAGCGGTGGCAAAAATCGAATACCCACTAGCAGGCACGCACCTGCCTCGTTCACGCGTCGAGCTCATGGATGGCTGGCCGCAGGTCGCCGCCCTCATCCAGATCGAGCGTTGCCAGCGTGATCGGCAGCTTGAAGCGCCTTGGACCGGCGCTCCCGGGATTGAGGAAAAGCACTCCGTTGATCGTGTTGACCCGCACCCGGTGCGAATGTCCTGATATCACCACGTTCACACCGGATGCTGCAGGGTCGATCGCGAGCGCCTTGAGATCGTGCAGGAGGTAGAAGCAACGAGCGCCGAGGTGCACCGTTTCGGTTTCAGGATAGCGGCTCGCCCAGCTGCCAACGTCGACGTTTCCCCTGATGGCGGTGACGGGCGCTATTCGGCAAAGCCGCTCCAGAACCTCCGGCGCGCCGATATCACCGGCGTGGAGGATATGCGAGACTCCCGCAAGACAGCGTTCGGCCTCCGGCCTGAGAAGGCCGTGCGTATCCGAGATCACGCCGATCCTCAACGCCATGATCCTCAATGCCTTGTCAGGCCAAAGCTTCAGTGCAGGACATCCAGGGGTACCTTCCCGATCTCCTCACCCTCGTGGTTCGTGACCAGGATGGAAAATTGACGATTCTTGAGTTCGGGACGCTCCGCAAGGAGCCTCTTCGCGATCTCCTCGGCAACATCCAGCGCCATGATGTCATCGGGCAATTCAGCACCCCCCTCGTCTGCGACGGTCTTGGAGTCGACCAGATCGAAATGATAGCGCGGCACGTGAACCCTCGAATTCGTCGCAGGAACGCGCGATCTCGAGCCTTCGTTCCGGCGGGGCGGCCATCAACTCCCTGCACGTCCGCAGGAACCCTCAAGTCATCGCGACATTGCTGCTGCGGAACATCCGCGTTTTTGGAGCCAACCCATGCTGGAAGAACTGCGCGTGCTTGCCCAACCCGGCGCGATGATCGCCGTCCTTATCGTGCTGCTGCTGATGGCCGCCGGCGATGCGGCGATCCTGATCGCTGACAAGGGCTGGCCATTCTAGTCCGGGCGCGTGGCTGTCATGCCCGATGTCGGACATATCCTTTTCCAGGGTTGGACCCCGCTCCTGAGAACCGCGATCGGCACGACCGTCACGTATGTCGCGCTGGTCGTCCTGCTCCGGATCGCGGGGCCCCGAACGCTTGCCAAATGGTACGCCTTCGACCTGATCGTCACGGTCGCGCTCGGCTCCACGTTCGCCAACAGCGTGTTGTCCGGCAACATCAGCGTGGCGCAGTCGCTGGTCGGCTTCATCATCCTGATCGGCCTGCAATTCATCATCGCCTTCGCCGTGGCGCAGTGGAGCCAGTTGCGGGTGGTCGTGAATCCGCAGCCGACGTTGCTGCTCCATCAGGGGCGATTTGTTCACGAGGCGATGCGCAGCCAGCGTGTGGCAGAGGCGGACGTTCGCGCCGCCGTCCGGCAGCATGGCATTGATCGTGTTGAAGATGTCGGTGCGGTCGTGCTCGAGGCGGACGGTACATTCAGCGTTATCAGGCAGCTCCGGTCCGATGCCACGGCGCTCGCCGACATCCCGGAACTGGGCGGCTCGAATTCGGCGAACCGGCCGGATTAGCGCATAGGAACCTTTGTACGCCTGACCGGTTCCGCATGTGAAGCGGAGTGCGACAAAACGTCAATGCAGGTCTGGGTGCGAAGGGTTCTGGTATTGTGCATGACTTGGCCGCTTGCTGCGTGCGCGGGCCGGCAGTCGGCGCTCGACCCTCAAGGGCTGCAATCCGACCAGATTCGGCACACGCTGTTCATCTTCCTCATTGTCGCGGCGATCGTCTGGACCGCTGTCGTCATCGTTCTGGGCGTGGGGCTGTTGCGCCGGAAGCGCACAGCCGATCAGCCGCTGGACCTCCACCAGTCCTTCGAACAGCGCTCCGGGCGCGTCATCCTTGCGCTTGGGATTGCGACCACCGTCACCGTGCTCGGCCTCTCCCTGGTCAGCTATGCCGGTCAGCGCACCGTCTTTGCCAAGGACGAGAAAGCCCACACGCTCAAGATCATCGGCCATCAATGGTGGTGGGAGGTTCGCTATGAAGCCGACAGTCCGCACCAGAGTTTCGTGACCGCCAACGAGATCCGGATCCCGACCGGCCAGCCGGTGAAGGTCGAGTTGGAATCCGCCGACGTGATCCACAGCTTCTGGGTCCCCAGCCTGACCGGCAAGATGGACTTGATCCCCGGGCAGAAGAACGAGCTGCAATTCACGGCGAAGAATGCGGGCGTCTATCGCGGACAATGCGCCGAGTTTTGCGGGATCCAGCACGCCCACATGGCACTCGCCGTGATCGCGATGTCGCCCGACGAGTTCGGCCGCTGGCGCGACCATGAAAACCAGAGCGCGAACAGCCCCGCGGATCAGCTTGGCAAGCAGGGCGAGGCTCTGTTCCGGGCGCGCGGATGCGCCTTGTGCCACAACATCAGCGGTACGCTGGCCGGCGGCCAACTCGGCCCGGATCTCACGCATATCGGCAGCCGCGCGACGATCGCTGCGGGAACGCTGCCGAATACTCCCGCGACGCTCGGCGCCTGGATCGCCGATCCCCAGCACATCAAGCCCGGCAATCTGATGCCGAAGATGCCGCTGCAATCGGACGAGCTGATCGCGATCATTCATTATCTGGAGCAGCTCAAGTGAGCATGGCCGCTGAACCAAATGAATTGCGGGACGACGTCCTGAACGGCCTGCAGCTTTCGACGCAGCTCGAGCGGGTGTGGCGCACGCCGTCCGGACTTGTCGGCGCGCTCATGTCGGTCGATCACAAGGTCGTTGGCCGTCGCTACATCCTGACCGCATTCGCCTTCCTGCTTCTTGGCGGCATCCTTGCGATCCTGATGCGCGTTCAGCTTGCCGGGCCCGAGAAGACGTTTCTCTCGGCCGACAAGTACAATCAGGTCTTCACGATGCACGGCTCGACGATGATGTTCCTGTTTGCCGTGCCTGTCATGGAGGCGTTCGCCGTCTATCTGGTGCCGTTGATGGTCGGGACACGGAACATCGCCTTTCCGCGTCTGAATGCCTTCAGCTATTGGATGTTTCTATTCGGCGGTTGCTTTCTGTGGATCTCCTTCCTGTTCAACGTCGGCCCCGATGTCGGCTGGTTTTCCTACGTTCCCCTCTCCAGCCTGCAGTTCACACCGACCAAGCGGGCCGATGTCTGGGCGCAGATGATCACCTTCACCGAGGTAGCGGCGCTCGCGGTCGCCGTCGAGATCGTCGTCACCGTGTTCAAGCTCCGCGCGCCCGGCATGACGCTCGACCGCATCCCCCTGTTCGTCTGGGCCATGCTGGTGACGGCCTTCCTCGTGATGTTCGCGATGCCCTCGATCATGGTCGCATCGACGTCACTGATCCTGGATCGCCTCGTCAATACCCGCTTCTATGATTCGTCATCGGGCGGACATCCCCTGCTCTGGCAGCATCTGTTCTGGTTCTTCGGCCATCCCGAGGTCTACATCATCTTCATCCCGGGTACGGGAATGGTCTCGGCGATCCTCGCGACGTTCGCGCGGCGGCCGGTGATCGGCTATCCCGTCGTGATCCTCTCCTTGATCGCGACCGGCTTCCTGTCGTTCGGCCTCTGGGTCCACCACATGTTCGTCACGGGCTTGCCCCAACTCGGCGCAGCCCTGTTCACAGCCTCCAGCATGCTGATCGCGGTGCCGAGCGGGCTGCAGATTTTCTGCTGGCTGGCAACGCTCTGGGACGGACGTCCGGTGTACCGGACGCCGCTGTTGTTCGTGATCGGCTTCATCGTGATCTTCGTGCTCGGCGGGTTGTCCGGCGTCATGGTCGCCTCGGTCCCGATCGACACCCAGGTGCACGACACCTATTTCGTCGTCGCCCATTTTCACTATGTCCTGATCGGCGGCGCTGTGTTCCCACTGGTCGGCGCGGTCTACTACTGGTTTCCCAAGATCGCGGGCCGCATGCTGAGCGAAAGACTCGGACGCTGGAATTTCTGGCTGGCCTTCATCGGCTTCAACGTCGCCTTCTTCCCGATGCACATCCTCGGGCTGATCGGAATGCCGCGCCGGGTCTATACCTACACCGCCGACATGGACTGGGCGCACCTGAACCTCGTGTCCAGCGGCGGTGCTCTCATTTTCGCGTTTAGCTTCGCGCTGCTTCTGGCCAATGTGGTCTACAGCCTGCGCAAGGGCGCGCTTGCCGGCGACAATCCCTGGGATGCCTCGACGCTGGAATGGGCGACCTCGTCGCCGCCTCCGCCGCAGAATTTCGACCGCATTCCGGTCGTCAAGCACCGCGATCCGCTGTGGGCCGATAGCGAGAGCCTGCCTGTGGTCGCGGGTCTGAGCGCCGAGCGGCGCGAGGTGCTGCTGACCTCGCTGGCCGAAGCCGAGCCCCAGATCCGCGAGGCATCGCCCGAGCCGAGCATCTGGCCGCTGCTTGCGGCGATCGCAACGACGATCTTCTTCATCGGATCGATCTTCACGCCTTGGGCGGTGCTCTGGGGCACGCCGCCGATGGCCGTGACTTTGATCGGCTGGTTCTGGCCGACCGGCAGCAAGGAGGACGAGGAGTGAGACAGACCATCGTCCGCAACGTCTCGGACCTGCCGACTTACGGCTATGGCCCGCGTAGTGGCCCGTGGTGGGGCGCCATGGGTTTCATGGCGCTCGAAGGCATGGGCTTTGCCATTGCCATCGGCGCCTACCTTTATCTCTACGCAGTCAACCCGACCTGGCCGATCGGAGCATCCCCGCCGGATCTCTGGCCGGGGACGGTCGAGACGGTGATTTATCTATTGAGCATCATTCCCAACGAGTTCACGAACCGCGCCGCACACCGACAGGATCTCGCGAAAGTGCGGATCGGCCTGATCGTGATGGCCTTGATCGGCATCGCGCTCCTGGTGCTGCGCGGCTTCGAGTTCGCGCATCTCAACACCCGCTGGGACAATTCAGCCTACGGCTCGATCGTATGGCTCATTCTCGGGCTGCACACGACCCACCTTGCCACGGATGTCGGCGACACGGTCGTGCTGGCGGTGTTGATGTTCACGCGCCATGCGAAACCGCGCCGGTTCAGCGACGTGACCGACAACGTGTTCTACTGGAACTTCGTCGTGCTCGCCTGGCTGCCGCTCTATGTCTTGCTCGATTGGGTGCCACGCCTATGACCGCAGCCGACGGACGTTCCAGACTGCTCTACTGGGCCGGCGTTGCGCTTGGGCCCATCGCTTGGGGCATCAATTTGCAAGGCGTCTACGTGCTCGCGCACTTCTCCTGCGAACAGACCAGGATCAGCGGCGCGATCATGAGTGCGGTTCTGGCTGTCGTCTCGCTCGCGGGCACTGTCATTTCCGCCCGCGCGGTTCGACGTGGCGCGGGGGCTGAATGGACGGATGCGCAAGGCGGCGGGCCACGAACGTTCATGGCCTGGCTTGGCGTCGGCTCCGGCGTGCTGTTTGCGCTGGTGATTGCGAACCAGTTCGCGGCCTCGCTCATGATCAGCCCATGCCTGCGCTGACCTTTGCAGCAGTGCTGTTCGCGCTGCTCGCGGGACCGGCCGCCGCGCACGGACTATCGGAGGTCGATCCCGGTTCGCTGTGGAGCTACGATCCCTGGCTGATGGCGCCGCTCTATGCCGTCGGTATCGGCTTCTATGTCGGAACGCAGCGGCTCTGGCACCATGCGGGTGGCGGCCGTGGCGTCAGCTTCCGCCAGGTCGCCGCATTCTGGACCGGATGGCTGGTGGCTGCGCTCGCCGTGACCTCGCCGCTGCACTGGCTCGGCGAGCGTCTGTTCACCGCGCACATGGTCGAGCACGAACTGCTGATGGTGGTCGCGGCACCGCTGATGGCGTTTGCCCGGATCAATGGGCCGATGCTGTGGAGCCTGCCGGCCCGGCTTCGCCCTGCGGCGGGTCGCGTGCTCAGTCTACCGATACTGGCGTGGCCGTGGCGGTTTGTGAGCCATCCCATGAGCGCGACCATCCTGCACGGCGCGGCGCTCTGGGTCTGGCACGCACCGCCGCTATATGCGTGGGCGCTCGAGAATACAGCGATTCATCGTCTCCAGCACATCAGCTTCTTTGCGACCGCGCTGTTGTTCTGGTGGGTGCTGCTGCATGGCCGCGGACAGGGCCGCAGCACCCGAATTCGCGACGGCATCGCTGTCGCGTGCCTGTTCATCACGATTTTGCATTCGGGTGTGCTCGGGGCTCTGCTGACGGTGTCGCCGCGGCTGTGGATCCCCGGTCAAGGCGCCCTCGCTGGCGAATTCGGCCTCTCGGCACTGGAGGACCAGCAGCTCGCCGGCATCCTGATGTGGGTGCCCATGGGCATGCTCTATACCGGCGCGGCGTTGTTCTTCGCTCATCGATGGCTGACTGCGAACGGCAGCCATTCCCACCTGCCGCTCATTCAACATCCGGGCTGAGCGATGCTGCATAGGAACCGCAACTTCTCTTCAGACGTTCGCCTGCCGACTGCGACACTCCACGGAGGCCACATGAAAAAAGGATCCGTCATGGCGCTAACGGCTATCTTCACCGCAGCATTCTTGGTGCCTGTAGTCTTGAACGCGCAGGACCAACCCCAGCCAGGGATGTCGTGCCCGGTCGACCAACAAGCTCGCCGACATCCTCAAGAAGAGCGTCAAGCCGGGCGGCGGCCCAAGCAACGGAGGCCTCGACAACAACGAATGGGCTGCCGTCGTCAATCGGCAGGGCGTCGTCTGCGCGGTCGCCTACAGCGGCGGCAAGGTCGACGACCAGTGGCTCGGCAGCCGGGCCATCGCGGCCGAGAAGGCGAACACGGCGAATGCGTTCAGCCTGAAGGACAAGGCGATGGCGACGGCCAATCTCTATGCGGGTGCGCAGCCCGGCGGGTTCCTGTTCGGCGCGGCCGTCGGCAACCCGCCCTCCCCGGAAGCCTTGTACGCCGGATCTCCGAACACCTTCGGCACGGCTCAGGATCCGATGGTGGGCAAGCCGATCGGCGGCACCATCGTATTCGGAGGCGGGCTGGCGCTCTACGACAGCAATGGCATCACGGGCGCGCTAGGCGTCAGCGGCGACAGCTCCTGCGCAGATCACAACGTGGCCTGGCGCGTGCGTCACCAGCTCGGGCTCGACCGCGTGCCGGCCGGCGTCAGCCCCAACATGAAGGATGCGATCATCTACGACATCGGCCCCGACGGCAAAAGCCCGTCGGGATTTGGCCATCCCAAATGCAATGGCAAGGAAGACCAGATTGCAGTCGACCTCGGCGCCGGCGTATCCGGCAACGTCGTGAGATAGCTCGTCGTCGGTCACACCTCTTTGGAACCAAGCGAAGTCGGAACGTTTGTACGTTCGTAAACCGGCCTGCGACGCAGCGCGGCCTCGTCACTGCCGTGGAGATCTTCACATATGTTAATGCGTAGCTTCATGCGGCTACTGAGCGTGATTTGCTTGTCCTCGGCGGTGCTGTCGGCCGCCTCAGCACAGACTGATCTCGCTAGCCGCATGAAAGACCCGGCCCAGTGGCCGATGGCGGCGCGCGACTATGCCAACACCCGCTACAGCGAACTCGATCAGATCAACGCGTCCAATGCATCACGCCTCCAGCTTGCATGGACGTTCTCGGTGGGCGCCGACCGGGGCCAGGAGGCGGCGCCGCTCGTGGTCGACGGCACCATGTATGTGGTCGGCCCCTATGCGGGGCCCTACCCCAACCGTGTGTTCGCACTCGATGCTACGACCGGCGAATTGAAATGGTCCTACGCGCCGAAGCCGGAGCCCGCGGCCGCAGGCGTTGCCTGCTGCGACGTCGTCAATCGCGGACTCGCCTTCGACAACGGCAAGGTTTTCCTCAACACGCTCGATAACCACACCGTCGCAATAGATGCCAAGTCCGGCAAAGAGCTTTGGCACACGAAGCTCGGCGAGATCAACAAGGGCGAAACCATCACGATGGCTCCCGTGGTGGTGAAAGGAAAGATTCTCGTCGGCAACAGCGGCGGCGAACTGGGCGTGCGCGGCTGGGTCACCGCCCTTGACGAAAACACCGGCGCCATCGCCTGGCGCGCCTATTCAACAGGCCCCGACAAGGACGTGCTGATCGGAGACGATTTCAAGCCGTTCTACGACAATCTCAAGGGCCAGGATCTCGGCGTGAAGACCTGGCCGGCCGACCGCTGGCAGGTCGGTGGCGGCACGGTCTGGGGCTGGATCTCCTACGATCCTGATCTGAATCTGATCTACTACGGCACGGCCAACCCAAGCCCCTGGAATGCGAACCAGCGCAGCGGTGACAATCTCTGGAGCGCATCGATCTTCGCGCGAAACCCAGACACGGGCCAGGCGAAATGGGCCTACCAGGTCAACCCGCACGACCTCTTCGACCACGACGAGATCAACGAGAACGTGCTTGTCGACCTCGAGCTGAATGGCCAACCGCGTAAGGTTCTCATCCATCCCGGCCGCAACGGCTATATGTACGTGATGGATCGCGCCACCGGTGAAGTCATTTCGGCGGACGCCTATGAGTTCGTGAACGCATACAATGGCGTCGACCTCAAGACCGGCAAGATCATCCCGAACGAGGAGAAGACTCCACTCGTCGGCAAGACGGTTGAGAACATCTGCCCGACCGCTCCAGGCGCCAAGGACTGGCAGCCGAGCGCGTGGTCACCGCGCACAAAATTGCTCTACGTACCCCATCAGCATCTCTGCATGAATTTCAAGGCCTCTCAAGTCGGCTACATCGCCGGCACGCCCTATGTCGGCGCCGACGTCGACATGTATGCCGGCCCCGGCGGCTATCGTGGCGAGTTCATGGCCTGGGACCCGATCGCGCGCAAGAAGGTCTGGGAGATCCACGAGAAGCTGCCGGTCTGGAGCGGCGCGCTGGTCACAGCAGGTGATGTCGCCTTCTACGGCACCATGGATCGCCTTTTTAAAGTGGTCGATGCCAAGGATGGGCACGTGCTCTGGCAGTTCCGCGCAGGCTCCGGGTTTATCGGCCAACCGATCTCCTATCGCGGCTCCGACGGACAGCAATACATCGCGATCCTGTCGGGCGTCGGCGGCTGGCCGGGTGTAGTGGCCAATGCCGAGGTCGATCCGCGGGTGCGCAACGGTGCGCTGGGGTTCACCGGCGCGACGCAGGATTTGCCGTTCTATACCGCCGGCGGGAGCGAGCTGCTGGTCTTCAAACTCGGCGGCGCGAATGGTCAGGACACCAGCCATGCGCCTTCGAAATAGTTGTCGGGGCATCGCCCTTGGTTTTCTGGTCGGGCTTGCAACCACGGCGGCGGCAGCGTCGGATCGCGATCTTCGCGTCTGTGCCGATCCCAACAATCTGCCGTTCTCGAACAACGCCGAAGCGGGATTCGAAAACAGGCTCGCGACGATGGTGGCCGAGCATTTCGGCCAGCAGGTCTCCTACACCTGGTGGGCGCAGCGCCGCGGCTTCATCCGTAACACGCTGAAAGCCGGCAAATGCGACGTCGTCATGGGCGTGCCGTCCGGCTATGATCTCGTCGAGACGACCAAGCCCTATTATCGCTCGAGCTACGTGTTCGTCACGCGCCAGGACCAGCACCTCGAGCTTTCGTCCCTGCTCGACCCGCGCTTGCATCACCTCGTGATCGGCGTGCATCTGATCGGCGACGATGGCAACAATCCCCCGCCGGCGCAGGCGCTCGGCGACCAGGGTATCGTCGATAACGTCCGCGGCTACTCCATCTACGGCGATTATCGCCAGGCCGATCCGCCGGCGCGCCTGATCGAAGCCGTCGAAAGCGGCAGCCTCGATGTCGCCGCAGCCTGGGGTCCGCTCGGCGGATATTTCGCCCAGCGCTCTGCCGTCCCGCTGACGGTCACGCCGATCCGGGATTACGAACGCTTTGCACCGCAGCAGTTCCAGTTCGCCATCGCGATGGGCGTGCGTAAAGGCGACGACGCCTTGCGCGACCGACTGAATGCATTCATCGACGAGCATCGGTCCGAGATCACCTCGCTGCTACGCAGTTACGGCGTTCCGCTGGTCGACCAACCCGTTACGGTATCGGGAGGACATGAGTGATGTCTGCTCCAGCAATGCGCGCGAGCGCCCTGTCGTTGCTGCTGGCGGTCTTGCCGAATGGTGCGGGGCTGGCCCAGCAGACCTTGCCACAGTCGCAGGAGGCGCAGATGCCGACGCTGTCTCCGCGCCCGAATTTCGGTGGCAGCGTCGGCAATGGCAGCCCCGGCGTCTTCATGCAGGTCCCGGTCAGTCACCTCCATCCCGGCGCGCAGCCGGACCCGCCGCAAATCAAGAATCCCGTGCAAGGTGATCCCAACGCGCAGCAGCGCGGGATGACCTACTATGTCAACTTCAACTGCGTCGGCTGCCACGCGCCGAATGGCGGCGGCGGCATGGGGCCGGCGCTGAGTAACAACACCTTTATTTACGGCTCGCAGCCCGAGAACATCTTTCTCTCGATCTACCAGGGGCGGCCGAACGGGATGCCGGCGTGGGGCGGCGTGCTGCCTGACAGCGTGATCTGGGACCTCGTCACCTATATCGGCAAGATCAGCAACGAGCCGAGCCACCAATGGGGCCGAACCTTTTCGGCCAATCTGCCTTCGCCCGAGGTCGAGCAAGTCCCGAGCGAGCAGGTCTCGACGACCGATCCCTGGTCTGCCACCAAGTCCTTCAACTTCGGCCAGAAGCCCTGATCGGCCGGGGAGCAGCGATGGCAAATCCGATCGCGAAATTGCTAGTCACCGCGCTACTGGTCACGACAGGCGCCGCCTGCAAGGCTGCGGGCCCGGACAATTTCATGGGCGACGCGCATCGTGGCGCCGACCTCGTCAAGCAGTACCAGTGCGGCGGCTGTCACGATATTCCTGGTATTGCCGGCGCCGAAGGCAATGTCGGCCCACCCTTGCATCGGATCGGCACGCGGACCTACATCGCCGGCTACATCCAGAACTCGCCGGACAACATGGCCGACTGGATTGAGGATCCACAGCGGGCGTTGCCGGGCAATGCCATGCCGCGAATGGGCATCCCACAGAAGGACGCGCGGGATATCGCGGCGTTTCTCTATACGCTGAAGTGACCATCATGCCTCTGACACATCGTTCAACGAACTGGTTCCGTGACGCGCCATTACTGGCCATCACCATCGTGGTCGTCGCCATCATGGGACTGGGGCTCCTCGCCGGCGGTGCCTGGCTCGCGGCGCTCGGTGGCTCCGTCTATTATCTGATCGCGGGCATCATGCTTCTGCTCACGAGCTGGCTGCTCGCGCGCCGTCGCGCCGAGGCGCTCTGGATCTATGCGGCGCTGCTGGGCGGGACGATGGCCTGGGCAATCTGGGAAGTGGGTCTCGATTTCTGGTCGCTGGCGCCGCGCGGCGACGTGCTCGTGCCGCTTGGCCTTTGGCTGATGCTGCCCTTCATTGCCTCCCGCCTGACACCCCGTTTGCGCGCGGCGCGATGGGCGCTCGGCCTTGTGTTGGTCGCCGCAGCCATCGTCGTCGGCATGTCCCTGACGAGCGATCGCCGCGATCTAGCCGGCACGATACCTGAGGGCGAAACAACCGGGGCCATTGCGGCTCCCAAAGCAGACCAGCCCGCTGCCGGGCAGAACTGGACGGCCTACGGCGGCAGCGGCTTCGGTACGCGCTTCTCGTCCCTGAGCCAGATCACCAAGGACAACGTCAAGGACCTCAAGCTCGCCTGGGAATTCCGCACCGGCGACCACAAGGGCCCGGACGATCCCGACGAGATCACCAACCAGGCGACGCCGCTCAAGGTGGGCGATCTCCTCTACACCTGTTCGCCGCACCAGATCGTGTTCGCTCTCGAAGCCGCGACCGGAAAATTGCGCTGGAAGTTCGACCCGCAGATCCAGCACAACAAGGCGTTCCAGCACATGACCTGCCGCGGCGTGTCCTATCACGCGACCAAACCCGGCGCCGTGACTGCCGACGGCACGCCGGCGCCGAGCGATTGTGCGGGGCGCATTTTCATACCGACCAACGACGGACGGATGTTCGCGCTCGATGCGCAGAGCGGCGTGCCTTGCCAGAGTTTCGGCAACCAGGGACAGATCGATCTCAAGCAAGGCAGCGAGATCCAGACACTCGGCTTCTACGAGGGCACCTCGCCGCCCGTCGTCACGGACAAGGTTCTGATCGTCGGCGGAGCGGTGATCGACAACTATTCCGATCGCGTGCCGTCGGGCGTGATCCGCGGCTTCGACATCTATTCAGGACGGCTGATCTGGGCGTTCGATGCCGGCAATTCCGATCCGAACGAAATGCCCTCGGCCTCGCATCATTTTACGGCTGGCTCACCCAATTCGTGGAGCATTTCGGCGGTCGACGAGAAGCTCGGACTCGTCTACGTGCCGCTCGGCTCGAGCTCTCCGGATATCTGGGGCGGCGGCCGTTCGCCCGAGAACGAGCGCTACGATTCGGCATTGATTGCGCTCGATGTCTCGACCGGAAAACTGCGTTGGTCGTTCCAGAACGTGCACCACGATCTCTGGGACATGGATATGCCGTCGCAGCCCAGTCTGGTCGATTTGCGCTCTAACGGCGGCGTGACGCCTGCAATCTACATCCCGGCAAAGACCGGCGACATCTTCGTGCTCGACCGCCGCGACGGGCGTCAGCTGGTGCCCGCACCGGAGAGGCCGGTGCCGCAGGGCGCCGCGAAGGGAGACCGGCTGTCGCCGACCCAGCCATTTTCGGAATTGAGCTTCCGCCCCTCCGGCATGCTGACGGACGCGCAGATGTGGGGCAGCACGATGTTCGACCAGCTCGCCTGCCGGATCAAGTTCAAGCGCCTGCGCTATGAGGGGCCGTTCACGCCGCCGTCTGAACAAGGCACGCTGGTGTTTCCCGGAGACTTCGGCATGTTCGAATGGGGCGGCATTGCCGTCGATCCGCAGCGCCAGATCGCGATCGCGAATCCCCAATCGATTCCCTTCATCTCGCGCCTGGTGCCGCGCGGGAAGGACAATCCGGCCGCGCCGAATGCGGCGCATCCTCCGGGAACCGAGCTCGGCGTGCAGCCGATGTACGGCGCCCCCTATGGCGTCGACCTCGGCATTTTCCTCTCACCGCTCGGCATCCCCTGCCTTGCCCCGCCATGGGGCAACATCGCAGCGATCGATCTCAAAACGCACAAGGTGGTCTGGCAGCACCGCATCGGCACGATCCGCGATCAGGCCCCGCTGCCGCTGCCATTCAAGCTCGGCGTTCCCATGCTGGGCGGTCCGATCGTCACCGCGGGCGGCGTCATCTTCATCACGGGAACGATGGATGATTACATCCGCGCGTTCGACGTTCGCGATGGTAAACAGCTTTGGCAGGACCGCCTTCCTGCCGGGGGCCAGTCGACGCCGATGACCTATGAGGCCGGCGGCAAGCAATATGTCGTCACGGTCGACGGCGGCCACGGCTCGTTCGGAACTAAACTCGGCGATTACGTGCGGGCCTACGCACTGCCGTGATCTGCTTCGGCACGACTTGTTTGTGCTTGGCGACGCCTTGTCCCGATCTGCCAGCGCGACGCGCAACTGCTGACGCCAGGAGAGCCACGCCCGCAGCTAGTCCCAGTACCGCGAGCCCCTGACTGATGACATCGGCAGGTGGAAGCTGCTTGCGGGACAGCCAACCGCCATCGATCGACGTGCCCTGCGGACCAGCTTCGATCATGGTGCCCTCGCTGCTCTTCGCCGGGCGCGCGCGCGACAGCAGATAGCGGAAGGCAGCTCCCACGATGTTCTCGGTGATCTGCGGAGCCATCGCGTAGGCAATTTGGCCGGCACGGGCCGGCCAGCCCACGGCGACCTCGTCCCGCGGTGCGCGAACGAGGCTCACAAACGTCTCGGCAACGTCCTCCGACTGATACAGCAGCGGACCGGGATCAAGCGTTCGGCCGGACATGTTGGCACCGTGGACGAAGCCCGGCGTGTCGACCATGGCCGGGAATACGCCGCAGACATGAATGTTGCGGTGAGCCCCGAGCTCCTGGCGCAGGCTCGCGGTGAAGCCCCGAAGGCCGAATTTGCTGGCTGTATAGGCCGCAGCAAAAGGCGTCGGCGCCCAGCCGCCGAGCGAGATGTTGTTGATTAGGATACCGCGGTTCTGGCGCAGGAAGATCGGAAGCACCGCGAAAGCGCCATGCATGGTGCCGAGGAGATTGACCTCGATCGTTCGGCGATGAAGCGCGATATCCGCGTCCTGATAGGCACCGAAAACGCCGGTACCTGCGTTGTTGATCCAGACGTCGATGCCACCCAACGCGTCTTCGGCCTCTCGGGCCAGCCGCTGCACCGCCTCGGCATCGGTGACATCGGTCGGGATCGCCAATGCGCGGCCTCCGACCGCCTCGCATTCCGCAGCAAGGCTCGTCAGGACTTCAGCACGACGTGCCGCCAGAACCACGCTTGCGCCCTTGCCCGCGAAGGCCAGCGCCGCAGCACGCCCGATTCCGCTCGACGCTCCGGTTATGACGACGCGCGTGCCAATCATTTGCCGCGGCTCAGATCCTGAGGCGCCCGCGGGAAGCAGCCAGTGCAGGGATCGCCGGAGGCGCTCGGTTCCCTCCGCTTCAAACCAGTCGCCATGCGCGAAAATCACCCGCTCCGGAGACAGCCGTATCAGCCGCTCGGCCGCGGACCGCACCGAACGGCCGCCGAGGCGCAGCAGCAGTCGCAGATAGACCGGCGCCATTCCGTGCGGCTTGGAAATGCCGAGGAGGTTTGCCGCCGCCTCGTTTGGCGCGCTGAGATCATGGGGATCGAGGTTTTGCACGAGATCCGTCAGGATCAATGTCCGGCTGCGCTTGTCGAACAGCTCGATCTCGGAGAACATCGGAGCGTCCACCGAGACGGCTTCGAGGTCGGCCCTCCATTCCTCCGGCGTCGTATTTCCCAGTTCGCGGTCGATGCGGATGCGTGCCGCCCGAACTTGCCTGCGTGCCGCAAGGCCGCGCGCCGCGAAAGTCGTGACCTGCGGCAGCTCCTTCTGCCAGTCGGACAGGAACATCCAGTGCGCGATATTCGGCGCGAGCAAGTACCTTATCGGTCCTAGCCGTTCCAGCTCACCGCGGAGAGCCGGCGAATATCTCACCGGCGAATGCAGCACGAGATCGCCGTTCGAGAGCCGAATGACGGTCATACGCACCGGAAGCTTCAGACCGGCAGCACTGATCGGTGCGTCGTCCACGACCCAGATATCGTCCGTCACGCGCGACAGACGGGCGGTCGACAAGGTGGCGTCGGAACTTTGCATGAGCGTCTTCCATTACAAGGCGCTTGCTCAAGCTTCGGGAGCGACGCTCGTTCCTCGCTAGGACGCCCGAGCCTGCTTGCCAGCGTTGCGTCGGCGACGGCGCGCTGCGAGTCGTCCTCGGCCCCTCTCCGCCGGAATATGCCGCTGGATCGCCGGTGCGAGCTCCGGCTCTGAGGGAGGTTGTTGGGCGGCAATCGGCGGTTGGTCCGGACGAGCTTCCATGAGATCAAGCACGGCGCGGCCCTTGGCCGTGATGCGCCACCCGCCATTTGTCCGGTCGATCAGCCCTTGCGAAAAGATGTCCAGGCCCGGCACCCGTCCGGCGAGCCGCCGGGTGCGCTCGGTCCAGTCGCGACCGCTGGTCGCCAGAATGGCCATATCCCGCTTGAGATCCTCCATGGCGGCGAACCCATCCGGATAGCTCACCAGGATCTTGAGGACCGTCACGTGGAAATTCACCCCCGCCCCCACATGACCATCGTCACATCGTCTGGATTTCTGAGAGAGCATTGCGGGCCGCTTGTTTGAGGCGATCTGCAGAGATGTCACCCCTGCTTGCAGTCTCCAGAAGCTTCGAGGCTACGCGGGTCCTGGCGCCGATCTCACAGCGTGGAACACCCTCACACACCTCGTCGAGAACGGTGCGCAACAACGCCTTGGTCGCGGTATCGATCATGGAAAGCCCCAGCGGAAAGCTTCACGGTAGGGCAATCGCTCCGGCCAGGGATTCAACATTGTTAATGATCTGAAAATTTCGCTGCCAGTGATCGGTCAGTATTGCTCCCTGTTGCGTGGCGAAAGAGCATCAGCAGGCAACAAATTAAAGTTGCATCTCCTGTCGTCACAATTACGGCCATCCGATCACGATTGTGATCCCTTGTACTCCATCATGACGGCTGCGTTTATCGTTGCGGATTGGAGGTTGCTTTGGACCCGGATCGACTTCTCTTCATCCGACCGCGCCGCGATACCTCGCCAGCACGCGCCACGTGCAGACATCTCTCATCAGGATTGTTAGCAGCGATTGCGCTTGTCACTGCAGCACCGGTTTCGACACACGCTCAGACAAACTGGACCGGGGCATTCTCCAATGGCTGGTTTAACCCTCTAAACTGGAGCGCCGGTGTTCCGAACACAGCGACCAGCGCAAACATTGACACGGTGATCCCAAATTCGACGGAAGTCAGGGGACCGGGAGCAACAGCACTAAACCTTGCGGTCGGTCAAAATGGCACAGGAATGCTCGTCATCCGAAACGGCGGAACATTGACCGATATAGGCGGCTTTATTGGTAATTTGCCAGGTTCGCAGGGTACCGTGACCGTTTCCGACGCCGGCTCCACATGGACGAACATTGGCAACCTCGTGGTTGGCGGTTTGGGCACGGGCGCGCTCACCGTCGAAAGCGGCGGTACCGTGAACAGTTTCGGCGGCGTCTCCGTCGGATTGTCTACCAACTCGTCTGGGACAGTGACGGTTACCGGCGCGGGCTCCAGTTTGAACATCACTGGAGGCGGCGGCTTCAATATCGGCAGTTTTGGCACGGGCACGCTCACGATCACAAGCGGTGGAACGGTCATCAATAACACTGCGTTCACTGCCAACATTGGTAGCGATGCAGGCTCGCTCGGTACGATAAGGGTGGCAGGCGCGGGCTCTATCTGGAGCAACAGTTCGGGCGTGAACGTCGGCAATTCGGGCACCGGCACGCTTACGCTTGCGGAAGGCGGCGTCGTTACCGCGCCTACTGTCGTGATCGCGGCAAATGCAGGTGCGACTGGAACGCTCAACATCGGCGCGGGCGCGAGCGCCCCGGCGGCTGCTGCCGGCACGCTCAACACCCCGAGCGTGGCATTTGGCGCCGGCGCCGGCACAATCAACTTCAATCATACGTCCGCCGACTATGTGTTTGCACCCACGATCAGCGGCACCGGCACCGTCAATGTGCTTGCCGGTACCACCAGGCTCACCGCTGCCAACAGCTATTTCGGCGCCACGAACGTCAACGCGGGCACGTTGGAAGCCGGCGGGGTGAATACGTTCAGCCCAAATTCGGCAGTAGCGGTGGCCTCAGCCGGAACGCTCGATCTCAACGGCTTCAATCAGACCGTACTCAGCCTCACCAACCGCGGTCTGGTGAGCATGGGTACGAGCACTGCGCCAGGCACGGTCTTGACGACGAACGGCTACATCGGGATTGGCGGAACGATCGCGATGAACACATTGCTTGGCGCTGACGGTTCGCCGTCGGATAGGCTCGTCATCAATGGCGGGAGCGCGACCGGCAATTCCTTTTTGCGCATCACCAATGTCGGCGGCCGCGGCGCCGAGACGGTGGCAAACGGCATTGCAGTGGTGCAGGCAGTTAACGGCGGCACTACGGCGCAAGGTGCCTTCGCGCTTGCCGGCGAGGTGCGCGGTGGCGCCTTTGACTATTTTCTCTTCCGTGGTGGCCTCGACCCCAGCAACAGTCCCAACGACTGGTTCCTACGATCGACCTTCACCGTGGGGCGGCCGATCGAGCCACCGATCGAGCCACCCCCAATCCTGCCGCCCGAGCCGCCGGTGACAGGGCCGCTGCCGCCGGGCGTCTATCCAATTATTGGGCCGGAGATCGCGACCTATGGCGTGGTCCAGCCGATCGCCCGGCAATTGGGGATGACGACGCTTGGCACTTTGCATGAACGCACCGGCGATACTTCGCCGACCGCAAACACGGACACGCCGTGCCCAACCGGTGGCAACACGTGGGACAGGATACCGCGTAGGGCCCCGGTCAAGGCGTCGACCGATTGCCTGAACGCCGGCTGGGGACCTTCGGTCTGGGGCCGGTTCCTGGGCCAGCAGATCGACAACCACTACAAGGCGTTTGCTGATCCGCGCACCTCCGGCCAGGTGCTCGGCTTTCAGAGCGGCATCGATCTGTGGCGAGGCGAATGGATACCGGGCCATCGCGATGCCGGAGGCATTTATGTCGGATATGCCAATGCCAATGTCGATGTGAGCGGCCTCGTCACTAACGAAGCAGCGACCGGCTACGTGCTCCGTCACACCGGCGGTCTCAATCTCAATGCATGGTCGGGCGGCGCTTACTGGACGCATTACGGCCCGAATGACTGGTACCTCGACGCAGTGGCGCAGGCGACGCGCTATGAAGGCGCAGCCTCCACGCAATTCGCCAGCCTTTCAACCACCGGTTTTGGCTTCCTCTCGTCGCTGGAGACGGGCTATCCGATCCGGCTGCCGATGTTTGGACCGGGCTTCGCGCTGGAGCCGCAGGCGCAGATCGTCTGGCAACATGTCTCATTCGACGACGCCAATGACGGTCTGGGTGCGGTCGCACTGGGTACAACGTCGGGCACCAGCGGGCGGATCGGGCTGCGCGGCCGATGGACCATCGTCAGTGACAGCGGCCAGGTGTGGCAACCTTATGTGCGCGCCAATCTGTGGCGCGATTGGGCGGCGCAGGCGACGACGACGTTTTCCGGTGTCGATCTGGTGCCCTTGCTTGAGCAGGCCACGCGCCTGCAACTGGGAGGTGGGGTGAGTGTGAGGATGAACGCCAACGTCAGCTTCTACGCCAATGCCGACTACCAGTTCGCTGTCAGCGATACCGACGGAGGCAGGCGCGACGGCGTGCGCGGAGCGGCCGGTATGCGATATGCGTGGTGAAGCACACCTCCTGCACAAAAATCAGAAACCATGCAGCAAACCGGATCAACCGTTCCGGCTCTGTACAACCCTAAACTACTGAAGGGATGGTGGGCGCACCAGGGCTCGAACCTGGGACCCGCTGATTAAGAGTCAGCTGCTCTACCAACTGAGCTATGCGCCCGAAAGGCGGTTAAAAGCCTTGCGAGGCCGGTCGTTTAGCAAAGCGATCCGGGTCTGGCAAGCGATGGCACGTAAGTTTTCCAAGGGTATGCCAAGGCTTTGCCCACATCCCCCAAAGAAGCGAAAAGCCGCTGGATTCCAGCGGCTTCGCCAAGGTTGATCGCGGCAACCCTTGCAGGCTCAGAGCCGACCCTCGCGGTCCCGGTCCGGGCCGCCGTCGCGGTCGAAACGGTCACGGTGGAAGTGGTCCATACCGCGCTCCATCATGCGGTCCATGCCACGCTCCATGAAGTGGCGGCGCGGGCCGTCTTCGCCGCCGCCGAACGGGCCGCCGTGGCGGGTCAGCACGGCGAGGCGCCGCTTCTGGCCATCGTCGAGGGTCTTGTAGAGCGGATCGGCGGCATCGGCGATCTTCTTCAGGGCCGCCGACGTCGCCCCCATGTCCTCGGCGCGCTGGCGCAGGCGGGCGACTGGATCCTCCGGCCTGTCGGCGTCCTTATTGGCTTCCTTGCCGGCATCGCCGGGAACGGCATTCATCCGCGCATTGGCGCGGTCGATGCGCAGCTTGGCGAAGTCGCGCACGGCGGCCTCGACCGGCGGCCACAGCTTTTCCTGGTCGGCGTTGAGCTTCAGCCCGGCATGGACGGCGGCGATCCGCGCGTCGACCATGGCGGCGCGGTCTTCCGGGTTCATGCGGATGTGGCGCATGTGCTCGTGCATCCACGGGCGATGATAATGGGCATAGACCGCGCCCGAGCCGGCGATGCTGAGCACGGCGATGGCGGCGATGGTGAACTTCCTCATGCGAACTCTCCTCTGGAAGGATGTTGTGAGGATGAGCGCAGCGCAGCTTACGCGCAACTTACAACTTGGACAGGGAGCGGGTTCTTTCGAAGATGTAACGCTCCTGAACCTTTATTCAGTCGCAATCGGAAATCATTCGCAACAAAAAGGGCTTCCGCGCCCGGCACGGAAGCCCCCATTCATCGTCCGTTCAAATCAGTTCGTCGTGCTCTTCGCTTCCTTCTGGAATTCGTCGATCAACGGTTGGCCGATGCGGCCTGCCGCTTCCTTGTAGACCGGCTCCATGGCCTTGCGCATCGCCTCGTCCTGCTCCGGCGTGAGCTTGATGATCTCGCTCTTGCCGCTCTTCCTGATCTCGGCGAGCGCGTCCTCGTTCTCCTTCTGCGACTGCGTATTGTTGAAGTCGGTCGCTTCCTTCATCGCCTTCGTCAGGGGGGCGCGGATGTCGGCCGGCAAATCGTCCCAGAACTTCTTGTTCACGATCACGACGTAGCCGATATAGCCGTGATTGCTCTCGGTGATGTACTTCTGCACCTCGTGCATCTTCTGGGTATAGATGTTCGACCAGGTGTTCTCCTGCCCGTCGACCACACCGGTCTGCAGCGCCTGGTAGACTTCGCCGAACGCCATCACCTGCGGCAGCGAGCCAAGCGCCTTGAACTGGGCCTGGAGCACGCGCGAGGACTGGATGCGGAACTTGACGCCCTGATAGTCGGCCGGCGTCACCAGCTTCTTGTTGGCGCTCATCTCCTTGAAGCCGTTGTCCCAATAGGCAAGGCCGGTGATGCCCTTCGGTTCGAGCAGCTTGAGGAGCCTCGCGCCGAGCGGACCTTCCGTCACCTTCCGCAGCGTCTTCAGATCAGGGAGGATGTAGGGGAGATCGAATACCTCGAACTCGCGGATGCCGAGCGGGCCGAACTTGGAGTTGGACGGCGCCAGCATCTGCACGCTGCCGAGCTGAAGCGCCTCGAGCTCTTCCTTGTCCTTGTAGAGCGTCGAGTTCGGGTAGATCTCGACCTTGACCTTGCCGCCGGTGTACTTCTCGGCGAGCTCCTTGAATTTCTCCGACGCCTTGCCCTTCGGCGTGTCGGTCGCCACCACGTGGCTGAACTTGATGATGATGGGCGACTGGGCCGATGCCGGCCCGGTCAAGCCAAGAGCCAGGACCGCGATGGACGCAGCGATCGCGAAGGTGCGCATAATCTCTCCCCGTTGTTATTTGGGCCACCGGGCGCGCGGGTGGCCTATCCTATGCCGTTTGCATCAATAGCTGCTGGGAGGCAGAGCCGCTATTGGCCCTTAGCAGGGCAGGTATTCGCCGCCACATGCAGAGTCATTCCGGGGAGGCCCGTTAGGACCTAACCCGGAATCTCGAGATTCCGGGTTCTCGCTTCGCGAGCCCCGGAAAGACGAACTTCGTTCGTCAGCTCGCGGCGGCGGTCGTCACGGTGTCGCGCTGGCGCTTCATGACGATCTTGTTGAGCGCGCCGAGATAGGCCTTAGCCGAGGCCACCAGCGTATCCGGATCCGCCGCGCGCGCGGTCATCGCACGTCCCTCATGCGACAGCCGCACCGAGACTTCGGCCTGCGCGTCGGTGCCCTGAGTCACGGCGTGGACCTGGTACAGCTCGAGCTTGGCTTCGTGCGGCACCAGGCGCTTGATGCAGTTGAACACCGCATCGACCGGACCGTTGCCCTCGGCCTCCTCGATCTTGATCTGGCCGTCGACGTCGAGCTTCATGGTCGCGCGCTGCGGGCCATGGGTGCCGGCGATCACGGTCAGCGAGGTCAGCTTGATGCGGTCGTGCGAAGCCGCCATCTCCTCGTCGACCAGCGCCTCGATGTCCTCGTCGTAGATGTCCTTCTTGCGGTCGGCCAGCGCCTTCATCCGCGTGAACGCATCTTCCAGCTGGTTCGGGCCGAGCTTGTAGCCCATCTCCTCCAGCTTGTGCACGAAGGCGTGGCGGCCGGAATGCTTGCCCAGCACCAGCGAGGACTGCTTCAGGCCGACCATCTCGGGCCGCATGATCTCGTAGGTGGAAGCGTCCTTCAGCACGCCGTCCTGATGGATGCCGCTCTCATGCGCGAACGCGTTGCGGCCGACGATGGCCTTGTTGTACTGCACCGGGAACGAGGTCGCCGCCGACACCACCTTCGAGGCGCGGGTCAGCTGCGTGGTGTCGATCTTGTTCCAGTAGGGGAATTTGTCGTTGCGCACATTGATCGCCATCACGATCTCTTCCAGCGCGGCGTTGCCTGCGCGCTCGCCGATGCCGTTGATGGTGCACTCGACCTGGCGCGCGCCGCCGACGACGCCGGCCAGCGAATTCGCCACCGCCATGCCGAGGTCGTTATGGCAGTGCACGGAGAACACCGCCTTGTCCGAGTTCGGCACGCGCTCGATCAGCGTCTTCATGAAGTGGGTGTATTCGTCCGGCGTGGTGTAGCCGACGGTATCAGGAATGTTCACCGTGGTGGCGCCGGCCTTGATGACGGCTTCGACGATGCGGCACAGATAGTCCATCTCGCTGCGGGTGCCGTCTTCGGCCGACCATTCGACGTCGTCAATCTGGTTGCGGGCGCGCGCGACCATGGCAACTGAGGTCTCGAGCACCTGTTCCGGGGTCTTGTTCAGCTTCACCCGCATATGCAGCGGCGACGTCGCGATCACGGTGTGGACGCGGCCACGCTTGGCAAATTTCACTGCCTCCGCACAGCGGTCGATGTCGGCCGGATGGGCGCGCGACAGACCGGCGATGACGGCGTTCTTGGAGCGGCGGGCGATCTCGCTGACCGCCTGGAAATCGCCTTCCGAGGTAATGGGGAAGCCGGCCTCGATGACGTCGACGCCCATATCGTCCAGCATCTCGGCGACCTCGAGCTTCTCCTCGAAGGTCATGGTGGCGCCGGGGCACTGCTCGCCGTCGCGCAGGGTGGTGTCGAAAATGATGACGCGGTCCTTATCGGACTTGTTCACGGGGGCCATTTGAATTTCCTTTTGAGCTTTTGCGCCGTCAGTCTTCTAGGCGCTTGAGGTGTCCGGTGATCTCGACCAACCCCTGAGCGCCCAGGCGCGTGGCGCCCAGCCGGCCCTCAGGGGCAAGTAAGAAGAAGCCCGCCAATCAGGAGGGTGGGCAGCAGCGCGGCCGGGATCGTGGCGGCGGCCAGAGCCACCTCCCCCGAAATCCCATCGATTTGGCCGCGAATCAGCATTGCCGGACCCTTTGAGCCTTCAATCCTCGGTCAAAACCGTTGACGGTTGGTTGCCGGGAGGCTCGATCTACCGTTTCTAGACGAGAAATGGCAGCAACCGCAACGCCAAAAGATGGACAGTGGAGCTGACCTGCTACGAACAGCGTGTGCGCTACATGCCTCTGCCAGGCTCTAGCCGCGCGATCCAGCTCGCCCCTTCCCCAATCGGCCCAATAGGTGCATAATTTCCAAGCGCAACTTTCGATTTCGGGGCTGCACATGCGCTCATTTCGTACTGTTGTATTGCTGCTTACGGTTCCCTTTTGCGGCCCGGCCTTGGCCGCACCATTCTGCCCTCCGCGGGCGGCCGAGCTGCAGGCCGGGATCTACGTGCGACGGGACGACACCGGCCTTCCTCTCGCAGCGATGGAGCAGTTCGAACTCTCTACGAGGCGATCCGTGGACCTGTTCTACGTCATTCGGTCGATCGGCGATCGCGCCGGTGCCGTCGTGGTGAAAAGAGCCAGGTTTGGCGTTCTGCTCGACGACGACGCCCCGCCGGCGGGGCAGGTCAACCTTGCCAGAAACAGCGCGTCGGCCGACTGCCCGGGCCTGCGACCGACCTACTCGGGAAAGGTCTCGATCCAGGCTTACGAAGACTATCACGATCACGGTCTCGAAACGTCGAGCGCGCTTTCGCAGACAAGCATCACGGGATCGGCGCGCGACGAACTGAAAGCCTTTCACACCTCCTACAAGACCGCTGCCGGATGCAGGGAGACGGATTCCAAATCCGGAGCGAACGGCTTCTACATTGCCCGCAACAACCGATCGCAATTCTCATTCGACACGAAAGTCGTCGATATCGGGATGCCCGAGCCCGCGTTCGACATCGCAACCCGTTGGGCCAGCAAGGTTGCCTCTCTGGTCGTGAGTCCCGTGGGCGCGAGCGAAGGCGCGCGGCTGCGTGAGCGTTCGGTGGAGCTGCTGCCGTATCAAACGCAGAACGGGTTTGCCTGCGTAGCCTTCAGTCTGGACGGGCGACTGCCGAAGCAGATGCTGCGCGTGAACGACCTTGAAGGGCAATGGGTGCAGGGGATTTCCCGCGAGGTTCGGTTGGGCCCCGGCTCTAAAGGCAGGCTCAGACAGCCTTGAGCAGATCGGCGCAGAACTTCTGAGCGCTGGAGCCATCCGCGGTGAGCTTCCGGATAACGGTATCGACGGTAGCAAAGCCGAGTTCACGATAAGCTTCAAACTGTGCCGGTTCGAAGAACTGATCCATCGTCGATTGATTGGGGAAATCCGGGTTCTTCGCCTTGTATCCCTTGGCCGGAAAGCTCAGCTCTTTCTGCATGTTGGACTTCACGTAGAGGAAGAGGCCCTCCTTGGCGGATAGGTCTCTCCCGATTCCCTTCAGCAACTCACCGTTCGGCCCCTCATAGCTGGCCGGCTCCGGGTAGATGATCTTGCACAGGAACCATGTTTGTTCGGAGAACTTTGCCTGCGGCGGATACCCCATATCCTTGGCGGCGACGATACTGTCGGCCTTGTCTCCCACGTCAATTGTCACGCCAAAATCCTCGTGCACACGCTGGCAGACGGAGGCCAACGCAGACATGGACGTCGCTGGGTCTTCTTCCGAGTCGAACACGACGATCACGTCCAGCCTGCGTCGGATCAATTCGTAAACGCCGAGATTGTCGAAGTGCCCGCCGTCCGTCAGTTCGACGAAATTGCTGTTGCTTCGATAAGCACCCCAGATCCCGTATTTGAAGCCCGCATTGAAGTAGTTAGGGGTACCGGGACGCGCGCCCGGCCTGCCGAGCCACACTCCCAGCCGGACATTGAGCAAGACCATGACGATAGAGATGAGCCTGTCGCGCGTGATGCCGCTTCCGATATAGGCCGCATTTGCATTCGCCGCTGCGCCGGAGGCCGCCATCGCCGACGCCAGCGTCAGCGGTCCGTAGCGCTCGATGTGCTTCCTCGTTTCCATCCATCCTGTCGATGCACTTCCCAGGAACATTGGAGACAAAACGAAGCTGTCGCCCCCGCGCAACCGCAGCACGGGATTGTCGTCGTTGATCATGATCGCGTTCGTGTTAATGAGCGGGTACGGATACAAAACCCGGCTGGCGTCTTGCGGAGCCACCCAATAATCCGCCAGCAGCGAACGATCCGCTGCCGAGAAGCCGGTGTTTCCCTTCGTTGCGAGAAAAGCCTCCATAAGGCGGTCGCGATAGAAGCGGTGCAACCCAAGATGATTGAGATTGCTCGACAGCCCGAACGCGACGGAGAAGAACAGCGTGATGGGGAACGCTATGGCGAGATTATGCGCGAGCAGTGGATGGCCATGGTCGTTCCCCAGGATCAGGTCGACGACAAGAAAAGCCAGGACCAGCATCATATAGAGGAAGGCGCCGGCCAACAATGTCGCGCCCCACCGGAATGCCAGGCGTGGAGCAGCGCGCTGCGCCTGGACGAAATGGCCGTAAAGGCCCGATACCAAACCGGACGCCGCCGTGAGCGCTGCAAAGAGCGATGGCTGCTCGTCCATGAACCGAAGGGCATATTGAGAGGCGAACGGAATCGAGCAAAGCAGTGCAAAGCCGGCGAACGACCATGCTGCACAGGTCGTACCGAGATCGAAATCCCGCCGCAGCGTGTAGTGCAAGCCGAACTCGAGCCGCCGCATCGACTGAAGCAGGGCTACGACGATTGCCAGCAGGCCGAAGCCGGTCAAGGCAAAGCCCAGCCACAAGAGTGCGCTGCTGAAATATGGCAACCCGGGCCCATACTCCGAGATCGCCTGGCTCACCAGCAGTCCTGCGCCTCCGGGGACAATGCCGACCAGAATGCATTTGCGCGCTCGCCTTTTCCGGTCCTCGATATTGTCTATGGTTTCCGGAGGCACGAGAATGGACGCGAGCGCAAGCAGGCTCGTGAAGGCCAGAAAAATCGCTGCGACGATAAACATGCCGACAAGGGCCCAGCCTGCGAAACTCGGAATGGTGACGCCCAACAGCGGCACCTGGACATACTTAAACTGGGGGGAGGGCAGGAATATCCACTCCCACGGCAGGATCGCAGGCGAAGGCGCTACGACCATGATGAGCAGCATCGCCCCGATGGTGACCGGAAACCACACCAGCAGGCTGAGCAGCAGGGTCCGGATCACCACCGCGACCCCGGACCAGATCGAGATACCCTGTCCCGGCGCGAGGAAGCTCGAGTGCGTCCGCAGATAGACGAGGTTCTCGTTATCGCTCGCAACCGGAGCGGACCGCGCGGTGCCGTAGGGGAATTGCGAGCCTGAGTCGAGCTCGGGCATGCGCGTCCAAAACCACTGAAGGGAAGCTGCGGTATAGCCTCCGCCGGAGACGCTGGACATGTAGTCGAAGTGCTTCAACAATCCGGCTGCCGCCAGTCGCTGAACCGCTCCGAGGCAATAGGTTGCCGATCGAACTCCGCCGCCGGACAGCGCCAACCCCAGCCAGGGTGACTCCGGAACGCGCTCTCGCGAGGAACACAAGCGCTCGCGTTCCTGCGCGAGCATTCTGCCTGCCGACATCGGAGGCACTTCTCCACGGAAACTCAGGCGGCGAGCACCTTCGAAAATCCATGGCAAATGACGCCGCCAACTGCTCGCACTTCCCTTCGAACCCACCGTGGTTTGCTGCATCGAGGCGAGCCCCCGTCTCTCAAGGATGCACTTGCAGCCATTTTGGACGAATAGAGCTTCACGCGCAAGCTGAGGTAGAACGACCGGTGAAACAGCCGGGACCGCTCCGCTCTACCGGCTCGTGCCGGCGCCCCGATACGATCCCGTCAAAGCAGCAAGTTACCGCTATCCCACGCGGCGAGCGCGAGCCCTGCTCTCCCAGCGGTTCAGCATCTGGCCGAGCTCGCCGGTGGCAACCGGCGCAGCGTTGCCGGCGATCGCGATCTCGTTGGTATTGGCCGGTGCGTTGGCACTCAGCCAATCCGGCTCGCTGTACTCACGCCAGCGGCGCGCCTCGGCTCGCCTTTTGCGGGACACGTAGTCGCGGGTGAAATAGCCGGCCGCAAATGCAATCCCGAGCAGCAAAACCAGTACGACGACAGCGATCACAGTAAACTCCGACTTACGCCCCGAATGAGTTCTGCCAGCATCGCGCAGGAGGTCAAGGCTTGACATGCTCCACAGCTTGGCCCTGCCCTGAGCGCAGTTCCGGTAACCCGTCACGCCGAATGAATTTGTCGTTTCCATGTTCGACGTTGCAGCGCTTTTGCCGCCCCGATATCTCGCTGAGGATGAGTACCTCCCCCTCGCAACCGTCATCGGACCGGACTAACCTCGCCCTGCTCGGCCGGATCAACCGGCTAGCCGAACATGACCGGGAGGACGCGATGATACGCCAAAAGCAGCGTGACCATGATGCTGCGCTTTCACGACGAACGCTCGTTCAGGGGCTTGCGCTCGGCGCCGCCACTTTTGCCGGCGCCGGCTCCGCGCTGGCCCAGACCGGACCTGCCGCGCCGCCGACGACGATTACCACCCCGCCACGCGATTTCGGTCCCAACGGCGCGCCGACCACCTATTTCTGGGACCCCGACGTCATCGCGGTCGATCCGTCCTTCAACGATCTCGCGCAGCCCAACACGGCGATCAAGCGTCTCTATACGGGCGTGCTGTGGGCTGAGGGCCCGGCGTGGAGTGCACAGGGCCGCTATCTGCTGTGGAGCGACATTCCCAACAACAGGCAAATGCGCTGGAGCGAAGACGACGGTCGCGTCAGCGTGTTCCGCTCGCCGTCCAACAATTCCAACGGCAACTCGTTCGATTTCCAGGGCCGTCAACTCTCCTGCGAACATTTGACCCGGCGGGTGACGCGTTATGAACATGACGGCACCGCGACCGTGCTTTGCGACAATTACAACGGCAAGAAGCTGAACTCGCCGAACGACGTGGTCGCGCATCCTGACGGCAGCTACTGGTTCACCGATCCGCCCTATGGCGGCCAGCTCTACGAAGGTGAGCCCGATGCCGCGGGCGGTCCGAGCAACACCGGCGGCAAGCTCAATCCGCGAATTGGACAGCCGGCCGGCTTCGCACCGGGCAAGCGCGAGCTGCCGACCAATTGCTATCGCATCGACCCTAGCGGCCGCGTCGATCTCGTCGTCACCGAGGAGCAGGTGCCCGACCCGAACGGGCTTTGCTTCTCGCCGGACTTCAAGAAGCTCTACGTCGTCTCAACCGGCAAGGGACCCGGCGACACCGGGCCCGGCGGCAAGGGCGAGATTTTCGTGTTCGATGTCGGCAGCGACAACAAGCTCACCAACCAGAAGCGATTCAGCGAGTGCGTGATCGACGGCGTGAAGTGCGGGCCGGACGGTGTGCGCTGCGACGTCAACGGCAATGTCTGGGCCTCCAGCAATGCGGGCCGCGCCGTCGGCTATAGCGGCGTGACGACGTGGTCGCCGGACGGCAAGCTCCTCGGCCGCATCCGGCTGCCCGAAGTGTGCGGCAACATCTGCTTCGGCGGCCCCAAGCGCAACCGCCTGTTCATGGCCGCGAGCCAGTCGCTCTATGCGGTGTACACGGCCACGCAAGGCGCAGGCCCGGGCTAAGCCCGCGCGAGAGACCACAAGCACGGGCGTCGGCGTGGACCGCCGGCGCCCTCGGTTCCCTGATCGCAATCACGCTACGCCCCGGGCAAATCTCCGCCATCAATCCAACGAAGATTGTATCGCGCGGCAAGGCCGCAGCGCGGTGCGAAGGCATGATGCCCTTCGTTCCCGCGCCCGACTTGAACCGGGAGTTGCGCGATGCGCCGTATGCCAAACGACACCATCATCGTCAGCGTTGGGTCCCAGCAATTCGTGACCGAGTTCGGGGACCCGGGCCTGCCGAACGACGGCCGCGGCGGCAGCGACAAGATGATCGCGACCGTCGATGGGAGCAACGCGGTCCTGGTATTCGTTGGCGACGACCAGACCCTGCAGGGACATTCTCACGGCGGAAACGACCATCTCGCTGCGACCGTCACAGGCTTCGGCGATTACGTGTTCGTCGACGGCGACGCGCAGGCGATGTCCGGCCACGCCCGTGGCGGCAACGATGTGCTTCATGTCGATGCATCGACATCGATCTACGCGACCCTCGGTGTTTTTGGCGATGCCGAAACCGCGATGTCGGCCGACACCAGGGGCGGCAATGACGTCGTCATTGCATCGATGGGAAACAGATCGTCCGGCGCGTTCAGCGGAGACTCCGGCAGTTCGATGAGCGACCATGCGCATGGCGGCAATGATATCCTCAACGTGACCCAGGCCGGCAGTTACGGCGGCGCTTCGATATCGGGCGACGCCCTCGTGTCCATGAGCGGCGATGCGCGCGGCGGCAACGACATCCTCAGCTACACCGTCGGTGCCGCAGCCCAATCCGGCGGCGCGTCTCTGGTTGGAGACGCCGGCTACATGAGCGACGGAGCCCGTGGCGGCAACGATATCCTGATCGCGGCCGTCGACGGCAACCCGGACTCCACGTCCATCGTGCTCGTCGGAGATGCCACGAACATGTCAGGCAACGCGCATGGCGGAGATGATATTCTTCTCGGCAGCAGCCGCAATGATTTGCTGTATGGCGATGCACAGACCTACGCCCCGTTCACGGCCGGCTCGATCACGGGCGGCAAGGACATGCTGAATGGCGGTCGCGGAAATGACCAGCTCTGGGGCGGACCGAACGACGACCGATTCGTCTTCAACAAGGGCTCGGGCCTCGACGTGATCAACGATTTCGATCAGGGCAACAAGGCTGTCGGCAGCACGGCGCAAGAGCATGACTTAATCAACGTGCACGATTACGGCTTCGCGGACTGGGCAGCGCTGAAAAACCTGATCAGAGATGACAGCACGGGAAACGCGGTGATCCACCTGACGGCGACCGATACGATCACGCTGGAGGGGCTCCATACCGCGGATCTCCATGCAAAGGATTTCATTGTATGAGAGAGCATTCATGCGCGTTGTGATCTGCGGCGGCGGCGTGATCGGCGCCTGCACCGCCTGGTTTCTTCGACGTCAGGGCATCGATGTCATCGTCGTGGAACGAACCGAGGTCGCGGCCGCAGCATCAGGCAAGGCGGGCGGCTTCCTCGCGCGCGACTGGTGCGAGGGCTCGCCGCTCGATGCGCTGGCGCGACGGAGCTTTGCGATCCATGCGCAGCTGCCGGACGAGATCGCAGGCGATTGGGGCTATCGCCCGATGAGCGCTTATAGTGGCTTCGTTGCTGCCGCTGGCCATCCGCGCCGGGATGCACCGTCTGCGCTCGGCTGGCTCAGCAACGGCGTCATCATCGCGCAGCGCATCGGCACGACGGAGACCACTGCGATCGTTCACCCCAAAAAATTCACCTCGGCCGTGATGAACGCGGCGCTCGCGCAAGGCGCCGAGTTTCGTCCCGGCCAGGTGACCGGTATCATGCGCGATGCGGACGGCACGACCGCGACGGGAGTCGAGGTCGACGGCCGCATCGTCCAGGCGGACGCCGTCATGATCGCGATGGGACCATGGTCGCTGCTCGCCGCGCAATGGATGAGCCTGCCCGCCGTCTACGGCCAGCGCAGCCCTAGCATCGTGTACGACACCGGCACGGATGTGCCGGCCGATGCGCTGTTCCTGGAGTCTGAAGAGAATGGCAGTGCCGTGTCGATCGAGGTCTTTCCTCGCGCTGACGGCAGCACACATATCACCGCTCTCTCCGACATCGCGCCGCTTCCGCTCGATCCAGCTGCCGTGACGCCGGACCACGACGCGATCGCGCGCCTGCAAACCACGTCCGAGCGGCTGTCGCCCCTGTTCCGCTCCGAGAGGATCATTGCGCAGCAAGCCTGCTTCCGGCCGGTGACACAGGACGGCCTGCCGCTGATCGGCAAGGTGCCGCAAAGTGAAGGTCTCTATGTTGCGACCGGGCACAATGTGTGGGGCATCCTGAATGCGCCCGCCACGGGCGAGGTCATGGCGCAACTGATCGCGGAGGGTGCGACGCGCAGCGTCGACATCGCGCCATTTGATCCGGCCCGGCTCGCGCCGCTCGACCCATCGCTGCTGCAAGCGCGCTGAACCATCGTTGCTCATCGACCGTCGTTGTGCGCGCCTGCCACAGCGGCGCATGCCCACCGACGAAATCTGCATGCCTACGCGTGAAACGGGTCCGGCAGCTTTCCTGCCCGCTATTTGCGCAGCGCTAGACTTTAGTCCGTGCCTCACGATCCTGAACGCGGTTTCACTTGCCGAGAATGTCTCCGCCGGTATAGTCGCGGCATAATGGCTCATAAGAGGCCTGTTAAGGGAGAGAACAAGATGAAGAAACCGCTCTCTGTTGCGTTGCGACTAACACTCGGTACCGCCGCGGCCGCTGTGTTGATGACGTCAGGCGCGGCACTTGCAGCCGATCCGATCAAGATCGGTGTGATCGCGGAAGCACAGGCGATCGCCGGCGCCTCCATCCCTCAGGCGGCACAGCTCGCCGCCGACGAGATCAACGCCAATGGCGGTGTCGACGGCCGCAAGATCGAGATCGTCTCTTACGACAATCACTCGTCCTCGGCAGATTCGGTGCGCGCATTCCAGCGCGCGGTAAACGAGGACAAGGTCAACGCGGTCATCGCCAGCTACATCAGCGAAGTCGTGCTGGCACTGGAGCCCTGGGCCTCGCGGCTGAAGACGCCGTTCGTCACGCCCGGTGCCGCGTCCAACGAGATCAGCAAGAGCGTGCATGCCGACTATGAGAAGAACAAGTACACCTTCCACGGCTATCTGACCTCCGCCGCGCTGGCGCTTTCGGTCTGCGACGGCGCCAAGGACCTGCTGGTCGACAAGATGCACATGAAGACCGCCGTCATCATGAGCGAGGACGCCGCCTGGACCAAGCCGCTCGACATCGGCTACGAGGAATGCCTGCCCAAGATCGGGCTGAAGGTGCTCGACCACATCCGCTTCTCGCCTGATACCACCGACTTCACGCCGATCTTCAACAAGATCGAAGGCTCCAAGCCCGACGTGATCATCACCGGCATCTCCCATGTCGGCGTGCAGCCGACGGTGCAGTGGAAGAACCAGCAGGTGCCGATTCCGATGTTCGGCATCGCCTCGCAGGCCACCAACGAGACCTTTGGCAAGGACACCAATCAGGCGGCCGAGGGCGTGCTCTACCAGGGCGTCTCCGGGCCAGGCGTCGCGGTGACGCCGAAATCGGTGCCGTTCGCCGAAGCCTTCAAGAAGAAGTTCGGCAACTATCCCTCCTATGCCGGCTACACCGCCTATGACGAGGTCTACTACATCGCCGACGCCGTGAAGCGCGCCGGCTCGACCGACGCCGACAAGCTCGTCGATGCGTTGGAGAAGACCGACTGGGAAGGCACGATTGGCCGCGTCCAGTTCTACGGCAAGGACGATCCGTTCACGCACTCGATCAAATACGGCAAGGGCCTGATCACCGGGCTGATGCTGCAATGGCAGGGCGGCAAGCAGAGCGCGGTCTGGCCCAAAGAAGTCGCCAAGGTCGACATCAAGTTCCCGAGCTTCATCAAGCTCTCGAACTAGCAGGACACGCTCCCGGGACCAGCTCCCGGGAGCTTCCACATGCGGCCTCCGCAGCACGTTGCTCCAGCAACATCGTCTCTCATAAATCAGATTGCCAATCCTAGATGCGTGCTTTCCAGATTCTGATCGATGGCTTTGCCATCAGCGCTCTCTATGCTCTCGGTGCCACCGGCTTCACGCTGATCTTCGGCGTGTCCGGCGTCCTCAACCTCTCCCACGGGGCCATCATGGTGGCGGCAGCGGTGGCGGCCTGGGCCGCCGCCAGCATCCTGAATGTCGGCACCTATGCCGGCGCACTGATCGGCGTCGGTGTCGCTCTCCTCACCTCCTTTGCGACCTATTTCGCGGTGGTGAAGCCGATCCAGGACTCCCGGCGCATCCCGAATGAAGAGAAGGAGATCTTCGTCCTCACCGGTACGCTGCTGTGGGGGATCATGATCCAGGAGGTGATCGCTTATTTCTTCACCAACAACGCCAAAACCGTGCTGCCCATCGTCGAGGGCGTGGTCGAGATTCTCGGCGTCCGCACGCCCAGCAACGAGATCTTTACCGCGATCGTGTGCTGCTTCGTCATCGCGCTGTTGTGGCTCCTGGTGAACCGCACCCGCACCGGCAAGGCGGTGCTGGCGGCCTCGATGAACCCGCGCGGCGTCACCCTGCTCGGCCTCGAGCTCACCAACATCTACGTCGTGGTGTGGGCGATCTACGGCATTCTCGCCGGCATCGCCGGCGTGCTGCTCGGAATGTTCCTCGGGGTCAGCTCCTACAGCGTCGGACCGCTGACCGCGAGTGCGTTCTCGATCGTCGTGCTCGGCGGCCTCGGCAGCGTCTCCGGCTCGCTGATCGCGGCCTTCGTGGTCGGCTATCTCGAAACGCTCACGGCTTATCTGGTCTCGCCGGCCTACCGCACCATTCCGGCGCTGCTGCTGCTCGTGTTCGTGATGTACATCCGGCCCCAGGGCCTTCTGGGGAGGCGCTGAGATGGCCAGCTTCTTTACGACACGCCTGTTCTTCATCTCGTTCGCGCTCGTCGTTATCGCGGCAACGCTGCCGCTCTACGTCTCCGGCTACGTACTCGGGCTTCTCACCGTCGCCTTCTATTTCGGCGTGTTCGCGATGGCGTGGGACCTGCTGTTCGGCTTCGCCGGCGAAGTCAATTTCGGGCCGACCTTCCTGATCGGCGTCGGCGCCTACACCGCCGGCATCCTGAATGCCCAGTTCGGCTGGTCGGTTTACGCTTGCATCGTGCTCGGCGCGCTCGCCTCAGTCATCGCCGGCCTGGTGCTGGCGCTGCCGGCGCTCCGGGTGCGCGGACCGTATTTCGGCCTGACCACGCTGGTCGCGGTGTTGATGCTGCAGAATTTCATCGTGGTGTTTGCCGACCTCACCGGCGGCGAGATCGGGCTGACCATTCCCGACGTCATCTCCATCAATGCCGGTGTCAACTACTGGATCGCGCTCGGCTTCATGACGATCTCGGCGGCCATTCTTTATGGCCTGTCGCAATCGCCTGTTGGCCTGGTGCTGCAAGCCAGCGGCCAGGATCCGGTGCAGGCCGGCGCGCTCGGCTTCAACATCGTCAAGCACAAGCTCGCCGCCTTCATCGTCAGCGCGTTCTTCTCAGGGTTATCGGGGGCGCTGCTGGTATTCTATTTCGGTACCGCCTCAGTCGGCACCGTCGTCGACGTCGCGGTCGGCGTCAACGTGATCGTCTCCGCCGTGCTCGGCGGCCGGCGTACCGTGCTTGGCGCGGCGCTGGGCGCGATCTTCCTGATCGTGGCCGGCGAGTTCCTGCGCCCGACCGGCGAGCTTGCGACCTTCATCGTTTCGGCCGTCGCTCTGCTCGTCGTGCTGTTCTTCCCCGGCGGCTTCCTCGGAGCGGCCCTCTCGCGTGAGGCGCGCTCGTGATGGATATGCGATCTTCAAACCGGGCCGTGCTCGAAGTCCGCGGCCTGACCAAGCGCTTCGGCGGATTGACGGCCGTGAAGAACCTCGGCTTCGAGGTCAATAGCGGCGAGATCTTTGGGCTGATCGGGCCGAACGGCTCGGGCAAGTCGACCGCGATGAAGAGCGTGATGGGCATCGAGCGCCCGACATCAGGCGAAGTGATCTTCGAGGGCGAGGACGTCGCCGGTCTTCCCGCGCACAAGATCGCGCGCAAAGGCTTTGGCATGGTGTTCCAGCATTCGCGGCCGCTGAACCGGCAGACCGTGCTGGAGAACATCATGGTCGCGCTGCTGCCGGACAGCCTGTTCATGCTGTTTCCGGACAAGGCGCTGGTCGAGCGCGCCAAATGGATCGCCGACCGCGTCGGCCTCGGCAACGTGATGAACCGCCGCCCGCCAACGCTGCCCTTCGCCGACCTGCGCCGGCTCGAGCTGGCAAAGGCGATCGCGCGTGACCCCAAGGTGGTGCTGGTGGACGAGCCCTTTGCCGGGCTGACGCGAGCGGAGGTCGAAATCTTCTCCGACCTGATCCGCAGTTTTCGCGACGAGGGCCGCGCGGTGATGCTGGTCGACCACAACGTCAAGAGCGTCGCGGCGCTGGTCGACCGCGTGCTCGCGATGTATCTCGGCGAGGAGATCGTCACCGGCAAGGCCGATGACGTCATGAAGAACGAGACGGTGCGGCGGGTCTATCTCGGCGGCGCCATCGAGACCCATGCGCGGCCCGAGACCAGCTTCAAGGACAAGGTGCCGCTGCTCCAGGTCGAGAATGTCAGCGTGTTCTACGGCAAGGCGCAGGCGCTGGAGAACGTCTCGATCCACGTCCACGAGGGCGAATTCGTCTCGATCGTCGGCCTCAACGGCGCCGGCAAGACCACGTTGTTCAACACCATCTCCGGCTTCCTGCCTTATAGCGGCGAGATCGTGCGCAACGGCGAGAAGCTGCGCGGCACGACGCCGGCCAAGATTGCCCGCAGCGGCCTCGTGCAGTGCCCGGAATCGCGCGAGCTGTTCGGCGAGATGTCGGTGCGCGAAAACCTCGATCTCGGCGGGCAACATCTGGCCGACGACAAGCGCGCGACACAGCTCGCCTGGCTGTTCGAGCTGTTCCCGATCCTGAAGGAGCGTCAGGGCCAGATGGCGCAAACGCTCTCCGGCGGCGAGCAGCAGATGCTGGCGATCGGCCGCGCGCTGATGATGCAGCCGCAGATCCTGATCCTGGACGAGCCGACGCTGGGCCTCGCCCCCGTCATCCTCGAGCTCTTGTCCAAGGCCCTAACGAGGCTGCGGCAGACGACGTCGATCACGGTGCTGCTCGGCGAGCAGAACGTGACCTTCGCGCTGCCGCATGCCGACCGCGTCTATGTGCTCGAACATGCAAGGATCGTCTGGGAGGGCGATCCCGGCCGCTTCGCCGCGGAGGCTGGCGCCGATTTTCTGTAAGTCATCAACATCAACAAAAACAAGCAAAGGGAAACGACCATGCGACCATTGATGAATTTGAGCAGCAGCTTTCTCCTCGCCTCCGCGCTGGCGCTATGCCTTGCCGCTCCCGCCTACGCGCAGTCGAACGAGCCGATCAAGATCGGCGTCATCGCCGAAGTGCAGTCGATCGCTGGCGCCGCGACGCCCGGCGGCGCGCAGATCGCCGCCGACGAGATCAACGCCAAGGGTGGCATTCTCGGCCGCAAGATCGAGATCGTGACCTACGACAATAAGAGCTCCTCGGCAGACTCGGTGCGCGCGTTCCAGCGCGCGGTGAGCGAGGACAAGGTCTCCGCCGTGATCGCAAGCTATATCAGCGAGGTCGTGCTGGCGCTCGAGCCCTGGGCGGCGCGGCTGAAGATGCCGCTGATCACCCCCGGCGCGGCATCGAACGAGATCACCAAGGCGATCCATAACGACTACGAGAAGAACAAGTACACCTTCCACGGCTATCTGACTTCGGCCGCGCAAGCGCAGCTCGTCTGCGACGCCGCCAAGGATCTGCTGGTCGACAAGCTCAAGTTCAAGACGGTCGCGATCATGAGCGAGGACGCCGCCTGGACCAAGCCGCTCGACGTCGGCTACGAGGCCTGCCTTCCGAAAGCGGGCCTCAAGGTCGTCGAGCATGTGCGGTTCTCGCCTGACACCACCGACTTCACGCCGATCTTCAACAATATCGAGGGCAAGAAGCCTGACGTGATCGTCACCGGCATCTCGCATGTCGGCGTGCAGCCGACGGTGCAGTGGAAGAACCAGCAAGTGCCGATCCCGATGTTCGGCATCAGCGCGCAGGCGCTGAGCCCGACCTTCTGGAAAGACACCAATGGCGCCGCCGACGGCGTCCCGTCGCTGGCGGTCGCAACGCCCGACGTCGCCGTGACCTCCAAGACGAAACCGTTCGCGGCGGCGTTCAAGGCCAAGTTCGGCTCGCCGCCGGCCTATACCGGCTACACCGCCTATGACGAGGTCTATTTCATCACCGAGGCGATCAAGCGCGCGGGCTCGACCGATCCGGACAAGATGGTCGCTGAACTCGAAAAGACCGACTACGAGGGCACGATCGGCCGCATCCAGTTCTACGGCAAGGACGACGAGTTCACCCACGGCATCAAGTCCGGTCCGACGACCGTATCCGGTCTGGTCTTCCAGTGGCAGGACTCGAAGCAGGTCGTGGTCTGGCCCGAGAAGATCGCGGAAGGCAAGCTGAAGTTTCCGAGCTTCGTGAAGCTGTCGCAGTAATACGCCAGACTGGGCACCGGGCTCGGTACCGAGCGCCCCATCGCCTTTGCAAGGCCCGTCGCTCCAGCCGCGACGGGCCTTTGTTTTGTGCAGAACGCCACTGGTACGCTGTCATCCGTGGACCCATCCTGCGATCCTGCCGTTAACCTCCCATGCGTGGGCCGGAGCAGCCAGATGGACGACCGACCAAGACGACCCGATGGCCTGATGCAGGACGACGGCTTCGTTCGCGTGCGCGGCGCGCGTGAGCACAATCTCAGGAACGTCGACGTCAGTATTCCGCGCAACGCCCTCGTCGTGTTCACCGGCGTGTCGGGCTCCGGAAAATCCTCGCTCGCCTTTGGGACGATCTACGCCGAGGCGCAACGGCGATATCTGGAATCGGTGTCGCCTTACGCGCGCCGTCTCTTCCACCAGATGCAGATCCCTGAGGTCGACGACATCGAAGGCCTGCCGCCCGCCGTAGCGCTCCAGCAGCAGCGCGGCGCGCCGACGACCAGGTCGTCCGTCGGCAGCGTGACCACCATCTCGAACCTGCTCAGGATGCTCTATTCCCGTGCCGGCGATTACCCGCGCGGACAAAAGATGCTCTACGCGGAATCGTTCTCGCCGAACACGCCGGAAGGCGCCTGCCCGACCTGTCACGGCATCGGCAGGATGCTCGACGTCACCGAAAACTCCATGGTGCCCGACGACACCCTCACCATTCGCGAGCGCGCCGTCGCGGCCTGGCCGAGTGCCTGGCAGGGACAGAACCTCCGGGACATCCTGACCACGCTGGGCTACGACGTGGACAAGCCTTGGCGTGAGCTGCCCAGGAAGGACCGCGACTGGATCCTGTTCACGGAGGAGCAGCCGACCGTTCCGGTCTATGCCGGTTACACTGCGGCAGAAGTCAAACGAGCCCTGCGCCGCAAGGAGGAGCCGAGCTATCAGGGCACGTTCACCGGCGCCAAGCGCTACGTGATGCAGACCTATGCCAAGTCCGAGAGTGCGATGATGAAGCGCCGCGTCGCGCAATTCATGATCACCCAGGACTGCCCGATCTGCCACGGCACGCGATTGAAGCCCGAGGCGCTCAAGGTCAAGTTCGCCGGTCTTGATATCGCCGAGATGTCTCATCTGCCGCTCAAGAAGCTGCAGGAGGTGATGAAGCCTTTCGCAAAGGCTTCGACGGTCGGCGCACCGGAGAAGACCATCGTCGCCAGGCGGATCTGCGAGGATCTGTCCGCGCGATTGGCCGTCCTGCTCGATCTCGGCCTCGGCTATCTCGCTTGCGAGCGCAGTACGCCGACGCTGTCGCCGGGCGAGTTGCAGCGGCTACGACTTGCGACACAGGTTCGCTCCAACCTGTTCGGCGTCGTCTACGTGCTCGACGAACCGTCGGCAGGTCTGCATCCCGCCGACACCGAGGCGCTGCTGCGGGCGCTGGACCGGCTGAAGCACGCGGGCAATTCGATCTTCGTGGTCGAGCACGAGATCGAGGTGATCAGGCATGCCGACTGGCTGGTGGATGTCGGGCCTGATGCCGGCGAAGGCGGGGGACTCATTCTCTATAGTGGACCGCCCGCAGGGCTCGGTCAGGTCGCGCAATCCCGAACCGCCCATTATCTCGCGCATCCACGAAAGCCGCTGCCCACGGTTCGCCGCGAGCCGAACGGGCACCTGAAGATCCGGGGGGTGACCCGAAACAATCTGTGCGGCCTCAATGTGGATATCCCGCTCGGGATTCTCGCCAGCGTGACCGGCGTGTCGGGCTCCGGCAAATCGAGCCTGATCAGTCAATTCCTCGTCGATGCCGTGGCGGAGCATCTCGGCCATACCCGGGCCGCGGAAGCGGACGACGACAGCCTGGCAGCACCCGCGATCGAGACATTGGGTGGCGAGATTGTCGCCGGCCTCGACCAGATCGATCGCCTCGTCGTGGTGGATCAGAAGCCGATCGGCCGCACGCCACGATCCAACCTTGCGACCTATACCGGCCTGTTCGACCATGTGCGGAAGCTGTTCGCCGCGACGCCGCAGGCAAAATCCCGCCGCTACGATGCCGGGCGCTTTTCCTTCAATGTCGCGAAAGGACGATGCAGCACCTGCGAAGGCGAAGGATTTGTCTGCGTCGAGCTGCTGTTCCTGCCCAGCGTCTATGCGCCCTGCCCGAGCTGCAAGGGCGCGCGCTACAATGACAAGACGCTGGAGGTGACGGTCCGCGGAAAATCCATCGCGGATGTGCTGGCGATGCGCGTCGACGAAGCCTTCGCATTCTTCCGTGACGATGCCACGCTGAACCGGTCGCTATCGGTCGTCCGCGAAGTCGGGCTCGGCTATATCCGCCTCGGTCAGTCCGCCACCGAATTGTCGGGCGGGGAAGCCCAGCGCATCAAGCTTGCGACCGAGCTGATGCGACCGCAACGCGGTCACACGCTCTATGTCCTGGACGAGCCGACCACCGGTCTTCATCCCAAGGATGTCGAGCGGTTGATCGCCCAGCTCGAGCGCATCGTGGATGCCGGCAACAGCGTGGTCGTGGTGGAGCATGACATGGATGTCGTCTCTCACAGCGACTGGATCATCGATCTCGGTCCAGGCGCCGGCGACGAAGGCGGCCGCATCGTGGCGTCGGGGACGCCGCGAGAGGTCGCCGTCGCCGGCGGGAAGACCGCCGGCTATCTCGCCCGTCGCTTGAAACAATAGCGCGGGTCTCGTCACCCTTTCGCAATTGCGTTCTGCGTCGCGGAGACCGGACCCCGACTTTCGCCATGTTGACTTTCCGCCGCCCCGCTCCCCATACTTTGAAAAAGAACAACAAGACCAAATCATAAGACGATTTTGAGGGAGGATAGGATGCCGACTTCACGCAGGCAGCTGCTGAAGAGCTCGGCGGCTGCCGCCGCCGCACTCAGCCTCGATTGGACACGAGCCCAGGCACAAGCCGAAAATTTACGCATCGGCCTGATCTACGACCTCACCGGTCCGTTCGCCGCTGGCGGCTCGGTCGCCTCCTCGGTCGGCGCGCAGATCGCGATCGACCTCGTCAACGAAAAGGGCGGCATCGGCGGCAAGACCAAGATCGTGCCGGTCGCGGCGGACTCGCAGAGCAAGGCGGACGTGGCCATCAACGAGGCCGAGCGGCTGATCAGCCAGGAAAAGATCGACATCATCAACGGCGTCTATTCCAGCGCGCATGCGGTGCCGATGGCGGCGAAGGTCGAGCAGCAGAAGAAGATCCTCTGGATCACGACCGCGGTCTCGACCGCCGTGTTCAAGGACAAGAACCTGCAATACGTGTTTCGCGCGCAGATCCATTCCGATCAGTACGGCCAGGCCTTTGCGGGCTTCGTCGCCGAGCACGCGCAAGGCAAGCTCGGCATGGACCCGAAGGACGTCAAGGTTGCGCTGATCCACGAGGACGGCCCTTACGGCGTCGGCGTCGCGGCGGCCGACGAGGCCTATGCCAAGCAGGCGGGCATCCAGGTAGTCATGCGCGAAGGCTATTCGGCGTCCGCGCCCGATCTCTCGGTGCTCGTGACCAAGCTCAAGCGCGCCAAGGTCGATGTGATCTCGCACGCCGGCTACAATCCCGACATCACCTTGTTCCTGCGTCAGGCCCGCGAGAGCGGCCTGCGCTTCAAGATGCTGTTCGGCGCGGGCGCCGGCTACAGCCAGCTCGACAAGCTGCGCGCGACCTTCGGCCCCGACATCGATAACTTCTGCAACATCGATCCGGTGCCGGCGCAACTGCTCGATGCGGCGAAGCTCGCGCCGGGAATCGGCGATCTCACAAAGACCATGGTCTCGCGCTACCAGGCCAAGACCGGCGCCACCGACGTGCCGCCGCACTGCTCGATGGGCTTCAACCAGACATGGATCTTGCTCAACAACGTGCTGCCGGTCGCCAAGGAGAAGTATGGCAGCTTCGAGCCCGAGGCCATTCGCAAGGCCGCGCTCGACGTCGACATTCCCGCCGGCGGCACCATCCAGGGCTATGGCGTGAAATTCTTCCCGCCGGGCACGCCGATGTCGGGCCAGAACGAGCGCTCGACCCCGGTGGTGATGCAGAACGCGGGCGAGCACATCTCGGTGGTGTGGCCGACGAACATCCGGACACGGGACCCGGTGTTTCCGCTACCGAAGGGATCGACCTACGGAGCGTGAGGCGATCGTTCTTCGCCTGTCCCCGCTTGCGGGAAGAGGCCGGAATACGCGCTGAAAGCGCGGATTCCGGGTGAAGGGGAGTCTCCGAGAACTCCTCTGTCACCGTCCCCGCGGAGACTCCCCCTCACCCCAACCCTCTCCCCGCAAGCGGGGCGAGGGAGCACAGTCCCGCTGCGGTGACTGCTCTCCTCTCGCCGCCCCCTACAACACCACCCGCCGTCCCTCCTCCGCCGCCCAATAGCCTGCGTAGTTCACCTTGATCGTCTCATACGCCAGCGCGAGGTCCGACAGCGGCTGCCGTCCCGTCGCGGCGCATTCCATGAAATCCTGGATCTCCTGGAGATAGCCGCGCGTCCACTCCTCTTCGAGGCAGACATATTGCCAGCCGGTTTTGCGGTCGACCTTCTCGGTGATGTAGACGGAGGCGAGCTTCTCCTCTGAGGTCTGGTAGCTCATCAGATGATTGTTCGGCGTGATGTTGGCGAACAGCGAGCCGCCTGACGTGTAGGTCTCGATCAGATTGCGCACGCCGCCCATGATCATGTCGCCGGAGAACACGGTGGCCTTGGTGCCATCCGAAAACGTCGCGGTCAGCGTGCCCCAATCCTCGACGTCGACAGGATTTGCCTTGATATAGGTACGCTCCTCCGGCTTAAGGACGGCCGTGACGTTACCGACATCGCCGGTGACGCTGGCGACGCGGATGATCTCGCCGCGCGCCTTGGCCTCGACCTGCTTGAGATAGAGTACGGCGGAAAGCGGATGGCAGCCCATCCGGATCAGCGAGCCGCCGCCGGTCATCGCCCATTGCGCGGCATGGGTCGCATGCGAGCCGGAATGGCTCTCCTCGCCCTTCATGAACAGGATTTTGTCTTTCGTCGCCTTGATGATCTCCGCGGTCTTGGTCACGGCCGGCGCGTAGATCCAGTCCTCGGCATACATGAAGAGCTTTCCGGTGCGTTCGATCGCGGCGCGCGTGGCATCCATCTCCTCCAGCACGCGCTCATACATCAGCGCCTTCGGCACATGCTTGCCGATCGGCTGCCGGTCGCCGTCGCGGCCGAAATAGCCGGCGAACGGCTTTTCGCAGATCACGTGCTTGCCGGCCTGCATGGCCGCGACGATCATCTCGGCATGCAGATTGGGCGGCGTGCAGATGTCGATGACATCGAGCTCGCGGTCTGCGATCAACTCGGCGAAGTTGCGATAGACCCGCGGGATCTGGTGGCGCCCGGCGAATTCGACGACGTGGTCGCCGCGCGCAGCGACCGCCGCGACCTCGACATCCACGCCGTAGACGCGCCGGAACGCATACATATGCAGCTCCGACACGAAGCCGCAGCCGACGAGTCCCACCCTGATCCTGGCCATAGCGCCCCCTGACCCATGCTTTGGGCGGCACTATAGCGCGCTGGCAGGTCTATTCCACCGAGACCCGCACCACGCCGGCGCTCATCATGCCCAGCGCCTTGGCAGCCGGCACCGAGAGATCGACGATCCGGCCGCGGATGAAGGGGCCGCGATCGTTGACCCGGCATTGAATCGAGCGGCTGCCGTAGGACACTCTCAGCACGCTTCCGAACGGGCGCGTCCGGTGCGCGCAGGTCAGCTCGCCCTTCCCCGCTTTTCCGTATCCGTAATAGGAGGCAAGCCCGCTTTCGGCGTGGGCGGCAGAAAAAGATGAAAGCGAGAAGGTGGCAAGGCAAGAAAATAGCGTGGTCTGCGCTCGCACGGCACCGCTCCGGGTTGGCCTGCCCCGGGCGCAAACGTTTGTTGGTTCCCGCAGGTTCCTCGGCCACTGCCGGGCAATACCCGGCAGTGCCATCACAGTTTGTTACTGTTTGTGGAACACCAAGGTGCGGACTTCGATGCTCTCACGCGGCGCCGCGTCGGCCGGCGTGGTCGGATCGACGAACGCGGTGTGCGGCCCGAAGCGCGTGCGGCCATCGGTTGCGGAATCGTAGCACTTGAGCAGCAGCGCTTCGTCGGCCGTCATCTCGGGGAAATAGAACCAGCGATGGTTTGGATTGTATTTCACCGAATAGGTCTCGCCGCGACGGTTGGGATAGATCAGGTCGGAGGCGACGAGATCGTCGGGCGCGACCGTTGTGCCGTCGGCCATCGCCAGCGGCGAGTCGCGCAAGGGACCGCGGATCGGCCGCCACAGATTGATCACCTGGACGCGGCCCTCCAGCAACTCCTCGGCCTCATCGGGCAGATGCTCGCGCACGCGATTGGCGCCTGAGACGGCGGTCTGGTCGACATGAACGCGCGTTGCCGGCTGACGCGGGCCACCGTCGCGAATATCCGCGGCCCCCTCGACACGCCGGCGCACGGTATGATCGAAGATGACGACGCGGTCGGCTTTCAGTGTTGCGCGCAGGAAGGCCTCGACGGCGGGATAGTAGACCGCCCTCACCTCTTTGTCGTTGCTGAAGTCCTTGACCTGGGTTGGATGCCGCACCAGCGCAAAGCCTTCGCGATCGAGCGAGAAATTTTGCGCGATCAGCCGCGCATCGAAGATCGGAACCTGATGGGGCTCCGGAAGCGACGTGCTCTTGGGCTCGCCAGGTGGTGGATCGAAGGCATAGGTGCGCGGCTTGCCGGAAACGGGCGCGAGATAGTTGAGTTCAGCGGTGACGAAGGGAAGCGATTCGATTTTTGTTTCTTGCAGGCCCATGGCCGGTCTCCCGATGTGGTCGTCGGGATGATTTTTGAAGAGACCGGGCGTGACGCAAGGGAGGTGGTGCAAATAGCAATGTCGGTGTTGCCGTTGGCATGAAACGCAGAACGAACGTTTCGCAAAATCCTGTCGGGTTGGAATTCGCTCTGTCCGCTTCACGGGTGCTTGAGAGGCTTGTGAGATCTCGTGCCCGGACCCGGCCTTAAGGAAAACATCAGGACAACATAAGGAGCCCATAAGGACTTACGAGCCGCCGCTGGCCTAGCATCGACCCTGTGATCGCGTCGGTAACAGGATGCCCCATCCCACGGCTTGTCCAGGCAATCACAACTCGCTCTCGGGTTGCCGATCTCGACTGGACGGGCTTACAGTGATCCGCCCTGCGGCCGTCGACGCTCGCGATGGGAAGGCGACCTTCGGGCTGGAGATCAGCGCCATGTCAGCCGATCAGTATCTTCGTTACGATCCGTCCGTCGAACAGATCCGGCCGGAGGAAGCGGCGGCCGTCGAGGAGATCGTTGCCTCGATTTCGCGAACGAGCGATCTCACTTTTCGCAAAGACAAGCACGGGACCCGGCAGCAGCACGCCAAGGGCGCCGGCTATCTCCGGGGCGAACTGATCGTCTACGAGGATTTGCCGGATCATCTGCGCCAGGGCCTGTTCAAGCAGGCTGGCCACTTCCCGATCATCGTCCGCCTATCCACCGCATTCAACAGGAGCGATCGCATCCGTTCGCCACGGGGGTTTGCCATCAAGGTCCTGGGCGTGACTGGGGCTAAGGCGCTCGGCGACGACGATACGACGAACCAGGATCTCCTGCTCGTCAATCACCCCAGCTATTTCGCGGATGCGATGGCCTATATGCGCGCACAGCACCAGGTCGAGCGCAACCTGTTCCTGCCTGATCTGGCGTACGGACTCATAGGCTTTTTGGCGCGCGTCCTGGTCGCCGCATCGGACAGAACGGGCATTCCGATCCCGATCGTCTTGAAAGCGCTCGGTGATGCCGGCAGCAACATCCTCGGAGAAACCTTTCACACGGAGGGAGCATTGCGGTTTGGCGATTATATCGCAAGGCTTCGGCTGGTGCCGATCTCGGCCTCGGTTCGCCAACTCACCGGCCAGCCCTGTCACGATTCCGATGATGCCGTGCTGAACAGCGTCGTTGCCTTCTTCAAGGACAATGCAGCCGAGTACGAACTGTCTGCCCAGCTCTGTACCGACCTGCAGCGAACGCCGATCGAAGATGCCTCGATCGACTGGCCCGAAGACGTCGCGCCGCCGCAAGCACTCGGCAAGATCACGCTTCCGCGCCAGACCGCCGACAGCCCCGCGCGTCGCCTCTATTCCGACGAGGTGCTTTCGTTCGATCCATGGCGATGTCTCGCCGCGCATCAGCCGCTCGGCTCGATCATGCGATTGCGCAGGGATGCCTACCGTGCCTCCCGCACGCTGCGGCAGCAGCAAAATCAATTCAGGGTCAAGCAACAGCCCAGCGAACCGCGAGAGATCGCGGACCTGCCGGATTGAGCCGATCACCGTCCCTTATGATGAGGCCCGGTGTCCCGGCCTGCGTCGAAAAAGGATGCCGAGCGCAGCGGATCGTCCGGATCAAGCGTCTCTGCCAGCGATGAGATCACCTGGCTGGAGCGGTCCCGCCACTTGGCAGCCCTGTGCGCTTGTCCAAGGCTCTCATAGAGCACCGCCGTCGTGCGATAAACGCGCCAGGCGGCGTGCGGCAATCTGGTATGGCGGAGGATCGAAATGGCCGCCGACAAATGCCCGCCGGCGAGTTGCGCATCCTGCTTCAGAATCGCAATTCTCGCCATGGCCTCGTAGCACAAGGCGAGAAACGGCCGGTCAGGTGCCGCGCTCGTCACCTCGTGAAACTGGCTGGCCGATGTTTGCGCGCGGTCCAGATCGCCGATCGCGATCCAATAGTCGCAGCAGGTCAGCAGATAATGCGGGATGACCAGCGACTCCATCGGCACCCGGTCGACCTCCATCCGCCGCTCCATCGCATCGAGATGCTGCCGCGCCCGAGGCAGGTCGCCCATCCTGACATAAGCTCGCGCCAGCAGGTTCCTGCCGACGAAGAAGGTGAACGGATTGGCCTCGATCATCGGGCCGAGCGCATCCTCCGCACGCCGCGACGCGCTGCCATATTCCTCCGCCTCGGAATACAGCCATCCGATCGTGAGATGACATAGCGCGACGGCCTGCGGATTTGCATTCCGTTCCGAGATCGCCAACGCGGAGACGACGTTTCGTTGCGCCCGTCCCCATTCACCGAGATAAATCTGGGCAAAGGCCTCGACCGATTCATAGAGCACGAACAGATAGACGTCACCGACCAGGCGGGCGAGTTCCTTTCCCCTGGTCGTCGCATCGCAGCAGGCCGGATAATTCGCGCGCAGGAATTCCAGCACCATCTCCATCGAGCAGCGTCGCAGCCGCATGCTCAGATCCTGCTCTCCGGTGATCAGTGCTGACGCACGCTCGGCAAGGTCCGCATTCTCGCGATCCCAGCCGCGGAGCATCAGCTTCAAATTGGCAACGTTGCCCTGGACCAGCGCGCTGAACGCCGCGTCGTCGATCGCCCGGCTCTTGACAAGCGCCTGTTCCGCAACAGGCAGGCTCTGGCGGCGATCGACGTAGAGACAAAATCTGCTGAGATCGACCAGCGCGTTCACCTCTTCGCGCACGTGCCCGTTCTCCGCCGCGTGCGCGACGACTGCGCTGAGATCCTGCAGCGAATTCAGGAAATCTCCACTGGCCCGCCAGGCCCAGGCGCGCTGAAGCAGCAACTTCAGACGTGTCGTCACCCGAAACTCCGGCGGCAGATGCGGCACCAGCTCCAAAGCGCGGGACAGGTAATTGGCGGCCTCGCGCGTGCTGAACCTTCGTGCCGAGCCCTCGGCCGCCGCGCCCAGATAATGCATCGCTTTCGGGAAATCCCGGCCTAGTTCGAAGTGGCGCGCAATAATGGCGGCGAGCTCCACAGCCTGCGGCCCATAGCCCTGCTCGAGCCCCGCCCCAAGCAGCGCATGGGTTTTCGCGCAGCGCGCCGGCGCGAGCCGCTGGTAGAGGATCTCCTGGTAAAGCGCGTGCTGGAACGCATAGCGACCGGAGACACCTCCGTTCGGCCACTCGGTCATGCCGGCAACGACGATGACGCGATCAGTCCGCGCCAGGTCCTCGCACATCTGCTCGACATCCAGCACGGGACGGTCGAGCACACCGGCGATATGGAGCGCGGAAAACTCCGCTCCCGCCGCACTGGCGACCTCGAGCAGGCAGCGCTCGTCCACGGTGAGGTGATCGATCTGCTGCTTGATCATTCCTTCCAGATCGCGCGGCATGCTGTCATGCGAGGCCGCGTCTTCGCTGACCAGCCGCCAGCCCAATTCGTGCTCGACCAGCGCGCCTTGCGCCACGAGATGATCGAGCAGAGACGACACGAACAGAGGATGCCCGCCGGTTCGCGCGAAGATGCGCTCGACCAGCTCTCTGGCAAAATCGGCCGAGTTGAAGCGCAGGGACAGATAGCGTTCGACGTCGGTGCCGGTCAATCGGTCGAGCGCCAGCTCGGTGGCGTGTCCGTGAATCCGCAAGTCCTGGTGAACGGCGCGGATAGGATGTCCGCCGACGGCGACTTCCATCGGCCGATACGTGGCCAGCACGAGGATTGCCGCCCTCCGATCCCGGCGCGCCAGTCGGGAGAGCACATCCACGGTGGCAAAGTCGCTCCAATGCAGATCTTCCAGGATGATCACCCATGGTCGGCTGACGGCGAGATGTTCCATGAGATCGGCAAATTCGCGCAGCATGCGCTCCCGGGTTGCGCCAAAGACCTCATGCTGGAACGCGGCCCGCTCTGCTTCGCCGAGGAATCCGGGCATTTGTGCGAGCCAGGTCGGGGCGTGCTCGCGGATGGACGTCAGCAGCGATGCTCCATCGGTTCGACGGCAGCACTCGTTCAGCGCTCCGATCAGCGGAAGAAAGGCCTCATGGGTGCCGAATAACTCGTTGCAGCTACAGTGCAGCACGCCCAGTCCCTGCTGGTTCATCCTGTCGAGCGTCATTTGCAAGAGGGTGGTCTTGCCGATCCCGGCCTCGCCAGTGATGAAGACGACCTGACGCTGTCCGGTACGCGCGAGTTGCAACGCCTTGTCCAGCGTATCGAGTGCCCCGGTGCGCCCGACCCTCCAGTGCCGGCGTCGATCGACGGCCTGCTCCGTGGCGGACGCCGCCTCCTGTTCGGGCGCTCGCTCGATCGCAGGCAATTCGACGGTCGCGACCGCCGCAATGAAGCGATAGCCGCGCCGCGTGACTGTCTCGATGTAATTGGGGGACTGCCTGTCGTCGCCGAGCACCGAGCGTAGCGCGTTCACGGCAACGGCGAGGCTCGACTCGCTGACGTGCAGATCGGACCAGACCGCGTCGAGCAACTCTTCCTTGGTGACGAGCTCACCGGGCCGACCGACAAGATGACAAAGAACCTCGAACGGCTTCGGCGCCAGCGCGATCCGCTCCCCGCCTCGCCACAATAGCGCGTTGGCACGGTCGAGGCGGAATTCACCAAAGGCAAGCGCGTCTGTACGCACGGCTCCGACCCCCGGATGCTCCCCCACCTTAAGGGAAAGCTCAGCCAAATGTAAGGACGCGATAAAGACCTGCGCCCTGCGCCGGCACTAGCATTGGCCTGTCCATTTCAGAGACGCCGGCCAGGCGTCGGACGGTCTTTTCATCACGCTGTCATTTCAGTCGACAGGCAGTCGATGCCTGAATTTTGGCAAGGAGTTGGCTATGAGCATTTTAAGACATTTGGCGATCCCGCCTCTCGCTTTAGCCATTCGCCATTACGACCTCAGGGTCATATTGGGCCTCACCGTCCTCAGCCGCATCTTCCTCGTCGCCATCTACCTTGCGTGCGGCGGCCCGGGCCTGTCCGAGTTCGATCTCGCCAACACCATCGCGCTGCCATGAGATCGGGACCGCTCGAATGGTGCATCGAGATCGCGATCATCGTCGCGATCTGCATCGGGATTGTCGTGGGCGGGCATGGCCGGCTCGTCGTGCCGCATCACCGGGTTCAACGCGCGCAAGCCGATCGGGCCGCTTGCGTCCAGCGGCCCTCAAACCTCTTTAGCGTCGTCACCCTGCGGCGAGCCGGTCCGCCCGTTTGATCGGTTACCAATACGCGCGGTGATAGTGCCGGTAATACGGCCGGTAGTAGCCGTAACGAGGGCCGAAATACGGGCGGTAAGGCCGATAGTAGCGCGGATAGGCATAGGCCGGACCATAGCCGTAATAGGCCGGCGCATAACCATAGCCATAGCCGTAGCCCGGCCCTGGGTATCCGTAGCCACCATAATACGGTCCGCCGCCATAGTAGCCATAGCCGTAAGGCGCGCTGCTGGCGATGGCGCTGCCGATGATCGCGCCGGCTGCGAGCCCGCCAATACCCCATCCAAAACCTCGCCCGCGCCAATGCACCTGCGTGACATCATCGCCGACGGCGGCCTTCATGGTTGCGACATTGGTGGGCAGCGGAGCCGCCGCCGCCTGCTGAATTCCTCCCGCCATCACCGCAGCGGCGAGCGAACCGGCAACTGCCGTTTTCCAGACCCTCATCGTCTTACTCCTTTCTGACGTTTGGCTTGGACATGGATCGCAGCGCCATCATCGGGCATCCTGGCGCGAGGTCAAAGCCTCGAGTTTTGCGTGCACCGCACAAGACACATGCCTCCATTCTGATCAACCGGCACCCGACGGGCTAGACGACCTCGACGCGTGTGACACCGGCAGGACGGTGCCGGGGGCCCGATCACCGCCGCAAACCATTAAGCTTCCGGCGCATTCGCAACCAACAACCACCTTCCCGATTTACTATTCGTGCCGTTACTATCGGTTCCAATGTGCGCGGCCGGGAGGCTTCTCGCGAGCGCCAGAGTTGTGGGAGAATGACATGAGTGCCGCGAGACCCGAGCCGCTTGCCCGTCAGGCGCTGGCGTTCGTCCTGGCCGGCGGACGCGGCAGCCGGCTGCTGGAGCTGACCGACCGGCGCGCCAAGCCCGCAGTCTATTTCGGCGGAAAGTCCCGCATCATCGATTTCGCGCTGTCGAACGCGGTGAACTCGGGCATCCGTCGCATCGCCGTCGCCACCCAGTACAAGGCGCACAGCCTGATCCGGCACCTTCAGATGGGCTGGAACTTCTTCCGTCCCGAGCGCAACGAGAGCTTCGACATCCTCCCGGCGAGCCAGCGCGTCTCCGAAAACATGTGGTATGTCGGCACGGCCGATGCGGTCTACCAGAACATCGACATCATCGAATCCCACGCCTGCCGCTTCATCGTGGTGCTCGCCGGCGACCACATCTACAAAATGGATTACGAGGTGATGCTGCGCCAGCATGTCGACAGCGGCGCCGACGTCACCGTCGGCTGCCTGGAGATGCCGCGCCAGGAATCTTCCGGCTTCGGCATCATGCATATCGACGAGAACGGCTGGATCAAAGAGTTCCTGGAAAAGCCGAAAGATCCGCCGCCGATGCCGGGCAAGCCGGACGTCTCGCTCGCAAGCATGGGAATCTACGTGTTCGACGCGAAATTCCTGTTCGAGGAGCTCAAGCGCGACGCCGAGGACCCGAACTCCAACCACGATTTCGGCAAGGACATCATCCCCTATCTCGTCAAGAACGGCCGCGCCATGGCGCACCAATACTCGACCTCCTGCGTCCGCTCCGGTAGCGACCCCCGCGCCTATTGGCGCGACGTCGGCACGGTCGACGCCTACTGGGCCGCCAATATCGACCTCACCGACGTGGTCCCCGAGCTCGATTTGTTCGATAGCGCCTGGCCGATCTGGTCCTATTCGGAAATCACACCTCCGGCAAAATTCGTCCACGACGAGGAGAGCCGGCGCGGCCAGGCCGTGAGCTCGCTGGTCTCGGGCGGTTGCATCATTTCCGGCGCCTCGCTGCGGCGCTCACTGCTGTTCACCGGCGTGCGCGTCAACTCCTACGCCAATGTCGAGAACGCCGTGATCATGCCCTACGTCAATGTCGGCCGCGGCGCACGCCTGAAGAACGTCGTGATCGATCGCGGCGTCGAGATCCCGGAAGGGCTCGTCGTCGGCGAGGATCCCGAGTTGGACGCAAGACGCTTCCGCACCACCGAGCAGGGCATTTCGCTCATCACCCAGCCGATGCTCGACAGGCTCAATACATGACGCCTGTTCGCGTCCTCGCGGTCGCCTCTGAAGTCTATCCCATCGTCAAGACCGGCGGCCTCGCCGATGTCGCGGGCGCGCTGCCGATCGCGCTCAAGGCGCATGGCGTCGAGATGCGCACCTTGATGCCGGGCTACCCCGACGTAATGCGAGTGCTGGGGGGAGCCGATGAAATCCGGCGCTGGCCGGATTATTTCGGCGGCCCCGGACGTCTGCTCGCCGGCTCGCATGACGGCCTCGATCTGTTCGTGCTCGACGTGCCGCATCTCTACGCACGGCCTGGCAACCCCTACGTGACGCCCGAAGGCGTCGACTGGGCGGACAATGGCGTGCGGTTCGCCGCACTCTCGCGCATCGCGGCCGATATCGGCCACGGCCTCGTGCCCGCCTTCGTGCCCGACGTGGTGCATGCTCACGATTGGCAGGGCGGACTCGCGCCGGCCTATCTGCACTACGACAACCGGCCGCGGCCCGCCACCGTGATGACCATCCACAACATGGCCTATCAGGGCAAGTTCGCGCCCGAGCTGATCGGTTCGATTGGCCTGCCGTGGCGCGCTTACGGCGTCAACGACCTCGAATATTTCGGCGGCATCAGTTTTTTGAAGGCGGGCCTGCAATTCGCCGACCGCATCACCACGGTCTCGCCGACCTATGCGCAGGAGATCCAGAGCGACGAGGGCGGCATGGGGTTCGGCGGCCTGCTTCGCGCCCGCGCCAACGTGCTGAGCGGAATCCTCAACGGCATCGATGTCTCCGTTTGGAATCCGCAAGAAGATCCGCACATCGCCTACCGCTTCGGCGCGGAGGACCTCACGTTCCGGGCCGCCAACAAGGCGGTACTTCAGCAACAGTTCAATCTGGATTCCTCGGACGAGGCGCCATTGCTCGGCGTCATCAGCCGCCTGTCCTGGCAGAAGGGGCTCGATCTCCTGCTCGAGGCCATTCCGACCATCTTGCGCGAAGGCATGCAGCTGGCGCTGCTCGGCAGCGGCGACCGCGATCTGCAGGATCGCTATCAGGCCGTTGCGCGCGCGAACCCCGGCCGGATCGGGGTCGTGATCGGCTACGACGAGATCATGGCGCACCTGATCCAGGCCGGCTCGGACGCGCTCATCGTGCCATCACGGTTCGAGCCGTGCGGCCTGACACAGCTCTGCGCACTGCGCTACGGCGCCGTGCCCATCGTCTCGCGCGTCGGCGGCCTCGAGGATACCATCGTCGATATCGGGGAGGCCGATAAATCGGGCCACGATGCCACCGGCTTCAAGTTTGGCCCCGTCACCGCGGATGCCCTCGCCGGCACGCTGCGCAAGGCCAACACCGCCTTTCACGACAAGCTGACCTGGCGGCGGCTGCAACTGAGCGGCCTTGCGACCGACGTGTCATGGCGCAACCGCGCAGGTGACTATGCCGCACTCTATCGCGGCCTCATGACGGCGCGCGCCTGAGGCCCGACATCGTCGAATCAATGCTATAGAGCCGCCATGGACCCGTTCTTGATCAAGCTGATCGGCTTTGCCGCCGCGACCTGCACCACCGTGGCCTACGCGCCGCAAGCCATCAAAGTGTGGAAGACCCGCTCCACCGGCGATATTTCGCTCGGCATGTTTCTGGTCATGGTGCTGGGCCTGGCGCTCTGGCTCGTCTACGGCCTGCTGTCGGGCGATGCGCCCCTCGTCGCCGCAAACGCCATCACCATCGTGCTCGCCGGCGGCATCCTGTTCATGAAGCTGAAATACGGGTGATGATCACCCTCTCCCCTTGTGGGAGAGGGTGGCTCGCCGCAAAGCGGCGAGACGGGTGAGGGGTTGTCTCCGCGAATTCATACGACAGTCGGACTCGCAGAAAGAACCCCTCATCCGGCGCTTCGCGCCACCTTCTCCCACAAGGGAGAAGGAAGATCACCCCCCGAACACATACGACGCCATCGCGACATTCGCGACCTCGTCGACGAAGACGCGCTGGCCCGCGTCGCTGGCGGCGGCGCCGGCGGCCACCATCAGCGGCAGAAGATGATCTTCGCGCGGATGGGCCAGGCGCGAGCTCGGGGCGTTCTCCCAGTCAACCAGCATCGCGTTGCGCCGCGCCGAGTCCTTGTGGCTGATCGCCTCGTTCAGATAGGCCTCGAAATCATACGAGACCGGCTTCGACTCGGCGCGGCCGAACCCGCGCATATTGTGATAGGTCAGCCCGCTGCCGACGATCAGAATGCCTTCGTCCCGCAGCGAGGCAATCGCCTGCCCGACCTTGATGTGTTCGGCCGGGTCATAGCTCGATCTCAGCGACAGCAGCACGATCGGCACGTCGGCGTTCGGATACATCAGCCCGAGCGGCACGAAGGTGCCGTGGTCGAAGCCCTGGTTGGGATCCTCCCGGCAATCGATGCCGGCGCGCGTGAGCAGCGCCTTCACCTCGGCGGCGAGCTCGGGCCGCCCCGGCGCCGGATATTTGAGGTGATAGGTGTGCTCGGGGAAACCGTGATAGTCGTACACCATCGGCGGATGCGCCGATGTGGACACGGTGAAGGCGTCAGCTTCCCAATGTCCTGTGATGACGAGGACGGCCTTGGGCTTCTCCGGCAAGAGCTGCGGCAGCCGGCCGAACGCCTCGGCGGTCTTCGCATATTGCACCCGCCTGTCTTCCATGAACGGCCAGGGACCGCCGCCATGCGACAGGAAGAAGGTCGGAAATCGCACCATGGGCGAAGGCTCGTTTCATTGCCAACATGCGCGTGCGAGCTGCCCGCGCGATCGGCCGCGAGCATAGGCAAACCCGTATGGTTAGCAAGACGTTAACGATTTTACGCCCAGAATCCCGGGCGTAGCCGAAGGAGTCGGCCAGCAGCCAGGGACGTGAAATGAAGAAGTTTGCGTTGGGGGACGTCGTCAACAGTGACAAGGGCCGCCGCGGCGTCGTTCGCGCCGCCTACAGGTCGAAGGAAGGCCAACAGTTCTACGCCGTCGAGAAAGACGGCGCGATGGATTATCTGGAGGAAGACCGGCTGAGCCCGGCGCCGCGCGTTGAGCTCGCAGCTTAAGTCCAACTCAACCTGCCCTAACGCCCGAACCGGTCCAGGCGCTCCGACCAGGGGTCGTCTCCGCTGGCGATGCGATCGTTCGTTATCAGCAGCAGGCGATCGCTGCCTGCGGCCGCATCCCAATGCGGCAGGTCCGCACCGTTGGGATCGCCGCTCTTGGCGAAATTGATCCAGTAGGCGCGCATGCGATTTGCGACCTCGCGATCGGCTCGTGACAAGATACCTGCACCGGGCATGCCTTCCACGCCGAAGATGAACTGCAATTCTCGCCCGCGACCGCCCTCGGGGTTTGCGCGCCGTGCCTCCGGCACATAGGCGAAGCGATAGCGAAAGGTCGGCGCACCGCTTCCAGCATGCAGGCGCGCCAGCAATTTCACCGGCTCGGAGAAGACCTTGTCGGTGTAGAACCTTGCCGCGCGGTCCGATGGTCTGGCGAGCTCGGGAGATACCCTGCGCAGTTCATCGCTCGTTGTGCCTGACGATGCCAGCTCTTCCCGGAGATCCAGCTCGCCGTCGAAACCCGTCTCGTCGTCGTTCGAGCCGATGATCAACGGAATGCGGCTCTCATGTCCGGCCGCGAAGCCCGCGGCGACGTCCTCGACCACCAGACGTCCATCGATCGTCGGCCCGAAGCTGCGCGGCGATTTTTCCAGGAGATGTTTTTCGACGGCAAGCAGGCGTTGCGGTTCGGCTGCGCGTAAATCAGCCTGTCGTCCCAGCGCCGCCACGAATTGCCGCCCCACAATCTCGGCCTCTTGTGCCGAACGCAGGCGCGCACGGCCAGGGATCGATTGCAGAATGGCTTTCTGAAACAGCGCGCGCGATTGCGCCGACAGCATCAGCAGCGCGATCGAGGTCGCGCCTGCGCCACCGCCGAACAAGGTGACATTGTTCGGATCACCGCCGAAGGCCGCGATGTTGTCGTGCACCCAATGCAGCGCCGCGATCTGGTCCATCAGGCCGTAATTGCCGGAGCCGCCTTCCGACAGCGCGGGATCGCTGAGCCAGCCGAACGCGCCGAGGCGAAAATTCACGGTCACCACGATGAGGCCGGCTTGCGCGAGCCTCGCACCGTCGAACAGCGGATCGTTCGCGGTGCCGCTGACGAAAGCACCGTCGTGGATGAACATCATCACCGGCAGGGGGCCGTCGACCCCGAACGGCCGGAACACGTTCAGCGTCAGGCAATCCTCGCTTGATCCCGGCAGCGAGGGCTGAAGACACGGCGCGCCATAGGCATAGGCGGTGCGCATCTCCGAACTCTCGGGCGCGGCCTGCGGCGGACGCCAGCGCAGCGGCCCGATCGGCGCGGCCGCATAGGCCAGCCCCTTGAACGAGGCCACCTCGCCTTCGACGGCGCCAAGCATCTGTCCTTCGCGCGTCAGCGCAAATGGAAACTGGCCGACCGGCTGGGCCACGACCGGGCCGACGCAACAGAGGACGAGTGACGTCGCAAAAAGCGCGAACACGGACCGCATCTTCGGAGCATCTCGATGCGCGGAAGGATTTGAGCAGGTTATGTCCGTGGCCCACTGCGAGGCAAGCGCCGCGGCCGCGCCTAGCTCCGCTTGGCGGCAAGCTCCGCCAGTGCGTGGCGTGCGATAATGCCGAGCTCACCGAGGGTGGTGTGACCGGACCTCGCCGCCTCGATCAGCCGCTCGGCGATGAACCTGCGGCTGTCGTGATCGCCGCCGTGCGGCAGCTGGCGGCACGTCTCCTCCAGGACAACGTCCATGTTCGCTTTGGTCCGCTCACTCAATTCTGTCATGACGCCCTGAGAACGCGTGGCTTGTAGCCGCAAGCATACACAGACGGATCGTACATGATTAGCCCGGGTAATCACGGCCATTGTGCATCGCGATGCGTGCATTGAAGCAACGTTCGCGCAGCCACGATGACGCCGCAAACGGCCACCGAAGATTGCACTTGTTCTGATGACAAGCCGAACCTGCAGCGATAGCCTGCCGGCAAAACAAAACACGGAGGAAATGCCATGCCTGATGCAATGGTTGCTGCGCGTGCCTCTGACGCGGGGCGCGGAACCAGCCAGCAGGTCGATGTTGCCGTGGTCGGTGCCGGATTTGCCGGCCTCTATCTCCTCCATCGGCTGCGCAAAGCCGGCCTGACGGCGGTCGGCCTCGAAGAAGCCGGCGACGTCGGCGGCACCTGGTACTGGAACCGATATCCCGGTGCGCGCTGCGATATCCAGACCATCGATTACAGCTACACCTTCGATCCGGACCTCGAGACCGCCTGGACCTGGTCGGAGAAATACGCGACCCAGCCCGAGATCCTGCGCTATCTCGGCTTCGTCGCCGACCGTTACGATCTCAGGCGCGACATTCGCTTCAAGACCAAGGTCACGGAAGCGAAATGGGACGAGGCCACCGGACGCTGGCAGCTCACCACCGACAATGGCGCGCCGGTCTCCTGCCGCCATTACATCATGGCCACCGGCTGCCTCTCGGCGCCGAAGCCGCCGGAGATCGACGGCGTGAAGGACTTCAAGGGCGAGGTCTATTTCACCGGACGCTGGCCGCATGACGGCGTCAATCTCGCCGGAAAACGCGTCGCGGTGATCGGCACGGGATCGTCGGCCATTCAGTCGATCCCGCTGATCGCCGAGCAGGCCGCCCACCTGACCGTGTTCCAGCGCACGCCGAATTTCGCGCTGCCTGCGCACAACGGTCCCGCGCCTTCCGATCGCATGAGCCTGCTGCAAGGCGATCGCGCGGCCTATCGCGAGCAGGCGCGCCAGTCGATGGCCGGCGTGCCCTATCCGCAGCAGACGGTCGTGAGCTGGCAATTAAGCGATGCCGAGCGTCGTGAGCGGTTCGAACGCGCCTGGGCGGCCGGCGACCTCGTCCACATCCTGACCCAGCTCTGGGCCGACCAGGCGGTGGACCTCGACGGCAACAAGATCGTCCAGGGTCTGATCCGCGAGAAGATCCGCGCCGCCGTCAAAGACCCCGAGACCGCCGCGGCGCTGATGCCGGACGATCATCCGTTCGGCGCCAAGCGGCCCTGCCTCGATACCAACTACTATGCGACCTACAACCGGCCGAACGTCACGCTGGTCAATCTGCGTCAGGAGCCGATCAAGGCGATCACCGCAACTGGGATCACCACGGCCAAGCGCAGCATCGACGTCGATGTGATCGTGTTCGCAACCGGCTTCGACGCCATGACCGGCGCGATCCGCGCCGTGCATCCGATCACCGGACGTGGCGGCAAGTCGCTCACCGATGTCTGGGCGCAGGGGCCGCAGACCTATCTCGGGCTCACCGTCGAGGGCTTTCCGAACTTCTTCATGATCACCGGGCCCGGCAGCCCGTCGGTGCTGTCGAACATGGCGGTGTCGATCGAGCAGCATGTCGACTGGGTGGTCGATCGTCTCGCGGCATTGCGCGACGCCGGCTTCACCACGATCGAGCCGACCGAGACGGCGCAGGCCGGCTGGAACAGGCACATGGCCGACTGCTCTATGGTGACGCTGCACCGGCTCGCCAACACCTGGTACACGGGCGCAAACGTGCCCGGCAAGGTGCAGGGCCTGATGCCCTATACCGGCGGTGTCGGTCCCTATCGCAGCATCTGCGACGAGGTGGTCAGCCGCGGCATGCTCGGCTTCAAGCTGACCGGTCCCAACGTCGCCGCGCAATGCAATGACGGCGAGGTGGTGCGCCTGCAGCCCGATGTGCGGCTGGTGCTCAACCTGCTGGCGTCGCTCAACCTCCCGCCGATCGAGTCGATGGGCGCGCAAGGCGCCTGCGCCTTCGTCAATGAGTTCAACAAGGGCCGTCCCGCCGGACGGCCGATCGGCGAGATCGTCGACGGTACGCTGCCCGGTGCCGACGGTCCCTTGCCTTATCGGGTCTACAAGCCGGCAACATCAGGGCCGCATCCGGTCGTGGTCTATTTCCACGGCGGCGGCTGGGTGCTCGGCGACGAGCAGTCGGACGAGCCGTTCTGCCGCGACATGGTGCGGCGGACCGGCATGATGCTCGTCAGCGTCGGCTATCGTCATGCGCCCGAGCATCGTTTCCCGGCCGCGACCGAGGACGGCTATGCGGCGACGCGCTGGATCGCCGAGCATGCCGCCGAGCTCGGCGGCAAGCCAGGCCCGGTGCTGGTCGCGGGCTGGAGTGCCGGCGGCAACATCGCCGCCGTCACCTGCCAGCTCGCACGCGATCGCGGCGGGCCTGAGATCGCGGGCCAGCTCCTGATCTGCCCGGTCACTGACTGCACCTTCGACCGCCCCTCCTACAACGACAATGCGACCGGCTATTTCCTGACCCGCTCGTTGATGTACTGGTTCTGGGACCTCTATTGCTCGCCGGCCGACCGCACCGATCCCCGCGCCTCGCCGCTCCGCGGCAAGGTCGCAGGCCTGCCGCCGGCCTTCGTCGTCACCTGCGAATTCGATCCGCTGCGCGACGAAGGCATCGCCTATGCCGAGGCAATGGCGGCCGCCGGTGTCCCGGTCGAGCAACTCAAGGCGCGCGGCCATTTCCACTCGTCCTTCACGATGGTGGACGTGATCATCACCGGCGCGCCGGGCCGGGTGCAGATGGCCGAGGCCTTGCGGCGCTTTGCCGGGTTGCCACCGGAGGTCAGCCGCGGCGACGATCGCAGTCAGGCTCATACCAGCCCGGGGCATAAGATCGCCGCGGCCGCGAGCTGAAAGCGAATAATCGGCCGGGAACAATTTCCCGGTCATCGCGTTTGGTGCTGTGGCATTGAGATGCAGTAATGGGTGTGGGCCCCGGCACGCAGGCTAGTGTGCCGGGGTTCTTTTTGCGTGAGGCGGAACGATGGGGGACGTGGTTGGGGATTCAAAGGTCGATTTTGGTGTCCTTGCGGTGCTGCATAAATGGCCATCGCTTGCGAACCAGCGACGGTCGGACCGAGCGTCCTACCAGGTGATCGAGGGCACGCTCGACGAATGCATCTCGGCGTTCATGGCCAAGCCGGCGGCGACCAGGCATCTCTATGAGATCCGCACCGTCGCGCAGCCGCCGCTGGTCACCGACATTCTCTCGCCCGAGCACATCACCGAGCTGGCGCGGCTGAGAGAATTTCTCTGATCCTGGCAGAAAGCACCGGCTGAGCGCAGGAACCTTCTTCCGGTTTTTCCCGTTGATGGTGATCGGAAGCGAAGGCGTGAGTGCCTCAGATGCTTGAAGCCGGCGTGCCAGCCCCTGTCGTGCCCTATGGCGCAGACCAGACCCTGTTCGTGGTGATCGATCGCCTCGACAAGGCGACTGAAATCCGTGTCGAGCGAAGCGATCTCGACGCCACGATCGGCGAGCTCGTCGCGGGCTGCTTCAACGACCCCGTCAAGGTCATCTCGTTCAACACGCTCGAGCACTGGATGAAGGATATCTCGACCGACGTCGCCGGCGAGATCCGGGCGCGCTGTGACATCGATGGCGTGACGCTGCCCGACTATCTCAGCGACTTCGTCGAGAGCCACAGCTGAGCGCGCGTGGGATAATGAGAATCAGGCGCGCCGGTACTTGCCGGCGATGACCTCGATCTCGCGGCGGCGTTCGCCCGCGAAGGTCAGGAGCTTTTCGATCGTCAATGTATCCGTGATCCGTTTGGCCAGCCGCTCGGCGCGTGCGGCCTGATCTTCGAGATACTGGATCGTATTCAAACGCCGCCTCCCAAGAGCTTCAACCTGGAGTCCCGAATGTTTGGGTATCCATGGTGGCTGGAGACGGCTAACAGCCGGTTAAGCACAGCGCTTCGGATCGATGTAGCTGCAAATTATCGCACCACGTCGAGCCGGACATTGGTGACACCCTTGTCGACCATGCCGAGCGCCTCCGCCGCGGAGGGCGAGATGTCGACCACGCGTCCGCGAACATACGGCCCGCGATCGTTGATCCTGACCGTGACAAAGCGGCCGGATGAGACATCGGTGACGCGCAGCTTTGTGCCGAACGGCAGGCTGGGATGGGCCGCGGTCAATTCGTTCTTGTCGAACCGCTCGCCGCTCGCCGTCTCCGTATCCGAATAGAAGCTGGCGAGGCCGTGCGAGACGCTCTGCTTCCCGTCGCCGTCGGGGACGCGCGCCCGGCTGATCGGACGCGGATGCAGCGCCGCCACCCGGTGCGGGCGCTCGACGGCGGCTTGGCGGTGGGTACCTAGATCGGCCTTCTGGCGGCCGACGGGCGATTGCGCACACGCCGCAAGCGACGCCGCGCCGATGATGGCGAGCAGTATCCGGCACAGGGTTGCCGGCGAAATCCGGGCAGTTTCGGCACGTGCAAATCGAGACATGATGCGCCCTCCGAACGACCCCGAGTTTCGGTGGGCAATGAGGGCAGAACCTTGTCGGAACGAAAGCGCGCCTGAGGCCGCCGCCGTTTCGCATTTAGCTGTGACGATTCCACCACACTGGCTTGTCCTGAATCGAGACAGACTCGCGGGATAAGCCCGAGACGACGCGCCAGACGATCGGGCGCGTCTCCGGGGAAACCTCGCCAGGTTGGGCGCCAGCCCTCGAGAGCCGCGCGAGCTCGCGCCGATAGAGCCACGGCCAGCCGGTTTTCAGGCTGGCGAGAAAGTCGAGCTCCCGTTGTGTCAGCGTGCACATCATGAACCCATCTGGTTGCAAAGCCGCGTCGTCAGCCGACGAGGCCTCCCATCGGTTTGACGTCGGCGCTGCCCGGGAAGACTGTTTCTGCGAGCACCTTCTCCTCGACACGCAGGTGATCCCTCAGCAGGCCCTTCAACACCGCGCGCAAATCCGTGGTCGGCTTGAGATCGCGATCCTCGAAGAGCTGCGCCGGCTTCAGACCCGGCCAGTCCGCGATCACGCGGCCGCCGCTGAGCCCGCCACCGATCAGGAAAGCGACCGTGCCCGTGCCGTGGTCGGTGCCCTGCGTCCCGTTGATGCGCGCTGTTCGCCCGAACTCGGTGACAACCGCGACGACGGTCTCGCGCCACGCCTCGCCCATGTTGCTCTCGATCGCGGCAAAGGCGCCGTCGAGCGCGCCGAGCAGATTGTAGAGCTGGCCCGAGGCCGCGCCCTCGGCGATGTGCGTATCCCAGCCGACGAAGCCCATGGCGCCGACACGCGGACCGTCGGGCTTTGCGAGATAGCGCGCGGCCGTGCCCGCGGCTTCGGCAAAATAGGCGCGCACGCGCGCGATGCCGGGCGGCGCCAAGGTCGGATCGTCGGACATCGGATCGCCCACGCCGGGCGCGCCGCCGAGCGAGGCGAGCCTCATGCGGGCCTGGAGCACGCTCGCGAGCTTCGGGTCGGTGTGCTGGTAGAGATCGAGCAGGCGGTTCTGCGTGTCCTCGCTCGCCGGCAACAATCGCTGCGGCACCCATGTCATGACGGGCGCCGAACCGCGCACCACCAGCGGCGTCACAGAGCCAATGCCGAGCGCGCGGCTGCCGCGTGGGTCGACAGGCCCGCCGGATTCGAGCGCGAGCAGCGCTCGGTTGAGCCATCCCGAACTCGTCATGCCTGGCTTGACGAGCCCGCTTTCCAGCACATCCTGGCCGTCGAAATGCGATCGCTCGCGGTAGGGCGTCGCGGTGGCATGGATGATTGCAGCCTTGCCGCTTTTGTAGAGCCGATGCAGGTTCGGCATCGCCGGATTGAGCGCGAAGAAGGCATCGAGCGGCAGCACCGGCGGCTTGCCGTCCAGCACCAGCGCGCGATCGCCACGCAAGGAGATCCAGTCGGGATCGCCGACCGGCGCGACCGCGCCAAGGCCGTCGAGCGCGCCGCGCAGCACGATGACCAGCAGGCGCGGATCGCGCCCTTCTGCGCGCGCAATCCGCGGCATCTGGCTCCATGCGAATAGTGCGCCGGATCCGACCAGAAGCTCGCGCCGCGTGGGCAAATGATTGACGACGCCCATGCTCACCTCCTCTGAAAATCCGCCGACATGAACAAGAGCGCCAACGCCTGCTGCCGGCTCTCGGCACGGCCGACCGCCTGCTTCACCTCGGGCGCGATCTCGGATCCGAACACGTCCTCGATGATCGCTTGAGGATCGGCCGTGGCCGCCACGCTCTCGGCAAAATTGTTGGCGATGTCGAGCCGCCGGCCGACGCCGTCGATCCAGCTCGCCTCGTCGTCCGGATAGCCCTTGGGCGCGGACGGACGCCACAGCGCCTCGCCGAGCAGCTCCAGGCCGCCGGTGAAGCGGACCGGATCAACCGTCGTGATCCCGGTCGCGCGCACCACGCCAACGCCCCACTCGCTGGGACGCTTGAGTTTCGACGTCGGCTCGCGCCAGGCTTCGTCGGACGACACCATCGCGATCGCGACTTGCTTGAGATCGCCCTCGGTGTCGCGAAAAGTCTTCGCCATCTGCTCGATCAGCACAGGCGGCGGCTCGTCGGCGACGAAGTGCCGGGCGAGCTTGGTCGCGACATGGGTCGCGGTGGCCGGATTCGCGGCGAGATCGCGCAGCACCGCACGGCCCTGCTCGACATCTTCCTGTTCGTAGCGCTTGCCGAGCACGGTCTGCCCGCCGGGCTCGTGCAGCCGCGGATTGAAGGTGAATTCGCCACCGTGCTCGGGATTGTCGCCGGGCGGCACCAGCGTCCATCCCGTCAGCACATTGGCGAAGCTGATGACGTCGTCCTGAGTGTAGCCGGTCCGCACACCGAGCGTATGCAGCTCCATGATCTCGCGCGCGATGTTCTCGTTGAGGCCGCGGCTGCGGTTGATGCCGGCGATCGAGTTGGCGCCCATCGAGCCGAGATTGTCGAGATAGAACAGCATCGCCGGGTGGCCCTCGACGGCCAACAGGAGATCGACGAAGCGGCCGAGCGCATTGGCGCGAACGGCCTCGCGCTCATAGGCGCCGGACATGCTCCGGATCTTGTTGGCCGAGACGCAGAAATGGTTGGACCAGAACCACACCAGCCGCTCGGCAAAGCCGATGTCTGCGGAAAGCGCCGCTTCCGTGCGCACCTTGGCTTCCTGCAAATAGATCGGACGCCCTGGATCGGGAATGGCATCGGCCGCTTGCTTCGCCGCCATCTCGGCGGCGTCCTTGTCCGCTCCCTGCCCTTGCGTCTGGTCTTCCGACATGGTCGGCGTCGCCGCCACCTGCTGCTTTTTTGCCTGCTGCTGAGCCTGCTTGGCGCGCGCGGCGCGCCGCGCATTGGCATCGGCCACGGTGCGATAGGCCTTTGCGCTGGAAGGAAGACTCGCGGCGGCGTTCAGGACGAGCGGGCGGTCGAGCTCGGCTATCAGCGCGCCACGCGGGTCGGTCCCGAGAGCCGCGATCGACCCCGGACGCGGCCCCATCCCGAAGCGATGAAGTGCGATCACGGCCTCGGCCTTTGCAGAACTGCTCATGGCGAATGCCCAATTCTTTCGAGCCTGCCGACGGCGCCGGCGTGAAGCTACAAACCGTAATGCTACATATCGTAGCATTCACGGCGTGGGTCTGCAAGCGCAGATTGAGCGATCGCCGCCATGAACTCGGGAGCCGCCGGTCCCGCAGCGGCGGCGCTCGTCCTAAAAATTCGGCCCGAGCGCGATCTTGGTGATCGTGCCGTTTCTGACGCCGATGCGCCATTCCGCCGAACCGTTGGCGAACTGGGCAACATAGATATCGCTGTCGAGCGCGGTGACGCCGCGGAAGGAGACCGCACGCAGCGCACCCAGCCGCGTCAGGATCGCCTGATCGAAGGGAAGCTGCGCGCGTGTGATGTCGGCGACTTCGGACGTCATGCGTTCGTAGTCCGGCTGTCCCTTGCCGACGCCCTCGATGTAGCGGCGCAGCATCTCCTCGCCATTGGCAATCGGAACGGCGCGCCGCGCTGCGCGACCCGGACGTGCGCCGAGGTTTGAGGCCTCGACATTGTGAAAGCGCGTTTGCCGACCAGGCACCAGGATCTCCATGCACCGTCCCGACTTGTCGGCAATCACCCACGGATTGTTCACGGTGGTGGTGGAGGCCCAGGTCATGTTGGGCCTGACGGCGCTCTGCGTCTTGCGATTGCCGTCGGCATCGAGATTGAAAACCTGGATGTCGTCGCCCATCTCGTTATAGACCATGATCCTGATCGGCGAGGTGCCGGCGCGGCCGCGCACGTTCGCCTCCTCAGAGCAAGGCACGATGCCACCGAGCTCGTCGTTGCCGTCGGCTCTGAAGATGACATCGCCGGCTTTGCCGTCGGGCTCGAGCAGCAGCCGGAATTCGGCCGTGCCGTTCTCGAATTTCGCGCCGTAGATGTCGTAGCCGCCGGGTCCGACGCCGCGGAAGAAGATCGATTCCAGCCCGCCGAGCGCAACGAAAATCGCGTGCATTTCATTGAGCTGGCGGTGGAGCTTGGCGGCGAGCGGTGCGCTCATGCGCTCGTAGTTCGGCGTGCCGGCGCGCAGATCCTCGATCCCGCGCACGATCATCTCCTTGCCGCCGACGGCTGGGACCTGCTCCCTGAAGCGATCGGGGACTTCGGCAAGGCGGCGCGCGAAATCCGCTTCGACGGCCTGAGCCACCGCCGCATCGACCCGGGCCGCAAGACGGGCGCCGAAAACCGCACTTTGTAGCAACACGCGCGAGACCCTCGACCGCTCGTCGCGCAGGAAGATCACGAGATGGTCGCCGCGGAAGGAGAAGGCATCAGTGCCCTCGGCAAGGATTTGCGTCGTGCCCTGCCCGGTTTCCTGCAACCAGAGACGGTCGTCATCGCGGCGCACGGTGAGCACGCGGTTCGGCGCAATCCTGTACCAGCCGACATATTGATCGAGCGAGGCAGGTTCGGTCGCAGGCGCCGGCATCTCGGCGACACGCACCGCGCGCACGTCGCGGCCGTTGAGCCGCAGCATCAGTTCGGAGGAGCGACGTTCCGCATCGAGCGGGAACGTGATCTCGCCCGACGAAGCCATGTAGGAGGCGGTGCCGTCACTGCCGACCGTCAGGCGCAGCCGGCGCTGCCCGGTGAGCTGCCCGGAGAGATCGTCACCCTCGCGGAAGACGGCGAACACCGAGGTCGGGCCCATGGCGTAGAAATTGACGAAGGGGCGGTAATGCTGGGCCGGCACCTCGCCGCTATCCGCAGCGAGCGGCGCAGGCTCCGGGGTGCGATAGGCGATCATGCCGGCGGACACGATCACGGCCGGAACGATCGCGGCCGCGATCCACGCCCGCTTGCGCCAGCCGACCGCGACGGGCATCGCGGAGGTCGCGATGATGCGCTCGACGCGGGCGCGCACGGTCGAGGCCCGTGCCATCGCGAGCTCGAGCGGCCGCGGGCTTACCGTGCTTGCGAAATCAAGCAGGATTTCCGCATAGGACAGCCGGTCGTCGATCACCTCGATCGCCTCGGCGTCGCTGATGATCTCGGCAAGTTCGGCAAGACGCGCGAGCTGCCACCAGGCGAACGGGCTGAACCAGAACACCGCGCGATTGAGCGAGGCGAGCAGGAGGATATGGAAATCGCGGTTGGCGACATGCGCGCCCTCATGCGCGAGCACCGCGAGGCGCTTCTTGGCGTCCCAGCCGGCAAATTGCGGCGGCACCAGAATGGTCGAGCCAAACGTGACGGGACCGCCGACGTCGCGGCTGACGCGCACGTCGGCGTCGACCAGGTGCGGACCGTTGATCGGCCTTGCCGCGCGCGCGAGGCGCCAGGTCAGACAGAGGCCGATCGCCAGCCGCAGCAGCAACAGGCTGGCGACGGCGAGATGGATGATTGTGGCGATCAGCCACCAATTGATCGAGACGCCGCTCTTCGCCGGCGAAACAATTGCCGCGCCGGGCGCGATCGGCTGCATGGGCTGCGGCATCTCGAGCATCGAGATATCAGCCGGCAGGACGTCATCCGGCACCGATACCGGCAATGGCAGCCGGGTGATCGTGACCGTCGGCCAATGCATTACTAGAGGCATCGCCAGCGATGCCAGCAGCACGACGACCCACGCCGTCATGTGGACGTGCGGATTGCGCACGCGAAACAGGTTGAGGCCGAACCAGACGACGCCTCCCAGCACAAGGGAGCGCAGCGCCGCCTCCGCCAGAGTTGCGATCATTCTTTCTTCACTCCCCTCGCCTTCTTCGCCTTGGCCACCTGGTCGGCCAGTGTGCGCAACTGCTGCTGGTCGAGCATTGCATTGTCGACCATGCCGACGAGGACCTCCTCCATCGAGCCGTTGCAGAACCAATCGACGATGCGCTGCACCGCCTTGGCCGCAACCCGCGCGCGCGCTTCGGCTGCGTGGTAGACATAGGTGCGTCCGTCCACCGTGTGCCGAGCATAGCCCTTTTCTTCCAGCCGGCGCAGCACCGTGCGGACGGTCGATTCCTTCAGCCGACGCGACAGCTTCTCGCGCACCACCTCGGCCGTGACAGGACCATGGGCCCAAACCAGTTGCATGACCTCGTGCTCGAGATCGCCCAGTTCGGGCAAACGATCGTCCATGGCGGCTGACCTTTGTTTCGAATTTTCTTGTAGCGCTACGGATCGTCGCATACACGGCCGCGCCGTGCAACGGGGTTTCTACCAGAAATGGTATCGCGTGCTGACCGAACCGGGGAAATAACGTCTCGGGAGTCGGATCGACTTTCGATCGGGCTAGCGGACTGCCCTGCCCCTCACCCGGATTGCGCCGGACGATGCTTCACATCGCCGGGGTCAATCCGACCTCTCCCCGCAGAAGAGCGGGGAGAGGTTAGGAGGCAACCTCTCTCACTCCCTCGCCCCGTTCTTACGGGGAGAGGGTGGGGTGAGGGGCTGCCTCCGCAAATTCAGATCGAATTGTAAGCCTCAGTACTGCGGCTCGTACATCTGGGACTGAACCAGCCCCTTCACGTCGTTGGGCGCAGGACCGTCCGCGAGCCCGCGCTGAAAGGCGACGTCGGCGACAGCGGCGGCGATGCGGACCGAGACCTCGCGGATGCGCGGCAGCGCCGGGTAGAGGCTGCCTTGCGCGAGATCGTCCTTGCCGACGCAATCCGCGAGCGTATGGGCGGCCGCCATGAACATCTCGTCCGTTACCAGCCGCGAGCGGCTGGCGATCACGCCGAGGCCGACGCCCGGGAAGATGTAGGAGTTGTTGCCCTGGCGCGGCACGAAGGTGCGGCCGTTGAGCTTGACCGGGTCATACGGACTGCCGCAGGCAAACAGCGCGCGGCCGCCGGTGTAGCGGTAGGCGTCCTCCGCCGAGCATTCGGCCTTCGAGGTCGGATTGGAGAGCGCGAACACGATCGGCTGTTCGTTGAGCTCGGCCATCGCCTTGAGCACGTCGGGCGTGAAGGCGCCGCCGACCGCGGCAACACCGATGATCGCCGTCGGCTTCAGCGTCCTGATCGCGGTGAGGAAGTCGGCGATCGGCGCCTGGTCGGCATGGGCATAACGGAGCTTGTGACCGGACAGGCCTTCACGGCCGCCGACGACGAGGCCGCGGGAATCCACCAGCCAGTTGCGGCGGAGCGCTTCCGGCTCGGAGGCACCTTCCGCCATCATCGCGGACGTCACGAGATCGGCGATGCCGGTCGCGGCCTCGCCCGCGCCGAGGAACAGGATGCGCTGATCCTTCAGCTTGCCGCCGTTGATGCGAAGCGCCGAAAACAGGCCGGCGAGCGCCACCGCAGCCGTGCCCTGGATGTCGTCGTTGAAGACGCAGGCCTCATCGCGGTATTTATGCAGCAGCTTGAACGCTGAATGATTCGCGAAATCCTCGAACTGGATCAGCACACCCGGAAAGGTCTTACGCGCGGCGACCATGAACTCGTCGACGAAGCTATCATAGGCCTCGCCCGTGAGCCGCCGCTCGCGCAAGCCGAGATAATATGGATCCTTCAAGAGCTCTTCGTTGTTGGTGCCGACGTCGAGCACGATCGGCAGGCACGTTTCGGGATGCACGCCGGCGCAGGCGGAATAGAGCGAGAGTTTTCCGACTGGAATGCCCATGCCGTTGGCGCCGAGATCGCCGAGGCCGAGGATGCGCTCGCCATCGGTAACGACGATCAGCTTGGCCGGATAGGGCCAGTTCTTCAGGATCTCGGCGATCTGGCCGCGATCGCGCGAGGAAATGAACATGCCGCGCGGCCGCTGGAAGATCAGGCCGTATTTCTGGCAGGCGAGCCCGACCGTTGGCGTGTAGATGATCGGCTGGATCTCGTCGATATTGTCGACGACGACGCGGAAGAACAGCGCCTCGTTGCGGTCGTGCAAGGCATTCAGCGCGACGTATTTTTCGAGATCGGTCGGCAGCGTGCGCAGATTGACGAGCACCCGCTCGACCTGGGTCTCCATCGTCAGCACGCAAGGCGGAAGCAAGCCGCGCAGGCCGAGCGCATCGCGCTCCTTCGCGGTGAAGGCGGTGCCCTTGTTGAGCAGGGGATCGCGCAGCAGCGCCATGCCGTGCACGGAATCGGACGATGTCGAATGGGCGCGGACCCGAGCAGGTCTATTCACGAATTCCCCCAGGGAGTTTCTTATTGAAGGGCGGGCATTGTCGGCCAGCGCTCACCCGAGATCAAGGACGCAGAAGCCTGCGGCAAGCATCGTGATCCCGCACCGCAGCGAGGTTTTCGCGACAGACCGGTCGTCGTGCACGAAAAGGTTAACGCCGCAAAGCTAGTCACTCCTCTCATGTGAGGGTGTGCAAGACGCGCCGCGTTGGCGGTGGGGCTCCCTCTCCCGCTTGCGGGGGAGGGTTGGGGTGGGGGTATCTCCGCGTCGGGACTGTCGAGAATCGCGGCGGATGTTCCTGTGTGGTGAGAGCCCTCACCCGCCGCGCTCTGCGGCGCGTCGGCCTCTCCCGCAAGCGGGAGAGGCAAGCCCGCGCGATCTCACTCGCGGCCATCCTTCGAGACGGTCGCTGCGCGACCTCCTCAGGATGAGGAAAGCGCTTGTGGCGCCGCAAGCTACTCCGCCTTGATGTCGGCGGCCTTCACGATCGGCCACCATTTCTCGGTCTCGGCCTTCTGGAAGGCTCCGAGCGCTGCGGGCGTCTGCTGATCGGGCGGAGGAATCTCCTGCCCCAATTCGCCAAAGCGCTGCTTGACGGCAGGATCGGCAAGCACGGTGACGATGGCGGCGTTGAGCTTCGCGACGATCTCCTTCGGCGTGTTCTTCGGTGCCCAGATGCCGTGCCAGTAGGAGATGTAGAGACCGGGCAGCCCCGCCTCGTCGACCGTCGGGATATCGGGCGCGGAGGCGAGCCGCGTCGGCGACGTCACCGCGAACGCCTTGATCGTACCGTTCTTGTAGTGCGGCAGCGAGTTCGAGGCCTGATCGAACATGATGTCGATCTGCCCGGCCACGAGGTCGATCATGGCGGGCCCCGCGCCGCGATAGGGCACGAACTGGAAGTCGGTGCCGGTTCTCTCCTTGAAGAAGACACCGGCGACGTGGGCACCCGTGCCGGCACCGGCGGTACCGGCAGTCACCTTGCCGGGATTGGCCTTCAGCCACGCGATCATCTCTTTCAGAGTGTTGGCCTCGAGCGACTTCCGGCCGACGATGAGCTGCGTGCCCATCGCGATCGTCGCGACCGGCTCGAAATCGGCGATCACATCGTATGGCAGCTTGAAGATCGCGCCGTTGAGCACATGCGTGCCCCAATGGCCGATCGTGATCGTGGTGCCATCAGGCGTTGCACGCGCAACGCGGGCGCCGGCGATGCTGCCGGAGGCGCCCGCCACGTTTTCGACCACGATCGTCGCGTGCAATTCGGCGGCGATGCGTTCGGACAGGATGCGTGCCAGCGTGTCGGTCGGACCGCCCGCCGCGAACGGCACCACGAGGGTGATCGGCCGCGACGGAAACGGCTGGGCGTTTGCCGGTGTGGCCCACGCCGCACATCCGATCAAGGCGCACACGACCATCACGTGGCCACGCAGTCCAGCCCACCGCCCCCGCATTCCATCCACCCTTTTTCACCGCCCGCATGTCGTCAGCGGGCTGGGGCGAAGTGAACGCTGCCGGTTCGACCAAGGCAAGCGGTAAGTTTACCAAGCGACTATCCTGCCGCTCGACGCGGCGTCAGATGAGCGGCGCTATCAGCCGGCGGCGCGATGTGCATCAGGATGGTCTGGGTGGCGGATGCGACCTCGATGCCGTTGTGCTGGAAACGCTGCTTCATGCGGCGGTTGAATTCGCGCTGCACCGGCCAGCGGCCGGCCTCGGTGCAACGGATCTGGCCGACGATCGACACCATGGCGCCATCGACCTTGTCGATGCCCCAGAGCTCGAGATCGCCGCGGATCAGGCTGCGGAATTCCGCCTCGCGGCGCATCTCGTCGACGATGTCCTTGAGGATCTGGCCGGCGCGGTCGGTGTCCTCCTTGTAGGCGACGTTGACGCTGACGGACGCATTGCCGGCGCCGCGGCTGGCATTGGTGATGGTCGTGACCGCGCTGAACGGCACGATGTGCACGGCACCGTCGCCAGCCCGCAGCCTGATCGTGCGGATCGAGACGTTCTCGACCACGCCCGAGAGCCCCGACACGCTGACGCTGTCGCCGACCTGGACGGTGTTCTCCAGCAGCAGGAATAGCCCGGTGATGAGATCCTGCACCAGCTTTTGCGAACCGAAGCCGATGGCGATGCCGACGATGCCGGCGCCCGCCAGCAGCGGCGCGACGTTGACGCCGATCTCGCTGAGCGCCGTGAGGCCGACGACGGTGGCGATCACGCACAGCAAGGCCGTGCGCAGCATCGGCTGAAAGGTCCGCAGCCGCGCGGCGCGGGCATAGTGGCCGTCGCGCGACAGCGAATTTATCTGGCGGTCCAGCAGCGCGTTACTGGCTTCCCAGATCGCCGCTGCGATGAACACGGCAAGGCCGATCGTCACCACCGCCGAGATCAGTCGGCTGCCGATCTGGCCGCCATAGAACCAGACGATGGCGTCGACGCCCCAGACTTCGAGCACGGCCACCAGGCCGATGAAGGCGATGACGCCGGATACGATCTTGCGCAGCAGCGGCAGGTAGCGGTTGGCGCGAATCTCGAGGCCCGGAAAGCGCTGGAGGATCTCCGGCTTGATGCGGAAGCCGCGGTCGATCAGGCCCAGCGTCAGCATGATGGCAACGCGCGTGATCAGCGCTACCGCGATGGTGCCGACGAAATATTGCAGCAGTAACGAATAGCCGTTGCGAATGTTCAGCGCCCACACCGCCCACAGCGCCAGGTCGAGCGCGATGGCGAGATAATGCCAGCCGCCCGCAATGCGGTTGCGCAGTCCCGCCGCGATCCCCTGCCGGTCGGCCGGCGCGCGGATGGCTTCGGCGACCTGGCGGCGGCATTGCAGGATGATGACGACGATGAAGAGATGCACGACCAGCATCACCATGCGCAGGAGCGCGGCATAGCCGCCGCGATGCAGGCCCAGTAGCAGCGCCACATTGGCAAAGGCGATGCCGGAGACGCCGACACCGACGATACGGCGCGCCCAGATCTCGATATAGGCGGCGGTTTCGGCCTTGACCGGAAACAAGCCGAACGGCCCCGCCAGCACACGGACCACACAGATGAGCCCGCGCGAGAATGCATAGGCGTTGACGACCGCGAGGATCACGAGGCGGACGGTGGCGGGCTCGCCGATCTCGGTGCCGAGCAGCGCCGTGGCGACGCCGACAAAGACCAACACGGGAAGCAGCTCGAGCAGAAAGCGTCCCAGCACGAGGGGCAACCGCAGCATGATTTGCCAGGCCCGCGCCAGGCTGTGGCGGCGCCTGTGCAGTTCGGGCGCGGGGGTGACATCGGCCACCGATGACGGCGGATCGGCAATGGGCAACACCTGCACCGGCAGACGCGCCGTTTGCGGCATGCGCCCTTCAAGGAACACGACAGGGCGCCGGATCAGACGGAAGACCAGCCATTCGGCGCAAAAGGCGCAGCCGAACACCAGCGCAAGCTTCCAGGCGATCTCGATCAGGAGATTGTAGGCCGCGGGGTCGTTCACGGTACGCACGATCCAGTAATAGAACGCCGGGAAGTGCGTGAGCGTCCTGGCCATATCGGCGACCTCTCGCGAAATTTCGCCGATCTCCTCGGACACGGTGAGCATGAGCTGCGCACCGAGACCGTCGGCCGCGAGCGGGATCGGCGATTTTGGCTCGGGCGCGGGCTGCTGTGCACCGGACGCATTCGCGATCACGCGCAGCGTGTCGATCATCTGCGCGCGTTTCTTGTCGTCCTGAAGCGTGTCCAGCGCGCGCTTGGCCTCATCGGGCGACAACGCGGCAGCGCTGTTTGCCGCCGGTGCAGGCGGCGCGGCGCGGGTGCTGGAGAGAGATGAGATCGCGATCAAGAACGCGGCGAGAAGCGCGGAGGCAAGCTTATGCGACACGAGGGATTCCCTGGGAAAAATGAATGCGACGGCGACGTCGGGACCGTCACCGCCGAAGCACATGCATCATGTCGGATCGACGCTATTCGCCCGGGCGCTGTGTCGGAAGTTGGCCAATGAGGCGACATTCTCTTGGCATTTGCCGCGGTGCAGGAAACGGGAACCGCGGTCTCAAGCCCGGACGCGCGCCACTGGAATGCGGACGCACAAAACCTCTACCGTCACTCCGGGAGTCGGCCCGGAATGACGGCGATGAGGAGGAGAGAAGCACGATGTCAAAACGTGGCGGCCGCGTCACGGCCATCCGACATAATTCGGTGTGATGCAATCGATGTGACGTAGAATACAGCGCCGGGCAGGTAGGGGCTATGCCACACTGATGCAGCCCTCTAAACCTTGGCCCGGCGTGCCGTTCGCGTTTCTGCCGCTATGCGATAGTCCGAACGAGCTCCATCGCACTTAACGCGGCTGGTTCTGCGGAGGTGGTGTCATAGACCTCCCCTTGCTCTTGATGTGGACGTTGCGCGTCGCTTGTCTGCGACCGCTGCGATGGTCCTCCCGTGACGCAGGACTGTCAAGCACGATCAACGGCGCGCAAATCACATTTGAAAACGCGTTCCATTCCAGCGCGACGGATTCGCCGCTGCCGAAACACGAGAAGTGGACGAGTTACGAGACCGCCCTTCCCGCCGCTGTGGAGCGCGTCTGCTACGGTGGCCCGCGGGTCCTGAGGAATTTGGGGATGATGACATCATACCCCTGTTTTGCCCGACGAGTCAAACCACTTCGATAAATCCGCAATCGATCGAGCTGACCTTCAAGTCATTGATTTCGTTATCCCCGGCTACTGTGCATGGGGTTGTTTTCGCGTTTTTTGTTTCTTGCCCGCCTTCTCCTCCTTCTCCAGCGCCTTGCGCACCTCGTCGAACTCGCCCAGCGAGGCCTTGTCGGCGCGGGGAAATCGCAGATCGAGTTTTTCGAGCGCCGCGACGATGGCCGACCCGATCACGACGCGGGCGAACCATTTGTGGTCGGCCGGCACGACATACCACGGCGCATGAGGCGTTGCCGTGTGCCGGACGATGTCCTGATAGACCGCCTGGTAGCGCGGCCACAGCGCGCGCTCCTTGATGTCGTCCATGGAGAACTTCCACTGCTTGGACGGATCCTCCAGCCGGTCGAGGAAGCGCTCGCGCTGCTCGTCCTTGGACAGATTGAGGAAGAATTTCAGCACCACGGTGCCGTTGCGACAGAGATAGCGCTCCCACGCAGAGATGTCCTCGAATCGCTCCTTCCAGATGCTCTTGGTGACGAGCTTCGGCGGCAGCTTCTCCTTGCCGAGGATCTCCGGGTGCACGCGCGTCACCAGGCATTCCTCATAGTGGGAGCGGTTGAAGATGCCGATATGGCCCCGCTCCGGCAGCGCGACCACATGGCGCCAGAGGAAATCGTGGTCGAGCTCCTTGCTGCTCGGCGCCTTGAAGGCACTGACTTCGCAGCCCTGCGGATTGATGCCCTCGAAGATCGCCTTGATCGCAGAATCCTTGCCGCCGGCGTCCATCGCCTGGAACACGATCAGCACCGACCAGCGGTCCTGGGCGTAGAGCTTCTCCTGAAAGGAAATCAGCCGCTTCATGTTGGCATCGAGAATCTCCTGGGCCTTCTCCTTATCGAGGTCGCCCTTCTCGTTGGTCTTGTGGTCCTTGAGATGAAACTTGCCCGAGCCATCGTAGCGGAACGGCGTGATGTAGCGATCAAGTTCCTGGGCGAGCGATTTGGACGACTTCTTGCTCATGAGCACGGGGCACCTTGCGTTGCGGCTTCAATCGGTCGAGCAAGCTACCAAGGATGCCCTTCGGAAGGAATATGATGAAAAGCACGAGCAGCACGCCGTAGACGAGATTGTCCCAGCCGACCGCCTTGGTGCCAAAGCCGATGCGCAGGGTCTCGGCCAGCATAATCGTGATGACGGCGCCGAATGTCGGGCCGAGCGAGACGAACAGGCCGCCGACGATGGCCGCGAACACCATCTGGAGCGACACCGCGATGCCGCTGACGGTGTCCGGCGTGATGAACATCTGGTACTGGCAATAGATCGCGCCGGCCAAGGCCGTCATCAGCGCGCTGAGCAGCGTGATCTTCAGCTTCTCCGCGGTGACGTCGACACCGGCGGCGGCCGCGGCGTCCTCGTCCTCCGAGATCGCCTCCAGCGCATAGCGCGCCATGCTGCGATCGACCCAGTGCCAGACCACGATGCCGAACAGCCAGACCCCGAGCGCGATCAGGTACCAGGTGATCTTGTCGTCGAATTGCAGCGACCAGAGCTTGTTGCCCGCGGCCCGGTTCGGCGTGTAGCCGAGCGAGCCGCCGGTATAGTCGCGCGTCGCCGTGATGACCTGAAGCACGATGCCGGAGAGCGCGAGCGTCACCAGCACGAAATAATGCCCGGTGATGCGGAAGCGAAAACAGGGATAGCCGACGATCAGCGCCAGCGCACCGGCCGCGACCATGCCGATGGGAATGCCGATCCAGGGCGACCATCCCAGGTGATTCCAGACTAGCGCGGTGACATAGGCGCCTATGCCCATGAAACCGCCGTGGCCGAGCGAGACCAGGCCGAACCGCCCCATCATCGACCAGGACGTATAGGCGAACGACCAGATCAGGATCAGCACCAGGATGTGCAGATGATAGGGATCGCGATAGACGAAAGGCAGCGCGACCAGCGCGGCCAGTCCGATCCCCCAGGCCGCAAGCCGTCCCCGCCCCATCATCGGCGCCTCGCGAGCAGGCCCGCGGGCCGGATGAACATCATGACGATGAAGAACGCGAAGGCGAGCACATAGCCCCATTCGAGATCGGAGAACAGGCCGCCGAGCGAGATGATCTCGGCGAACACGAAGGCCGCGATGAAGCCGCCGATGAAATTGCCCAAGCCCCCGAGCACGCAGATCAGGAAAGTGATCGGCCCGAACGACAGACCGACGAAGGGATGCACGTCATATTGCAGCACAAGGAGGCACGCTGCGAGCCCGGCCAGCCCGCCGCCGATCGCGGAGGTGATGAGATAGATCCTCTTCGTGTCGACGCCCATCAGCGCCATGATCTGCCGGTCCTGCGAGATCGCCCGGATCGCGGTGCCGGTGAAGGTCCGCGTCATGAACAGATAGACCGCGACCATGCCGACCAGCGCAGCCAGGAAAGACAGAAGTCGTGCGTAGCTGAAATTCATGTCGCCGAAGGCGAGCACCGGCAGGCGGATGCCGAGGTTGCGGAAGTCGATGCCGAAGGCGACGGTGGCAAAGCTCTGCAGCACGAACAGCACCCCGCCGGTCGCCAGCAACTGGTTGATCGGCGGCGCGGTGAGCAGCGGAGCTATCACGAGGTAGTGCAGCGCCGCGCCGAGCAGCGCGACCAGCAGGATGGTGAGCGGCGCGGCGAGGAAATAGCTGATGCCGTAATACTGCACCAGGAAGTACATGGCGTACATGCCGATCATCACCAGCTCGGCATAGCAGATCCAGGTCACGTCGATGACGCCGAAGATCAAATTGAGCCCGAGCGCGAGCAGCGCCAGCACGCCGCCGAGCAGGATGCCGTTGATCACGGCCTCCAGCAGGTAGATATCGAAAATGTCCAAAAATGCTTGCATGCCCCGATGAACCTCACACCCCGAGATACGCTTCCTTGACCGTGTCGCTCGCCAGCATCTCGGCCGAGGTACCTGAGGACCTGATCGTGCCCGCCTCGATCAGATAGGCGCGATCGACCACTTTCAGCACCTGCTGCACATTCTGCTCGACGATCAGCACGGTCAGCCCGCTGGCGCGGATCCGCTTCACCAGCTCGAACACCTGCTGCACCACGACCGGCGCGAGCCCCGCCGACGGCTCGTCGAGCAGCAGCAGCTTTGGATTCGACATCAGCGCGCGGCCGATCGCGCACATCTGCTGCTCGCCGCCGGACATGGTGCCGGCCATCTGGTGGCGGCGCTCCTTCAGGCGCGGAAACAGCTCGAACACCACGTCCAGCCGCTCGGCATAGTGGCCGCGCGCCTCCTGCATGAAGGCGCCCATCTTGAGATTGTCGTCGACCGAGAGCTGCGGAAACAGCCGCCGGTTCTCCGGCACATGCGCGATCCCGAGGCTGACGATCTTGTGCGGCGGCGTGGCCACGACGTCGACGGCTTCCATTCTGATCGAACCACGCGAGGGACGGATCAGCCCGGAGATGACGCGCATCAGGGTGGTCTTGCCGGCCCCGTTGGGCCCGATGACCCCGACAGCCTCCCCCGCCTTCACGTCGAGATCGACGTCGAACAGTGCCTGGAACGTGCCATAGCCGGCATTGACGCCGCGGAGCTCAAGCATCACTGCACCCCCGCGCGGCGGCGCGCGGCGGCGGCCGCGGCCTGCGTGGTCTCGGCATCGGTGCCGAGATAGACCTCGATGACACGGGGATCGCCGGCAACGGCACTCGGTAAGCCTTCCGAGATCTTCTCGCCGTGATCGAGCACCATGACGCGATCGACGACGCGCATCAGCACGCCCATGATGTGCTCGACCCAGATGATGGTAATGCCGAGCTCGTCGCGGATGTTGCGCAGCATGTCGGCCGCCTGCCCCATCTCGGCCTCGTCGAGACCGCCGAGGCTCTCGTCGGCCAGCAGGAGTTTCGGGGCGGTGGCGAGCGCTTTCGCCAGTTCGAGCTTTTTCAGGCCGGCTGCGCCGAGGCCGTCGACGCTGGCATGGCGATCGGTCGGCAGGCCGACCATCGCCAGCGATCGCTCGGCCGCCTCCTCGGCCCTGGCACGGCTATGGCGGCCCTGGCCGTAGAATCCGGCGAGCGCGACGTTCTCGAAGATCGTCAGGCGGCGGAATGGCCGCGGGATCTGGAAGGTGCGGCCGATGCCGCTGTTGATGATCCGGTGCGGCGGAAGGCCTGCGATCTCGGAGCCGTCGAACAGGATCGAACCGGACGTCGGCGCCAGCGTGCCCGAGAGCATATTGAAGATCGTGCTCTTGCCCGAGCCGTTGGGGCCGATCAGGCCGAGGATCTCGCCCTGGCCGACCTTGAACGACACATTGTTGACGGCGGTGAAGCCACCAAACCGCTTCACCAGCCCGCTGACTTCCAGCACCGTCCCGCTCTCCTCTCTGCGCCCATTGCGCTATTGGTTGCTGTAAGTGGTGCCCTTCGGCAACGGCAGCACGGCCTCGCGCTGCGCCTGGCTCTTGGGCCACACCACGGAGGACTTGTCGTCGATGTACTGGATCACGACCGGGAACGAGCGCTCGTTCTGCCCGGCCATCGGCGTGCCCTCGCCGTAAAACTTGACGCCGAAGCCGAGCATGGTGCCTCCTTCGGGAATATCAGTGTCGAGCGCAGCCTTGCGCAGCGCATCCGGATCGACCCCGCCATACTTCTTGATCGCGCGCGGCAGCACGTCATTCATGAACACATAGGTGTTGGACGCACCGATGCCGACATGCGCCGAGCGGATAGCGACGCCGGGCCGGATCTTGTCGAACTCCTCGCCGACCATCTTGATCACAGGCGGAAGCTTAGGATCCATGGTCTTCTGGTTGGCAAGCCAGATCGAGATCGGGTCGGTGTTGAAGATGTAGGTGGCATCGGCGCCCATGCCTTCCTTCAGTTTTTCATAGACCCCGTAACCCGCACCATGCCCCATCAGCGCGCCGAATTTCAGCCCCTGCTCGCGCGCCTGACGCAGCAACAGCGTGATATCGGGGTTGTAGCCGGTGTGGAAAATGACGTCGGGCTTGGCGCGCTTCAACTTGGTCACCAGCGCGGAGAGGTCAGGCGCGGTGGCCGAATAGCCCTCCTTCATCACGACGTTGAAGCCCGCCTTCTTCGCGCCGGCCTCGTTGCCCCTGGACACGTCGACGCCATAGGCGCCGTCTTCGTGAATGATGGCGACGCGCAGATCCTTCGGCTCCTTGTCGAACTTCGCCTTGGCGTTCTGCGCGATGAAATCCATCGTCATCATGCCGAACTGGTCGCCGCTCGCCTGCGGGCGGAAGACGTATTTGTAGCCCTTCTCGTTGAACACGGCCGACGAGATGCAGGTCGTCATCCACATGAATTTCTTGAGCTGCTCGACGCGGGCGGCGACCGGCACGCATTGCGCCGAGGAGAAGAAGCCGAGCACCATGTCGACCTTCTCCTGCTCGAGCAGGCGGACGGATTCGTTGATCGCGATGTCGGGCTTGCTCTGCGCGTCGGCGTAGACCGCTTCGATCTTGTAACCCTCGACGCCGGTCTTGGCGAAATGGTCGAGGACGATCTTTGCGCCGATATAACCGAGTTCAGAGCCGCCGCCGGCGAGAGGCCCGGTCAGATCGAATACGACGCCGATCTTGATCTTCTTGTCTTTGCCTTGATCCTGGGCCTGGGCGGACAGCGCCAGGCCCGTCGCCGATATCGCGACCAACAGCCCACGTACCAAACGGGCAGCCATGCGCACGCGCATCAAAACCTCCCTGGACGATTGTGCATTGCATTCTTTTTGGTTTTGTATTTTTGCCCATCACATGGGCTGAGCGCAGCGATGTCAAGCCTCGCGCATCAGCGCGACGCGAACTGCTGCTCGACGAAGGCCGTGACAAATCGCGGCATGGACGGCGTGAGATCGCTCATCCCGCGCACGAGATGGATGGACGAGAGCTCCGGCTCGGCCTCGCGCGCCAGATTGGCTTCGATCCGCGCACGGGCCACATCACCCGGCATGTCCAGGTTGACAATTTGCAACATCGCAATCGTTGGGCCGGTGACGACGCAATGCCAGTCCGGCTCGACCCGATAGTCCGCCGCGGTCAGGCCGGTCTCTTCCTCGAGTTCGCGGATCACGCTGCCGGGAATGTCCAGCGTGTCGCCCCTGACGTCGTCGAGATCGGGCGTGCCCGACGGGAAATAGATCCGGCCAGCATTGGCGGTGTGCTGCGCCATCTCGCCCATGACGAAGGCGCCGTCGGAGGCGCGCAACGCGCCCATGCCAAAACCGTTGAACACGGCCTTGTCGGGAAAACCCCAGTCGCGCCAGGCGAGGAAGCTCGCGAAATCGGTCTCGAAATAGGTCGCAGAAAGATGCCCGTCGGCGAACGTTGCATCACGCCCGAGCAGGACGCGACCGTTCCAGATCTTTGGCCGCTCGCGCTGCTTCTCGGCGAAATGCACCGCGATCTCGTCACGCCGCTCCTCCGCGAATGGCCAGACGACCGGCCGCACGGCAAGATCAAGCGTCGTGACGCGATGAATGATTGGTGACGTCATAGCGCCTGATGACCACGCCTTCGCGTCAGTTATTTGGCGCTCCCCGTGGTCTTCTTGGCCTGCTCGACATATTTGTTGGTGAAGGTCTTGCTGACGTCGATCTTGGCGTTCGCCACATCGGGTGAGCCGACGCTGAACACCGCGAGCACTGCGTCGGCGCCCTTCGGGTCCATCTTGCCGGTTTCGGAGTACATCGGGATCGTGTTCTTCAGCGCCGCGAGATAGAGGTCCTTGTTCTTGCCGACCGTCTCCTCCGGCATCTTTGCCATGATCTCCTCGGGCGAGTGCGAGTGGATCCAGGCGAGCGTGCCCAGGATCGCATTGGTCAGCGCCTGCGTCTCCTTCTCGTGGCCGGCCACCCAAGCCGCGGTCGAGTACAGCGCGCCGCCCGGATATTCGCCCCCGAACGTCTCGAGCGTATCCTTTTGCGTGCGGGTGTCCGAGAGGATGCGCAGATCCTTGTGGCTGCCTTGGAGCACGGTCACCGACGGGTCGAGCATCACGGCCGCGTCGATCTGGCCCTGCTCCATGGCGGCAACCGCAGTGGCCCCGAGGCCGACGCCGATCACGGCGGTGCTGGTGGGATCGACGCCGTTCTTCTTCAGCATATACTTCAGGAAGAAGTCCGTGGAGGAGCCGGGCGCGCTGACGCCGACCTTCTTGCCGGCGAGGTCCTTGATCGACTTGATCTCGTTGGTGTGCGACGGCGAAACCACCAGCACGAGGCCGGGATAGCGGTCATAGACGACGAACGCCTGAAGCTCCTGTTTCTTAGCGGCCAGGTTGACGCAATGGTCGAAATAGCCGGAGACCACGTCGGCGCTGCCGCCGAGCACGGCCTTGAGCGCATCCGAGCCGCCCTTGAGGTCCACGAGCTCGACACTGAGGCCGGCCTTGTCGTATTCGCCGAGCTGCTTTGCCAGCACCGTCGGCAAATAGCACAGGCAGGAGCCGCCGCCGATCGCGATGGTGACCTTGCTTTGCGCCGCGGCAAGACCGGTGGTGAGCGTCAGCGCGATCAACGCGCCCGCGAGCCTGGCTATCGTGTTCTTCATTGGTTTCCTCCGTTCGGCTGGCGGCACCATAGAGCAGCCGGACTGGCTTGAGAAGCAGGACCGAAGGCGCTGGCCATCGGCCTTTCGGCGCAATAGCATGAGCCCACAAGAACAATTTTTGATGGGGAGGATCATCCATGAATCGCCTTGCAATCGGACTGTCGATCGCCACCGCTTTTGCTGCCGGATGCGGCGCAACCCACCTGCTGCGGCCGGCGCTGGCCGCGGAGAACATCATGCCGCAGATCATCCACACCGGCGAGATGGAGGGCGACGCGCTCGGAAACGCCAACGCCGTCGGCTACCGTTCCAAGATGTTCGCAAGCGCCGATGGTGCCACCATCTCGATCCAGGTCGGCAACGTGCCCAAGCACATGCATCCCAACACCAACGAGATCCAGTACATTTTAGAGGGCACCGGCACGATCTGGTTCGGCGACAAGGAAGTCACGGTGAAGCCGGGCGATCTCGTCATCATCCCGAAGGGGACGCCGCACGGCGGCACCAAGCCGATCAGCGGACAGGTCAAGGCGATCGCGATCAAGACGCCGCCGCAGGCGCCCGACGACACCAAGCTGCTGGATTGATCGATCCGGGGCTCGCACGCCGTGCGGGCCCCTTGCGGCCTAGCCGCGCCCGTCCACGGTCGGGCGCCAGACCAGCAGTCTCCGCTCGACCAGCGTCACACCAAAATCGATCAGAATGACGAAGGCCGACAGCACGAACATGCCGGCGAACACGCCGGCGACGTCGAATATGCCTTCAGCCTGCTGAATGAGATAGCCGAGCCCCGCCGCCGATCCCAAATATTCGCCGACGACCGCACCGACCACGGCAAAACCGACCGACGTGTGCAGCGAGGAGAACATCCACGACAGTGCCGAGGGCCAATAGACGTGCTGCATCAGCTGCCGCTCGCTCATGCCGAGCATGCGACCGTTATCGAGCACGGTGCGGCTGACCTCCTTGACGCCTTGATAGACGTTGAAGAACACGATGAAGAACACCAGCGTCACGCCGAGCGCGACCTTGGACCAGATGCCGAGCCCAAGCCACAGCGCGAAGATCGGCGCCAGCACCACACGCGGCAGTGCGTTGACCATCTTGACGTAGGGATCGAACACCGCGGCGACCAGCGGCTGGCGCGCGAACCAGAAGCCGATCAGCACGCCGCCCGCCGATCCGATCACGAAGGCCAGGATCGATTCCGTCAGCGTGATGCCGAGATGCTTCCAGATCACACCGGACGAGAACCATTTGACGATCTGGGCGAAGACATCGACTGGGTTGGAGAAGAAGAACGGCGGCAGCAGGATCTTGCCGAACACGGGCACGGTCGATAGCAATTGCCACAGCGCGAGGCAGACCACCGCGACCAGCACTTGCAGCGAGAGCAGCGTCACGCGCGACATCACACGGCCTCCGCCGCTTGCGTGGACTGCGCGTAGCCCTTCATGACCTCGTCCTTGAGCACGCTCCAGATCTCGCGATGAAGCGCATGAAACTCCTTGTCCAGCCGCACTTCGAAAATGTCGCGCGGGCGTGGCAGGCTCACGCGCCAGTCGCCGATGATGCGGGAGGACGGCCCCGCCGACATGATCACGACGCGATCGGCGAGCGCGATCGCCTCTTCCAGATCATGGGTGACGAACAGCACGGCCTTGCGGTCGGCGTTCCAGAGGTCGAGCAGCAGGTTGCCCATCACCTGCCGGGTCTGTGCATCCAGCGGCCCGAACGGCTCGTCCATGAGCAGGATCTTCGGATCGCGGATCAGCACCTGCGCCAGCGCCACGCGCTTGCGCTGGCCGCCCGAGAGCATGTGTGGATAGCGGTTGGCGAAGGCGCCCAGGCCGACCGAGGTCAGCCATGTCTGCGCCCGCGGCAGCGCCTCGCTGCGCGACGTGCCGCTGACTTCGAGCCCGATCGCGACATTGTCGAGCGCGGTCTTCCAGGGGAACAGCGCATCGGCCTGGAACAGATAGCCGGCATCCCGATTCAGCCCGGCGAGCGGCTGGTCGAATATCCTAACGCTCCCGGCAGCCGGCTTCAGCAGCCCGGCCGCGACGTTGAGCAGCGTCGATTTCCCGCAGCCGGTCGGGCCGACGATGGCGACGAACTCGCCCTGCGCTACCGTCAGATGCGCCTTCTCCACCGCCGTATAGACCCGCCCGTCCCCCAGCTGGAACGCGACCTTGGCATCTTCCAGCGCCACTGCCGTAGGCGTTATCATGTGTTCCCTCCGAACTTGGCCCGATGCCTTAGCCGCTCGCGCGGCCAAGTTCAATCAAGCCGCCAAGCGTGGTACGCATGGGCCTCGTCATCCCCTGCCCTACGGGCGGGTTAGCGTAGTGAGCCCCGCCCGATGCCATCCAGGCCGATGATTGGCTATGCCCACGTCACCAAGAGCTTCGGCGCGCTCAAGGCCGTGGACGATGTGTCACTCGACATCGCCGAAGGCGAGTTTGTGGCCGTCGTCGGCGGCTCGGGTTCGGGCAAGACGACGCTGCTGCGGCTCGCCAACCGTCTGATCGAGGCGGATGGCGGCACGATCACAGTCGAGGGCGACGACGTGCAATCGATTGATCCGGTCGCGCTGCGGCGCCGCATCGGCTACGTCTTCCAGAGCGGCGGGCTGTTCCCGCATCTGAGCGTCGCCGACAATATCGGGATCACGCCAAAACTGCTCGGCGTCCCGGCGGCGGATATCGCAACGCGGGTCGACGAGTTGCTCGAGCTCGTGCAGCTCGACCGCGCCGCCCATCGCGAGCGGTTGCCGGATGCGCTCTCGGGCGGCCAGCGCCAGCGTGTCGGCGTGGCGCGCGCGCTTGCGGCAAGCCCCCGCATCGTGCTGATGGACGAGCCCTTCGGCGCGCTCGATCCCCTCACCCGCGATGCGCTCGGCGAGGATTTTCGCGAGCTGCACCGCAAGCTCGGCCTGACCACCGTGATGATCACCCACGACATGACGGAAGCGATCCTGCTCGCGGACCGCATCGCGGTGATGCGCAGCGGGAAGATGCTCTCGCAGGGCACGCCAGTGGAGCTCTCGAAAAGCAGCGACGCCTACGTGCTGGAGCTGTTGCGGACGCCACGACGCCAGGTCGAGCGATTGAACGCGTTGCTGCCACAGAGCGGGGCGGCATGAGCCTGTTCACCGATCCGCGCTGGGGCGAGGCGCTGGGGCATTTGCCCGACTATCTCGGCAACCACGTCCGGGTGAGTCTCGCCGCACTCGCGCTCGGCCTGATCATCAGCCTGCCGCTGGCGATCCTGACGCGCAACCGCCCCACGCCGCGCGCCGTCCTGCTCGCGCTCGCCAGCATCGTGCAGACGGTGCCCGGGCTGGCGCTGCTCGCGCTGTTCTATCCGCTCCTGCTGCTCGCGGCCTCGGTGACGCTGGCCTGGTTCGGCGTCTCCTTCTCCGCTTTCGGCTTCCTGCCGGCGATGCTGGCGCTGGCGCTCTATTCGATGCTGCCGGTGCTGCGCAATGGCATCACCGGCCTCAACGGCATCGATCCCGCGCTGATCGAGGCTGCGAAAGGCGTCGGAATGACCGCACGGCAGTCGCTGGTGATGGTTGAACTGCCGCTGGCCCTCCCCGTGATGATGGCTGGCATCCGTACCGCCGCAGTGTGGGTGATCGGCACTGCGACGCTGTCGACCCCGATCGGGCAGACCAGCCTCGGCAATTACATCTTTGCCGGGCTCCAGACCCAGAACTGGGTGTTCGTGCTGTTCGGCTGCTTTGCCTCCGCCCTGCTGGCGCTCGCCGTCGATCAACTGCTCGGGCTGATCGAGAGCGGCCTGCGCCGGCGCAGCCGCGTGCGTACGGCGCTTGGCGCGGCCGGGATCGCCGCACTGGTCGCCGCAACATTGGTGCCGACGATGGGGCGCTCGACACAGAGCTATGTCGTCGGCGCCAAGACGTTTGCGGAGCAATATGTGCTGTCGGCGCTGATGCGGGACCGGCTGCAGGCCGCCGGTCTTTCCGCCGTCGCACGATCCGGTCTCGGCTCGAGCGTGATCTTCGAGGCGTTGAGGGCCGGCGATATCGATCTCTACGTCGATTATTCCGGCACGCTCTGGGCCAATCAGCTTCACCGCACGGACATCAAGCCGCGCGCGGAGCTGTTGGCGGAGCTGCAGACGACGCTTGCGAAGGAGAGCATCACCCTGCTCGGCGAGCTCGGTTTCGAGAATGCCTATGCGCTGGTGATCCCGAAGAAGCGCGCCGAGGCGCTCGGCATCCGCACTATCGCCGATCTCGCCGCGCATGCGTCGACGCTGTCGATCGCCGGCGATTATGAGTTCTTCTCGCGACCCGAATGGGCGGCGCTGCAAAAGGCCTATGGCCTCTCGTTCCGCGCCCAGCGACAGATGCAGCCGGACTTCATGTATGCGGCGGTCGCCAGCGGCGAGGTCGATGTCATCGCGGGCTACACCAGCGACGGGCTGATCGCAAAATATGATCTCGTTGCGCTCGACGATCCCAGGCACGCGATCCCGCCTTACGATGCCATCCTGCTGCTGGCCCCGAAGCGCGCCGGCGACGAGCGGCTACAGGCCGCGCTGAAACCGCTGCTCGGCAAGATCGACATCGCCACGATGCGCGAAGCGAATTTGCGGGCGGCCGGCAACGATGCGAATTCGTCGCCGGATGCAGTGGCGAAATGGCTGTGGGCGAAGGTGGGTGGGCGGTAGGCCGGCTACAGCCCCCTGATCATCCCCGCATTGATCAGCAGCCGGTTCAACCGGCGCGCCTCGGCGCCGTCCTTGCAGCCGTAGAAGATGCCCTTGCAGCGGAGCATGATCTCCTTCTGCTCGGCGAAGGACGGATCGAGCGGGATGCCGGCAGCTTCCTGGATGACCAATGGCAGATACGGACCATCGACCGTGTCCATCACGGCCTCGCTCTTCACCGGCTCGAAATTGACGGCGTCGATCGCGTAATAGGTCGCGTAGAGGCGCGGATCGTAGGCGTCGAGCTTTTTGCCGATTGCACCCTCGTCGAGCCCGGGCTCGAGGATACCGGGCGCAAACTCGGGCTGATGGTCGCCATAGCGCACGATCAGGAAAGGCTCGCCGGGAAAATTCTTCTTCAAGCCCGCGAGGAAAGCCTTGTACTGCTCGGCGCTCATCGCCTGCCGGCGCAGATATTCGTCGATGGACGGCACATTGCCCGGTGCGCGCCAGTTCGGCAGCAGATCCGGGCGGAAGCGCGTCTCCCAGGGGAAATGATTGGCGCCGAGATAGATGAAGGTGAACAGCGGCTTGTTCGGCGTTCGCTCACCCATCAGCCGGAGCGCCTTGTCGTAGAAGAAGCTATCCGGCTCGACATCCTTGGCGCCGAGATCCTTGGAGTCGAGGAAGCGTTCGATGCCGGCCGTCATCTGAAAGCTGCGCGCGGCCATGAAGCCGCCATTGGCGGGGTAGAGCGACATCGTGTCGTAGCCGCAGCGGCGCAGCGCCAGCGGCAGGCCGCGCTCGACACGGCCTGTTGCAATGCGCGTCACGAAATAGGCGAAGCGGCCGAACGAGCGCGACGACAACCCCGCGAGCACGTTGTATTCGGTGAACCAGCTCGGCCCGCCATTGCTCTCGGCCAGAAACGCGCGCTCCTTGCCGTCCCAGGATTTGAAATGGCTGCCGTAGCCCGGCGGCACCTTGATGCCCTGCGCGGCGCGGATGTCGAAGCTCGATTCATCATGGACCATGATGATGTTCGGCCGCCGGCCGGCGGGATGGCAGGCATCGACCAGCGGCATGTTGAGCCGTTCGTTGGTCGAAGCGGCCGACTCCATGAAGCCGTATTGCGCGAAGTCGGAGACCGCGCTGACGCCCGAGCGGAAGAACTTGGAGAGATAGCCGTCGTCATAATAGCCGCGCCAGGCCTCGTCCGGATGATAGAGCGAATAGCCGACCAGCGCGGCGAGGCAGGCGAGCTTGCAGGCGAGTGCCGGTAGCCTACGGATGCGGAAAGGGTCGAGCCACCACAGCGCATACATCAGCGGCAGCGTGACGAGGCCGGCCCCGATCACCGACCAGCGCAAATTCGGGAAGATCGTGAACAGGAACGCCACCGTGTCGCGATCGATCATCATCAGGTCGATGAAGTTGACCGTCATCTGCACGACGTCGTGCTTCAGCCGCGACAGCAGCACCAGGACCACGACCATGGTCAGCGACAGCGCACCCGAGAGCGCCGGCCGCCGCAGCAGCGCGATCCAGAAGAAATTGAGGATGCCCCAGGCCAGCACGAAGGAGAGCCGTGCGCCGAAATCCGTCTCGGTCTCGTACATCAGCACGAGCGCCGCGAGATGCGGCGCCGCAACCGCGAGCAGCCGCCAGATACCGAGCGCGGCGACGCTCGCCAGCACAGCGGTCGTGGCAGAAGGACCTGGATTGGGCGCGGACGCCATCGACGACACGCAACTGCTGGTCCGGCACGGTGATGCCGAGCCGGCTGACCGGGCCTGCGGCGTTCGGCGCAGCCGGAAGGCCTGCACCGTGTCATAAAACTGTAATTGAACGGTCACCGACAAGCAACGCGTGGCGCGATCCGACCTTCGCTTAATGTTAGCGGAAGCCGATCGGTCTTCGCGCCCAATTCGTCCAGCCAGAGCGATCCCGCAGTGCAGAACCGACTTGGCGGCTAGTCGAGGCCCTCGACGCTGACCAGGCGGGCAGAACTGCAAGCGTCCCGGACCGCTTTGAGTCCCTGGTAGGTCGCGCCTGTGTAGAACGCCTCCCAGGCGGCGACGGACGGGAATTCCAGCAGAACGATCCTGCGGGGCTGCCAGTCTCCCTCGTAGACCTTGTGGGCGCCCCCTCGCGTCAGATATCTGGCTCCAGCGGCCTCCAGGGCGGGCTTCACGCCCAACATGAAGCTTTGGTACTGCTGCAAATCCCTGATCTCGACGTCGAAAATCACATAAGCCGGCATCTCAAGACGCTCCCACGATCGGAAATCGATCACCTGTCTGGCAATGGTCTCACCTCGGAGGCTCAGCCCTGCGGCAGCAGCCCGAGCCGCTTGGCGATGATACGGTCGACCACACGCTTGGGCAGCGCGGCCGTCATCAAATGTCGCATCCGGTCCGGCGTGATCTGGTAGCGAACCTTGGGCCTCTCGGCGGTGAGCGCCTCGAAAACGACCTCGGCGATCCGCTCGGCCGGCAGCCCGGTCTCGCCGAGCTTCATCATGAACGCCATGACCTTGTTCAGCGCCGGCAGATAAGGCGAGTTCTGGTAGACCGAGAGATCGATCTGCTCGGCCTTGCCCCAGATCGGCGTCTTGACTGCGCCGGGGGCGACGATGATGACGTCAATGCCGAACAGCATCAATTCGCGCCGCAAGCTTTCCGATAAGCCTTCGATGGCATGCTTGGAAGTGCAGTATGGAGCCAACAACGGATTGCCGTTCTTGCCTGCGACCGAGCTGATCATCACGATCCGTCCCTTCGGCCCCTTCAGCGACGGATCGGCGCCGAGCAGCGGCCCGAAAGCCTGCGTCGCGATGACCGGGCCGATGACGTTGATGTCCATCTGCCGGCGGAAGTCGTCGGCCGACAGTTCGAGCACGGGACCGGCGACCGCGACGCCGGCGTTGTTGACGAGACCGGCCAGCGTCTCGCCGCCCAGCGCCTCGCGGACTTTTCGCGCAGCCGCGAGGACCGCCGCCTCGTCGGTGACGTCGAACAGCAGCGGCGTGAAGTTCGCACCGAATTCACCCGTGAGCCGGTCCGCATCGGCCTGCTTGCGGACACTACCGAAAACACGATGGCCGCGCCCGAGCAGGAACTTCGCAATGGCCCAGCCAATGCCGGTGGACGCGCCGGTGACGACGACGGATCGCATGGTCTTTTCCCCCCGAAGAGCTCCCGCGATCATGCAGTGGAAAGGTGCCGCGGCGCAATGCCGTCCACCGCTCAAGGAGACGCCGCCGATGTCAGTTTTTAAGTTGAAGGCAGGTGCGAATGTCGCGACGTGAGATCGACTGCAACGTGAAGATATGGATGAAGAGCCGAATCTTTGACTCTGAAGACGCTCGGCTTTTGAGGATCGGGAGCTTCTGAGAAATTCCGAAAAACAACGCGAGACGAAGAATGTGGTTTAAGCGTCAGTTCTTCGTGCTCAGGGAGCACTTCAGCTCGCGAAGAATTTGAATGAGGCAGCAATGCTTCGCGCGAGACGAAAAGAGCGAGACCGCTGGTTGCGATCTCGCTCGAATATAGCCGCGAAAGATTTAAGAATTGGTTTGGCAAGCGAAGCTTGTGTTTTCGCTCGCGTGTCCGGATGCGGCGTAACCGATACGCCGCATCCGAACGGCCGCGACTTAGTTCTTCGACTTGTCGACCAGCGCGCCCTTCTTGATCCAGGGCATCATGTCGCGCAGCTTGGCGCCGACTTCCTCGATCGGATGCTCTGCGAGCTTGGCGCGGGTCGCCTTGAACGAGGTCTGGTTGACCTTGTTCTCGAGCATCCAGTCGCGCGCGAACTTGCCGGACTGGATGTCGTTCAGAACCCGCTTCATCTCCTTCTTGGTCTCGTCGGTGACGATGCGCGGACCGGTGACGTATTCGCCGTACTCCGCGGTGTTGGAGATCGAGTAGTTCATGTTGGCGATACCGCCTTCATAGATCAGGTCGACGATCAGCTTCACTTCGTGCAGGCACTCGAAATAGGCCATCTCCGGCGCGTAGCCGGCTTCGACCAGGGTCTCGTAACCGCCCTTGATCAGCTCGACCAAGCCGCCGCAGAGCACAACCTGCTCGCCGAACAGGTCGGTCTCGCACTCTTCCTTGAAGGTGGTCTCGATGATGCCGGCGCGGCCGCCGCCGACGGCCGAGGCGTAGGACAGGCCGAGGTCATGGGCATTACCCGAAACGTCCTTCGCGATCGCGATCAGGCAGGGCACGCCGCCGCCGCGCTGATACTCCGAGCGCACGGTGTGGCCGGGGCCCTTCGGCGCGATCATGAGAACGTCGAGATCGGCGCGCGGGTCGAGCAGGTTGAAGTGGACGTTGAGACCGTGCGCGAAGACGAGGGCGGCGCCCTTCTTCATGTTGTCGTGCAGGTGCTCGCGGTAGATGTCGCCCTGGAGCTCGTCCGGGGTCAGCATCATGACGAGGTCGGCCCATTTGGCGGCCTCGGCAACTTCCATCACCTTGAAGCCGGCAGTTTCCGCCTTCTTGGCCGAGGCCGAACCCTTGCGGAGCGCAATCGCCACGTCCTTGACGCCGGAATCCTTCAGGTTCAGCGCATGGGCGTGGCCCTGGCTGCCATAGCCGACGATGACGACCTTCTTGCCCTTGATCAGGTTCAGGTCGGCGTCGCGATCATAATAAACACGCATGGTCGTTTCCTCGTTCAGGGGCCGGAATCGGCCGTTGGTCAGGTCTTATCAGGTCTCGGATGGTGAAATTTGCGGATTTCGGGGGCTGTCTAGAGCATTTTCGGCCCCCTGGGAAACCCGTTTCTGCATGGAAAGCTCGGGCATCATGCATCCATGACGACGGGATAGAGGGACGCCAGCAGCAGGATCGCCATCAGGATATTGAAGGCGCGGACCAGCCGCACGGAGGTTAGGACGGGCCGCAGTGCTGTGCCGAAGAAGGCCCAGACGACCGTCGAGACCGTGCCCACGAGCAGGCTGATCAAGGTCTGGATCGCGATGTTGAGCGGGAATTTGGCGATCGCTGCATAGGCGGTGATGGTGCCGATCACGATCACCCAGCCTTTTGCGTTGATCCATTGGAACATGGCGGCACCCAGGAAGGTCATCGGGCCGCGGCCGTCTCCCTCGCCCGGCTTCGCCGGACCCGAGAAAGCGATCACGGCGGCCAGGTAGATCAAGTAGGCGGCGCCGGCGTATTTCAAAATAGTCTGCAGGATCGGATAGGCCAGGAACACGGTGCCGAGCCCGAGGCCGACCGCTGCAATCATGAAGGCGAAGCCGATGACGACGCCGGCGATGTGCGGAATCGTGCGCCGGAAGCCATAAGTCAGCCCCGAGGACAGCAACATGATGTTGTTCGGCCCAGGCGTGAAATACATCACGGCCATGAAGGCGAGGAAGGCATACAGCAGCGACTGGGACATGCTCACCTCACGCGGCCTTCGGCTGCGGTTCTTGGTAACGCCTCGGGGCGTTTCGCCAGCACCATCACCGCGATACCGCCGATCACGGTGAGCATGCCGGCGAGGCGCAGCGGGCCGAACCGCTCGCCGAACACGATGCTGGACGCGGCCGAGCCGACGAACGGCACCAGCAGCGCGAACGGCACCACCTGCGCAGGGGGATAGTCACGCAGCAGCCGACCCCACAGCCAATAGGCGATGCTGGTGGAGATGCCGCCGATCAACAGCAGGCAAATGAGGCCGGTGAGCGACATGTGGATCAGCGACTGCCAGGTCGGCGTCGGTCCGTTGACGATCAGCGTGAGCGCGAACAGCGGCACCGCGGTGGCCAGGCACAACCAGGCGAACAGATCGAACATCGGCACGCCGCGGGCGCCGCGCAGCAAGATATTGCCGACCGCAAAGCTGACCGGCGCGATCATCAGCACGGCGAAGGCACCGATGCTGAAATCATAGCCGACAGTACCGCAGATCATCAAAAGGCCGACGGCTGCGATGCCGATACCCAGCGTCTGCACCGGCGTCGGCCGCTCGCCGAATGCGATCGCGGCAAAGCCGATCGTGAACAGCGCCTGGCTCTGCACGACGACGCTGGTCAGCCCCACCGGCACGCCATGAGCGATGCCATAGGCCTGGCTCAGAAATTGGCCGAGAAAGAGCGTGAAGCTGATCGCGATCAGGAGCGGCCAGGCGACTTTCGGCTTGCGAATGAACAGACACGGGACCGCGGCAATGGTGAAGCGCATCGCCGTCATCAGCTCCGGCGAAAATTCGTCGAGCGCGATCCGGCTCGCCACGAAGGCAAGCCCCCAGATGACCGCCACCAGGATGGCGATGAGGATGTCGGCCGGCTTCATTGTCGTTCCCGGTTCTGCCCTGTCGTGCAGCCCTGTTTGTTGTTCTGGTCGAGCCTTGCTCGCCGGCCGTCACGTGGAAGAATTGGGTTTCCGCAGCAGATAAGTGCCGTGCATCGGGGCGTGATAATCGGCCGAGACCATCGTGAAGCCGACGTCGGTCAGCATCCGCTCCATGACCCAGCCAAAAGTGGAATACTCGTCGCGCATGTGGGTGACGACGCTTTCACGCGGCACATCGTGGTTCTTGATCTCGAAGTCGGCCCATTGATCGACGTCGCGCTCGAGCGCATCGGGCATCGAGGCGTAGACGATGTCGCGCAAATAGAAGGTGGCACCGGGCTTGAGCGCGCGATAGATCCGCGACATCGCCACCGCCTTCCAGAAATCCGGCAGATGGTGCAGCGTGAACTCGCTGACGATGAGGTCATAGGATTCCGGCCGGTAGGCGAAGCTGAGCAGGCCGGCGGACTGCGTGCGCACGGGCGCCTTGCGGTCGCGCGCGTAGATCTCGGCGAGAGCCAGCATCGCGGGCGAGATGTCGATAGCGTCGACCTCGGCGCCCATCAGCGCCGCCTCGGTCGCAAGCACGCCGTTGCCGCAACCGATGTCGGCGATGCGCCAGCCGCGCTGGACGCCGAGCATTTTCAGCGCGGCGCGCGCGCGTAGATCGGCATCGTCATGACTGTCGTAGATCGAGGCCACTGCAGGCCCGATCCCCATCCGGTTCCGCTCGTTGTAATACCAGTCGCGCGCCAGCATGGCTCACATTCCTTCAGGCCCGCGACCAATCGCGGCAACACCGGTGCGCGACACTTCGACGAGGCCAAGCGGACGCATCAGGTCGATAAACTGATTGATCTTGTCGGTGTTGCCTGTGATCTCGAACACAAAACTCTCGGTGGTGGCGTCGATCACGCGGGCGCGGAACGCGTCCGCCAGCCGCAGCGCCTCGACGCGATGCTCGCCCTCTCCGCGCACCTTGACCATTGCAAGCTCGCGCTCGATCGAGCGTTTCGTCAGCGTCATGTCGACGACGCGATACACAGGGATCATGCGGTCGAGCTGATGCTTGATCTGCTCGATCACCATCGGCGTACCCGTGGTGACGATGGTGATGCGCGAGAGATGCTTCTGGCTCTCGGTCTCGGAGACCGTGAGGCTCTCGATGTTGTAGCCGCGCCCCGAGAACAGGCCGATGACGCGCGCGAGCACGCCGGGCTCGTTCTGCACGAGCACCGAAAGCGTGTGCGTCTCGTTCGGATCGTGGCGTTCCTCGATGAAATAGGCGGATGCGGGCTGGTTCATTGTCGTCCCCTTTATTCTCATCGTCACGCCGTCGCCCGATGAGCGACCGGCGCATCCGTCCCGACCCAACCGCGGAACAGATCGAAATCGATATTGCCGCCGGACAGCACTAGACCGACGCGCTTGTCCTGTAGCTTGGTCTTTTCCTGAAGCGCCGCAGCGAGCGCGGCGGCGCCGGCGCCTTCGGCGAGATTGTGCGTGTCGATCCAGAGCGCATGGATCGCGAGCGCGATCTCATCGTCCGTCACCTGGACGATACGCGAGGCGCCCTTGAGGATGACCGCGAGCGCTTCCGGATCGGGAATCCGCGTCGCCATGCCATCCGCGAGCGTGTTGCTGGTCTCGGTGGTCACGACATGACCGGCCGCGAACGACAGCGCGTAGGACGGCGCCTCGGTCGATTGCACGCCGACGACCTCGGTCTTCAGGCCGAGCAGATCGCGCGCCATGATACAGCCGCAGATCCCCGAGCCCTGCCCGATCGGCACATAGAGGATGTCGAGATCGGGCGCGGCCCGGAGCAATTCGAGCGCATAGGTCGCCACGCCCAGCACCAGGTCCGTATGGAACGACGGCACCATGTGCAGCCCGGCGAACTGCGCGTGGCGCCCGGCTTCCTCGCGTGCGGCCTGAAAGTCCTCGCCGTGCTCGACGAGTTCGGCGCCGAATGCCTTCATCGCACGGTTCTTCTCGACCGAATTGCCGCGCGGCACATAGATCACGGCAGGCACGCCATGGCGGCTCGCCGCAAAGGCGAGGCTCTGGCCATGATTGCCACGCGTCGCCGAGATGATGCCCGGAATGTTCGGCCGTTCGCGCTTCAGCCGATCGAGATAGACCAACCCGCCGCGCACCTTGAAGGCGCCCGTCGGCGTGTGATTCTCGTGCTTGACCACGACCTGCGTGCCGAGCCGCTGGCTGAGCAGCGGCCAGGCGTGCGCCGGCGTCGGCGGCACCGCCTGCCCCACGATCGCATGCGCGCGTTCGAGCTCGTTCAGGTCGAACATTTCACCTTCTCATCGATCCATCTCTCGCGACTGTCATCCCGGCGAAGGCGGGGATCCAGTATTCCAGAGGCCCCCGAGAGCGATCGAGAGGCCGCGGCGTACTGGATCGCCCGGTCAAGCCGGGCGATGACAGCGAAATTTGTGACCATCACGCTCACACCAGCGCCTTGCCGCCGGCGAACGCCTTTGCGGTCGCCTCGTCGTTCGCCTGCTCCGGCAACAGCATCTCGTTGTGCGCCTTGCCGGAGGGGATCATCGGGAAGCAGTTTTCCAGCGACGCGACGCGGCAGTCGAACAGCACCGGGCGCTTGACCGAGATCATCTCCTGGATGGCGCCGTCGAGATCGCCCGGCTTGTGCACCTGGATGCCGACGCCGCCATAGGCTTCCGCGAGCTTGACGAAGTCCGGCATCGCCTCCGAGTAGGAATGCGACAGGCGGTTGCCGTGGAGCAGCTGCTGCCACTGCCGCACCATGCCCATATATTGGTTGTTCAGGATGAAGATCTTGATCGGCAGCTCATACTGCACCGCCGTCGACATCTCCTGCATCGTCATCTGCACCGAGGCATCACCCGCGATGTCGATGACGAGGCTGTCGGGATGGGCAACCTGCACGCCGACCGCAGCCGGCAAGCCGTAGCCCATGGTGCCGAGACCGCCCGAGGTCATCCAGCGATGCGGCTCCTCGAAGCCGTAGAACTGCGCGGCCCACATCTGATGCTGGCCGACCTCGGTGGTGATGTAGGTGTCCTTGCCGCGGGTCGCCTCGAACAGGCTCTGGATCGCATGCTGCGGCAGGATGACGTCGTTGCTCTTCCTGTAATAGAGCGAGTTGCGGGCGCGCCACTGCGCGATCTGCTGCCACCACGCCTTGATGTCGGGCTTCTTCGCCTCCGCCTTGAACACCTGGAGAATGTCGCCGAGGACGTTGCCGCAGTCGCCGATGATCGGCACGTCAACGCGGATGTTCTTGTTGATCGAGGACGGGTCGATGTCGATGTGGATCTTCTTCGAGCCCGGCGAGAACGCATCGACCCTGCCGGTGATGCGGTCGTCGAAGCGCGCACCGACACACAGCATGACGTCGCAATCATGCATGGTCATGTTGGCTTCGTAGGTGCCGTGCATGCCGAGCATGCCGAGCCAGCTCTTGCCCGACGCGGGATATGCGCCGAGGCCCATTAGCGTGGAGGTGATCGGAAAGCCGGTGACCTCGACCAGCTCGCGCAGCAGCCTAGTGGCCTCGGGACCGGAATTGATCACGCCGCCGCCGCTGTAGATCACGGGGCGCTTGGCGCCTGCGAGCAGCGCCACGGCCTTGCGGATCTGCGTCGCATCGCCCTTCACGCGCGGCGCGTAGGAGCGATGCACGTCGGACTTGCGCGGCGGATGATAGGTGCCGGTCGCGAACTGCACGTCCTTAGGCACGTCGACGAGCACCGGGCCCGGTCGACCCGTCGTCGCAACGTAGAAGGCCTCGTGCAGCACCTTTGCGAGATCGTTGACGTCGCGAACCAGCCAGTTGTGTTTGGTGCAGGGGCGCGTGATGCCGACGGTGTCGCATTCCTGGAACGCGTCGTTGCCGATCAGATGCGTCGGCACCTGACCGGAGATGCAGACCAGCGGGATCGAGTCCATCAGCGCGTCGGTGAGCGGCGTCACCATGTTGGTGGCGCCGGGGCCCGAGGTCACCAGTGCAACGCCCGGCCTGCCGGTCGAACGCGCATAGCCCTCGGCGGCGTGGCCCGCGCCCTGCTCGTGGCGGACCAGGATGTGCTGGACCTCGCTCTGCTGGAAGATCTCGTCGTAGATCGGGAGCACCGCGCCGCCGGGATAGCCGAAAATGTCGGTCACGCCATGATCGATGAGCGCGCGGACGATCATCGCGGCGCCGGTCATCTGGTTCGGATCGTGGCTCTTGTCGCTCATTGGCTTGCTCCGGATGCGCTGTTGTCAGCGGCTTCATTCGTGTCGGGTTTTCGGAAATAAAAAAGGCCCCGAAGAGGGCCCATGCACACCGCCTGTCATGTGGATGGCAGCTAGCCACCCCCGGCGGTGTGCCTGGGTACGACGGCGATAAGGAGTTTGGTAATAATGTTACGCATGGCAGGTGCCCGGCTTCCCAAAGGTTGCGCGAAACATAGCGGCCGGCGCCCCGATGTCAAGGCAATGCGGCCGTTCCCGCGCGATTTTGGCAGTGTAGCGGTGTTCCCGGGGTTGGGCGAGAGGTAAATTCGGGAGCCGAGGCACAAAAGCGTGTCAACGGGGGTCCCGCGCCACGTTCACGATCGCCGCCAGCCAGCCCCGAATCTCCTCCGGCTTCACCCACTCGAATTCGGGCAATTGGTGCCGGAACCAGGTAAACTGCCGCTTGGCGTAGTGGCGGGTGTCGGCGCGGCCGATGGTGGCCGCCTGCTCCAGGCTGAGCTCACCACGCAGATGCCGGATCAGCGCCGGCACGCCATGAGCCTTCATCGCCGGCAGCAGCGGATCGAGGTTTCGGGCGGCGAGACGCTCGACCTCCTCCAGCGCACCGGCACCCAACATGACGTCGAAGCGGGCGTCGATGCGCGCATAGAGCTCGTCGCGCTCGGGCGCGAGGAACACCGCGCGAAAACTGTCCTTGGGCAAGAGCGGCGGCTGGCCCTCATGGTGCCAGTCCAGCAGCGAGCGGCCGGTGGCTTCGACCACTTCGAGCGCGCGCGCAATGCGCGTGCGATCACGCAGGTTCAATCGCTCGGCCGCCCGCGGATCGGAGGCTGCGAGTTCGGCGTGCAGCGCCTCGACGCCATTCCGCTCCAGCCGCGCCCGGACGTCCTCGCGCACCTCGGCGGGGATCGGCGGGACCACGGAAAGGCCCGCCGTCAGCGCCTTGAAATACAGCCCGGTGCCGCCGATGAAGATGGGCAGGCGGCCTTCGGCTTGCGACTGTTCAAGCGCCTTGGCCGCGTCGCCCACCCAGGCGCCAGCCGAAAAATTCACGGCCGCATCGACATGGCCGTACAGGCGATGAGGCGCCCGCGCCTCGTCGCCATCTGTGGGGCGCGCGGTGATGATGCGGAGGTCGCGGTAAACCTGCATGGAATCGGCATTGATCACGACCCCGCCCGCAGCGAGCGCAAGCTCGAACGCCAGCGCCGACTTGCCGCTGGCGGTCGGGCCTGCGATAAGCACCGCCTTGCCAACATGCCTTCTGCCGACTTGCCCCTCGCTCACGAAAACCTCAAATGTCCCTCGTTGCCACGCTGATCTGCAACCCGAATAATCCCGCGCTCGACTCGACCATCGTCGACGGCGCCCGCGCGGTGCTGCCACAGGCGGCTCCCGCGCACTGGCTGTTCGACGGGGTTGCAGTCGACATCCCCTTCGGCGCCGACAGTAACCTCGAAGGCGACCGTCACGCCATCGAGCAGCGGCTCCGCGAGCTTCGCGGCGACCTGCCCATCGACATCGTCGTGCAGCCAGTCGGCTTCCGGCGCAAGAAGCTTTTTCTCGCCGACATGGATTCCACCATGATCGGCCAGGAATGTATCGACGAGCTCGCCGATTTCGTCGGGGTGAAGGCCCATGTGGCCGCCATCACCGAACGCGCGATGCGCGGCGAGGTCGAGTTCGAGCCGGCGCTGCGCGAGCGCGTCGCGCTGCTCAAGGACCTCCCCGCCAGTGCCGTCGACGAGGTGCTGGCCAAGCGCATTACGCTGACGCCGGGTGGCCGCGAACTGGTCGCGACCATGCGCGCCCATGGCGCCTATGCCTGTCTCGTCTCCGGCGGCTTCACACTGTTCACCAGCGCGGTCGCCACCAGGATCGGCTTCCAGGAGAACCGCGCCAACGAGCTCGTCGTCCGCGACGGCAAGTTCACCGGCGAGGTGAAGGAGCCGATCTTGGGGCGCGCGGCAAAGCTCGCGACGCTGGTGGATCTGATGGAGTCGTTCGATCTCGACGACATCGACTCGCTGGCGGTCGGCGACGGCGCCAATGATCTCGCGATGATCCAGGCGGCGGGGCTGGGCGTGGCGTATCACGCCAAGCCCGCGGTGGCCGCCGCTGCGGCGGCGCGGATCGATCATGGCGATCTCACCGCGCTGCTGTACGCGCAGGGGTATCGACGCGAGGAGTTCGTGGAGGGGTAGTCTCCTCTCCGCTGTCATCACCCGCGAAAGCGGGTGATCCAGTATTTCAGAGACAGGCGAGGATACGGAAAAGCCGCGGCGTACTGGATGCCCCGCTTTCGCGGAGCATGACAGTGAATGGGTGGCTGCTCGTGCGCCTACTGCACGCTCAACGCCACAAACCGCAGCTCGCCCTCGGCGTTCGACACCAATAGCAACACCGACTTCTTGCCGTCCTTCTTGAGCTGGTCGACCCGTTTCTGGATGTCGGCACCGCTGGAGACGGCCTCCTGCGCGACTTCGACGATGACGTCGCCGGCGGAGAGGCGCTTCTCGGCGGCATCCGAATTGGCGTCGACATTGGTGACGACCACGCCCTTGACGCTGTCCTTGATCTTATAGCGCGTACGCAAATCCTTGCTCAGCGCCGCGAGATCGAGGCCGAGCGCCTTCTGTGTCACGGTCTTTTCAGGTGCGGGCTCGTCGGTCTTCACTGCGGCCTGCACCTTGTCGGGATCCTGCAGCCGGCCGAGCATGACCTTCTTGGTCTCCTCCTGGCCCTTGCGGATGATGACGACGTCGACCTCCTTGCCGACCGCGGTGTCGGCGACCACGCGAGAGAGATCCTTGGGGTCCTTGACGTCCTTGCCGTCGAACTTGACGACGACATCGCCGGGCTCGATGCCGGCCGGTTTGGCCGGGCCCTTGTCGTCGACGCCGGCAACCAGCGCGCCGCGCGGCGGCTTGATGTTGAGGCTCTCGGCGATCTCGTCGGTGACGCTCTGGATGCGCACGCCCAGCCAGCCGCGGCGCAACTCGCCGAACTGGCGGAGCTGGTCGACGACACCCGCGACCGTCTTCGACGGTACGGCGAAGCCGATGCCGATCGAGCCGCCGGACGGCGAGATGATCAGTGTGTTGACGCCGATTACGTCGCCATCGAGGTTGAACAGCGGACCGCCGGAATTGCCGCGGTTGATGGAGGCGTCGGTCTGAATGTAGCTGTCATAGGGACCTGACGAGATGTCACGGTTCTTCGCCGAGACGATACCGGCCGTCACGGTGCCGCCGAGGCTGAAAGGATTGCCAATCGCGACGACCCAGTCGCCGAGGCGCAGCTTGTCGGAATCGCCGAACTTCACCGACACCAGCGGCTTCGACGGCTTGAACTTGAGCACGGCAAGATCGGTCTTCTTGTCGACGCCGACCAGCTCGGCCTTGATCTTGGTCCCGTCGTTGAGGATGACGTTGATCTCATCGGCGTCCGCGATGACATGGTTGTTGGTGACGACGACGCCTGACGTGTCGATGATGAAGCCTGAGCCGAGCGAGTTGGTCTTGCGCGGCGCCGGGCTGTTCTCGCCGCCCTTGCTGCCGCCGCCGGGACCCTTGCGGTTCTTGAAGAAGTCGTCGAAGAACTCCTCGAAGGGCGAACCGGGCGGCAGTTGCGGCATGGCATTTCCGCCGCCGCCCCCGCCTTTGGCTTCGACGGTCTGCGAGGTCGAGATGTTGACGACCGCGTCGATCACCTTCTCGGCGACGTCGGCGATGCCATCCGGTCCGCGCGCATAGGCCGGTGTGCCGAGTGCGCTGAAAGCGCCAACGGCGAGCGCGGCCAGCCCTAAGCGCAAACGGGTCGGGGCAATGGTGGCAGCGGTCATTGTGATCTCCAGGAAACAAGGATTCGACGTCAAGACTGCGCTCGAACGGGGGGACGGCGCAAGCGCGGCCTTAACGGGCCTCAAGACGCGGACAATAAGGCGAAAACCGGTCCCTCGCCTTCACTTTGGCGTTGGTGCGACGGCTAAATTGGACGTCGCATAACCCAGATCAGGACCAGGCCGGCCACGGCCGAACCAATGCCGACCGCCCGCAGGACATTGTCCGGCGTGGCCATCGCGCTTTTCATGGCCTTGCGCATCCAGGCCGGGCTTGCCGCAAACATCAAGCCTTCCAGCACGAACAGGATGCCCAAACCGATGAGGAAGTCGGCGAACGCAATGGACCTCATCGGATTGGAACCTCCCGTTGTGCTGTTCTTGTCGGGACGAAGGGCGGCCAGACTTGCCGCCCTTGTCTCACTTACGGCTTCGCTGGCGTCGTGGTCGCCGTCTTGCCGGACGGGTTACCAAAGAACCGGAAGAAATCCGAGTCCGGGCGCAGCAGGAAGCGGGTGTCGTTCGCACGCAGCCCGGCCTCATAGGCCGCCATCGAACGGTAGAAGGCGAAGAAATCCGCATCCTGGCCGTAGGCTTCGGCGAACAGACGGTTGCGCTCGGCATCGCCGACGCCGCGCGTCTGCTCGGCCAGCGACCTTGCATCCGCCTCGATCACGGTCGCCTCGCGGTCGGCCTTGGAGCGGATCTCCTGTGCCTTCTGGCCGCCCTGCGCGCGGAACTCGGCGGCTTCGCGTTCGCGTTCCGTCTTCATGCGCTGGTAGACCGCCTGGCTGTTCTGCTCCGGCAGATCGGCGCGGCGGATCCGGACGTCGACGACCTGGATGCCGTAGCCGTCGGCCTCGTGGTCGAGCTGATCGCGGATGCGCTGCATCAGCTTCTCGCGGTCGTCGCGGACCACGTTGATGAAGGTCACCTCGCCGAGCACGCGGCGCAGCGCCGCGTTCAAGAGCGTGGTGAGCTGGATGTTGGCGGCCTGGATCGAGCCGATGCTCTGATAGAAGCGCAGCGCGTCCTTGATGCGGTAACGCGCGAAGGCGTCGACCACGAGCCGCTTCTGGTCGGACGCGATCGCTTCCTGCGACGGGTTCTCCAGATCGAGGATGCGCTTGTCGATGTTGATCACCGAATTCCACGGCGCCTTGAAGTGCAGGCCGGGAGCGGTGACGACGTCGACGGGCTTGCCGAACTGCAGCACGATGGTCTGCTCGGTCTGCGCCACCGTGAACAGGGACATGTAGCCCACGATCACGACGAGCAGGAGGCCGAGCAGCGTGACGATACCTGTGACCGGAGATCTCATCGGTTGCCTCCGGTCGTCTGCTGGCCGGTTGCAGGCGGCCGCTTGGCCGTCAACTCGCTGAGCGGCAGATAAGGCACGACGCCCTGTCCGGACTGGCCGCCGTCATAGATCAGCTTTTCCGAGCCGCCGAGCACGCGCTCCATCGTCTCCAGATAAATCCGTTCACGCGTCACGTCGGGCGCCTTCTTGTATTCCTCGTAAACCTTCAGGAAGCGCGAGCTCTGGCCCTTGGCCTCGGCCACCGTCTGCTCCCTGTAACCTTCGGCGGCCTGCATGATCTGGGCCGCACGTCCGCGTGCCTGCGGCACGACCTGGTTGGCATAGGTCTGCGCCTCGTTCTGCAGCTGCTCGAGGTTGGCGCGCGCGGCCTGGACGTCTCGGAAGGCGTCGATCACCTGTGCCGGGGGGTCGACCTTCTGCATCTGTACCTGGCTGATCTGAATGCCGGCGCCGTAGCTATCCAGCGTCTTCTGGATCAGTTCCTGCACGCCCTGTTCGGTGACGTTGCGCGCGCCGGTCAGGATCGGCTGGATCTGCGAGCGGCCGATCACCTCGCGCATCGCGCTCTCGGCGACCGCCTTCACGGTGCCTTCGGGATTCTGGATGTTGAAGAGGAAATCACCGACTCCGTTGGGCTTGATGCGCCAAAGCACGGTGAAGTCGACGTCGACGATGTTCTCGTCGCCGGTCAGCATCAGGCTCTCTTCCGGCACGTCACGAATGGAACGGCCGCGCCGCGCCGGATCGTCGATCAGCGTCATGCCGATGGAGATGGTGGAGACGCGCAATGCCTTTGGCAGCAGCACTGTCTCGATCGGATAGGGCAGATGGTAGTTCAGGCCGGGCTCCACGGTGCGGACATGCTTACCGAAGCGCAGCACGACGCCGAGCTCTTCGGACTGCACCCGGAAGAAGCCCGACAGCAGCCAGAACGCGACGATGAGCAGCACGATCAGCGTGATGCCGATGCCGGAGAAATAGCCACCCGGCATGATCTGCTGGAGGCGATCCTGGCCGCGCCGCAGAAGGTCTTCCAGATCCGGCGGCCTCGGCCCGACCGGTTGCGGGCCGTTGCCCCATGGTCCCTTCGGACCCGAGCCCCATGGGCCACCGCCCTGATTCTTCCACGGCATTCGACGCTCTCCTCGGCAGGGTGAAATTGCCCCCGCCCGCTTTGTCCGGTCCGGCTTTATAGGGGACAGGCAGGTCCCTTACAACGCAGCCATCGCCGCCCTCCGAGCTAAGCTTGGGGGCAGAAAAGTCAATGTTAACATTGGCAAATGCGGTTAATGGCCCGCCCGCCGACGATATGTCACATAGGAGTAGTCGGCGCTGTCCTGGGGTCCGGCAGGATGACGGGTGCGCTCAACCTCATCCCACTCGGCCCTATCGATGTCGAAATGCGTGTCGCCTTCGGGGCGCGCATGCACTTCGGTGATTTCGAGGCGATCGGCGCGATCGAGCCATTGCCGGAAGATTTCGGCACCGCCAATCACGGCGATCTCGGTGACCGAACGCCGCAGGGCATCGCCGCGCGCGATGGCGTCTGCGGCGGCAGTCGATGTCGTCACGATGGCGCCGGCGGCGCGATAATCCGCATCGCGCGTGACGACGATGTTGGTGCGGCCCGGAAGCGGCCGGGGCAGGGATTCGAAGGTCCTGCGGCCCATGATCACGGGCTTGCCGATGGTGAGCGCCTTGAAGCGCGCCATGTCGGATTTCATTCGCCACGGCATCGCGTTGCCGGCCCCGATGACGCCGTTCTCCGCGATCGCGACGACGAAGACGATCTCCATCAGGACGGGCTCCCGGCAAGCCGCGTCAGCGCAGGCCCGATAACGCGGCACAGCGTCCAGTCCTCCAGCATGACGGCACCGAGCGATTTGTAGAACGCGATCGACGGCGCGTTCCAGTCGAGCACCGCCCATTGCAGCCGCGACCAGCCGTTCTCGACGCATTCCCTGGCAAGGTGCACGAGCAGAGCCTTGCCGAGGCCCCTGCCCCGGTGTGACGGCCGCACATACAAATCTTCGAGATAGAGGCCGTGGCGGCCGTTGAACGTCGAGAAATTCACAAACCACACCGCGAAGCCGACCGGCTCGCCGTTCCACTCGGCGAGGGCGCAATGGAGTTGCGGTCGCTCGCCGAACAGTGCGTCGGCGATGTCAGCCTCGGTCGCCTCGACCTCGTGCGAAAGCTTTTCGTACTCGGCGAGCTCGCGGATGAAAGCGAGAACAAGCCCGGCTTCGCCGGGACGCACACGGCGGATATTGAGCGACATCGGCGTCAGACCGCGACTGCCGCCTTGATGTGCGGATGCGGATCGTAGCCGACGAGCTCAAAGTCCTCGTAACTGAAGGAGAAGATGTCCTTCACGTCGGGATTGATCCGCATCACCGGCAGCGCGCGCGGCGCGCGCGTGAGCTGGAGCTTCGCCTGCTCCAGATGGTTGGAATAGAGATGGGTGTCACCGAACGAATGCACGAAGTCGCCGGGCTTCAAGCCCGTGACCTGCGCCACCATCATGGTGAGCAGCGCGTAGGAGGCGATGTTGAAGGGTACGCCGAGGAACACGTCAGCCGAGCGCTGATAGAGCTGGCACGACAGCTTGCCGTTTGCGACGTAGAACTGGAACAGGCAGTGGCACGGCGGCAGCGCCATCTTGTCGACCTCGGCCGGATTCCAGGCCGAGACGATCAGGCGGCGCGAGTCCGGATTGCGCTTGATCATGTCGATCACGTTCGCGATCTGATCGATGCTGCGTCCGTCCGGCGCTGGCCAGGAGCGCCACTGATGACCGTAGACGGGGCCGAGATCGCCGTTGGCGTCGGCCCACTCGTCCCAGATGGTGACGCCGTTGTCGCGCAGATATTTGATGTTGGTATCGCCTTTCAGGAACCACAACAGCTCATGCACGATCGCCTTCAGCGGCAGGCGCTTGGTGGTCAGCATCGGAAAACCGGCAGACAGGTTGAAGCGCATCTGATGGCCGAACACCGACAGCGTGCCGGTGCCGGTCCGGTCGGTCTTTTCGGCGCCGTCTGAAAGAATCCGCTCGAGCAGGTCCTGATACTGGTGCATGTGCGTGAGCCTTTGGGGAGGCGGCGAATTTAGCGGCCGCCCCCGCGCTGCGACAGCGGCGATTCGCCATCCATACGCATTATACCCGGAAAAGTGAGCGTTCCCGGTGCAAACGACAAGGGGCGGAACTCAGCGTCCCGCCCCTCGTCTATCAGATTGATCCTGCTGGCCAACTTGCCAACTTGGGTTCGAGCCACGGCGCGCCGACGCAGGCGCCGCGACCCTAGTTTTCGGATTCGGTGAACACCTCGTCGCGCTTGGCACGCAACGCGGGCAGCACCGTCAGCACCAGGAGGAAGGCCGCGATCGCGAGCAGCACGGCCGAGAGCGGACGCGTCAGGAACACGCTCCAGTCGCCGCGCGAGATCAGCAGCGCGCGGCGCAGGTTCTCTTCCATCAGCGGTCCGAGCACCATGCCGAGGAGCAGCGGCGCCGGCTCGAAATCGTGCTTGATCAGCCAGTAGCCGACCAGACCGAACACGCCTGCCAGGATGACGTCGACCGGCGCGTTGTTCACCGAGTAGATGCCGATCGCGCAGAAGATCACGATCGAGGGGAACATCAGCCGGTAGGGGACGCGCAACAGCCGCACCCAGATTCCGACCAGCGGCAGGTTGATGATGATCAGCATCAGATTGCCGATCCACATCGAGGCGATCATGCCCCAGACCAGCTCCGGCTGCTTCTGCATCACTTGCGGACCCGGCACGATGCCGTGGATGGTCATCGCACCCACCATCAGCGCCATCACGGCGTTGGGCGGAATGCCGAGTGTCAGGAGCGGGATGAAGGAGGTCTGCGCCGCGGCATTGTTGGCGCTTTCCGGCGCCGCAACGCCCTCGATCGCACCGCGGCCGAACCGCGACGGGTTCTTGGCGATCTTCTTCTCGAGCGTGTAGGACGCAAAGGACGCGATGACGGCGCCACCGCCCGGCAGGATGCCGAGGATCGAGCCGAGCACGGTGCCGCGCAGGATCGCAGGCGCCGAGTCGACCAGATCTTTCCTGGTGGGCATCAGGCCGGTGATCTTCTGCTGCACCAGGTCGCGGTTCATCTCGGCGCCGGCATCGAGATTGCGGATGATCTCGGCGAAGCCAAACACGCCCATCGCCACCGTCGCAAAGCCGAGACCGTCGGCAAGCTCCGGAATGTTGAACGCCATGCGCGAGGCGCCGGTCTCGATGTCGGAGCCGACCATCGACAGCATCAGGCCGAACACGATCATCGCGATCGCCTTCAGCACCGAGCCCTTGGCCAGCACCACCGCGAAGATCAGGCCGAGCACCATCAGCGAGAAATATTCGGCCGGACCGAACGCCAGCGCGAGCTTGGTCAGCGGCGCGCCGAGCACGGCGATGAGCACGGTCGCGACGCAGCCGGCAAAGAACGAGCCGATCGCCGCGATGGCCAGCGCCGGGCCGGCACGGCCCTGCTTCGCCATCTGGTGACCATCGATGGCGGTGACGACCGACGTCGCCTCACCGGGAATGTTGACCAGGATTGAGGTGGTCGAGCCGCCGTACTGGGCGCCATAATAAATGCCGGCGAGCATGATCAGCGCGCCGACCGGCGGCAATCCGAACGTGATCGGCAGGAGCATCGCCACGGTTGCGACGGTGCCGATACCGGGCAGCACACCGACCAGCGTGCCGACCAATGCACCAATCAGGCACATGAGAATATTGATCGAGATCGGGAGCGACAAACCGTAGAGCCACCAGGGTGACCACCAGGAGATCTGAAACACCACACCGAAACCGAGGCCCAGATTGTGGAAGAGATCGAACATCACACCCTCACTGAACCAGGAAGCGCGGGAACATCGGCATCGGCAGGCCGAGCACGTAGGGGAAGAGCACCGCGCAGCCGAGCGTCAGGCAGGCGCCGACGATGAGCGCTTCGACCCAGCGCGTCTCATGCGTGCCCATCGCCGCGATCATGAAGCTTGCGAACGCCGTAACCACCACCCCAAGCGGACGAATCGCCAGTGCGAAGAACACGATCGAGACCATCACGAAGAGCGGCCCACGCCAGGCATAGTGCGCCATGCCCGGCCCGTCGGTCAGCAGTCCCGTCAACGCAATGCCGGCGCCAAGTGCGACCAGCAGCCCGCCAAACATCCGCGGCGCCGTGCCGGCGCCGAAGGAGAAGCCGCGCATCCCCTGCAAATCGCTGGAGGCCCACAGCGCGAACAAGGCGAGCGCCATCAGCACGATCCCGCCGACATAGTCCTGGGCCGACCTGATCGTCATGAAGAATGTGAGAATCGCCACCGCAAAGATCGGATAGGAATAGATCAGCGCCAGCAGCACATCGGATGACGCCTTCTTCGTGTCACCGCCGGCCGCCCCCAGCAACGCGCCGGGCGCGCCCGCGAGCAGCGCCGTAGCGTGGCTGATCACCACGGCGGCCGGGCCGCGTCCCGCGCCCCAGCCAAAGATCGTCCCGAACGACCAGATGAATTCGAAAATCTGCGGCGCTATGGCCAGCAGACAAAAGCTGATCACCACCGAGGTGTTTCGGTTGGCTGTCGCCGAGTGGCCCATCGTATCGGCCATGCATGTCTCCTCCGCGACCCGTAAGCCACGAGCAATGTTGTTCTAATCGGCTGGAAATCGATGCCCCCGCCCGGATCCCTGCCTAGCCATTTTCATTACACAATGCCAGCAAAACCCAACAAGCCCCCGACCAGCAAAATCCATAGTGGATTGATGCGCGAGACGGATGCGACCACTGCAACCGTCGCGGTCAGGAGCAGCGCAGCAAGCGTGCGATCGGTCGACTCGGCGAGGATCAGGGCGCTCGCCGCCATCAAGCCGATCGAGAGCGGAACCAGTGCAGCCTGGATCAGCCCGGGCCAGCGCGATTGGCTCGGCCGGTTGAGGAGCCGGCTGACATAATAGGCAAGCAGCGCGGTGGGCAGGCACATGGCCAAGGTCGCTGCCAGGGCGCCGGGGATGCCGGCGACGGCATAGCCGATTAACGTGACGATAAGTACGTTCGGACCTGGTGAGAGCTGCGCGATCGCATAGGCGTCGGCGAACTGCTTGTCGGTCATCCAGTGATGCACATCGACCGCGATGCGGTGCATCTCGGGCACCGCCGCCGCGGCGCCGCCGACTGCGAACAGCGACATCAGACCGAAGGTCGAGATCAGCGCCCAGATCGGGTTCTCCGCGTTCATGCTGCTACCTTGCGCCGCGTCAGAGAAGTGGCGCCGATACTGACGGGGATCGCGACCAAGAGCACGGCCTGGAGCGGCAGGCGAAGGACGCCGATGGCGAGGAAGACGCCCATCATCAGGATGAGCGCCAAGGCGTCCAGCCGCTTGAGCAGCGGCGTCATCATCCGAAAGACCACCGCGATCAAGAGGCCGACGGCCGCACATGAGATGCCCGCGAGGATGCGGCGCAGCACCTCCACATCGCCGAACCTGGCGTAGACGATCGCGAGCACCGTCATGATCAGCGTGGGCGGCAGCAACAGCCCCGCAAAGGCGGCAATGCCGCCGGCGATCCCGCGCAGCCGCGCGCCGAACACCATTGACAGATTGACGATGTTGGGCCCGGGCAGGAAATGGCAGAGCGCAAACGTCTCGTTGAACTCGTCCGCCGTCATCCAGCGGTGCTGCTCGACGATGGCCTGCCGGGCGAACACCAAAACCCCGCCGAAGCCCGCCAGCGACATCCGGGCGAAGGCCAGGAACAGCGCGAGCAAGCCCGGCGGAACGGCGCTGGTGGCGGGACGGTCCGGCTCTTGAACTGGTTGTTGGGCGGCCGGTGCGGAATCCTCGGACATGTCAGGAGCTTAGAACGCCGGCCGGCGCGCGGCCAAGCCTGCCGGGAACCTATCCAAAGGGAACCTCGGAATGGTCGCTCGAAACACCTGTTATTTGAAACCTTTGCCCCCTATATTGGGAGTGCCGGTTCGCCGGCTATGGAAATAAACGGTCGTCGCAATAAACCATTCGGACCCGGGGGCGGTACCCGGCGCCTCCACCAAAGCCCACCAGTGGGCTAGCCCTGAAGGCGGGCTTTGGCGGGGGCGAAATAGGATCGACGAGGGCGTAAAGGGCGTTCTTTTTCTCGGTATTGTTCCGCCGTTATCGGGCTATGCAATAGTTGCCAACGACAACTTTGCTCCGGTTGCTCAGGCTGCGTAACGCAGTTTGAAAAACCATTCTGAAGTCCTAACGGGTTAAGCTCCGTTAGGCGGGGTTCGGAGGCACCTGGCAACAGAAGCCTCCACTTACCTCTTATTTCCTACCCCGCGGGGACTCCTGTTGACCCGTCAGGCGCGGTACTATTGCGGCTTGGCGAGTCGGGCCGGCAGGGCCCAGCTCCTGGCATGCAACAGGACCACCATGGCGACCGATCATATCCGATACGATGTGCTGGCCCGCGACGCGCTGCGCGGCGTGTTGCGCAAGGTGCTGACCGACGCCGCGTCCCAGGGACTGCCCGGCGAGCATCATTTCTTCATCACCTTCGTGTCGAAGGCCGAGGGCGTTAAATTGTCGTCGCGGCTGCTGGCCCAATATCCGGAAGAGATGACGATCATCCTGCAGCACCAGTTCTGGGATCTGACCGTGCTCGAGGACCGCTTCGAGGTCGGCCTGTCCTTCGGGGGCATTCCGGAGCGGCTGATCGTGCCGTTCAGCGCCATCAAGAGCTTCCTCGATCCGTCCGTGAAATTCGGCCTCCAGTTCGACACCTCCGATGTCGCCGACGTTTCGGCCGAGACATTGCCGGCCGCTCCCGCCCCGTCCGCGGTCGCGGTGCCCCCTGCCACTGAACCGGCGGAAGGCACTGAGGAGCCGGCGGCCCCGAACCAGGGCGGCGCCGAAGTCGTGCGATTGGATCGTTTCCGCAAGAAATGATCTAGATCAGGCTGGAGCCGGTCGCAGGCGGCCAAACTCCCTATATAGAGGCACATGAAGAGGCCGCGTGGCATTTCGCGCGGCGGAATGGATGTGCTCATGGCCAAAACTTCCCTCTCGAAGACTTCCCGCTCGACGGCTGCCCGCGCGAAGACAGACCGCTCCTCGCGCCCGGCGACCCGCACCGAGACCGACAGCTTCGGCCCGATCGAGGTCCTCGCCGATCGCTATTGGGGCGCGCAGACCGAACGCTCGCGGCAGAATTTTCGCATCGGCATCGATCGCATACCGATCTCGCTCGTGCACGCGCTCGGCATCGTCAAGCTCGCCGCGGCGCAGACCAACCAGGAGCTCGGCCTGCTCGACCAGCGCCGCGCCAACGCCATCATCCGCGCCGCCCGCGAGGTAATCGAGGGCAAGCTGGACGATCATTTCCCGCTGGTGGTGTGGCAGACCGGCTCGGGCACGCAGAGCAACATGAATCTCAACGAGGTCATCGCCAACCGCGCCAATGAGCTCCTGGGCGGCGAGCTCGGCGCCAAGAAGCCGGTGCATCCCAACGATCACGTCAACATGAGCCAGTCGTCGAATGACTCGTTCCCGACCGCGATGCACATCGCGGCGGCAAGCCGCATCACCGCCGATCTCGTCCCTGCGCTCGGCGAATTGCTGCGCGCGCTGTGCAAGAAGGAGAAGGAGTTCGCAAAGATCGTCAAGATCGGCCGCACCCACACCCAGGACGCGACGCCGCTGACGCTCGGCCAGGAATTTTCCGGCTATGCCGCGCAGGTCGAAAGCGGCATCGCCCGGCTCAAGGTCGCGGTGAAGGAGCTCTATCCGCTGGCGCAGGGTGGCACCGCCGTCGGCACCGGGCTGAATTCGAAGCCGCGCTTTGCAAAACTGTTCGCAAAGCACGCGGCCAGCATCACGAAGCTGCCCTTCACCAGTGCTGCCAACAAATTCGAGGCACTGGCCTCGAACGACGCCTACGTGTCCGTGCACGGCGCCATCAATTCGGTCGCGACAGGCCTGTTCAAGATCGCCAACGACATCCGCCTGCTCGGATCGGGTCCGCGGTCGGGCCTCGGCGAACTGATGCTGCCGGAGAACGAGCCGGGCTCCTCGATCATGCCGGGCAAGGTCAATCCGACGCAGTGCGAGGCGATGACGATGGTGTGCTGCCAGGTGTTCGGCAATCACACTGCGATTACGGTCGCCGGCAGCCAGGGCCATTTCGAGCTCAACGTCTACAAGCCCGTGCTGGCCTACAACATGCTGCACTCGATCCGGCTGATGGCGGACGCAGCGCGCTCCTTCACCGAGCATTGCGTCAGCGGCATCCGCGCCGACGAGAAGCGCATCAAGGAGCTGATGCAGCGTTCGCTGATGCTGGTGACGGCGCTCGCCCCCAAGATCGGCTACGACAACGCGGCCAAGGTGGCCAAAACGGCGCATGCCAACGGCACCACTCTGAAAGAAGAGGCGCTGCGGCTCGGCTTCGTCTCGGCGGAGGAGTTCGACCGCCTGGTGCGCCCCGAGAAGATGACCAGCCCGGGATAAATTCCGAATTCCGATAGCCATCCGTAATGATACGGAGCCCCAAGCTCCATTAAATGTAGGGCTTAAAGGACGGGATTTGATTACCGTCAATGTCGCGGCGGGATTTGCGTGTTACGCAGCCCCTCCGCCCCCGCGGGGCGGAATTCATCGTTTGATGGCCCAAGGGTCGATTGACGAGGACAAGCGAATGGCGATCAAATCTCATTGGGCGCAGTGCGGCGCACAGTTTCTGAATGTTTCATCCTGCCCACGGAGGATCGGATGATGGAGACGCGACATGGGGAACGTCATCAACCTGAATCGTTTCCGGAAGCGCGCCGAGCGGCAAGCCACGGCGAAGCAGGCGGACGCCAACCGAACGAAGTTCGGCCGCACGAAGGCGGAGCGGTCGGCGGAGGAGACGCGCGCGGACCAGGCGAAGGCGCACCTGGACCAGCACCAGATCGATCCCGAGGAGCAGCCATGAAGTCGCCCGTCGTGAAACGGTCGATCGTCGTCGCCGGTCACAAGACCAGCGTCAGCCTGGAAGAGGCGTTCTGGAACGGCATGAAGGAGATCTCGGGCCTGCGCAACATGACGCTGTCCGAGCTGGTCGGCGAGATCGACGGCAACCGCCAGCAGGGCAATCTGTCCTCGGCGATCCGCCTGTTCGTGCTCGACTACTTCAAGAGCCGCGCCATGGCCGCCATCCAGGCGGAAAAGGTCCCGGCCCAGTAGCCGTCTTGGTGCCGAGCTTGGCGCCCGATCCTGGCGCCGATCGCCTCCGTCACGAAGCTGGTACTTTAAAATCACTCTAAGGTGCAGTTTCAGCGACCGAGCGCGCTTGACCTCGATGCCCTGCGTTGAAAATACAGGGCATGACCGACATCCATGATACGCGACCGCAGATGCCGCTGGGCCTGGCCCAGCGCGGCTATACCGGCGTCATCCAGCACCTTTCCCCCAAGGACGCAGGCTCGGCGCTCTCGGACATCGAGCTCGAGAGCCGGCTGATCGAGCTCGGCTTCGTCGAGGGCGCCCGGGTCGAGGTCCTGCACGAGGGTCTGGTCGGACGCGACCCGATTGCAGTGCGGGTCGACAGCATCACCATCGCGGTCCGCCGTCGCGAAGCCATGGCCATCATCGTCGCCTGAAGCGACCGGACCCCAACTTCATGGAATTGCCCTTACTTCATCTCGCCCTGGTCGGCACGCCAAACAGCGGCAAGACCTCGCTGTTCAATGCGCTGACCGGCAGCCGGCAGAAGGTCGCGAACTATCCCGGCGTCACCGTCGAGCGCAAGGAAGGATTCTTCGTCACCCCGTTGGGCCGCCAGGTCTCCGTGGTCGACCTGCCCGGCACCTATTCGCTGCGCGGCCGCAGCCCGGACGAGGAGATCACCCGCGACTTCGTGCTCGGCAAGGCCACCGGCGAGACCCTGCCCGACCTCGTGCTGTGCGTGGCGGATTCCACCAATCTGCGCCTGACCATCCGCCTGCTGCTCGAGCTCAAGCGCACCGGCCGGCCGATGATCCTCGTGCTCAACATGTTCGACATCGCGACCCGCCGCGGCATCACTGTCGACGTCGAGCGGCTCGCCAAGGAGCTCGGCGTGCCCGTGGTCACCTCGATCGCGGTGCGCAAGGGGGGCACGGCCGACCTGCTGTCGCTGACCGACGAGATTTCGGCAAAGCTCGCCGCCGAGCCGGGAGAGAACAATTGGCGGGCGCTCAGCGTGGCCGATCTGCGCGCCACCCAGCGCGAAGCCGACCGCATCATCGCCGATTGCGTCAGCCTTCCCAGCCGGCCCGACACCTGGACCGCGCGGATCGACGCGATCGTGCTGCATCCCGTCGGCGGGCTGATCGTGCTCGCGGCGATCCTGTTCGTGATGTTCCAGGCGGTGTTCGCCTGGGCGCAGCCGCTGATGGAGCTGCTCAACTCGGGCTTCGACTCCCTCGGCGAGTTCGTGCACGCCACCCTGCCCGCCGGCTTGCTGCAGAGCTTCCTTCAGAACGGCGTGATCTCAGGCGTCGGCAGCGTCATCGTGTTCCTGCCGCAGATCATCATCATCTTCCTCTTCATCCTGCTGCTGGAAGATTTCGGCTACATGGCGCGTGCCGCGTTCCTGATGGACCGCATCATGGGCGGCGCCGGCCTGCACGGCCGCGCCTTCATTCCGCTGCTGTCAAGCTTTGCCTGCGCCATCCCCGGCATCATGGCGACGCGCGTGATCGACAACAAGCGCGACCGGCTGACCACGATCCTGATCGCGCCGCTGATGACCTGCTCGGCACGCATTCCCGTCTACACGCTGATCATCTCCGCCTTCATTCCGGCAAAGGAAGTCTGGGGCTTCATCAACCTCCAGGGCCTCGTGATGTTCGGCCTCTACGCGGCCGGCATCATCAGCGCGCTTGCCGTCTCGTTCCTCATCAAATTCTTCATGCTGCGCGACTATGCGCCGGCGCCGTTCATGCTGGAGCTGCCGGACTACAAGATGCCGCGGCTGAAATCGATCGCGATCGGCGTCTATACGCGTGCCAAGATGTTCCTGCACCGCGCCGGCACCACGATCTTCTCGATGATGGTGCTGATCTGGTTCCTTGCCTCGTTCCCGCAGCCGCCCGCGGGCGCAACCGAACCGGCGATCGACTTCAGCCTGGCTGCGATCATCGGCAAGGCGCTCGAACCGCTGCTGGCGCCGGTCGGCTTCAATTGGCAGATCGCGGTCGCGCTGATCCCGGGCATGGCGGCGCGCGAGGTCGCGGTCGCAGCACTCGGCACCGTCTATGCGATCGAAGGCGGCAAGGAAGCGGCCGAGCAGATCGGCCAGGTGCTGGCGACGAAATGGTCGCTCGCGACCGCGCTGTCGATGCTGGCCTGGTACATCTTCGCCCCGCAATGCGCATCCACGCTGGCCGTGATCCGGCGTGAGACCGGAAGCTGGACCTGGATGGCCGTCACCTTCTTCTACATGCTGGTGCTGGCCTATGCCGCGAGCCTTCTGACCTACAATGTCGCGGTCGCGTTCGGGGCGGGATAGCCCCTCTCGAAACTAAAAGCGCGAAAACAACCCCATGCACAGTAGACGGGGGTCGTGAAATCAATGGCTTACGCGTGTGCTAAAATCAGCTGACCGTAGCTGGCCAGAAGCAACGCCGGCACACAAGGCCGGTTGCGCCGTCGGGCAAAACAGGCGCATGATGGTATTGTCAGAGAATTGGCGCGGCGTTCTGTCAGCCACCGCCCGGTCCCGCCGGGAACGACGCGGTGAACACCGTTTCATCCCGTATCGACGACGCGACGATCAATCCACCATGGGCGCGCGCGATCTCCTGGGCGATGTACAATCCGAGCCCAAGCCCTTTCTGGTTCGGCAGAACGTCGCCACGATCGAACGCAGTGAAAAGGCGCGGGATCGCATCAGCCGGAATTGGCGCACCTTTGTTGACAACGCTGATGTCGAAGCCAGCGCCGGTCGCCTGCGCCAGCACCCTGATCGGCTCGCTGGCGGCACCATAGGAAATCGCGTTGCCTAGAAGATTGGACAGCATCTGGCCTATGCGGTCGGCGTCGATTCTCACACTCACCGGAACGTTGACGACCGTTTCGATGACGCGATCCGGATGCACGTTCTCGAACTCCGCGACGATCTGCTTGATGACAGGCTCGAGTGGCTGTTCTTTCAGCTTGAGCTGCATGCCGGCGCCGAGCCGCGCGCGGGCGAAGTCCATGACATTGTCGATCAGGCCCGCCATCCGGGCCACGCTTCCCTGCAGCAGGTTGATCCAGTTCTTGCCCTCGTCATCGACCTTCTTGTTCAGAAGTCGCAGCCCGCCCTGGATCGAGGCGAGAGGGTTTCTGAGGTCGTGACCGAGCACGGCGATGAACTGCTCGCGCAGTTCAGCATTGCGTTGTTCCAGCGCGAGCCTGTTCTCGATCAGTTCGACGCGCTCGGCCGCATCGAGGTGAGACGCGATCAGCTCAGCAAACAGCTTGAACATGCCGATGATCTCGGGGGTCCGAAGCTTGCGCGGCTTCGGATCGATCGCGCAAAGAGTTCCGAAGAATGAACCGTCGGGGAGAATGATCGGCACGGAGATGTAGCTTTGGAGGCCATATTGCGCAGGCGTGTGATGCGTGCAGTACGCGGCGTCTTCACTGACATTCTCGATGACAACCGCCTCGCGGCTCTGCCGGATCTCATGGCAGATCGTGGTCTCGACCTTGAGCTCGTCACCGGGCTTCAGCCCGAACTCAAGTTCGTCACGCGAGGCACATGTGATCCACCTGTCCTCGGTGACGCGGGCAACGGCGGTAAACCCCATGCCCGTGGTCCGGCTGACCACGTCCAGGATGGTCGAGACCGCAGCGATCCCGCTGACCTTGGCTATGTCGCGCTCGAAATCCATTGCCACTCCGCGTCGGAACTTCGCCGGACGACTGTCACCCCCACGAAAGCGCGTCCTTGCAATGGTAAGAAGCACTGCCAGCCAAGTTCTTCCGCGTCAATGTTACTCGACGCTCCGCCTTGGAAGGGGCTATCTGTTCCCAATGGAACGTTTCAGCACGGCTAGGCTAACCGCCGAGAGACTTCGTGAGGATCACCTCGCGCACCTCGTCGCATTGCATCTCGATGCGGACGTGTCGCGCTATCTCGGCGGCGTCCGTTCGGCGGAGAGGACCAAGACCTATCTCGATGCGAATATCGCGCATTGGGACCAGCATGGCTTCGGGCTGTGGGTGCTGCGAACGAAAGACGGGGCATTCGCCGGGCGGGCGGGCATCCGGCACATCCTGGTGGACGATATCGACGAGATCGAGATTGCCTACGCGTTCAAGCGCGAATGCTGGGGCCGCGGCCTTGCAAGCGAGACCGCGACCGCGCTGACCGATATCGGACTGCTACACCACGAGCTGCCCTCCCTCATCGGCCTGGTCTATGCCGACAATGGTGCATCGCGCCGCGTTCTGGAGAAAGCCAACTATCTCCTCGAGCGACGCACGTTCCGTCACGGCGAGAACGGCGTTCTCTACCGGATTCGTCGATGAGAGACGGCCTGACGATCACTCCGTGCGCAGCCGGACAACCGATCGCGGCAGGGAGGCCAGAAACAACACCGCGCACACGCACAGCAGGACGATGTCCTTGAACAGAAATTCGCCGGTCAGATTCCACGCCATCGGATCGGATGAAAGGCTCCATTTGACGACGCCGGGCGTCGTGAAAAAGAAGGACCAGGTGATCGCAAAGGTCACCACGCCCATGAATGAACCGAGCGCGGACGAAACCGGGCTGAAGCTGCCTGCCGCGAGCAGCGCCGCAATCACGAATTCAGCGACACCGAGGACATAGGCCTCTCCCCTCAGGCCGAATACCGACAGCCAGGAGACGAACGGGCTGTTGCTGATGAACTGGGCGATGCCCTGCGCAGATTGCGGCGTGAATTTCTGCATGCCAAACGATACGAAGATGATCACCATGACCCAGCGCAGAATGGCAAGAGGACGATAGGAACCGCCCCCGACCTCAGCGACGTTGAACTCTTTCATCCGACCATGTCTCCCCGGTTTCACATCCATCAGCTCTGCGAGACTACGCTCGCTGAAGGCTGTACGAAGAGGAGCTTCCGTCGTTACCCGCGTCGGCAGGTTCCGGAGATCACAGCTGCGTGCGATGCGCGTGACCGCGCCATGCCCGCGCGGTCTGGGGCTGTCGGCGCGTTATTGTGCCATTGAAGGAGCGACGGCGGTGCCCTGCGCTCGCAATGACGGTGTGGAAACAACCGCGATCGCGCGGATGGAGCGGAGGCCTGCGGCGTCTTACCTGAAATAGCCCAGCACGAGATCGACATCCGCGCTGCCGGCTACGGTGCCGTTCAGCTCGGCGTCGATAACGCGGCGGCAGGCTTCAATCGCAGCGTGGTCGCCGAGGTCGTTGGCGGCTTCCAGCACGAGCCAGGCGGCATCGACCGAGGCCTGGTCCGCTGCTCCGCCGCCGATCTCGCCGGCTGCGGCCTTGTTGAGGTTCTTCTTGCGAACTGCGGTGCCGAATTGAGGCAACATTGCAAATACTCCCTGCCAATTCCCGGATGATGCTCGGTGTACCTGTTCGGTGTACCGCTCAGTGCACCTGCAGCTCGGGCTGACGACCCGTGACGGGATCGGTGCCGGTCTTGCGCGACTGGTAGAACTTCAAGACGCTGCGCGAGGTCTCGATCTTGAGCTTGCCGAAATCGCGCTCGTTGTCGTGGAGCTCGCGCGCCGTGATCAGATGATCCTTGGCGCCGAGGAACAGCAGCGACATGGTGGTGTCCCAGGAGAAGTCGAGCGCCTTGCACAGCACCAGGATCATCTCGCGATTGCGGTCCATCATCGCGCGCTCGATCACGTCGACCGGCAGCGACGACAGCAGCGACAGGCCGATCTGCACCTCGTCGAAGCGGTGCTGGCGCGCATAGTTCGAGATCGAGTCCTGGTTGAGGTTGCCCTGCCGGTACTGCGTCGTCACCACGCGCTTGGCGACGAAATAGCTGCGCGAGGACGGGCCGAACTTGGAGTGCAGATCGCCGGTGACGTCGCTTACCGAGCTCTGGATCTGCGCCATCATTTCCGGGCGCTCGTGCTCGAGCCGGCGGCGGACGTCTTCTGACGCCTTCGAGATCAGCTGCTGGAAGATGTGGCGCGGCACGTCCTTGCGCAGGCCAAGCTGCTCGGCAAGAATCGAGTCACCCTCGGCGCGCCGGACCATATGCAGAAGGCCCGAGCCGGAGAAACGCGCGCCCTCATTCCGGGCAACCGACGTCACGACCTCCTGGTCGCCGCGCTTGACCAGCACGTCGGTGACGGCCTCGCCGATCGACTTGCGCTGGGCGATCGCGAGCAGATGCGACTGGCTCTTGGTCATGGCGCTCTCGACCAGCAGCTTCTCGTCGATCCGATTGGAGTCGCGCAGCACGGGACCGGCGACCTCGATCTCGTCGGCGCTCGCGAGTTGCGCAATGACATTGAGCGGAGCGTGATCGCAGGCTGCCATCACCTCGGAGAGTTGCACTCGCGCGGCAACTTCAATCTCGTCGGCGAGCCGGCCGATGACCTCGCCGAACGTGCTGATCTCGTCGTCGCTGTAGCGGCCGGTGATCAGAATGTCGGTCGCATGCCATAACGCCTTGGTCCGGCTTTCGTCGGTGCCACGTGCGATCGCGTCGTCCAGATCCTGCAGAAGTGTTGTCGCGCCGTTCATCCCGATGACCCCAGTTCTTGGCTAGCCATCCTGCTTGTGCCGGCAGGACGCCGAGTTCCTCTGGGAACAGAGACTAGGGAACAAACGCGAGAATCCGGTAAAGTCGGCAGATCAGTTTTGCCGGGGAAAATTCGTTAAAATGCGAGGCAATGAGTTTACCGGTGAAGCTGCAGCCATCCTTCGAGACGCCCGCCTACGGCGGGCCCTCAGGATGAGGAATGAGTATGCGGCAGCATTTCAACGGAGACCGTTTCAGCTAAGCCTCATCCTGAGGAGACCGCGAAGCGGTCGTCTCGAAGGACGAGGCGCTCGCTCAGGCGGCGCTGAGACGTCATTTGCAATAGCCCTGCCCGCAAGCGGGAGAGGTTAAGAAGGCCAGCAGCCCGACCTCCAAACCAATCACGGATTTGACGGCGTCAGCACCAGCGGCGGCTTGGGCTTGGGCTTTGCGGGCGGCGGACCGGGGGCCGGCCTCACGTCGATCGGCGGAGGCAGCGGCGCGATCTGCGTGCTTGCAAGCGGCGGGCTTGGGGCCGCGGGAGCGGCCTGCGGCGCCTTCGGTGTCGGCGCGACCCTGATATCGGCCTTGGGCTTCGGCGGCGGCGCGCGGCGCGGATCGCGGCCGGGCATGGGCACATCCTGCAGCGACGGCTCCGGCATCGGATCTGGCGACACCAGGGTCGGCAATGCGGCGGTCGCCGGCGGCGGCTCGCCGCGCTCGATGGCGTCCAGCCGGCGCGTCTCGCGATCGATCGTGCGCACCGCGAGCCAGGACGACAGCGGCCCGAGATCGACGGTGCGGTTGAGCCTGTCGGGGGGACCGGCCGCGAACAGCTGGATCTCCGGCGGCGCGCCGGAGAGCCCGGTCATGATCGGCGTCAGGCTGGCGCGGATGTCGGCCTGGTCGGCGGGGATGTCGTAGCCGCCGGAGACGATGGCACGCGCGTTCTTCGCCTCTAGCGACGTTGCGCCGACGCGCAGGCGCCCGTCGCGGATCGTGAACGGGATCTGCGCCGAGGCCACTGCAATCGGACCCGCCGACAGCGCGGGCTCGACCAGCTGCCGCAGCCGGTTGTCGTCGGCAATTTGGCCGCCGTCGCTGGCGCGGATGGCGATCTCGAAGGCGCGCGGATTGAGGCCGGAGATTTCAGCGGATTCGAGCGTCACCGTGCCGTTGCCGGCGAGCGCGCCGGTGAGGGCCGCGACGCTGCGGCCCTGGCTCGTCAACGCCATCTGCGCCGAGGCACGTCCCTTCGGCAGCGCGAGGTCGCGATAGCGCAGCGCCGCCGCATCGACATTGCCGAGCTCGATGCGCGCGTTCAACGTCAGACCGTTGGCGCCATTGCGCGCATCGAGGCTCGCCGACATCTCGCCGCCGCCGACGCCGCCCTTCATTGCGTCGAGCGCGAGCGACTGCCCGTCGCTCCGGATCGTACCGCCGAAGGGGCGCAGCTCGATGCCGCCGGGCAACGTGCCGTGCAACGCCTGGAAGGCGACGCGGCCGCGCCAGCCGCCGAGAAGCCCGGCACTCAACGGCGCATTGGCATCGTGTCCGGCCGCGCCGATGGCCATCGCGAGCGCCGGCACGAGGTCGAGCGAATCGAGGCCGACTTCGCCGTCGACGGTCTTCTCCTGATCGAGCGTCACCGCCAGATGACCGCGCAAATGCGAGCCGGCCACGGTGCTGTCGAGATCGTTGAAGGTCAGGCGGTTGCCGGAGAGGCCGACGCGCGAGGACAGATTGACGCTCTGCACGGATTTATCGGCAGGGCTGGTGCCGAACAGCGGGGCCAGATTGGCGTTGCGCACGCGCAAATTCACGCTGCCTTTCGGCTCCGACAATTCGACGGTGCCTTGTGCGTCCGCGTCCAGCCCGCCGCCGCTGAGCTTTGCAGTCAATTGCAGCTGATGACGCCACGCACCGCTCAAGCGGCCTTCGAACTGCGAAGCGCCCTCGCCTGCGGCGACCACGCGATCGAGCCCGAGCAAGGCCAGCAGCGCACTTCCCTGTGGTGTCGAGACTTTCGAATCCAGCGTGAAGTCGCTGTTGCGCAAGCGGTCGATATCGATGCCGTTGACGGCGGCGACCGGCGTCTGCGCGGCCAGCGTCGCGGTGGCCTTGAGCTGCGGCGCGTCGAGCTCGATTACCGCGCGCGCGTCGTTGCGATCGGCATGCTCGGCGTTCTTGTCGAGGCTGAGATCGAGCTTGAGGCGGATCGCACCTGGCAGCGATGGGATGGCGTCGAAGCGCGCGCGCACCGACGGTGCAAACGGCTCGAGCAGTGCGGTGAGATCGCGCAGCGAATTGGCGGAGGATTTCAGCGCGAGCTTGCCAGTGGCCTTGGCGCGGTCGAAGCTGCCGCTCGCTTCCGTGGTCACGCCGCTGGCCTGACCGAACCGCAACTGCTCCAGCGAGAGCGATGCCGGGCCGTAGCCGAGTTTTGCAGTGAACGGCCGTAGCTCCTGCCCGGCCGAGATCGCGCGGCCGATATCGAGCGAAAGCTTCGCTTCCTCCGGCCATTCGCCCTGCGGCCCCGAAAGCGCCCGCACAAAACTTGCGGCGGCATCGAGGTCGAGGCGATCCGCCTTGAGCTCCGCGTCGATCCGCGAGCCCTTGCTCGCGCCGGTTTGGACGAAAGCGATGCGGCCTTCGACCGCGCCGCCCTCGATGTCGGCCTTCAACCTGTCGATGGCGAAATGGTTGGCGGCGATGGTCACGTCCCCGGCAAGGCGTAGCGGCCGCGTGCTGCGGCGGTTGACTTCGTTGCGGCCCTGGAGCCAGGCCACCAGCGTATCGGGATCGGCGGAATCGACGCTGAGACGGCCGCTGAAACTGTCGGCGCCGGGCGTCGCGCCGTTGAGCGAGAGCTGCGTCTGGCCCGGCGCGCGCAGCTCGAGCCGCTGGAAGGTCCAGGACCGTCCGTCGGTCGCAAGCTCGGCCGTGATGTTCTGGAGCGGCCGGCCGCCGAGCATGATCTGGTCGGAGTTGAACTCGATCTGCGCCGGGATCGGCGCCTGCGGGATTGCGGCGAGCCCCGCACGGAGCGCCGGAAGGATGCGCTGCGGCTCGGTATCGTTCCTGGCCGTGAGCTTGTCGGCGTCGACCTGGCGCGCCGACAGCACCGCACGCAGCAGCGGCGACGCCCCGAACCTGATATCGCCGACGCCGCCGAGCTTCAGCGCGGAATCTTCGGGCCCGAAGCTGGCATCGACCTGCTCGAACTTGGCGCCGGCCGGATCGGCCTTGAGTTTCGTCGTGAGCTTCCAGGGCATCGGCCCCGCATCGCCCGGCTTCTTCGGCGCCGGCACCGCGAGTATCAGCGCGCCGTCGAATTTCGGCAGGCGGTTGTCGAAGGCGAGCACGCCTTCGAGATCAGCCAGGATGGCGCGTTCGCCGGGATCGATGTTGAGGTGGAGGCGGGTGGCGTTGCCGTCGGCGCTCGGGCCGGAGGAGACGCGGAACGGATAGCGGACGCCGGTGGCGGTGAAACTGCCGTCGCCCCGGACCGAGCCGGCCAGCGAGCGCACGTCGCCGGAGAAGGCGATGTCGTTGAGCTCCAGCGTCGACCGGCTGGCGGCATCATGCAGGGCGATGCGGCCGGTGAGGTTCAGCCGCTCGATCGCCAGCGAAGCCAGATTGAAGCTGCCGCTCGCGGTGGACGGCAAATCGACCCGCCCGCGCGCGTCGAGGCCGAGATCGACCGCCATGCCGTTGACCGAAAGCTCGGTGGCGCGCCATTCGCCGCGCATCAGCGAGCTCAGGCTGAACTCGACGTCGAGCTTGTCGGCGCGCAGGCGGCCGAGATCATTGTTGCCGCCGAAGGTGACCCCGCGCAGCCGCAGCGTCGGCGCCGGCAAAAGCCGCGCGTCGAGCTCGCCCGCCACCCGCACCGGCACGCCGATGATCCTGCCGGCCTCCGCTTCGAACTGGGGCCTGAACTGGTTCCAGTCGACGAAGTAAGGCCCGATCAGAGCGGCCAGCAGCGCTAAGATAAAGGCAATCGCCAATCCGAGCAGCGTCGTCTGCACGGGTCTCCCCTCGGCCAAACCGGATGCGGGCCTTGCCTGAGCCGCAGGGCCTCAGACGTACCGGAACAGCCCCTTATATAGGGGGAAGTGTGGCGAAGTCACAGCGACTGTTGCGCGCGGAGGTTAACGCCGGCGAGCTGTCACCAGCTCGCGGGCAGCCGCTTCAGGCCGCGCAGCACGAAGGTCGGCCGCCATTCCGGGTTTTCGACGTCGTCGATGCGCAGATCGGGCAGCCGCCGCAACAGCGTGGCGATGGCGATCTCGGCCTCGAGGCGGGCCAATTGCGCCCCCAGGCAGAAATGGATGCCGCCGCCGAACGACAGCGGCCTCACATTCTGGCGGGTCACGTCGAGCCGGTCGGGGCGGTCAGGATAGACCGCCGGGTCGCGGTTGGCCGAGCCCAGCAGGCAGAGCACGGTCTCGCCCTTCGGGATCTTGGCGCCGCCGAGATCGTCGATATCCTCCAGCGCGACCCGCCCGGTCATCTGCACCGAGGAATCGTAGCGCAAGAATTCCTCGATCGCGCCCACCATCAGCTCCGGCCGCGCGTTCAACAGCGCGAGCTGGTCCGGATTGCGATGCAGCGCAAGCAGGCCGTTGCCGATCAGATTGACCGTGGTCTCATGGCCGGCGCCGAACAACAGGATGATGTTGGCGGTCAGTTCCTCGTTGGTGAGCTTGTTGCCGTCTTCCTCGGCCTGCACCAGCTGGGTGATGAGATCGTCGCCGGGGTTTTTGCGACGCAGCTCGAACAGCTGCTGGAAATACATCTGCGCCATCATGTTGCCGGCGTTGCCCTTGGCGATCTCCTCCGGCGAGAGCGGCACGGGGTCGAGCAGCCGTCCGCCGTCGCGCGAGCTGTTATAGAATGTCTCGCGATGGTCCTCCGGGATGCCGAGCATGTCGCAGATGATGGTGACAGGCAGGCGGAAGGCGAAATCCTCGATCAGATCCATGTGGCCGCGATCGATCACGGCATCGATGGTCTGATCGACGATCTCCTGGATGCGTGGCCGCATGTCCTCGACGCGGCGGGCGGTGAAGGCCTTCACGACGAGGCCGCGCAGGCGGCTGTGGTCGGGCGGATCGGCCTGCAGCATCCAGTGGCTCATGCTGCGGAAGACCGGCTCCTCCATGATCTTCTCGCTATAGCGGCGCTTGGAACGCTCGACGAAATCCTTGCCGAAGCGCTTGTCGCGCATCACGAGGCTGACATCGGCATGGCGGCTCGTGACGAACTGGCCGAACGGCGTCACGTGAATCGGATAGATCGCGCGGAGCCGGTCGTAATGCGGATAGGGATCGCGGATGAAGTCCGGCGACAGCGGATTGAACAGCGGACCGCCGGTGCCCTGCACGTGCTCGTTCATGGTGACCTCATATCGGTTGCCGCATGAATCGCATACGCCGGGCAGCCCCTGTTGCGCAGCGTAACCATCCCTGAATTATCTACTCGATACATTGTTGTATCGAGTTGCATTCTGCCCTAACCTGCTCCGATGTCAAGGGTGAGAACCAGGCCGACCAGGGGCGACACGCGCGACAGGCTGTTCGAGGCGGCCGCGCGCGTGTTCGAAGAGGATGGCATCGGCGGCGCCAGCATCGAGGCGATCGCGGCAGCGGCCGGATTCAGCCGCGGTGCGTTCTATTCCAACTTCAAGAGCAAGGACGAGCTGATCATCGCCATGCTCGAGGACCATGTCGCGCAGTCGATCCGGCGCAACATGGACATCCTCGCGCAACACGACAATCTCGACGACTTCATCGCGGCGCTGAAGGCGATGGACCGCACAAGGCAGGATCCGCTCGGCCGCTCGCCGCTGCTGCATATGGAGATGATCCTGTTTGTCGCGCGCGCCGAGAAGCGCCGACCGGAGCTTGCAAAGCGCCTGCGCGCGCGGCGCAAGCTGGTCGCCGACATCGTCGAGGCCACGCTGAAGGGCAACGCGAAGGGCGACACGCTCAATCCGCCCTGGATGGCCTCCGTCGTGCTGGCATTGGAAGACGGCTTTCGCCTGCATCGCCTGATCGATCCGGAGACGACGCCGGCCGACAGCTTTCTGCGCGCGATCACGGATTTGCGGCGCAGGACGGGATTGTCGTCGGACTAGCGCCTTTTTTCAGAACTCCACTGTTCCCGCTCGATCAGTTCGCTGCGCTTCGCAGTTGGAACCTGGCCAGGATCATGCGCGCGCATTTTCCATTTCGTCGCACCCATCCAAGGAACGTTTGTGCGGCCTGCCACTTTATCCCGAGCCTGTTTTGGCAATTTGATCATTGGAGGAGACAACGATGAGGATTCTGAAATTGACTGCGGCCGCAGCTGCGCTGCTGGCCGGTACGGCGCTCGCCGTGGCGCAGTCGAGCTCGACGGTCGGCACGGGCGGCTCGTCAGCCGGCGGCGGCACCAGCAACTCGACCGTCGGCACCGGCGGTTCATCGGCGGGTTCGGGCAGCGGATCGGGTTCGGCTTCGACGCTCGGCACCGGCGGTTCGTCGGCCGGAGGCGGCACCAGCAGTTCGTCGATCGGCACCGGCGGCTCCGCCGCGGGCTCCGGCAGCGGCTCAGGCTCGGCCTCGACGCTCGGCACCGGCGGTTCGTCGGCTGGTGGCGGCAAGAGCTCGTCCAGCGTCGGCACCGGCGGATCTGCGGCCGGCTCCGGCTCCAACTCGGCATCGACGCTCGGCACCGGCGGCTCGTCCGCGGGCGGCGGCAAGAGCGGCTCGACTGTGGGAGCGGCTGGCTCCTCCGCGGGACATGCCAGCGACATGGGCATGGAAAAGGGCAAAGGCCACCACAAGGACGAGATGAAGAAGGACAAGGACTGACATCCCGGCCGGCGGAGCGGCAGCAATGCCGCTCCTTCGTCCTTCCTGAGGAGGACTGGCATGAACAGATCAATCGTTGCGATCGCAGTTTTGACTTTGATAAGCAGCGCCGCTGTGGGGGAAACCATGCAGAAAACCGGCAAGACCGCGTCCGGCGAGACCTGTCGGGTCACGGTGGAAAAACATCCCGACGGCAGCATTACCGCGCTGGGGTCATCGGGTTCAGGCACAACCGGCTCGACCTCATCGAGCGGCTCGCTGTCGAGCTCGAGCTCGGCCGGCGGATCGTCGGTGCACGTCCAGGCCGGTGGCGGCAACGTGTCGAGCTCGTCCTCGACGGCCGGCGGCCCGGGTTCGACCAGCGCCAGCACCGTCACAGTCAACGGCTGCACCATCTCGACATCGTCGCCATAGCAAAAGGATTTCACAGATGAGAATGTTGATCGCGACCTCGTCGGTCGCACTCCTGCTCGCCGCCGCCTCGCCGTTGTCGGCGCAAACCAGCATGACCGGGGGCACCGGGGGCTCGGCTGCGGCCGGCGGCACCTCGGCCAGCACGCTCGGCACCGGCGGCACGTCGACGTCGGGCTCCGGACAGACCGGCTCGTCGATTGCAGCCGGCGGCAGCGCCGCGTCCGCCAACGGCAAGGCGCAGTCCGGCACCAGTATGAACAAGGGCAACGGTCCGGTGCTCAATTCCAATGCGCGCGCGCAGGCGCATGAGGGTGGCACGTTCAGCCGCTCCCACACCCGCACGAAAGTCAAGGCGGGCGAGGAGGTCGGGTCCACCACCAAGACCATGTCGCACGTGCCAGGGTCTAAGCCGACCATGTCGACGACATCGACCAACGTGCGCTGAACCATCCTCACGAGACTGCTGCCCGCAACCTGCGGGCAGTTTTTTCTTTGTGAGCAGATCTTCTTTGTGAGCGGATCAACCGCCGCTCAGCGTACGGCTGACGCGGGTCACGAGCGCATCCCACTGCCGCTTTTCGGCGGCCGGATAGTTGATCAGCACGCAATGCACGTAGCGGCGGCCAAAGTTGCAGCGGTCGTACCAGATCTTGCCGCCCCGGGTGCTGGAGACCACGAAGAAGCGCGGCGTGATGCGCTTGTAGGTGATGCCGGACGGCGGATTCTTGCGCGCCAGGAAAGCGGCCGGTGAGCTGCCGTCGTTGGGAACGGCCTGCACCGTCAAATCCGCGCGGCCGTCGCTGGTCCGGTACTGCATGCCATAGCCGTCGGGCCGACCCGCTTGCTCGGTGAAGATGGATGCGGGAATGTCGACGCTGGTCCCGGTCTCGGGAATGCGATAGCCGCTCCAGCTCTCCGCACGAGCAGCAGCCGGCAAGCTACAGAGCATCACAAGGATGGTGGCGATCTTCTTCATCGTAAGGCCCGGTTTGCGCTGGTGGGCCGACAACGTGGGGAAAAGCCGGACGTTCCTTTCCGTGACGTGAACGCGCGTTGGGCCCAAGCCGGATGATAGCGTCGAGCGCGCGCCCGCTAGCGAGCGCGTTTGCCCTTGTCCGTGGGCAAGGGGCAATTCGTGCAAACGCTGTCGTCGCACATGCGGCAGATCGTGAAGCGATCCATCTCGGACGTATCCTGCCGTGCCAACAACTCATGGAGCAGCGTTTCGAGTCGTTTCGTTTCCGCCGGCGACAGCACATCCAGAAGCGACGCGACCGCCGAAATCCGCGAATTCATCAAATCGTTGCGGGTTGCGGCACCCTTCGCCGTCAGGTGCAGAGCAACCTCGCGGCCATCCTGTCCGGGCCGACGTTCGACCAGCCGGTCCGACACCAGACGGTCCACCAGCCGGACCGTTCCTGAATGCGACAGCCCAAGGATCCGCCGCAGCTTGTCATTGGTCATGCCCTGGCCATAGCCGATGACGACCAGTGCGGCCGGCGTCTCGCCACCGCGGCCTATGACCTCGCGCGCGCCCTGCTCGATCCGATCCATGACGGCGAGCGATAGCGCCCCCAGCAAATTTGCGATTCCGTTTTCCATGAGCCGGACAATATGTGCGGAGCGCACAAAAAACAACTTGACGAATATGTGCGCTCCGCACATATTTCGATCGCGGGGCACGGTGACATGGAGAATGACGATGAATACTGGGAGCGCGGCACGACAAGCGAATGCCCAAGCGAATACCAGAGGCATTGAACCCGCCTTGAAATACGTGCAGGCCAACGGCGTGCGCTTCGCCTATCTCGAACAGGGCGACGGCCCCCTCGTCATGTTCCTGCACGGCTTTCCCGACAATGCCTGGTCGTATCGAAAGCAGCTGCAGGTCTTCGCGGATGCAGGGTATCGTGCGGTTGCGCCGTTCCTGCGTGGCTATGCGCCGACCGAGATTCCGGCGGACGGCATTTTCGATCCCATCGCACTGGGCAAGGATCTTGAAGGCCTCATCGCAGCGCTGAGCGACGACGGACAGGCGCGCGTCGTCGGCATGGATTGGGGCGGCACCTCGACCTTTCAGGCGCTGGCCACGGCGCCATCGGCAATCAAGGCCGCCGTGGTCATGAACACCGCACATCCGATTACAATTTCGAGCATCAGAAGGGATCCGGAGCTCGTTCGAGCCGTCTTCCATGTCTACTTCTTCCAGCTTCCCGGCGCCGAATCCGCGGTCAGTACCCAGGGACTTCCCTTCGTCGACTATCTCTGGAAACTGTGGTCGCCGACATTCAACAATGCCGAGCACATCCGTTCAATCAAGGAGACGCTCAGCTCGCCCGGCACGATGGCCGCCGCGCTTAAATATTACGGAGGTCTGACCGATGCGGGGCTCGCGCGCCGGCTGCCGATCAATGACATGCACACGCCGACGCTGACGATCTATGGCAGCAACGATCCGACAGCGAGGTACTCGGTCAAGGAGGAGCCGCTGTTCAAGGGGCCGCACAAGCGGATTGTCCTGCCCGATGTCGGGCACTTCCCGCACCTCGAGCGTGAGGAAGAAGTCACCGGCCTGATCATGGACTGGTTCAAGACGCACGCGCCCGACTGAACGCAGAGGGCGTGGCCCACAACATCCTTCGATGTTCTCTAATCCGGAGTGCGCGCAATGGACGCCAAGACACAACAGCGATATGCCGAGACGTTTCATGCCCTTCACAGGAAGGGCGATCCGCTCATCCTGTTCAACGCCTGGGACGCCGCCACCGCCAAAGCCATCGCGAAGACCTCTCCGGCCATCGCGACCAGCAGCGGGGCGGTCGCCTCCGCACTTGGATACGCCGACGGAGAAAATGTCCCGCTCGACATGGTGACCGGCCTGGTGTCGCGGATGACTGCGGCCGTGTCTGTTCCAATGTCAATCGATCTGGAGGCCGGATATGGCGACACCCCGGAGGCCGCCGCCAGATCGGCGACCGAGATTTTGAAAGCCGGCGCCGTCGGCATCAATATCGAGGACGGGCTCTCGGGGGGAAAGCGGCAACTGGTCAATCCCGAACGCCATGCCGCCAAGATCAAGGCCGTGCGGCACGCTGCAAAAGATCTGGGAGTTCAGCTGTTCATCAATGCGAGAACGGATCCGTTCTTGCTGAAATTCGGATCGCCAGACGAGTGCATGAACGAAGCGGCAAGGCGCGCGAAGGTCTATGCCGAGGCGGGGGCCGACGGAATTTTCGTACCCGGCCTCACCGATCTCGCTCTCATCGAAAAGTTGGTTCAGCACACGCCTCTGCCGGTCAACATCATGGTGACACAAGGCGTCCCGGCAATCCCGGATCTGGCTCGCGTCGGCGTTCGGCGGGTCAGCCTTGGGCCGTGGCCGATGATGGCCGCGATGCGGATAGTCGGACAGGCCGCGGCCGCGGTCGCCGCGACCAAGCAATACGGCACGTTCCTGCAACCGAGCGTATGAGCCCGAACATCATCGGCCAAAAAGTCGCTTCTACGCCGACCGCTTCACCGCGGTCGCGCCGGCCGGTGCAATGTCGAGACGAGCCAACATCGTCTGCGCCTGCTCGGCGCAGTGCTCGATCAGCCAGCGCTCGAAGGCAACAGGCGCGAGCGCGGGTGCGTAGAGGAAGCCTTGCACGACGTCGCAGCCGAGTTCGGCCAGCACCTTGCGCTGCGCCTCAGTCTCGACCCCTTCGCCGACGACGGTCATGCCGAGGCCCTGCCCGACGCGCACCACGGCGGTGGCGATCGCGAGCGCGCCGGCGTCACGCTCGATGTCGCGCATGAAGCTGCGGTCGATCTTGAGCTCGCGGATCGGCAGATGGGCGAGCCGGCTGAGGCTGGAATAGCCGGTGCCGAAATCGTCCACGGAAAGGCCGACGCCGAGCTCCCGGATCGCGTTCATCGTCTCGAGCGCGGCGACGCTGTCCTGCATGAATGCGCCTTCGGTAATCTCGAGCATCAGCGCATCCGCCGGCAGATCGTATTCGGCGAGGATGTCCTTGAGCCGCGCGGCCAGCGTGACGTTGCGGAAATTGATCGGCGACAGGTTCACCGACACGGATGGAATGTCGAGCCCGGCGCGGCGCCAGCTCGCCATCTGCCGGCAGGCCTCGCGCACCGACCACAGGCCGATCTGCTCGATCAGGCCGCACTCTTCGGCGAGCGGGATGAATTTTGCCGGCGAGACGTCGCCGAGCTCGGCATCGTGCCAACGCGCCAGCGCCTCGACGCCATGGATCGCGCCGTCGCAGCTGCGGATCTGCGGCTGATAGCTGAGGGTCAGATCGCCCTCGGCGACCGCGCGGCGCAGCGCCGCGATCAAGGCCAGCCGCTGCTCGGTGAGCCCGTTCATCTCAGCGCTGAACAGGCGATGGGTCGAGCGGCCGGCCTGCTTGGCCATGTACATGGCCGCGTCCGCCTGCTGCATCAGGGTGTCGATGTCGGTGGCATGATCGGGATAGAGGCTGATGCCGATGCTCGCCGACATCTGCAGCTGCCTGGAGCCGAGCCGCAGCGGCGCGGCCAGCGCTTCGGTGATTCCGGCCGCGACGCGCTCGGCACTCTCGGCGTTGCGCCGCGGCAGCAGGATGACGAACTCGTCGCCGCCGAGCCGCCCCAGCATGTCCTCGGGTCCGATCTGCTCGCGCAGGCGCTGCGCAAGCTGGATCAGGAGCTCGTCGCCAGCGGCATGACCGAGCGTGTCGTTGACGTCCTTGAAATGATCGACGTCGAGGAAGGCCAGCGCGACGTGGCTGCCGGTCGGGCAGGCATCGATGGCGGTGGTGATCAGGCGCCGCAATTGCGCACGGTTCGGCAGGCCGGTGAGGATATCGTGGTAGGCGAGCCGCGCGATCTCGGCGCGCGCCTCCTTACGCTCGATCGCGAAGGCGCCGAGATTGACGCAAGCATCGACGATGCGGCGGTGCCAATTGCTCGGCGCGCGCGGTTCCCGGTAGTAGAAGGCGAAGGTGGCGATGACCCGTCCGTCCTTGGCCTTGACCGGCGTCGACCAGCACGCGCGCAGGCCAATCGCGAGCGGCATCGCCTTGTAGGGCTGCCAGCGCGGATCGGTCTCCAGATCCGTCGCCAGCACCGGCTCGCCGTAGAAGGCCGCGGTTCCGCACGAGCCGACATTGGGGCCGATGGCAACGCCGTCCAGTGCGCGGGAATAGTCCTCGGGCAGGCTTGGGCCGCCGAGCGGATGGATCAGGCCCGCGGCATCGATGTGAAGCAGCGAACAGACGACGTCGGGCGCGATCTGCTCGACACGGCGGCACAGCCGGTCGGCGATCTCGCCGATCGGAACCTCGTCGGCGAGCGCGCCCATGATGAGCTGCTGCAGGGAGTGCAGCTGCTTGGTCTCGGTGATGTCCTCGAGCAGCGCGAAAATGTGCTTGACCTGGCCCTTCCTGTCGCGGAAGGCATCGATGCGAGCGCAGACCCAGATCTCCTCGCCGTCCTTGTCATAGGCGAGCATCTCGACCTCGCCGCGGTGGCCGCCATCCATCAGGCGCTTGACGAGCTTCGCAACGGCCTTGCGATCGGTGTGGCGGCCGGCGAGCAGGCCCCTGGCACGGCGGCCCTCGGCTTCCTCGCTGGTGTAGCCGAACAGCGTCGTGAAGGCGGCATTGACGTAGACGATGTTCTGGTCGGTGTCGGTGACGAGCACCGCGCGGTTGGTCTGGTCCGAGACGGCGTGGAGAAGCCCGATCCTGACGCGGCGTTCGGCGTCCGCGGTGACGTCGCGCGCGAACACGATGCGATAGGCAATGCCGCCACTTGCAATGGATGAAAGCGAGATGGCCGCGCGAATCCGGCTGCCGTCACGGCGCACCAGGCTGATCTCGTCGCGGAACTCCGCAAACGGTTCGGCCTGAAGGCATTTGAGGCTGAGAATTTCGGCGTCGCGGCAGAGCACATCAGCGCGTGCGAGTTTCCAGATCCGCTCCGCACCGGCATTGAAATGCGTGATGCGACGCGCGCTGTCGACGATGACGATGCCCTCGTCGGCGCGTTCGAGCGCGGCCAAAAGCAGTTCCGGAGTTTCTGTCATGGCACAATCGGAGGCAGACATCGCTAGACCCGGAGGCATCGGGAAGATATGGCAAGCGACGCTAGCGCCGCGATGGTGTCCAAGACGTTTTTGCAGCCTCGTTGCACCGCGCCAAGACGCGACATGCTTAACATTCCGCAAAAGAAGCGAAGGTAATCCGCTGCGTACGGAGCCTATTCGGCGCCGACTTCCGCCTGAAGCTTGCCGGCGACGGCGCGCACCTTGCGCGGCGCGGCTCGCCAGATCGAGAGCGCCGACAGCCCGCTTACGATGATGGCAACGCCAAAGGCGAGCGTGTAGTCACCGGCCCGATCGTAAAGCAAGCCTGTGACCCAGGGACCGGCGGCGCCGCCGGCCAATGCCGCCAGCATGATCGTGCCGAAAATGCTGCCCTGGTGCTTGCCCTGAAAAATCTCGAACACCACTGCGCCCATGATCGAGGTCAGGCCGTAGCCGAGCGCGCCTTGCGTGAACACCATGAGATAGACCAGCCACAATGACGGTTGGAATTTCAGGGCCATCAGCGCCGCGAAAGAGATCGCAAAACCCGCGCAGCTGATTGCCCAGACCCATTCCCGCCCGATCCGGTCGGAGACATGGCCGAGCAGGATCTGGCCGGGAATGCCGAGCAGGCTGACGATGCCGAGCGCCCACACCGCGACACCCGGGCTGAAGCCGATGTCGAGCAGGAATTTGGTCTGGTGCACCTGCACCGCGTACCAGATGTACAGGCCGCAGAAATAGCCGAGGGCGATCCACCAGAACCGCGTCGTGGCGACCGCTTTCCGGAGTGTCCATTCGGTCCCGGCCCAGACGGGATCGACGATGTTGGAGGCGGGTCTTGCGGCACCCGCGGCCGGCGCGGCATCGCCGTCAGGTCGCAGGCCGATATCCTCCGGGCGTCGATGCAGGAACAGATTGATCGGCGCCAGCACGATGAGGATCATCAGGCCCATCGCCGTGCAGGCGGTGCGCCACCCGGTCCCTTCGATCATGTGCTGCACCCAAGGCAGCAGCGTCACCGAGCCGATGCCGACTCCGGCGAAGGCGATGCCGATGGCGAGGCCGCGTGTGCGGATGAACCAGTTCGGCAGGAACAGCGACTGGCCGGAATAGCCGAGACACACCGAACCGGCGCCGACCATGACACCGATGGTGACATAGAGATGCCATGGCTGGCTCGTGAGCGGCGCGAGCAGCAGCCCGCCACCCATCAGAACCACGCCGAGCTCCATCACCGCGCGCGGGCCGGCGCGGTCCATCAGCCGGCCGATCAGCGGGCTGACCATGCCCGATACCACGAAGCCGAAGGAAAAGGCGCCCGCGGTGACGCCGCGCTCCCAGCCGAATTCGGAGATGATGGGAGGAAAGAACAGCGAGAAGGCGGTGCGCGCGTTGACGCCGATGGCCATGGTGACGAAGGTCACCGCGACCACGACCCAGCCGTAGAAGAACGGAAGCCGCATTGTGTGTTTCATCCCTGGACGGTCCTTCCGACCATTCGGGACTGTCCGGGTCAAGCGCTTTTCGCGCATGCCCGTGAGTAACGTGATCGCATCAGAAAAAGTACTGGCAAGCACCTCGCCTACGGCCATCCTTCGAGACGCCCGCTCGGGCGGGCTCCTCAGGATGAGGCCGGAGTATGCGGTAGCAGTTCGACGGGCACAATGCCGCTGAGCCTCATCCTGAGGAGACCGCGAAGCGGTCGTCTCGAAGGACGAGGCGGGCGCTCAGGCGGCGTCGCGTTGGGACGGTTTCACGGGCGCGTCGAACAGGATCCGTTCGATTGGGTGCGGCCGGCCGAACAGATAGCCTTGCGCGAAATTGACGCCGAGCGCCTTCAGACGTTCATATTCCTCGCGGGTCTCGACGCCTTCGGCGGTGACCGACATGTCCAGCCCGCGCGCCAGCGTGACGATCGAGGAGATGATGGCGGAGCTGCGCGGCTGATGCGTGAGGTTGCGGATGAACGACTTGTCGATCTTGATCTTGTCGAACGGGAACGCGGTCAGATAGCTAAGCGAGGAATAGCCGGTGCCGAAATCGTCGAGTGCGAGCGCGATGCCGATGCTCTTCAGCCGCTCCATGAAGGCGTGGTTCTCGACGCCGCGTTCCAGCAGCACGGATTCCGTGATCTCGATCTCCAACCGCTGCGGCGGCAGCCCGGAATCCGCGAGCGCCGCGCTGATCATCTCGAACAGCTCGGCCTCCTTGAACTGGATCGGCGACAGGTTGACGGCGACCGCGAGGTCGAACGGCCAGCCGGCCGCGTCCGCGCAGGCGCGTCGCAGCACGAATTCGCCGAGCGGCACGATCAGCCCGGTCTCCTCCGCAAGGGGGATGAACTGGTCCGGCGGAATCAAGCCGCGCGTCGGATGCCGCCAGCGCACCAAGGCCTCGAAGCCGCGCCGCGCGCCGCTGAGGGCGTCGACGAACGGCTGGTAGTGCACCTCGAGCTGGCACCGCGCGATGGCATCGCGCAAATCGCCTTCCAGCGTGCTGCGCGCCTCGAGCTCGGCCGACATCGCCTTGTCGTAGATGGTGAAGCAGTTGCGGCCCGACGATTTAGAGCGGTACAGCGCAAGGTCGGCCTTCTTCAGCAGCTGCTCCTGATCGGTGCCGTGATCGGGCGCGATCGCAATGCCGATGCTGGTGCCGATCTCGACGCGATGTCCGGGAAGAAGGAACGGCTCGGCGACGAGTTTGGCAATCCGCCCCGCCAGTTCGGTCGAGCAGACGCGCTGATCCTCGCAAGCTTCCTGGATGATGGCGAATTCGTCACCGCCGAGCCGGGCCAGCACGTCGCTGGCGCGCAGCGCGGATTTCAGCCGCTGTGCGACCTGACGCAGCAGCGCATCGCCCGCACCGTGACCGAGCGAGTCGTTGACGTTCTTGAAGCGGTCAAGGTCGAGCATCAGGATCGAGAAGGTCGGACCGGCGTCCATCAAACGGCCATTGAGCTGGTCGAGCCGGGCGAGGAAGAAGGCGCGGTTCGGCAATCCGGTCAGGATGTCGGTCTGGGCGAGTTCGAGCACCCGCCGGTTCGCCAGCGACAGCCGCTGCGAATTGCGGCTTGCGAGCATGAGATAGGTCGAAAGCGACAGCGTCAGCAGCATGCCGACGATCAGCACCGCGCCCGCGCGATCGTAAGTCGTCTCCAGCGGACCGCCGGCAGCCGGCACCGCCCGCACCTGCCAATCGGTGTCGCCGATCTTGAGATTGCCCGACCAGTGCACGGCGCGCGCGACGTCCCGCATCGATTGCGGCGCCGTCGCGGCCGACGAATAATCCGGCAGCATGTCCTCCAAACCGACGATCTGCCCCGTAAACGGTGGATAGACGTTGACGCTGACCGCGGGGCTTGCCCCGGTGGTCACGCGAATGGACTGAATCAGCAGCGGCAGGTCGAAGACGCCGACGACGAAGCCGGCGAGATTGCGGCGCCGGTCGACGACCGTGTCGCGCGACGTTCCCTTGGCGTAGACGGGAATGGCGACGAGGACGTCGGGCAACCGGCCCCCCTCCTTCGGTTCGTAGAGGCGGGTGCGAATGGCTGCGATCCGGTCGGTGTCGCGCGCGCGCTCGAGGACCGCGCGGCGTTCCGGAACGGTCGCATAATCCATGCCGTAGACCGAAGACGTCTTCGGCTGGGTCGAATAGAACACCGGAAAATATTCGTCGCTCTGCGGCGCGGTCGCGAATGCATCGCCCTGGAGCGACTTGATGCGATAGCCGGACACGCCGTCCGTGATCGCCGCGGCCTCGTATTCGGCACGCTCCTTGCGGTTCACGCGCGGCACCCAGCCGATGCGCAGCATGCCGGGATGGCGCTCGAACAGGCGGGCGCTGAAGGTCTCGAATTCGCTGCGGGTGATCTCCTGGTTGGTCGATTCGAACAGCGTGCGCAGCGCGACGAGCCTTGAAATGTACTCGCCCATGCCGTTTTGCATGACGATCACTTCGGTCTCGGCCGCGTTCTCGAACTCGATCTTGTTGACGCGGCCTTCCCACCGCGCCACCGCGGCCGCAGCCACCACCGAAAACAGAAGACCGATTCCGACCGCGACGAGCGCAGGGCGATAGAGCCCGAGCAGGGGCGCTGCACGCCACCATCCAGTCATACGTCCCCGATCCTGATCGTTCTGATCCCGACCGCCCATTGCAGAAACCGCCGCCCCTCTCCCGGCCAACCGAACCTCTGGTTGAGCCACCCGAGCCACTATCGGAACAGGACCGCGGTTAAGAACTGCACAATTTCGGAACCCGGCTTTTCCGCATTAGCCGGCTTAGTTAATGAAGTGCAGGATGACGCGGACTTTGTCGAAGCAAGTTGCCGGTTTTCCCCGGAGTAGTACGGAGCCCCCGATACATCGCCGATTCATCCCGCGGCGATAGCTTTCCCGGAGCTACTCACCGCACCGGCAAGACTTTTTCCGATGTATCGATCTCGATCTGCCACATGCATCGCCGTGACCGTCGCCGTCCTGGCAGCAATCATGCCGCCGGCGAAAGCTGACGAGATCGGCGTCAGCGAGGATGCGATCCTGTTCGGCCAGGCCGCAGCACTCGAGGGTCCCTCCTCCACACTCGGACAGCGGATGCGGCAGGGCATCGTCGCAGCTTTCACCGAGATCAACACCAAAGGCGGCGTCCACGGCCGCAAGCTCCAGCTCATCAGCCGGGACGACGGCTACGACCCCGACCGCTCGGTGGCGCAGACGCTGCGGCTGATCGAGGACGACAAGGTGTTCGCGCTGATCGGCGCGGTGGGCACGCCGACCGCGATGGCGACGATACCGATCACCAGCGCCAGGAACGTGCCCTTCATCGGTCCGTTCAGCGGCGCCGAATTCTTGCGCGACCTCGAGCTTGCGAACGTGGTCAACATCCGTGCGAGCTATGGCGCCGAGGCCGAGGCGTGGGTCAAGCACCTCACGGAGGATCGCCATTTCACCCGCATCGCCATTTTTTACCAGGACGATTCCTTTGGGCGCGACGGTCTTTCCGGCGTGAAGCGCGCGCTTGCCAAACGCGGCCTCGAGCTCGCCGCCGAAGGCACCTTCGAGCGCAACACTCGCGCCGTCGCGTCGGCCTGGCGCACGATCAAACGCGTCGAACCCGAGGCGATCGTCAGGGTCGGGACCTACGGTCCCTGCGCGGAGTTCATCAAGCTCGCGCACCGCAGCGGCGCTCGTCCGACCTTCGTCAACATCTCTTTCGTCGGCGCCGTTGCGCTCGCCCGGGAGCTCGGCCCCGAGGGCGAAGGCGTCGTCGTCACACAGGTTGTGCCGTTTCCCTGGGACCGCTCGCTCAAACTGGTCGCCGACTATCAGGCGGCGCAGAAAGCATCCGACCCCGCGCTGACACCGGATTTCGTGTCGTTCGAAGGCTATATCGCCGGCCGTCTCGCGGCGGCGGCGCTGGAACAAGCCGGACCGCAACCGACGCGCGCGAGCCTGCTGCGCGCCATCAACGATGTCGGCCGCTTCGACATCAGCGGCAGCACCGTAACCGTCGGCATGCGCACGATCGACGCGCCGCCGAAGGTGTTTTTGACGGTGATCCAGAAGGACGGGACCTTCAAAGCAGTGGACCGGCTGTAGAGCCGGCTCACGGCCGCCGCGTCCAGCGCTCGGCGTTGACCGCGCCTTGCGGGATCTCGCCTTTGACGATCGCTTCGACCTGGCGCACGGTTTCCAGTGACTGGTATTCGATCGCCTGCGGCGTCAGGCCGCCGACATGCGGTGTCGCGATGACGTTGGGAAGCTTCGCAAGCTCCGCACTTGGCATCTGGTCGGGCGCGCGGCCGACATCCATCGCGGCACCCGCGATACGATTCTCAAGCAGCGCCTTCGCCAGCGCCGCTTCGTCAACGAGGTTGCCGCGCGAGAGATTGATGAAGACCGCATGCTTCTGCATGCGCGCCAGCGCCGCCTCGCCGATCAGATTCTCGGTCTGCTCGTTCGCGATGGCAAGGCAGACGACATAGTCGGATGCGGCGAGGAGCTCGTCGAGGCTGACCTGCCGGATGGCACTGTCGCTCACGGTCGCAAAGGGATCTGCGACCAGCACCTCCATGCGCATCACCTTGGCGATTTCGGCGAGATAGCGCCCGATGCTGCCATAGCCGATGATGCCGATCTTGCTGCCGGCGAGCTGCCGTCCCATCCGAGCTTCCGGGTTGCGGCCTGCCTGGTAGTCGGCCGTCGCCCGGGATACGCCGCGGGAGAGATCGACCATGAAGCCGAGCGCGAGCTCGGCAACGGCTTGCACGAAGCCGGGCCCGGCGCGGGTCACGAGCACGCCTGCGTTCGAGGCGGCCTCGACATCGACGTTGCGGATGTCGACGGCGCAGCGGACGAAGGCGCGCAGGCGCGGCAGTTGCGCAAAGATCTCGCCGCGTCCCTCGGTCATGCGATCGGCCACGATGATGTCGACATCTTGCGCAGCGCGCACGAGGCTGGCTGAGACCAGCGTCTCATCGCTCTCATGCAGGACCACCTCGGCGGCCGCGCGCAAACCGTTCAGGCTGCGATCGCCATAGTAATTGCGGCGCATCTCCGGCGTGTGGGCCAGCAGGACTTTCACGGCAAGACTCCTTCAGTAGCCGAACGCGCGCGGCAATGCCGTGCTGAGCCATGGCACGAACGCGATCACAAGCAGGCAAAGGAACAACAGGCCGAGATAGCCCATGATCGGCTTCACCGTCTGCTCGATCGGCACATTGCCGATCAGGCAGGCGCCGTAGAGCCCTAGCCCGAGCGGCGGCGCGAACAGGCCGATGCCCATCGCGATCACGAGCACGACCCCGAAATGCAGGGGATCGATGCCGAGCTGCACGGCCACCGGCAGCAGCAGCGGACCGAAGATGATCAGCGCGGCCGCGCCCTCCAGCACCGAGCCCATCACGATCAGCACGGCGATTGCGAGCAGGATGAACAGCCAGGTGCCCGAGGTTTTGGACAATCCCAGCATGAAATCGCCGACCGCATGCGGCACCTGCTGCAGGGTCAGCGTGAACGCCAGCGATTGCGCTGCGGCAACGATGAACAGCACCAGCCCCGCACGCGTCGCGCCCTGGACGAAGCTGTGCGCGGCCGATGTGAAGCTGAGCTCGCGGAACACCACGCTGCCGACAACGAGTGCATAAGCCACGGCAAAGGCCGAGATCTCCGTGGCGGTTGCAAAGCCGCTCTTGAAGCCGAAGAAGATCATGAAGATCAGACCGAACGAGGCGATCGCGCCGCTCCACAGGCCCGACACCGGCATCTGCGGCGCGATGTCATCGGCATCACCCGGAGTCTCGGTTGGAGTCTCAGTTGGAGTCTTGCCGAAGATGATGGAGACGGCGATCAAGGCCAGCGCCATCAACGCCGCCGGCAGCAGCCCTGCGACGAACAGGCCGCCGATCGACAAATTCGCGACGAAACCCAGGATGATCAAATTGATGCAGGGCGGAATGGTCTCCGCCATCACCGCGGAGGCCGCGAGCAGCGCCACGGCACCGCCCGGATTCTGCCTGGAGCGGCGTGCGGCCGGAATCAGCACGGAGCCGACCGCGGCGACGTCGGCCATCTTCGAGCCGGAGATGCCGGAGAACAGCACCATTGACGCGACCATCACGACGTTGAGGCCGCCGCGCATGCGCCCGACCCCACGCTGCAACAGCTCGATCAGCCGCACCGACATGCCGTTGGCTTCCATGAGGTAGCCGACGAGAATAAAGAACGGAATCGCGAGCAGCACGAAATTGTCGATGCCGCGCGCCATCTGCTGGGCGAAGATCACGCCGGGCAGCGCGCCCTCGACCCAGATGAAGATCAGCGCAGCCAGCGCCAGCGCAAAGCCGATCGGCAAGCCACCGACCAACGTCGCGAAGAAACCGATCAGCATCAGCGTGCCCGCCGACGGCACCGTGGCGGGCGACAGATAATCCCAGGCGAGATAGAGGCCGGTCACGACGGCAATCGCGACGAGGCCTCTGACGATGTCAGGGAGCGGCCGCGAGCAGAGTTGGTCGATCGCAAACACCGTCATGAACAGCGCGCCGGCGCCCATCGGGTAGAAGGTCAGCTCCAGCGGCAAGCCGGATCCGGTGGTCTGGCCCGCCGTCAACGAGCCGAGCTTGATGGCATTGTAAGCGACATAGGCCGAGATCAACACCACCAGCAGCGCACTCGCGGCGTCGACCAGCGCGCGCAGCCGTACTGGCGCCAGGTCGCGGAAGAAGGAGACGCCGACATTCTCGCCGCGCGCGAGCGCACTCGCCGCGCCGAAGAAGGCCGAGCCGACCATCAGGCCGCGCGCGACGTCGTCGGACCACTCCACCGGCGCGTTGAAACAGAAGCGCAGCAGCACGGAACCGCACACGACGACGAGATCCGCGGCCAGCAGGATGGCCGCGATCGCGTCGCTGAGGCGAAGCAGCAGGGCGATGCTCCCGTGGCGGCCGCCCGAGAGAGGTACGGCAGCTGTCATTGCCACGTCAGGCCTGTGTGGCGCGGATGATGTCGATGACGGCCTTGGAGTCCGGCCGCGCCTTGATGAAGTTCTCGATCTGCGGCGCGACGCGCTTTTTGAACGCCTCGCGGTCGCATTCGGCCACCGTCACGCCCTTCTCGGTCAAAGCCGACAGCGCCTCCTTCTCGACCGCGAGCCCGTGGGTGCGCGTGTCAGCCGCAGCCTTCTTCGCGGCGTCGAGGAAACCCTCGCGCAGCTTCGGATCCATGCGGTTGTAGGTCGTGTCGCTGAAATAGATCGCGAGCGGCGAGAAATTGTGCTGCGTCAGTGAATAGAATTTCGCCGTTTCGAAGAACTTGCTCGCCAGGATGGTCGGCGGATCGTGCTCGAGCCCGTCCAGCACGCCGGCCTGCAATGCCGTGTAGATTTCGCCGAACGCCAGCGGTGTCGCGGCGGCGCCCATCAGGCGCAGGCATTCCGTGATGACGGGGTTCGGCAGGGTGCGGATCTTGAGACCGGCGAGATCTTCCGGCGTCTTCACCGGCTTCCGCGCCAGCACGCTGCGCGAGCCGAAATTATAGGCCCAGGCGATGATGCGGATGTTGCTGCCCTTGAGCAGCGCGTCCTCGATCGGCTTGGCGGCGCCGGAATCGAACGCTTTGGTCTGCTGCGGGAAGCTCGAGAACAGGAAGCCGAGATCGAAGGTCCCGACCAGCGGCACCAGATTGGCCGAGATCGACGAGCCCGACACCATGAGATCGATGACGCCGAGCTTCACCGAATTGATGACGTCGATTTCCTGACCCAATTGGTTGTCGGGAAAGAACGCGACCTCGACCTGTTCACCGAGGCCGTTCGCCTTCAGGTTCTTCACGAGATTGTCGTAATAGACGCGGCCGTTGGCGAATTTGGGATCGTTCGGCAGCGAGGAGGAGCATTTCAGCTTCAAGGTCGCGGCTTCGGCGCGGCCGATGAGTGCGGGGGAGAACACGAGGCCGGCGGCAAGTCCCGTCGACGACTTGATGAACGCGCGACGGTTCACGGGCACGATGGGCATGGTGCGGTCTCTCCCCGATTATTGTTTTTCGAGCGACGGTCGTTGCCGCAGCCCGTTGCGCGGGACTGTATGGCCAAAGCGACAGCGCAGGCAAGACTTGCGGCCGGCTGTTGCAAAGCGGCCTGTCGCGAAGATCGACGGCATCAGCGCGCGGCGAAACAACCATGTTTTTTGCGGGATTCTCGCTCAGACCGGCATCGGACCCATTGTGCGAGAGGATGCTTTCGCGCGGCATCGGCGATCAATCCAATTGGCGCATGGATCAATGCGCAATTCACATGGATTGCGCCAGAACGATGCCGCACCAGCTCTGGCAGACCCCCTGCCCCATTTTGCCGCAGCTCAACGTGATCCAGTGCACAGACAGACGCATGGCGGCCACCTAGAAAAGGTGACATCATCGCGCGCATTGCCGATGGAGGTGACACCATGCGCCGTCCAGTTCTTCGCAATTTGTTTCTTGCATCCGGTCTTCTCGCGCTCACGCAATTGACCACGCCCACGGAGGCGGCGGCCGAAGCGCGGCTCGCACTCGTGATCGGTCAATCGGCCTATCGCACCGTGCCGGAACTGCCCAACGCAGCCAACGACGCCAAGGGCATGACGGAGCTGCTCGGCAATGCCGGCTTCACCGTCACCACGGCATCCAATCTGGCGCAGAACGATATGCGTCAGGCGATCTCGGATTTCGCCGGCAAGGTCAGCGCCAGCGGCGCCGACACCGTCGCGCTGGTGTTCTATGCCGGCCACGGCCTCCAGATCGACGGCGAGAACTATCTCGTTCCCGTCGATCTCGACCCCAAGCGTGAAGCCGACATTCCGCTGCAGGGCGTACGGCTCAACGATTTGCTCAACACGCTCGGCGCGCTGCCGACACGAGCACGCATCTTCATGCTCGATGCCTGCCGCAACAATCCGTTCCCGGCACTCAGTGGCGCCGGACACGGGCTTGCGATCGTCGACACCAAGGCCGGCGCGCCGGGCTCCTTCATTTCCTATTCGACCTCGCCGGGCTCCGAAGCCGAGGATGGCTCCGGCATCGACAGCCCCTACACCACCGCAGCGCTGACCGTCGCCAAGCAGCCCAATCTGCCGATCGAGGAAGTGTTCAAGCGCATTCGCGTCGCCGTGGCGCAATCGACCGACGGACGCCAGATCCCCTGGGAAAGCTCGTCGCTGACGACCGATTTCAAGTTCTTCGGCGGCGACAGCAGCGCTCAGACTGCGCTTCCTGGCGCATCCTCCATGGCACTTGCGGGCGGTACGCGCAGCCTCGAGGACTGGCGCAAGGATTTGCAGGGCAAGCCGGCCATGGTCGCCTATGAGATGGTGATCACCGACGATACCGTGCCGGCGTATCAGGCCTATATCGAGTTGTATGCTCAGGATACCCGTACCCCGCGGCTGCGCACGATTGTGGAGCGCCGGCGCCAGATGCTGGCGTGGGAGCGCGCCACCGCGATCAACACCCGCGCCTCGTTCGAGGCTTATCTGGCGAACTGGGACAACAGCGATCTGGCTGCGACCGCACGCCGGCTGCTGCTTCGCGTCCAGAACCGCAACTACGTCTTGCCTGCCGTGGTCGCGGCCACTCCTGCCCCGGTCGCCGTCGCGATGGCCCCGACCTGCCCGTGCTCGACACCCTCGGCACCGGCAACGCCGGTCAACCCGACGATCGCGCCTGTGATCAAGAAGCGCGTCGACGACACCCCGCCGAAGCGCAAGGTGGTCGACACGCCACCCAGGCAGCGCCGGCCGCCGCCCGATGAAGTGATCTACGAGCGCGCACCGCCGCCGGATCGCGGCCCGCCGCCCGGCGCCATCATGCAAGGCATCGGCATCGGTGTCGGGATCGGCATGGGTATGGGCGGCGGACGCGGCGGCGATTATCACAACGACCGCGGCCGATACTGAGGCCACCTCTCGCAATACGGAGGACAGATCTGTCCTCCGTCATTGCCACCGGATGGAGATAAACTGCGTCTGCTGCTTCCCGATACGGAAATGCTGTAGTCTAACCGATTGACGATTCCGGGGACTCCATATCGATGCCGCACGACGCTCACGCCAAGCCAGCTTGGCCGCTATTCCGCTCGCTCGCGTCCTTTTCGCTGCCTGGCGACCTCATGGCCGGCCTGACGCTCGCCGCGATCGCGATTCCCGAGCAGATGGCGACCGCGCGGCTCGGCGGCTTCGCGCCGCAGATCGGCTTCTTCGCCTTCATGGCGGGTTCGCTCGGCTGTGCCATGCTCGGCGGCAACCGCTTCCTGTCGTGCGGCGCCGATTCCACGATCACGCCGATCTTCGCCGGCGGACTGGCGGCGCTGGCCGCCGCCGGCTCGCCCGAGTATCAGGGCCTCGCGATCGCGCTGGCGCTGATGGTCGGTGCGATGATGCTGGCCGGCGGCGCCTTCCGCCTCGGCGGCATCGCCAATCTCCTGTCCGTGCCCGTCATGGTCGGCTTCCTCGCCGGCATCTCCGTCCACATCATCGTGTCGCAATTGCCGGGCGTGCTGGGCCTGGACTCGCCGAACGAGCCGACGCTCGATCGCATCGGCGTGCTCGCAAGCGAACTCGGCCGCACCAATCCCTTCACGCTGTGCATCGGCTTCGGTGTGCTGGCCGTGGTCTTCCTGGCCGAGAAGTTCAGCGCAAAAATTCCGGGCGCGCTGATCGGACTCGTCGCCGCGACCTTGGCCACGATCGCGCTCGGCCTCGAGAACAAGGGCGTCAATGTCGTAGGCGCCGTGCCGGGCACGCTGCCGCGGCCAACCTTCCCCGAGCTTGCACCGGAGCAATGGGTCCGCCTCGTGCCGCTCGCCTTCGTCATCACGGTCGTGGTGATGGTGCAGACTGCGGCAACGACGCGCTCGTTCCCGTCCGATCCCGACAAGCCGGCCGATGTCGATCGCGATTTTCTCGGCGTGGGTGCCGGCAGCGTGCTGTCGGGCCTGTTCGGCGCGTTTCCGGTCAATGCCAGCCCGCCGCGAACGGGCATTGTCGCCGAGACCGGCGGACAATCGCAGCTGGCGGGCCTCGCCGCCGCTGCGATCGTGCTGGCGCTGCTCGCGTTTGGAACGGGATTGCTGCAGCACGTTCCGGACGCAGCCCTCGGCGGCATCCTGCTGTTCGTCGCGCTGCGCATCATCCGCGTGAAGCAGATCGCCACGATCTATCGCCAATCCCCCAGCGAATTCCTGCTGATCGTCGCCACCGCCGCGCTGATCATCGTGCTGCCGATCCAGCAGGGCGCGTTCCTTGGCATCGTGCTGTCGCTGCTGCACGGCATCTGGAGCACGACGCGTGCACGGCTGGTCGAGTTCGAGCGCGTGCCGGGCACCACGATCTGGTGGCCGGCGCATCCGCACATCGCCGGCGAGCGCATCGCCGGTGTCGCCGTGATCGGGCTGCAGGCGCCGCTGTCGTTCCTCAACGCGCCCGGCTTTCGCAGCGACGTGACCAAGGTGCTCGGCACGACGCCGCCGCAACTGCTGGTGCTGGAGGCGAGCGGCATGGTCGAGATCGACTTCACCGCCGCGCAGATCCTGCTCGATGTGTTCAGGGCGTGCAGCGAACAGGGCGTCACGGTCGCGCTGGCCCGGCTGGAATCGGTCCGCGCGCAGGACGCGTTCGAGCGGTTCAGGCTGTTCGAGGCGCTGCCCCGGGAGAACGTCTTCCACAGCGTCGACGAGGCCGTGCGGAAGTTGGCGAAATAGGAACAGCTTTGATTCGCGCAGGTCGAGCCGCGAACTCGCTGTAACCTCTCCCGCCTGCGGGAGAGGTCGGCGCGTCCCGGGCGATGCGAAGCATCATCCCGCGCGCCGGGTGAGGGCTTTGTCCTCTTGGGGATTGTCCCGTTGCGGAGACACCCTCTCCCCGACCCTCCCCCGCAAGCGGGGGAGGGAGCGCACCGCCTTCACTGCGCCAATGTCGGGTGATCGCGCTGCACGGTCTCGCGGATCCAGCTGGCATGGATCGCGCGAAACAGGATCTGCGCGGTCTTGAGGTCGTTCGCTGTCATGCAGAGATCGACGATGCGACGGACTGCGTCGTCGCGCATCAGCCCATCCGAAATCTTCATCGCGATTTCCATCGCGACTTTCGCCGCACGCTCGTAGCGCTCGCTGTCGCGCTTGTCGCTGCGCGCGGACCCTGCCGCGCTCGCCGCGGCGGCGTCACAGATCGCACGGATGCGCTCGGCGGCCTCGATATCGCCGAGCGGCCGTTCGATCGCCTCGTCCCAGATGTCCTGACGCGTCTTGCGCGCGAACCACTGCATTGCCTGCTCCGTGGTGAGAGAGCGAGCATAAACGGCGGTGAGCCTGCGCGCTACGCCTCCGGTACGATCTTGCCGGGATTGAAGATGTTCTGCGGGTCGAGCGCCTTTTTCAGTGCCCGCATTGCATCGATCGCCTCGGGGCCGAGTTCTGCCGCAAGATATTTCTGCTTGCCTTGGCCTATGCCGTGCTCGCCGGTGCAGGTGCCGTCCATCGCCTGCGCGCGCTCGACCAGCCGGTGCATGAACTCCTCGCCGCGGGCCATCTCGTCGGCATCGTTGGTGTCGCAGACCAGCGAACAGTGGAAATTGCCGTCACCGACATGGCCGACGATCGGCGACAACAGGTTGAGCCGCTTGAGATCTTCCTCGGTCTCGCCGACGCATTCGGCAAGGCGCGAGATCGGCACGCAGACGTCGGTCGCGACCACACCAATGCTGTCGCCGGGCCGCAGCGCCTTCACCGACCAATAGGCGTCGTGCCGCGCCTGCCACAATTTTGTGCGATCCTCCGGCTTGGTGGTCCAGGAGAAATCGCCGCCGCCGCAGTCCTTTGCGATCTCGCCGAAGGCCTTGGACTGTTCGGCGACCTCGATCTCGCTGCCGTGGAATTCCATCAGCAGCAGCGGCGTTTCCGGCAGAGTCAGCTTCGAATAGGCGTTGCAGGCCCGCACCTGCGCGGCGTTGAGCAGCTCGATGCGCGCCACGGCAATGCCGGTCTGGATTGCCAGGATCACGGCCTGACACGCCCCGTGCACGGTCTCGAACGACACCGCGCCGGCCGCGATCGTATCGGGAATGCCGCGCAGGCGGATGGTCAGCTCCGAGATGATGCCGAGCGTGCCCTCGGCGCCGACGAACAAGTGCGTCAGGTCGTAGCCGGCGGATGATTTCTTCGCACGCGTGCCGGTGGTGATGATCTCGCCGTCGCCGCGGACCACTTTCAGCGCCAGCACACTATCGCGCATGGTGCCGTAGCGCACCGCGTTGGTGCCGGAGGCGCGGGTCGAGGCCATGCCGCCGAGGGAAGCATCCGCGCCCGGGTCGATCGGGAAGAACAAGCCCTGGTCGCGCAGATGCTCGTTGAGCGCCTTGCGGGTGACGCCGGGCTGGATCACGCAGTCGAGGTCCTCGGCATGCACCGCGAGCACCTTGTTCATGTCGCGCAGATCGATGCAGATGCCGCCGGCGGGTGCGTTGACCTGGCCCTCGAGCGAGGTGCCGGTGCCGAAGGCGATGACGGGCACGCCGTTTTTCGCGCAGATCCGCACCACGTCCTGGATGTCGGCGGTCTCCTGCGCCATCACCACACCATCCGGCGGCTGGTTCACGATCCATGTGGTGGTATGGCCGTGCTGCTCGCGGACGGCCTGCGAGGTGATGAGGCGGTTGCCGAACCGCGCAGCAAGCTGCTCCAGCGCGCTCGCGAGGGCTTTCGGCGCCGGCCGCGGCGGATTATTGGTGATGGTCGTACCCACGGACGCTCCTCCCGACGAGACGAACCGTGGCAAAGGACATCTCACCGGTCAAGTCAAGCGACCGGGCGCATAGCTGGGGAAGAAAACATGCCGGAGAGTGCTGCCACAGCGACCAACGCCGTGCCGTTCCGCGCGTCGATCATGCAGATCGAGCCGCAATGGATCGACTACAACGGCCACCTCAACATGGCCTATTACAACGTGATGTTCGACCGCGCGATCGACCAGACGTGGCTGACGCTTGGGATTGGGCCGGGCTACATGAAAGAGCGCGGCGGCTCGACCTTCACTGCCGAGTGCCACGTGCGGTATTTGCGCGAAATCCACTTGGGCGATCCCGTGCAGGTCTCGGTCTGGCTGCTGGAGGCCGACGACAAGCGGCTGCACACATTCCAGGAGCTGCGGCACGCCACCGAAGGCTGGCTGTCCGCCACGTCGGAGAACATGTCGCTTCACATCGACATGGGCTCACGAAAGGTGGCGGCGTTTCCGCCAGACATTCGCGAGCGCATTGCGGCGGTGGTCAAGGCTCATAGCGCCATGCCGCGGCCCGAGGGCATCGGCCGGAACGTGGCGATGCCCTCGAAGCGATAAGCGCGCTAGACCCTATTACGGCCGCGGGCCAGACCAACAACGGCCGAGACCAGGAACAACACGACCGCGATGAAGAAGATGATCTTGGCGATTTCGATCGACGCGCCGGCGAGGCCGCCAAAGCCAAGGATACCGGCGATCAGGGCGATAACCAGAAACGTAACTACCCAGCTAAGCATGATCCGAACCTCTGTTTCGATGTCTCTCTGCGATCGGCGCGACTGACGCGCCTCACTTGCAGGACCAATCGCCAACTCGGAACAATGGTTCCGGGTCGCTGGAGCCGGAAATTCGCCTGAGCGACAGGAACAAATTGGCTTTCCGCGCACGTGGAAAACCCCTCCCCGCGGCCCCATATAGGGACCAATCCCTGTTAAGAAGGCTCCCCTTTCACCACCCCGCGGTGCCAACGTGGGGCAAATGATTCGCATGACCGAGCCGAGCAAGATCACGTCCCAGAGCGTCCCCGACCACCAGCCCGCAGCCGGCGGCATCGCCGCGCGTGCGCGCGCCTCGGTGGGCCCGCAATACCTGTCCGGGCTCAATCCGGAGCAGCGCGAGGCAGTGGAAACGCTGGACGGCCCGGTTCTGGTGCTGGCCGGCGCCGGCACCGGGAAGACCCGCGTGCTGACCACGCGCATCGCTCATATCCTGAGCCAGGGCCGCGCCCGCCCCTCCGAGATCCTGTCGGTGACCTTCACCAACAAGGCCGCGCGCGAGATGAAGCACCGGCTCGGTCAGATGCTCGGTCATGCGGTGGAAGGGATGCCATGGCTCGGCACTTTCCACTCCATCGGCGGGCGCATCCTGCGGACCCATGCCGAGCTGGCGCAGCTCAAGTCGAACTTCACCGTGCTCGATGTCGACGATCAGGTGCGGCTGTTGAAGCAGCTGCTGCAAGCCGACAACATCGACGACAAGCGCTGGCCGGCGCGCATGCTGGCCGGGCTGATCGACGGCTGGAAGAATCGCGGCCTGACGCCGTCGCAGGTGCCGTCGGGCGAAGCCGCCGTGTTCGCCAACGGCAAGGGCGGCAAGCTCTATGCGAGCTACCAGGAGCGGCTGAAGATCCTGAACGCCGCCGATTTCGGCGATCTGCTGCTCGAGGACATCCGCATCTTCCGCGAGCACCCGGATATCCTGCGGCAGTACCAGCAGCGCTTCAAATTCATCCTGGTCGACGAGTATCAAGACACCAACGTCGCGCAGTATCTGTGGCTGCGGCTGCTGTCCCAGGCGCCATCGTCTCCTTCCTTCACCTCTCCCCGCGTGCGGGGAGAGGTCGGATCGCACAGCGATCCGGGTGAGGGGGACTCTCGGCAGGCTGAGCTCGTGGAGGCAGCCCCTCATCCCGACCTTCTCAGCGCGAGCGAAGCTCGTCGCGACCCCGCAAGCGGGGAGAAGGAGCAGACGCGCCACGTCAAGAACATCTGCTGCGTCGGCGACGACGACCAGTCGATCTATGGCTGGCGCGGCGCGGAGGTCGACAACATCCTGCGCTTCGACCATGATTTTCCCGGCGCCAAGGTCATCCGGCTCGAGCGCAACTACCGCTCGACCGGCCACATCCTCGCCGCCGCCTCGCACCTGATCGCCCACAACGAGGGCCGGCTCGGCAAGACGCTGCGCACCGAGGACCATGACGGCGAGAAGGTCACGGTGACGGGCTCGTGGGATTCGGAAGAGGAAGCCCGCGGCATCGGCGAGGAGATCGAGCAGATCCAGCGCCAGGGCGACAAGCTCAACGAGATCGCGATCCTGGTGCGCGCGTCCTACCAGATGCGCGAGTTCGAAGACCGCTTCGTCACGCTCGGCCTGCCCTATCGCGTCATCGGCGGCCCGCGCTTCTACGAGCGCGCCGAAATCCGCGATGCGCTGGCTTATCTGCGCGTCATCAATTCGCCGGCCGACGATCTCGCCTTCGAGCGCATCGTCAACACGCCCAAGCGCGGGCTTGGCGATGCCACCGTGCAGATGCTGCACGATCACGCCCGCAAGCGCCGCATTCCGCTGTTCGAGGCGGCGCGCGCGGTGGTCGAGACGGACGAGCTGAAGCCAAAGGCGCGCGGCTCGTTACGCGACGTCGTCGCCCAGTTCGACCGCTGGCGCGCCCAGCGCGAGGTCACGTCGCACACGGAGCTCGCCGAGATCGTGCTCGACGAGAGCGGCTACACCGAGATGTGGCAGAAGGACCGTTCGGCGGACGCCGCGGGCCGGCTCGAAAACCTCAAGGAGCTGGTGCGCTCGATGGAGGAGTTCGAGAATCTGCAAGGCTTCCTCGAGCACATCTCGCTGGTGATGGACCGCGACAGCGGCGCCGATGAGGACGCAGTGTCGCTGATGACGCTGCATTCGGCCAAGGGTCTGGAATTCGACAACGTGTTCCTGCCCGGCTGGGAAGAAGGCCTGTTTCCGAGCCAGCGCACGCTGGACGAACAGGGCCGCGCCGGCCTCGAGGAAGAGCGCCGGCTCGGCCATGTCGGCCTGACCCGGGCTCGCCGCCGCGCCAAAATCTATTTCGCCACCAACCGCCGGATCCACGGCACCTGGTCGACCACGATCCCGTCGCGCTTCCTCGACGAACTGCCCGCGGCCAATGTCGAGATCACGGAATCCAAGGGCGGCTCGGCCTGGGGCGGCACCGGCGGCTACGGCGCCTCCCGCTTCGACGACATGGAAGCGTTCGGCTCCACCTATTCGACCCCGGGCTGGCAGCGCGCCCAGGCCAATCGCAATCGCGGCGGCGGTGGAGGCGGCAATGGCGGCCGCGGCAGCTTCGAGGAACAGGCCTCGTCGTATTCGTCCCAGTCGTCCTCGCCCGATTTCGGCAGCTTCTCCTCGCGCCGTCGCGGGCCCCTGACGATCGAGGGCGAGCTGGTGGCCAAATCCACCGGCACGACCTCGGAATTCTCCCTCTCCGACCGCGTCTTCCACCAGAAATTCGGCTATGGCCGCGTCACCAAGATCGACGGCAACAAGCTCACCATCGCGTTCGACAAGGCCGGGGAGAAGAAGGTCGTGGACAGTTTTGTGCAGCGGGCGTGAGGCCTGCATGCCGCACTACATCGCCATCATCGAGGATGCCGGCCCGGACGAAGCCGTCGGCGTGTGGTTTCCCGACCTGCCCGGCTGCATTTCCGGCGGCGACGACGTCGATGAGGCGCTGGAGAACGCGCCCGAGGCACTCGCCTTCTATGCACAGGAACTGATCGCGGACGGCCGCCAGCTTCCCCCGCCGCGGACATTGGACGAGCTCAAGGCCGACCCTGATCTGGCCGACGACCTCGGGAAACACACGGTCGCCGTGATCGAATGGCCACCCCTCACTGAGGCCACGGAGTGAGGACTGTTCGCCGCACTGGTCGGACTCTCGACACTTCTCGCCCGAACAGCCCTTGACCACCGCGAACTTCCCCGTATCAGATGCGGCCATGGTCCGGGGCTCCATCACACTGATCTTGCTGGCATTGGGTATGCCGTCGCTTGCGGCGGCGGAGACCATGAGCTTTGGGGACGCTATCGGGTTGCTGGCGAAAAGTTGCGGCGCGGAAATCGTCGCCAATTGCCGCGGCGTCAACCCGGATTCGACCCGCCTGAAGGAGTGCCTCTCGCGCAACCGCGACGTGCTCTCGCAACAGTGCCAGAGCGACTATCTCGGCGCGTTCGACGCGATCCAGAAGCGCGTCGCCGCCCGCGTCACCGTGGCGAACGTCTGCCAGCGCGAGATCGTCAAGGTCTGCGGCGGCTCGACCAAGGAGACCAGCAAGGCGGTCCCCTGCCTGGTCTCGACGCCCAAGGGCATCAGCAACAATTGCCTGAAGGCCGTCGACGACGCGGGGTATCGGTGATGCCAACGACCAGGCTTTCCATCATCGGAATAACCATCGCGCTCGGCCTCACCTTGCTTGCGGGCGCGGCAGAAGCGCAGACGGCGCCGCCGACCCGCGACGACATCGTCGGCAAGCTCAACCATTTCGAGCAAGCCGCCGAGATCGATCTCCCCGCGCTGAAGCTGCAGGTGATGGAGCGGGCCAAGGCAAGGATCAAGAACGATCCCGGTCCGGTGAACCGGCCGCTGATCGCGCCCGATCTGGTCAATTTGCCCACCTTCACCGCGCAGATCCAGTTCGACGCCGACACGCCGATCATCCAGCCGGCGTCCTACCAGACCGTCGGGCGCCTCGCTGACGCGCTCGTCCATGCCTCGCTGCTGCCCTACACGTTCCTGATCGTCGGCCATGTCGAATCCAACGCGAAGACGCGCGAGGCCAACGCGATCCTGAGCCAGCGCCGGGCGGACGCGATTCGCGACGTGCTGGTGAACACGTTCAAGATCTCGACCAAGCGGCTGCATCCGATCGGCCTCGGCGAGGAGCAGTTTCTCGACCGGGCCAGGCCGACCTCAGCCGCCAACGCCCAGTTGCAAATCCTGACCTACGCCAAGGTACCCGAGGAAGCGCCTGCGCATCCGGCTGCGACACCTGCGCCTGCGGCGAAAAAGCCCGCCAAGAAGCGCTGAGCGGACGCGCCACGGCGGCTGACGGAACCCTTTGAAGTCACGTTTCTTTTGTGACCTGTCTCACAGCGCAACAGCGCGGTTTCGCGCGACAATTACGTCGGTTTGTGCACCGCCCTATCAGGTGCTATAGGCTTTTTTCGCCCTCCCCGACCCCATGCTGCACGAGACCGAGATGGCCAGTTCTTTTCAACACCAACTGGCCGACTACGTCGAATATCATCGCGATCCCTGGAACTGCGCGATGCACGTGGTCGGCATCCTCCTGCTCTTCACCGGCGCCGTGCTGCCGCTGACGCTGGTCCATTTCCCGGTGTTCGGGATCGAGGTCAGCCTGGCCATGGTTCTTGCCCTGCCGGTGCTGGCCTACTGGCTCATGCTGGACGCCGGGATCGGGCTCGGCATCCTCGCCGCGATGATCGTGCTGCTTTTGGTCGCAACCGCGATCGGCAATCAGGTCTCGATCGTCATGATGTGGTCGATTTTTGCGGTGCTGATCGGATTTGGCGTCGCTGCGCAAATCGTCGGCCACAAGGTTTTCGAGGAGCGGCAGCCGTCGATGGTCGACCACCCCACGCATTTTCTGCTTGGACCGATGTTTGTCATGGCAAAATTATTCATTGCATTGGGCTTCCGTCGCGACCTTGCCGCGATTCTGGCGCCTGTTCCGACCAATTCCCTTTCAACCCGATAGTTCTAGACGCGAAACAGCAAACCTTCTGCATGGCTCTCGTACTGGTTACCGGTGGCAGCGGCTTCATCGGACATCATCTCGTAGAAGCGCTCCGCGCCCGTGGGCAGCGGGTGCGTGTTCTCGACGTCCGTGCGCCTGCCGCGCCGTATGCCGACGTTGAATATGCCCAAGGCTCGGTGCTCGACGGTGCCGCGGTCGATGCCGCGATTGCTGGGGTCGAGCAGGTCTATCACCTCGCGGGCCTGCCCGGCATGTGGGTCGCCGACAAGCAGGCCTTTCACGACGTCAATTGCCGCGGCACCGAGATCGTGCTCGCGGCCGCGATGAAGCGCGGGGTCTCGCGCTTCCTGCACTGCTCGACGGAATCGATCCTGTTCCCCTATTCCGACCTCAACGGTGTTCCCGCCGAAGAGGCGCTGCAGCCGGCCGATGCGATGCCGGGCGCCTACACGCGGTCCAAATCGCTGGCCGAGCATTGCGCCGCAAAGGCCGCAGCCGCAGGCTTCCCGCTGGTGATCGGCACCCCGACCATGCCGATCGGTGCCGCCGACCATAATCTGACGCCGCCGACCGCGATGCTGTGGTACTTCCTGCAGAAGAAAGTGCAGCCGCATCTCGACTTCCCGGTCAATCTCGTCGACGTCCGCGACGTTGCCATGGGTCTCGTGCTGACCATGGAACGCGGACGTAACGGCCAGCGCTACATCCTCGGCGGCGACTGCGTCAGGCTCGGCCAGATTCTGCGGATGATGTCGGCGATGAGCGGCCGCCGGCAATTCCCGGTCGTCGTTCCCGGCAAAATGGCCGAGCTGTCGGGCATCATGCTCGAATATCTCTCCGATCGTATCACGCGCCGGCCGCCCAACGGTACCGCCGAGGGCGTGCGCATCGCGCTCGCCGCGAGCGACCTCTCGATCGGCAAGGCGCGCACCGAGCTCGGCTACGCGCCGCGCCCGATCGAGCCGGTCCTGCGCGAAACCATCACCCATCTTCTCGCCCGCGGCGGCGCGCTTGCCTCCGGCGCTATCGAGCATCACGCGCTCTCCTCGCGCGCCAGCTGAGCTGCCGCCCAACCCAAAGAACCTTTCCGCATGTCCTTCGATTTCAGCAAGCTTCTCTCTGTCGCCTGGGGTGGTTGGACCACGACCTGGCCGACGCAACTGCTCGCCCTGATCTGGCTCGCCTGGCTCGCAAGCTGGGTCGGCGCCTCGTTCTGGCAGGGCCGCACCCAGAAGCAGGTGATGACGCTGGAGTCCGGCCGCTATCGCATCCCGATCCTGGTCGGCGGCATCCTGTTCACGCCCTGGACCGCGGAAGTGCTCGGCGAGAAGCCGCTCTGGGTGTTCAGCAATACCGCCGTCTACGTCGTGGCGCTGATCGTGCTGGCCGGCATCTCCTTCACCTGGTGGGGACGGCTGCATCTTGGACAGTTCTGGTCCAACACCATCACTCACAAGCAAGACCACCGCGTCATCGACACGGGCCCGTACGGCATCGTGCGCCATCCGATCTACACCGGGCTGATCCTCGGCATGCTGGTGACCGGCATCGCGGTCGGCACGGTGACGGCGATGCTCGGCGCCATCCTGATCTCGCTCGGCATGTGGCAGAAGGGCCGGATGGAAGAGGTGTTCCTGTCCAAGGAGCTCGGCGAAGACGCCTACGGCGCCTATTGCCGCCGCGTGCCGATGATCATCCCGTTCCTGTCGCCGCGGTGAGAGCGGGGAACGCTTCGACGCTGTCATCGCAAGCGTAGCGCGGCTACACCTCCGGAGTCGTCCTGGCGAAAGCCAGGACCCATTGCCCAGAGAGCGGTTTGGCGGGGATTGCCCGGAACTGAGGCCGCACACAATCGATGGATTCCGCGGTATGGGTCCTGGCTTTCGCCAGGACGACGCTGAGGAAGCTGTGTGCGCAACACATCGGCTCCTGGCTGGCAGGAACCCCTGCTGCCTGCGCCCGTTAGCCCCTCGATACCTGCCACACACCGCAGAGCATCGAGCCATGTCCGACGCCTACGATTATTTTCGCGAGCACGCGATCGCCGCAGTCCGCAAGGCGCGGGCGCTGCCGCCCGGGCGGCCGAAGCAGAAGCAGCGCACGGTGGCGCGCGTTTATCATCTCCTCTCGAGGGAGGCCGCGCTCGCGCCGAACGTCCATCATCTGGATGATTTTCGCGCGGCGCGCCGGGCGGAGCGGCAGATCGGCCGCTGATCTCCGGGCCCAGCCTGTCGGCATTCGTCCCATGCAAATTCGAGCGGCTGCCATTCCGCGGGAATAGAGCCCCGCGGCGCTCCACACAGGTTGACGTCTGCCCCGTCAGCCCGTTGGATGCGCGCGCAAACAGGGGCTTCTCATGACTTTTTCCAGTATCTTTGCGCAGTTCGTTGCGCTTCTCGGCGGCATCGCGCTGCAATGGCGAAAGCTGTCGGGCACCGTGCCTGCGCCGGCCTGGGGCCAGTCGCCCGCGATACCCGAAGCAAAGCCGCAAGGCGCCATCCCGACGCTGAAGATGCCGACGGCGCGGGGCTGGAGCGAGGGACAGAAGCCGACGGTCGCACCCGGGCTCAAGGTCAATGCGTTCGCGACCGGTCTCGACCATCCGCGCTGGATCGAGGTGCTGCCCAACGGCGACGTGCTGATCGCGGAGGCGACGCAGATCGCGGGAGCGCCACGGTCGGTGTTTCACTACGCAATGCAGGCCACCATGCGACGCGCCGCCGCGCTCGGCGTCAGCGCCAACCGCATCACGCTGCTGCGCGACAAGGACGGCGACGGGGTCGCGGAGTATCGCGGCGCGTTCATGGAAAATCTCAGCCAGCCATTCGGCATGGCGCTGGTCGGCGATACCTTTTATGTCGGCAACACCGACGGCGTGATGGCCTTCCCGTACGTGGCGAATGCCGATCGCATCACCGCTCCGGGCAAGCGCCTCACCAATTTCAAGCCGAGCGGCCACTGGACCCGCAGCCTGCTCGCGAGCCCCGACGGCAAAAAACTCTATGCTGGCGTCGGCTCGCTCAGCAACATCGCCGAGATGGGCATGGAGGTCGAGGAAGGCCGCGCCGCGGTCTACGAGCTCGACCTCGTCGCCGGCACGCAACGCATCTTCGGAGCCGGCCTGCGCAATCCGGTCGGTCTCGCCTGGGAGCCAACGACCGGCGTGCTCTGGACCGTCGTCAACGAGCGCGACGGCCTCGGCGACGAAACGCCGCCGGACTATCTGACCTCGGTGCGCGACGGCGGCTTCTACGGCTGGCCCTATTGCTACTGGGGCAAGACGGTGGACGATCGCGTGCCGCAGGATCCCGCGATGGTCGCCAAGGCGCTCACGCCCGACTACGCACTCGGCGGCCACACCGCTTCGCTCGGCCTGTGCTGGATGCCGGCGGGCACGCTGCCGGGCTTCCCCGACGGCATGGCGATCGGCCAGCACGGTTCGTGGAATCGCAGCAAGCTGTCAGGCTACAAGTTGGTGTTCATCCCGTTCGAGAACGGAAAGCCTTCGGGTCCCGCACGCGACATCCTGTCCGGCTTCCTCGCGCCCGACGAGAAAGAATCCTACGGCCGCCCGGTTGGCGTCGTGATCGGTCCCGACAAGAAGTCGCTGCTGATGGCCGACGACGTCGGCAACGTGATCTGGCGCGTCACCGGCGCTTGAAGGTTATGTTCCAACACTGAGCGTGGCGCGCTGCTTGCGGAGCAGCGCGATCACGGACAGCGCCGTGATCAACCCGGTCTTGGGATTCTCGGACGGGATGTTCTCGATAGACATCGAGAAGCGCGCCGAATCCGCCTCGACCTCGATGCGATGAACATTGCGCGTCACGGTGGGGTCGGCCCAGATCTGCACCTGGGTGCGATGCGGCCCGACGCCCGCGAGCGACAGCGCGACCGCGACGTTGAGATTGGCCGGAAAGCCTTTCGCGGCCTCGCGCGCCGTGCCCTCGAACAGCTTCAGCGGCTCGCGCAGATGGTCGATATCGATGTTGTTCTGGACGATGAACGGCGCGCCCTTCAACCCGTCGATCGGCTTGCGTGTGACCATCTTCACCGAATGGATGGTGCCGATCGCGGCGGCGTTGACGGCGTCGAGCCCGATCAGCGCGCCGGTCGGCACGAGGATGCGGCCGCCATTGGCGCGGGCGAGATCGACAAGATCGAAATTGTCGAGCAGCCCGCCGACGCTGACCACGACCGCGGCCCTGCCGCGTTTCACTGCGGGCTCGACGATCGCGCGGAGTTGGCCGCTCGGCGCGCATTCGACGACGATGTCGGCGGCGTCGCCGAGCTGGTCAAGCGGCAATACGGATGGCGGACGACGCAGGCCCGAGAGGAATGTCTGATGCTTTGCGGGATCGCGCACCGCCACGGCGGAGAGCGTCAATCCCTCGACGCCCTGATCGAGCGCGGTCGCGATCTTGGTGCCGATCGAGCCGAGCCCCGCGATGGCAACCCGCATTTCGTTCGAAGCTCTCGGTTCCGTCATCGCATCACCCCTCTCGCCAAGCCGATGTCATAGCGCCTCAGGCGTCGCGCGCATAGCTGCGCAGACGCGTCTCGAGCACGGACAGCATCGCGTCGCGGGCCGGATCACGCGAGCCGCGCAGCCATGCGGCAGCGAGCGGCAGCCGGCCGACGGGTCCGATCTGCTTTGGCCGCAGCGGCACGAAGCGCACGCCTGACACCGCCATCCGCGTGCTCCAGCGCGGCACGATCGCGACCCCGAGCCGGGTTGCGACGAGATTGATGATGGTCTGCTTCTCGTCGGCGACCTGCACGATGCGTGGCGTAAGGCCTGCCTGCTCGAACAGTCTTATCGTGAGGTCGTGGCTGTGCGGCCGCGAGCGACGATCCGGCACCAGCATAGCTTCGTCGGCGATCTGGGAGAGCGTGATCGACTTGCGCGCGGCCAGCGCGTGGCGCCGCGGGAACGCCACGATGGCGGTCTCCTGCAGCAAATCGCGGAATTCGAGCCGCTTGTCCCGCTGAGCCGGCGGACGCACGAAGGCGAGATCGAGCGCGCCGGTCAGGATCTTCGGCAGCAGCCGGACGGTCTTGTCCTCGAGAAGCTGCACCGCGATATCAGGATGCTTTGCGCGAAAATCGCGCAGCAACGCCGGCAAGAGTCCTGCCGCGGCACTGTCGATGGCGCCGACCCGGAGCTTTCGAGCAGCCCCCGCCCGCGCGCGATTGCGCAGATTGCTCTCGACCGCCTCGACGCGGGCAAGGATGGCACGGGCATCGCGCAGCAGCGTCGTGCCCTCTTCCGTCAACGACACCGCACGCGTCGTCCGCGCGAACAGCCGCGTGTCCAGATCTTGCTCCAGCAGCTTGATCTGGCGGCCCAGTGCGGAGGGCAGCATCTGCAGATGCTGCGCCGCGCGGCCGAAATGCAACTGCTCGGCCGCCGCCACGAAGCATCGCAACTGATGCAATTCCATCCAACAGTCCTCTGATCCTGTGACGGGATTATATCATTTTTTTGTATAAACCAGCGCCGATTGAGCCCCTGCCCCTCCTCGCCTAGGTTCGCTGGCGTCACGCAATCCCACCGACATCTGGACGGAGCACCTCATGCGTACCCATTCGATTGCAGCGATCCCCGCCGACGGCATCGGCCCCGAGGTCATCTCCGCCGGTGTCCACGTGCTTGAGGCGCTGGCCAAACGCAGCGGCGACCTCGCCTTCAACATCAAGACGTTCGACTGGGGCTCGGACTATTACAAGAAGCACGGCGTGATGATGCCGGCCGACGGCCTTGCGGAGTTGAAGAAGTTCGACGCGATCTATTTCGGCGCGGTCGGTGCGCCCGACGTGCCCGATCACATCACGCTGTGGGGGCTGCGGCTGCCGATCTGCCAGGGCTTTGACCAATACGCCAATGTGCGGCCGACCAAGATTTTGCCGGGCGTCGCCTCGCCGCTGCTCAATGTCGGCGTCGGCGACCTCGACTGGGTGATCGTGCGCGAGAATTCGGAGGGCGAGTATGCCGGCATGGGTGGCCGGGCCCACAGGGGCCTCCCGGAAGAGGTCGGCACCGAGGTCGCGGTGTTCACCCGCGTCGGTGTCACGCGGATCATGCGCTATGCCTTCGAACTCGCGCGGTCGCGCCCGCGCAAGTTCCTGACCGTGGTGACCAAGTCGAACGCGCAGCGCCATGGCATGGTGATGTGGGACGAGATCGCTGCCGAGGTCGCGGCCGAATTCCCTGATGTGACCTGGGACAAGATGCTGGTCGACGCCATGACGGTGCGCATGACGCTGCATCCAAAGAGCCTCGACACCATCGTCGCGACCAACTTGCACGCCGACATCCTATCCGACCTCGCGGGCGCGCTGGCGGGAAGCCTCGGCGTGGCGCCGACCGCCAATATCGATCCGCAGCGCCGCTTCCCCTCGATGTTCGAGCCGATCCACGGCTCGGCGTTCGACATCACCGGCAAGGGCATCGCCAATCCGGTTGCGACATTCTGGACCGGCGCGCAGATGCTGGAGCATCTGGGCGAGAAGGACGCGGCGGCTCGGCTGATGGCGGCGGTGGAGAAGGTATGCGCCGCCGGCGTGCTGACACCTGATGTCGGTGGCACGGCGACGACGAAGGACGTGACGGATGCCGTGATCGAAGCGATCCAGGGATCGAACGTGTAATCCGAACTACGTCTCTCCCTCCCCCGTTCTTGCGGGGAGAGGGTGGAGCGGGAGGCGCCGGGGATTCCAAAAAATTTTGGACCCCCTCTTGAAACCAGAACGGGCTTTTTTTATTTTTCCGCTGCCGCCGAGAGGTGGCGTTCCCGACGCCTCTAGGGTCGGGAAGCTGAGACGGGCACCGGTCGTGTCCGGTGTCGTTCGTATCCATTTTGCTCCTTGGAGGATCTGGCTATGCGCGCTTACGACTTCTCTCCCTTGTGGCGTTCGACCGTTGGCTTCGACCGCCTTTTCGACCTCGTCGAAACGGCACAGCGTGCCGGCGAGGACAACTATCCCCCCTACAACATCGAACGCATCGGCGAGGATCGCTACCAGATTTCGCTTGCGATTGCGGGCTTCTCACCCAACGAAGTCACGGTGACGGCCGAGCAGAACGCGGTGACCGTCGAGGGAAACAAGCCGGACCGAGCCGAACGCGAATATCTCTACCGGGGCATTTCCGCGCGGCCGTTCAAGCGGCAGTTTAACCTGGCCGATTATGTTCAGGTGCACAGCGCCTCGTTCGAGAACGGCCTGCTGAAGATCGAACTGGTCCGGGAAATCCCTGAAGCCATGAAGCCGCGGCGAATTGCCATCAATGCCGCGCCGTCCGGCAACGTGCATCAACTCGAAGGCAAAGCCGCCTGAATTCGGTCTGTCGGAGACCCGCGTGATCCCGCCCGATCGTCGGGCGGGATCACCATGGCCTTCGACCGCGTACCCGAATGCAAGTCAGAGGTTTAGAGAAAGGAGGAGGACCTCTCATGCTCGATCATGTCGACAACATCATCGATCTGAATGCGATATTGCACCCTGGCTCCGTCTATGATTATCCCCGCGACGTCATAGCCGACCCAACGCTGTCGATCGGCGAGAAGCGCGCGATCCTTGCGTCCTGGGCTTCGGATGCAGCCAGTATCGCCTCGAGTCCGGCATTGCGGGAGCTTCCCGGCTCGGGCAAAGCCGTCACCATCGACGAAATTCTGGAAGCGCTCGCGAGCCTCGATCACCATCCGAAGGGCCCTCCGGGTGGCAAGCCGGTTCGCACGCGATCCGTCGAACGAACCGGCCTCGCAGCCTAGGCAACGACAGGTCAACGGGGATTGCGATGAGGGTTGATGAAGACCTGGCCTTGTTGCGCGGCCACCGCAGCAACATCAGCCGATATCAGCGGTTGCTCAAGACCGAACTGACCGAGTTCGAACGGCGGTTCATCGAGCGACGTTTGTCTGAGGAGCGCTCGGCGATCGAGAAGCTCGCCGTCTCTGCCTTTCCGCTCACCTTTCAGGCTCCGAACCGGGCGATGGGGAACGCAGCCACGCGCCTGACGGCGAGCAGCCACGGGTAATCGACATGCCCGAACAGCTCCCGACATTCGAGGTGTTCCTGAAGAAATGCGGTCGAAGGACATGGCGGTGGCGTGTCTGCACGACGGAAGGACGCCTGGTCATGCACGGCTGCGAAAACGGCCGACCGGCCGCCAAATATGCGGCTGAAAGGGCGTTGTTTCTGATGCTTCTCGCCGCGCCTTATCGCCCGGCGCGCCGGGCTTCCGCCACGGCTCGCTCCTCCTTGGCGACACCCGCCTCAAGATGGCTGCCGCGACACAAGATGCGTGAATGACAGGCGCCGCGGGGATGGTGCCTGGCATCAGCCAAGCCCCATCTCCGCCATCTCCGTTGCTGACCGCTTACCGCCGTGCGGGCGATGGGGTCGCCATGGCGGCTGTCGGCTCCGGCGGCATCAGGTGGCGCGGGACGACGATGGACTGGCCGGGGGTGAGCGTGGCGTTCTCCGGCAGCGAGTTGCTCTGCGCCAGCGACCACAACGGCACGCGATTGGCTACCGCGATGCTCTCCATGGTGTCGCCCCGGCGCACCGGTAGCCGCACGCCACTATCCCACAATTCGACAAGCGTATTCGCCGGCACGAGGTAGCGCAGCGGCACGGCATCGACCTGCGTCTGGGGCGGAATGCGCGGCAACTGCGTGACCATGTCGACGATCTGACGGTGGATGTCGTCGGACTTCTCGATGTTGATGTGGCTGACTCGCGCGTTCTCCTTCAGGTCATAGCTCGCATAGTGACCGCGATAGCCCGGCACCGCGACCACGTTGCCGCCACCGAGCACGCTGTCGGAGAGATAGATGTTGATGAAGCGCTCGACATTGAGCGGCACGTCGCCGGTCGCATGCGCGGGATCGATGGTAATGACGAGGCTGATCGGGACGTTCTCCTTGGCCGCCATCTCTGAGATGACGATCGAGCAAAGCCCGCCCATCGAATGCCCGATCAGCACGATCGGCGCCGGCGTTTCCTTGTAGCTGGAGATGGCACGATCGCCGATCCATCGGCAGATGGTGAATTCATAGACGTTGGCGGAAAAGCCGGCCTGCGTCAGCTTCTCTTCGAGCCGGTCCATGCCGGTGGAAAAGAACGGCCCCATGGCGCCACGGAACAGGTAGATTTTCGGCGGCGGCAATGGCTCAAACGGTGGGGGCGGTGGCGCGGCGGGTGCGGCCGCGGCGGGCTTCGTCTTGGCAGGTGAGGCAACGGCCGTCCCTGTGCTCAAGGCCAGCAGCGTAACGGCTGCCAGCGCGAGGAGTCGCCTCAAATCGATCATCAGTCCAGCAGTCCCACTCCGGGAGGCTGCAGCCTCCCCCAAAGGCGCTTAGTGACGGTCGATTGGGTGGAATTTGGGGCACGGAACCGGGGCTCGATCCGCGCTCATTCCAGCATCTCGACACCCAATCACTGCATGCTCTTGAGCCTGCTGCGGTGGGCAGCCTGTTTCGCGCGGTTGCCGCAGACCGCCATGATGCACCATCGCCGCGCGCGCCTGCGCGTGTGGTCGGCGAACAGCATGGTGCAGTTGTGCCCCTCGCACGCCTTGACGTTCGAAAAGTCCTCCTCGCAGACGAACTTCGCCATGGCTTCGCCAACCGGCAGCAATAGCGCCTCCGGCGATCGCCAGCGTCGCCTCATCCGCAATACCAGAGCGCCGCCATCGTCCTGCCCGGGCTCGATCCGGCTGAAGGCTTCGTCGCGCTCCAGCAGGCCGTTCAATGGACCGAGCTCGCGCAAGGCATCTGTCGTGAGCGGCCGGCCCGCATGCTTGCGCACGACCCCCCTGAACCATTCGCGCAAGGCGCGCGCCTGATCCGCGACCTTGTCCAGCTCGTCCGGCGTGGCGCGTGCCGTCAGCGCGTGCAGATCATCCGCCGGCACCAGCTTCGCCTGCGCCAGCCAGTCGATCAGGCCATCGCCGTCGTCGATCCAGTCCACGGGCGTATCGACCGGCGTCGCCACCGAGTTGAGGAAGTCGAGGCCGAGCGAGTCGGCGATGAACATGGCGGGCGGGCGGTCCATGAGCGGTCCTTGGCCGGTCGGGAGAACATGGACATAGATAACCAGTTAAGACGCCATTGACAAGTTACGATTCCTAACAGTAACCTCTTAAATAGCTCTTATTCGGTTACTCAAATGGAGAATGTCATGGCCTCGATCACGTACCGCAGCGCCGATGTCGACGCATTCAAGGTGGCCTATCGCGAGGCCGGCCTTGTCGGTGCGCCAAAACTCCTGCTGCTGCACGGATTCCCCAGCGCAGGCCACATGTTTCGTGACCTCATCCCGCTGCTTGCGGACAGGTTTCATATCGTGGCGCCCGACCTTCCCGGCTTCGGCCAATCCGACATGCCTTCGCGCGAAAGCTTCCGTTACACGTTCGACAATTTCGCACGCGTGATCGAACGCTTCACCGAAGTGATCGGCTTCGACCGGTTCGCGGTCTACGTCTTCGACTACGGCGCGCCGACTGGTTTCCGGCTTGCGCTCAGGCACCCCGAGCGGATCACGGCGATCATCTCGCAGAACGGCAACGCCTATGAGGATGGCCTTAGCGAGAACTGGACTCCGCTCAAGACCTATTGGCAGGATCCCTCGCCGGCCAATCGCGACGCGCTACGCGCGCTCCTCACGCCGGAAGCGACGCGCTGGCAGTACACACATGGCGTTTCCGATCCGATGACCGTGTCACCGGACGGCCAGAATCTCGACAATTTCTACCTTGCGCGCGCAGGCTCGGACGACGTGCAGCTCGACCTGTTCGGCGACTACAAGAGCAACGTCGCGCTCTATCCGGCCTTCCAGGAGTATTTCCGCAAGCACACGCCGCCGTTTCTCGCGGTCTGGGGCAAGAACGACCCATTCTTTATTCCGCCCGGCGCCGAAGCGTTCAAGCGCGACAATCCGAACGCCGTGGTGCAGTTCTTTGACACCGGTCATTTCGCGTTGGAGACGCATGCGACGGAGATTGCAGACAGCATTCGCGCGTTCTTGACCTAGGAGGAGCAACGGCCATGGCCCATGCGAAACGGGCTCCGGAACGATTGAGCATTTTCCTACGGTGTGTTCGCCGCTCTAAAATCCTAAACGCCTATCAGCAGACCCGGTTGATCGAGGACAGCCTCTTGAGGCTCCACAGCTAGAGCGGCAGGATCCGATTCAATAGCTCAAGCAGGGTGCGCTGCTCGGCTTCGCTGAGCGGCACGAGCATCTTCTTGTTGTACGGCTCGGTCAGGCTCGTCGCTTCGTGGATGAGCTTGGCGCCCTTCGGGGTGAGCACGAGCTCGACGGCGCGGCGATCCGCCTTGGAGCGGTTGCGCTTGATGAAGCCCGACGACTCCAGCTCATTCAGGATCTTGATCAGATTGGGCAGGCGCAGCCGCAGCAGGCTTGCGAGGCTGCTCGGCGGAACGCCGGGATTGTCGCGAATGACGACGAAGATCGCATAGGTCGCGGGGGTCACGCCCAAGGCGGCGAACACTTCGTAGAAGCCCTCGAAGAATTTCAGCTGTGCAAGCCGAAGCATGAAGCCCGGCGTGCGCTGGAGCGCCTGCAAATTCAACGATTTCTCCGGCTGCTGACCGGACTTCCCCGCGGGTTTCACGAACTCATGTCCTCGAAGCACGGCGGCCCAAGTACCCGCCGAATTGACTCTCCCGAAAATAGATATAAAATATAACTATTATTTAGCGGCACCAAGACCGCCCACGGGAGGGAGACAATGAACAGCAAATTCCTGCATAAATTGTGCATTTCGGCCTTGATGCTGGCTGCGGCAGGGCCGGGCTTCGCTCACGACGTGGTGAAGATCGGCGTCCTGAACGACCAGTCGGGGCCGTTCGCGAGCTACCAAGGCGTAGGCTCCGTCGTCGCCGCCAAGATGGCGGTGGAGGATTTTGGCGGAAAGGCCGGCGGCAAGCCGGTCGAGATCGTCGCGGCGGACCATCAGAACAAGACGGACATCGGGATCGGCATCGCGCGGCGCTGGTACGAGAACGACGGCGTGGATGCGATCTTCGACATTCCGAACTCGTCGATCGCGCTTGCCGTCGCCGGCATGAGCGCCGAGAAGAACAAGGTCTTCGTCGGATCGGGCGCCGGTACGGTGCTGCTGACCGGCGAAAAATGCACGCCGAACACCGTGCATTGGACCTACGACACTTATGCCTACGGGCGCGGCGTCGGCAAGGCGATCGTCCAGCAGGGCGGCAAGAAGTGGTTCTTCATCACCGCCGACTACGCCTTCGGTCACGATCTTGAAAAACAGGCGGCGGAGACCGTCAAAGCGTCCGGCGGCGAGGTGCTCGGCAGCGTCCGGCATCCGCTGGGAACGGCCGACTACGCCTCTTTCCTGCTCCAGGCGCAGGCGTCAGGCGCAAACGTCGTCGGCTTCGCCAACGCCGGTGACGACACCATCACGTCCATGAAGCAGGCCGCCGAGTTCGGTCTGACCAAGGACCACAAGCTGGTCGGGTTAATCCTCGGCATGAACGGCCTGCCCGCGCTCGGGCTGAAGTTTGCGCAAGGCGCGCAGATTATGAACCCGTTCTACTGGGATCTGAACGACGGCACGCGGGCTTTCGCCAAGAGCTTCGCCGAACGCATTCCGTCGAAGGCCTATCCGAACGACATGCAGGCTGGCGTCTACGCCTCGGTGATTCACTATCTCAAAGCGGTTGACAAGGTCGGCGGTGCCAAGGATGGCAAGGCAGTGGTGGCGGCGATGAAGGAGATGCCGACCGACGATCTGCTGTTCGGCAAGGGTCACATCCGCAAGGACGGCCGCAAGATCCATCCGCTCTATCTGCTTCAGGTCAAGGCGCCGGAAGAGTCGACATCGACCTGGGACCTGCTGAAGGTCGTCGCCACGATCAAGGGGGAGGACGCGTTCCGCCCCGAGAGCGAAGGCCAGTGTGCGCTGACCAAGCAATAGCGGACGGGAGCTGACCATGAGCGGCATTGCATCCAGTCCGGCCGACCCGTTTGCGCCTGATTTCCTGATGGACCCCTATCGTGCCTATGAGGCCCTGCGCGCGCTCGGGCCAGCGTTCGCGTTGGAGCGCTACGGCGTTTGGGCCATGGCAGGCTATGCCGAAGTCGAGCCGGCCCTGAAGGACTGGAAGACGTTCATCAGCGGCGAGGGTGTCGGGCTCCACGGGATGAACCCGGCCCTGCCAAAGCCGCTGACGCTCCAGATCGATCCTCCCGACCACGACAAGGGCCGCCGCGTGCTCGGCCGCACCCTGTCCCCGGGTGTCGCGCGGCGACTGCGCGAGACGTTTCAGAAGGAAGCGGAGAAGAAGGTTTCGGAGCTGATCGACAAGGGCACGTTCGATGCCGTCACCGATCTCGCCGAGGCCTACCCGATGAAGGTGTTTCCGGACGCGATTGGCATCCGGCCGGATGGCCGCGACAGGCTGCTTGCCTGGAGCACGTTCGTGTTCGACAGCTTTGGCCCGGAGAACGAGACGCTGGCAGCGTCACGACAAGCCGGCCTCGCGGCGCAGAGCTGGATCATGGAATGTTGCGCGCGAGATGCGTTGCAACCGGACGGGCTTGGCATGATGATCTACCAGGCCGCTGACGAAGGCGAGATCAGCGAGCATGAAGCGACCCATCTGGTGCGCCCGTTCCTCACCGCCGGCATCGACACCACCGTCAACGGTATCGGCAATACGCTGCTCGCACTCGCCACTCACCCGGACGAATATCGCAAGCTGCACCACAAGCCGGAGCTGGCGCGCAATGCCTTTGAGGAAGGGCTGCGTTACGATTCACCGGTGCAGACGTTCTTCCGCACCACCTCGCGCGATGTCGAGATCGGCGGCGGCGTGATCCCCGCACACCGCAAGGTGCTGCTGTTTATGGCGTCCGCCAACCGAGATCCCGCGCGCTGGGACAGACCCGATCGCTTCGACATCGAACGGCTCGCGACCGGGCATGTCGGTTTTGGCGCCGGCATCCACGCCTGTGTCGGCCAGATGATCGCACGCCTGGAAGGCGAATTGATCTTCGGAGAGCTCGCAAGGCGTGTGAAGACCATCGAGCTCACGGCAGAGCCGAGGCGCAGGCTCAATAATTCCCTGCGTGGGTTGGAGCGCATGCCGGTGCGGGTGACGGCTGCCTAGCATGATCGGTTCTGATTGAATCAGAACTCTTGCTGCGAGGGTTTTGTTGACGCGAACCGGAATTCACTTCCCTCGAAAACGCTCTAGTTCCTAGCCGGAGCCATTGCCATCGCCGCCCCGATCGCGCGGGACACTGCAACCGGAGCAGCACGCGAAGGAGATCGCGGACAGCATTCGCGCCTTCCTGACGTAACGGGGGCTGTCCGCTGCGACGTTTACGCCGCCAGGCTCCGCTGATCGCGGAATGCGCTGATCGCCATGTGGACGAGATGCAGCTTGCCCTTGACCGCCGGCGATATGTCGAAGGGATATGCGTCGCTCATCCCGAGCGAGCGGTTGAGCTCGTTGATGCTGCGAGCAAGCGGCATCCACAGGGCCAAAAGTGCCTCGAAGTCGCTCTCGAGATAGGGATCCGTCAGGGTCTGGCGGGCGCGCTCGTCCAGCGACAACGGCAAACCTGCCAGCGAGTCGAGCGTCGACACGATATGCAGGAAATGCGCGAACGTTTCCGCCCAATCCTCCCAGGGGTGGGACGTGGCGTACTCGCTGATGAAGCCGCTTCGGTCGTATGAACGATCGGCGCGGCTGTAATATGAGTTGATCGCGGCCTGATAGTCCTGCGCCTGGTCACCGAAGATCAGCTTGAACGGCGCCTGGAATGTCGTGCCGTCAACGAGCAGGTCCCAATAGAAATGACCGATCTCGTGCCGGAAATGCCCGAGCAGCGTACGGTACGGCTCCCGGAACGCCACGCGGCGAGCTTCTCGCTCGACATCGTCGGCCTCCACAAGGTTGAGCGTGATCAGGCCCGAGAGATGCCCCGTCAGGATCGGACTGACCTCGTCGGAGAGAATGTCGAAAGCCAATTGTTCGCCGGTGCGCGATGCGAGCGGAAGCCTGAGGCGACCGAGATCATAGAGAAGACGGCGCTTGGCTTCCTCCATGCGACGCCAGAGCATGATGTTTCTGGTGCTGCCGAGGTTTGGAATCGTGCGCGTGAGGCGGCACGAGCCGCAATACCAGTCCGCGCCCTCGACACACCAGTTGCAGCCGATGATCTCGCGGTTACGGCACGCTTGATGGGATGCAAGTTTCGTCATTTCGATGCACGAGGAATCGAACGCCAGCTCGGTGCTGCAATTCGCGCACGCGACGTGCTCGAACGAGACAGGATGGCGGCATGACGGGCACTGAAAAAACTTCACGTGGACTGGCCCCAGACAGACGGCACACCGGAAACCGGCCTGTCAATTCGAGGAACTCTTAACTCTTGCGACCGTCGCGGTTGTCGGCGAGCAACGCCCGCTGCGTTCGCAGCGCGTGCTGCCTCAACAGGCCGGCTCGCTTCGCGCTCAATTGGCTCGATTGAGGCTGCGGCCTTTTCTCAAGGACATTTTCGGAAACAGGTCGACCGGCCCACGCTCGCTTGGGCTGAACCGCCATGGGGCCGACGTTTCGTTTCCTTGTCATGGTGTGACAACACCAGATCGTGTGCCGAGTTCCCTTCCTTCGACCGGCAGGTGATCGAGTTTGGCTCTGCAGATACGACAATGCCGCCGTCGGCATGACGGCGGCATTGTCAATTCAGCGGCTTGCGGCGAAGGGGTTAATTCCGGGGAGCCGTTGCTGCCGCCGAGCGCGCCGGCCTGGGGGCGCCGGGTTCGGCAACCGGAGCAGGTGCGCGCGAGCGCATGATTGCAGCGTCGATCTCGGCAATCACGCGGCGCTGGATCGCCTCGTTCTTGTCGATCGAGATGTGGCCGACGCCGGACCCGCGGACGTCGACATTGTCGAGCTTGCCGCGAAAACCGTCCGCGCGCTTCACCGGCTCGCCGGGGCCGTCACCGATATAGATGTTGATGTAGCGCTCCGCGCCGGTCGACAGCTTGGTCTTGAACACGGAGTCGAGCCCGATCGCGAGTTTCACGGGCACGCCAAGACGGTTGAGCTTGGCGATCATGTCCGGCAGCGCCGTCGCGCCGGAGGAATGCCCCACCAGCACGATGGTCTTGAGCCGGCCGGCCTTGTAGGCGGTGGCGGCCTCATCGGCGAGCGAGGACCACGACACGAAATTCGAGACGGTCACCGGGATGCCCTGCGCCTGGAGCCGGGCGCCGATGGTGTCGAGTCCGAGCGAGAAGATGTTGAGCACGCCGCGGAGCAGGTAGACATGCGTGGTCGCGACCGCAGCCTGGCTCGGCGCCGCCTTAGCGGTGGTCGGGCTGATGGCAACAGCTGACAGCAGGAGCAGGCCCATCGCCCAGGCACGGAGGGCGGACAACTGGCTGGCGCCAGCGGTGTGACGGCCGTTCGGTCTCATCGATCTTTTCCCTGGGAATATGCTTCAGCCGGAATCGTAGCCATGGCCTGCTCGCAGACGCAACAAAGAGCCGCGTGAACGACGATCTTAGCAGCAAGCCGTGACCATCGCGCAACACTTGCCCGAAACCTGCCACGGAAGGGCCTGTTTTGAGGCCATTCTTCTCCGGCTAATTGCAGCCGCGCAAGGGCCTTCCTATCTCAGGGCTCCGCTGACCTGCCCCTCCCGGCAGGTTCCAGCCTCCCCTCCCCAGCTTTCGCCCCCTCAGACTTGCGGCCATCATGTCCTCCATCATTTCCGTCGCCAATTTGTCGAAGACCTATGGGTCCGGCTTCAAGGCGCTCAAGAACGTCAATCTCGACATCAGGCGCGGCGAGATCTTCGCGTTGCTCGGCCCCAATGGGGCCGGCAAGACCACGCTGATCTCGATCGTCTGCGGCATCGCCAATCCGAGCGAAGGCAAGGTCCTCGTCGGCGGCGAGAACATCCAGACCTCCTATCGCAAGGCGCGCTCGCTGATCGGGCTGGTGCCGCAGGAATTGCACACCGATGCCTTCGAGAGCGTGTGGGCGACCGTGAGCTTCTCCCGCGGGCTGTTTGGCAAGCCGAAGAATCCCGATCATATCGAGAAGGTGCTGAAGGACCTCTCGCTGTGGGACAAGAAGGACAGCAAGATCATCACGCTCTCCGGCGGCATGAAGCGCCGCGTGATGATCGCGAAAGCGCTGTCGCACGAGCCGCAGATCCTGTTCCTGGACGAGCCGACCGCCGGGGTCGACGTCGAACTGCGCAAGGGCATGTGGGAAGTGGTGCGCACGCTCCAGCAATCCGGCGTCACCATCATCCTGACCACGCACTACATTGAGGAAGCCGAGGAGATGGCCGACCGCATCGGCGTCATCAACAAGGGCGAGATCGTGCTGGTCGAGGACAAGGCCACCTTGATGCAGAAGCTCGGCAAGAAGCGGCTGACGCTGCATCTGCAAGGCAAGCTCGATGCGCTGCCGGAGAGCCTCAGGCATTACGAGCTCGACCTCTGCGACGGCGGCGCGACCCTGGTCTACGACTACGACACCAAGGGCGAGCGCACCGGCATCACCAGCCTGCTCGGCGACCTCCGCACGGCCGGCATCCGTTTCAACGATCTCGACACGACGCAATCGTCGCTCGAGGACATCTTCGTCGATCTCGTGAGGGCGTCATGAACTACCGGGCTGTCCGCGCCATTTACCTGTTCGAAATGGCGCGCACCTGGCGCACGCTGCTGCAAAGCATCGTGTCGCCGGTGGTCTCGACCTCGCTGTATTTCGTGGTGTTCGGCGCCGCGATCGGCTCGCGCATCAGCCAGGTCGAGGGCGTCAGCTACGGCACCTTCATCGTGCCGGGCCTGATCATGCTCTCGGTGCTGACGCAGAGCATCGCCAACGCCTCTTTCGGCATCTACTTCCCGAAATTCACCGGCACGATCTACGAGATCCTGTCGGCGCCGATCTCCTATTTCGAGATCGTGCTCGGCTATGTCGGCGCGGCCGCGACCAAATCGATCATCCTCGGCCTGATCATCCTCGCCACGGCCGGACTGTTCGTGCCGCTGCACATCCACCATCCGGTCTGGATGCTGGCCTTCCTGGTGCTGACGGCGGTGACGTTCAGCCTGTTCGGCTTCATCATCGGCATCTGGGCCGACGGATTCGAAAAGCTGCAGATGATCCCGATGCTGGTGGTGACGCCGTTGACCTTCCTCGGCGGCAGCTTCTATTCCATCGACATGCTGCCGCCCGCCTGGCGCACGGTGGCGCTGCTCAATCCGGTCGTCTATCTGATCTCCGGCTTCCGATGGAGCTTTTACGAGATCGCGGATGTCAGCATGGCCGTCAGCATCGGCATGACGACGGCGTTCCTGGTGATCTGCCTGGTCGTGATCTGGTGGATTTTCCGTACGGGATATCGGTTGAAGAACTGACCCCGGCCGTCATTCCGGGGCACGCGCGCCCCGGAATCGCTAGCCACTACCGATAGCAGTGGAAGCGGTTGTATCCATCGTAATAGCCGCGGCAGCGACGGTGGCCGCGATGAGGAATGCCGAACACGCCCTCGACTGCCCCCACCGCTCCTCCAACGCCGGCGCCGACCGCGCCACCAACCACGCCGCCGACGGGGCCGGCGATCCGGTTGCCTTCATAAGAACCTTCCTGGGCGCCCCGAACGATGCCTTGGGCGTGGCCAGGCTGTGGGATGCAGGACAGCGCCGCCAGAACGGCGGCGCCAGCGAAGAGCAGACGGAAAGGCAGACCGGCCGGCCGAGAGGCGGCGGCGACGCAAACTTTGTTCATCTTCATTCCCAAGGGTAAAACCAGCAGCGGAAGCCGCCGTCCGAGGCGGGTCAATCGCAACTCCGATGAAGCCAAATGGTTGCGCCATTGTGATGAATTGTCGGCATTATGAACGCATCTCCCGCTCGCGAAAATGTCAGCGTCGCCGCTGGCTTTGCGGCACAAAGCGGCCTTGCTTACGCCGGGCGTCCCGTTAACGATGGCAATAAGGTTAGCTTTGCAGGCCGCTGGAACGAAAGCCGGATTGCAGGCATAGTGCACGCCGGGGGACGGAGAGCCGCGGCGCCTAGTGTGAACAGGCCGGAGGCCACAAGTCAGATGCGTTCGTTTTTTATTGCTTTCACCTCCCTGATGCTTTTGAGCGCGGGCGCCGCGCAGGCCAAGGTCGAGATCACCGTCGACAAAGACAATCAGCAGATGACCGTCGCTGTCGACGGCGTCGCGCGCTACCACTGGCCGGTGTCGACAGGCATCCCCTCGCGGGAGACGCCGAACGGCGCGTTCCGCACCTTCCGCATGGAAGAGGATCACTACTCCAAGGAATTCGACGACGCGCCGATGCCGCACGCGATCTTCTTCACCAAGGTCGGGCACGCCATCCACGGCACCGACTCGGTCGGCCGGCTCGGCACGCCCGCCTCGCACGGCTGCGTGCGGCTGTCGCGCCAGAATGCCACGACGCTCTACGCGCTGGTGCAGCAACAGGGCGTGCTCAACACCACGGTGACACTGACCGGCTCGGCGCAAGTGGCGCTAGCGCGCAATCCGCGTGGCCGCAGCCCCACGGCAGTGGCCCGCGCGCCGCAGCCCGCCGAAGAACAATACGCCACATCAGGCGATCCCGTGAACCTGACGCCTCAGGCCGCACCTGCCCGCCGCTACATGCCGCAGGATGACAACTACATCTATCCGGCCGACGGCAGCGACACCAGCGCGCGCTACCCGGCGCCGCGCGGCACCCGTCCGCTCTATGACGCACAAGTCTATCAGCAGCAGCCGCAGCAATATTACAATCAGGGCAACGGCACCTATTATCAGCCGCAGCCCCGGCAGGTTTACCAACCGCGTGGCTATTACTACCAGAACTGACTCTATCTGAACGGGGCGTTGCCGCGCCAGCGAATCAGAAAGCCGCTGCCGCGACGGGCGCTTGCGGCAGTCGACCGCAGGAATAGCGCCAGCCTGTGCACGGATTGGGCACCGGCCGACGCAAGGAAGCAACAGTCCACAACCTTCAACGCAGCGGCGTTCCGACCAAATTGACAACCAGGGGGGCAGCCCTATTGTCGTTCCATTGTTTCTGGGACATGACATAACACGCGAGCAGATTTCGGATTTCTGCGTTACCGCCCTGGCAAATATCCTGCGAATCTCAAGGGATCGCGTCGATATCAGCACGAAATTCAGCCGCCTCGGCCTCGATTCGGCGATGCTGGTCTACCTGATGATGGAACTCGAGGAGAAGCTCGACCTCGAACTATCGACGGACGATTTTTACGACCATCCAACCGTTGAAGCCTTGTCGCGATTTCTCGTCGACAAGCGCGCAATCCGCCCCGCCGCCTGAGGGCGGCTGAAGCCGGCGCAACCCATGGAAACTTTCCGCTCGCTCGTGGCACTGCTAGCCCGGCGTGCGGCGGAGCAGGCCGACGACCGCGCCTATGCCTTCGTCTCCGATCGCGGGACGGAGGAAGCTATCCTCACCTTCCACCAACTGCATCGCTCCGCATCCGCCCTTGCGCAGCGATTGACTGTGACCGCGCGTCGCGGCGACCGCGCCATTCTGGTGTTTCCGCCCGGCATCGAATTCATGGTGGCGTTCTTCGGCTGTCTGATGGCCGGCATCATCGCCGTGCCGATGATGATGCCGCGGCGAAACAGCGCGCGCGATGCCAGCGTCGCGATCCTCGCCAATTGCACGCCGGCGGTTGCGCTGACCAATTCGGCCGTCTTGCTCCGTGGTGATCTGCGGGCACGCTTCGAGCAAGCGGACATTCGCTGGATCGAGGTCGATCTCGCCGCGGCCGATGGTGAGACAATCAAACTGCCCGAGCCGGCGCCGGACGACACCGCCTTCCTTCAATATACCTCCGGCTCGACGTCCGCGCCGAAAGGCGTGATGGTAAGCCACGCCAATCTGCTCGCTAATCTCGAGATGATCCGGCTCGCGCTCGGCAACACCCGGCAATCGACTTACGTCAATTGGGTGCCGCTCTATCACGACATGGGGCTGATCCTGAACGCACTGCAGGCACTCTACGTCGGCGCGACCTGCGTGCTGATGGCGCCGAACGCATTCATGCAGCGGCCGCTCGGCTGGCTCCGCGCGATCTCGCACTATCGGGCGGAAGTGGCGTGCAGCCCGAATTTCGGCTTCGACCTCTGCGTCAGCCGCTATCGCGCCGACCAGATGGAGGGTGTCGACTTGTCCTCGCTCAGGATCGCGCTGAACGGTGCAGAGCCGGTGCATGCGGAAACCATCGAACGGTTTACCCAGACATTTGCGCCGCACGGCCTCGCCCCCCGCGCGATGTATCCCGCCTACGGAATGGCGGAAGCGACGCTCCTGATTTCCGGCGGACGCCGTGGCGAGGATCATGTCACACGCAGCCTGAGCCGCACGGCGCTTCAGGCGCATGCGGCGGAAGAGCCTTCCAGCGCCGAAGATACGCAGATCGCCGTCGGCTGCGGCCGCGCGCTCACCGGCGAGCGGATCGCCATCGTGGACGCGGACAACCGCACGCGCCTGCCTGCGCACCGCGTCGGTGAGATATGGGTGAACGGCGCCAATATTGCCCGCGCCTATTGGCGCAACGACGAGGCGACGCGCGAGGGGCTCAATGCGCAGATTGCCGGCGAAAACGGGGCGTGGCTGCGCACCGGCGACCTCGGCTTCCTCGACGTGACAGGCGAATTGTTCGTCACGGGCCGGATCAAGGACCTCATCATCGTCCGCGGCATCAACCATTATCCCCAGGACGTCGAGCGCACCGTGCAATCGCTCGATGGAGCTTTGCGCGAAAATTGCGGCGCGGCGTTCTCGGTGCCGGATGAGAGCGGCGAAGAGGCACTCGTCATCGTCCAGGAAATCGAGCGCACCGCGCGCCACTCGATCGACACCGAAGCGATCAAGGGCCGGATTCGCGAGGCCGTCGCCGACAACCACGAACTCTCCGTGCGCCACATCGCGCTGATCCGGCCCAGCACCCTGCCGAAGACCACCAGCGGCAAGATCCAGCGCAAGCTGGCGCGCAAGCTCTGGCTCGATGGCGGTTTTGAGCAGCTCGGCTGAGACGACTCAGAAATCGATCTTCGCGCTCTCCCCATCGCGCAGGCTCGCAGCGATCCCCTGCTCGATCTTGCGCGCGAGAATTGGGCGATAATGGATGAAATCGGCAAAATTGGCGCGGTCGCGCGTGAGAGCGTTGTCAACTCGGTAGCTGATGAAATTGCTGCGCGGTCGGCCCGCGACCACTTTCTTCAGCGCAGTATCGCAGGCGCTGCGCTCCAGGGCGGCTTCCGTGCCGGGCTCCGGCACGGTGGTCGCGAAGGTCGGCGGCACGATGATGACGACGGGCACATCGGCCGGCAATGTCCTGACGGTATCTGCCAGCGCAGCAATCTCGGGAAATGTCGCCCGCATCTCGGCGGACAAGGACGCCGCCGGATCCCTTGGCCAGCCGACTTCCTTGAACTGACCCGGCGGCCAGATATCCTCATAGCTGACAAAGCCGTCAGGGTTCATCCGTGGTCGCCGGCCAAGCCCGATACTGATGCGTTGAAAAGCCTGCTCGATCGCCTGCCAGGAGATCAGCCGTGCGGCGTAGGTGACGACGCTTCTGTCGTAGAGCCAGTCGGGGAATGGGACGCCGCCCTCCTCCTTGGCACGTGCATGCGCGCACCAGCCGGGGTCGGCTACGATCACCAGTGCGCCGACCTCCCGGTGATTCCGCAGGAAGAAGTCCAGCACCGCGAGCTCCTGGCGGGGAACCGCACCGGTCATGTAGAGCTGCACGAATCGCTGGCCGGTCGCGCGCGACAATTCCGCCGGCTCGATCATCTGCGCCGTTGAATTGCCCAGGATCGCGGCATTGAAAACCGGATTCCTGGCGCGGCTCGCGGCCGTGATCTGGGTCAGACGATTATCGACGCCGTCGATACCGAGCAGGCCGAGCTTGCCGCTGTCATAGGGATCGACCGCTACCATGAGTGCGAGCACCAGCAGCGCAGCGGCGATCAGCGTGCCCAGACACGCGAGCAAGCTCCGGCCCCAGCCGGGGTCGGTCTCAGAACTTGAAGTAAACGAAGTCATGCAGATCCCGACCACCCATGTGGAGCAGCAATGCGAATAACCCAAGACCGAGCAGAGCAGCGAGCCACGGATTGGGGCGACGCGTGAGCACCGCTACGATGTCCTGGCTCGCTGGCAGCAGGAAGGCGAACAGCGGCGCGACAATCAGCGGCCACAAATGCTTTCCGCGCTCGAGCGGCAGCGGCGAAAGCAGTCCGCAGAAGACGTGCCAGGCCGCCTCCACGGAGCCCGCGCGAAAAATCACGCCGGTCGCGAGCACAAACAACACGGTCAGCGCCCAGCCGAGCCATGATGGGAACGTCGGGCCATAGCGACGCCACAGCGTGCAAGCAACCAGCGCAAGCCCGTGCAAAACACCCCACAGCACGAAGGTCCAGCTCGCGCCGTGCCAGAGGCCGCACAGCGCCATGGTGATCATCATGGCGGCGAAAAACTGTACGGGAAGCCAGCGCCGCGGCAGCAGGCGGAGATTGACCAGCGGATAAAACACGTAGTCGCGCAGGAACAGCATCAGGGTGATGTGCCAGCGCTGCCAGAAATCCTGGATATTGGTCGAGCGCAGCGGCGCATCGAAATTGTACGGCAGCTGCACGCCGAACAGCAGGCCGAGGCCGATCGCGATGTCGGAATAGCCGGAGAAATCGAGCAGGATCTGGAAGGAGAAGCAGAAGGCGAGCCACGCGTCACCGCCCGGCAGCGGCCCGCTCGATGCCTGCGCGTAGATGGGATCGAGCAGATGCGCGAGGCCGTCGGCGATCACGATTTTTTCGAGCAGGCCGATCGCGATGAAGCAGGTGGCGACGCAAAACTGGCGCTGCCAGCCCGGAACGTAGACCTGCCTGCCGAACTGGTGCATCACCTCCGACCAGCGCGCCAGCGGGCCGGCGATCGCCTGCGGGAAGAAGGCGATGTAGAGCGCGTAGCGGTCGAGCGCATAGAGCGGCGCCCTGCCGCGCTTCAGGTCAACCAGATACATGATGTGGTGAAAGGTGAAGAAGGATATGCCGAGCGGCAGCCCGACGTCGAGCACCGGCAACCTCGTACCCAGTACGAGACTGAGATTGGCAAGAAGGAAGTTGGCGTATTTGAACAGCGCCAGCACCGCAAGATCGAGCCCGATCACCAGCGTCAGCACTGCCGGCCACTTCACGCGCTCATAGGCGACCGAGGCGAGCCAGTTGATCGCGATGGAGCCGATCAGGAGCAGGATGAAGGACGGGCTGCCCCAGGCATAGAAGGCGAGCGACAGCGCTACCTGCACGCCGATACGCAAGCCCGGATAGGGATCGGCCAAGCGATAGATCAGCAGCGCCGCGGGCAGAAAGACCAGGAGAAAGGGATAGTCGTTGAACAGCATCGGTTCAAAGCCGCGCCATCGCCGGCGTGAGCCGGCGGATGATGCTCAGCCCGTTTCGAGGTCGGGCGCAGCGTCGCCCGGCTGCCGTAGCATGCGTCGCGCAATCTTCTCCTCGCTCGGCACCTTGACGTCCCAGGCCAGTCCCAGCGCTTCCAGCGCCCGGATGAAGATGAAGCCGGGATCGAACTCGAACCAGCGCAGGCCGAACGCTGCGGAATAGGGAAAGGCATGGTGGTTGTTGTGCCAGCCCTCGCCCCAGGCAAGCCAGGCCATCACGCCGAGATTGCGGCTGTTGTCGTCGCGGGTGACGAAAGGCTGCGCGCCAAAGCTGTGCATCACGGAGTTGATGGCGGACATGGTCTGCTCGACCACGAACATGCGCACTACGCCGCCCCAGAGCAAGCCGGTGAGTGCGCCCCACAGGCTCATGGTGGCGAGGCCGCCGATCGCGGCCGGCAGCACCAGGCCGAGACCGACCCAAGTGTAATAGTAGCTGTTGACGGCAACCAGTCTGCGATCTGCTATCAGATCCGGGACATAGTGCGCAACGTTGGGATAATCGTGCTCGATCATCCAGGTCAAATGCGCGTGCAGGAAGCCGCGCAGGCGGCCGAATGCGCCGTCGCCGTGCAGCCGCGGCGAATGCAGATCGCCGTCGTGATCGGACAATTCGTGGTGCCGGCGGTGCATTGCCGCCCAGGACAGCATGGGACCGCGGCCGGCCATCGATCCCATCACGACCAGGATCGCACTCATCGCTGTGGAGGTCGCGAAGGCGCGGTGGGTAAAGAGCCGGTGATAGCCGACGGTGAGGCCGAGGCCGGTGACCAGCCAGAAGCCGACGAACAGGCCAAGCTCGATCGCGCCGATCGGGCGGTAGAGCAGAAGGACCAGCGCCAGCAGCGTGCCGAGGAAAGGCAAGACGTCGAAGATGATGAAATGCCGCCGCTGCATCCGGCGAAAATGCCGGCTGCGGATAATTCGATGATCGCGTTGCTGCTGCACGGGCGGGATTCCAGGGCACCGACCATGAGTACATACCCCCGCGCCGGCCGCAACCCAAGCCACCGCCCAAGCCACCGCCCAAGGTTTCAACAGCCACGAAAACCTATACAATCGGCCGGACGCGCCAAAACGCGTTGAAATATCGCCCCTTTCCCCTTGCCCCACGAGCCGTCATGCCGTCACGTGCTGCGACGATCTTGACCGTACTGTCACTTCTCATTGCGGGGCCGGCCATGGGATTCGATTCGGCATCTGATTCGGCTTTCGACCTCGAAGCCCATCGCGGCGGGCGGGCACTGCTGCCGGAAAACACCCTGCCGGCGTTCGCCAACGCGCTGTCGATGGGCGTGGACACGCTGGAGCTCGACGTCGGCATCACCGCCGACGGCGAAGTCGTCGTGTCGCATGAGCGGGGGCTCAACCCTGATATCACGCGGGATGCGAGCGGCGCCTACGTCGCGGCCCCCGGCACGCCCTTCGTGAAGCTGCGGCTCGCCGACGTCAGGACCTACGACGTCGGCCAGATCCGGCCAGACAGCCCTTACGCGAAGCAATTCCCCGATCAGCGCGCCATGCCCGGGACCCGCATTCCGACCTTAAGCGAGCTGTTCGCGCTCGTGCGCAAATCCGGCAATACGCGCGTGCGCTTCAACATCGAGACCAAGATCGATCCGAACCATCCGGACGAGACGCTCGATCCGCAATCTTTCGTCACCAGGCTGCTCGAGGTGATCGAAGCCGAAAAATTCTCCGACCGCGTCATGATCCAGTCGTTCGACTGGCGGACCCTGCTGCTGGTCCAGCAGCGGGCACCGAAGCTGCCGACGGTGTACCTGACGCTCCAGCGCGGCTCGGGCCAGACGGTGGCGCTGGACAAGGCGACCAAGTGGACGGCTGGGTTCAGCCCGGCCGATCACGGCGGGTCGCTGCCCCGAACCATCAAGGCTGCGGGCGGCGCGATCTGGTCGCCCTATTTCGGCGACGTGACCGCGGCACTTATCTCGGAGGCTCATACGCTCGGGCTGCGTGTCGTGGTCTGGACCGTCAACAAGCCCGAGGACATGGCGCGCATGATCGAGATCGGCGTCGACGGGATCATCTCCGACCGGCCCGATTTGTTGCGACAGGTCGCGGGCGAGAAGGCAATTGCATTGCCCGCGGGGACAGCGGTGGAGCCGTAGAAGCGGGCCCTACTCCCCGTCCCTCAAACGCCGGTACAGCGCGCCCAAAATGTTGGAGTAATCGTCGGTCCAGACCCGCACCCTGTCGTCGGCTTCGGTCTGCTCCCATGCTTTCGACGATGCGAGCCTGCCGACGTCGGCATCCTCGCGGGCGGAGATGACGACGTCGGTCGAGAAAATGTAGTCACCATCGCGCCCCGAATCCTCGTTGTAGACCCAGCTCTTGAGATCGTTGGCATCGGCGATGCCGACCACGACGGTCTCGAGATCGAGGTGGCGGTTGGAGACGTGCATCACCACGGCGCCGTGCGGAGCGAGCTTGTCCTTGTAGATCTTCATCGCCTCCTCGGTCGCAAGATGGATCGGGATCGCATCCGACGAATAGGCATCGACGATGATGAGATCATAAGCGCCATCCGGCTCCTTCGCGAAGGTGAGGCGGGCATCGCCGATCACCGGCTTCAGACCCGGCATACAGCTCGAGATGTAGCGGAAATTCTTCGGATCGCTTGCCGCGTCGACCATGGACTGATCGATCTCGAAGAATGTCCAGCTCTCGTTTGGCTCGGCGGCGCAGGCGAGCGTGCCCGATCCGACGCCGATCGCCGCGACCTTCAGCGGCGCGCCCTTGCGCTCGCGCATCGCGGTGACGGCCTGACCGATGCCGCCGTCCTTGTGATAGTAGGTGATCGGCTCGGGCCGGCCGGTGACCGGCGTGCCGTCATTGTTGAGGAAGCGCTCGGCGCCGTGGATCGTGGTGCCGTGCATCAGCACGTGGAAATAGCCGCCGGGCGTCACCACGATCTTGTGCACGCCGAAGAAGCTGCGCACCGTGGTGACGCGGCCTTCGTCCGCGGGATAAACCCGGATCAACGCCAGCGCGAGCGCGACGGTGGCGAATATCTTCCAGCGGCCGGCGTTGACCGTCAGCGCCAGCAGCGCGGCGAGCACGCCGACGCCGCCGGCCGTCCAGACGCGGTGATCCTCGAACCATGTCGATAGCCCGCCCGTCGTGGTGGACGGCCCAATGAGGACGACGGCGAGCGCGGCAAGCGCCAGCCAGTACCATTTGACGATGCCCGCCAGCCGCTCGTTCGCGGGTGGCCGGCACAGCGCGGCAAGCGCGACCAGGATCGGATATTCCGCGATCCAGGAGAATGTGAACGGCGCGACGAGCCCCGCGAAGAGGCCGCCGACCATGCCGCCGAACGACAGCGCGACATAGAATCCGGTGAGATATTTGGCGGCCGGCCGGGTCCGCGCCAATTCGCCGTGGCAGGCCATTGCGATGACGAAGAAGCACAATTGATGCCCGCCGAGCGTCAGCAGCAGGTTCTGTTCGCCCCCGAAGGCCAGCAGGAAGACGACGCCCGCGATCGCGACCGGCTGCAGCATCAGCATCCATTTGTGCGGCAGCAGCGGCCGCGACTGGAACACCACCACCCAGGTCAAGAGGTACAGCGACAGCGGCAGCACCCACAGCAACGGCGCCGCCGCAACGTCGGTCGAGATGTGCGCGGTGACGGCGATGAGCAGCCCGGACGGCACTCCGGCGAGGAATATCCAACGCAGCCGCGTCATGAAACCGGGCGCCGGCGCATTCAAATCCTCAGTTCGTGCATCGACCAAGGCAAGCTTCGGCGAGCGCAACAGCAGCACGCCACATGCGGCGATCAGGAGGATCAGAATGCCGTAACCGCCGGTCCAGAGCCGGTTCTGTGTGTGCAGCGTGAACATCGGCTCCAGCAGGAACGGATAGGACAGCAGGGCGAGGAAGCTGCCGATGTTGGAGGACGCATAGAGGAAATAGGGATCATGTCCGGCAGGATGCCCGGTGCGGACGAACCAGGCCTGGAGCAACGGATTGTTGGCGGCGAGCGCGAAGAACGGCAGCCCGATCGAGATCACGAACAGGCCGAGCAGCCAGATCGCGTAGCCCGAAGCGGGCGGATCGCCATAGGCCGAGGCGATGCCGAGCGGCAGCGTGACGAAGGCCGCGATCAGCAACAGGAGATGCACCACCACCGGAACGATGCGGTTCCTCACCTGCATCAACATATGCGCATAGGCGTAGCCCGCCAGCAGCAGCGACTGGAAGAACACCATCGCCACCGACCACACCGCCGGCGAGCCGCCGAGCCGCGGCAGGACCATCTTCGTGAACAGCGGCTGCACCGAGAACAGCAACAGCGCGCTGACGAAGATCGCGGCGGTGTAGACCGTCAGCAGCAGCCGGTTGCGTGACGAGGACGGCTGCTCCGTGGCGGGTTGCACGATCGAATCCATGGAAGCTCCGGCATAACCCCGGCGGGCGCCGGGCGCGCGCAATGGAGCACAAGGCGCCTGAACGGGCAATAAAGGGTCTCGTGATGTTGCAGCGGGGAATGCTTCATATACAGATGTCATTCCGAACCGGGTCGCTCAGACCGTCCCGGAATGAGCGTGGAACAGCTTGCACCCTTCATGATCGAAACCGACGTCATCATCATCGGCGCTGGCCATAACGGCCTCACCTGCGCGGCCTATCTCGCGATGGCCGGCTTGCGCGTGCGCGTGGTCGAGCGCCGCAAGGTGGTCGGCGGGGCCGCGGTCACGGAGGAGTTTCATCCGGGCTTCCGCAATTCGGTCGCGGCCTACACCGTGAGCCTGCTCAATCCGCAGGTGGTCCGCGACTTGAAGCTGGCCGAACAGGGCCTGCGCATCGTCGAACGGCGCGCGCAGAACTTTCTGCCCGCCCCCGACGGCAGCTATCTGCTCACCGGCGAGGGGCGGACGCAGGCGTCCGTCGCACGGCTGAGCGCGCATGACGCAAACGCGCTCGACGGCTTTTCGCGCGAGCTGGAAGATATCGCCGACGTGCTCCGGCAATTCGTGCTGCGCGCGCCGCCAAATCTGCTCGATGGTTTCGGCACGGCCTCGATCCGCGAAGCCGTGAACGCAATCCAGAGCGCCAACATCCTGCGTGGGCTGTCGCTGGAGCAGAGCCGCAGCCTGCTCGATCTCTTCACCCGCTCGGCCGGCGAGATGCTGGACGAACGTTTCGAGCATGATCTGGTCAAGGCGCTGTTCGGCTTCGATGCCATCGTCGGCAATTATGCCAGCCCCTACGCCGCGGGCTCGGCCTATGTGATGCTGCATCACGCCTTCGGCGAGGTGAACGGCAAGAAGGGCGTCTGGGGTCACGCCATCGGCGGCATGGGCGCGATCACGCAAGCCATGGCCCGCGCCGCACGCGACCGCGGCGTTGTGATCGACACCGATGCGGGCGTGCGCGAAGTCGTCGTCGAGCGCGACCGCGCGGTCGGCGTGGCCTTGGAGAACGGCACGACGATCCGCGCGAAATATGTCGCAGCCAGCGTCAATCCGAAGCTGCTCTATACGCGGCTGGTCGCCGCCGATGCGCTTCCCCAACCCTTCCTCGACCGCATCCGGCACTGGAAGAACGGCTCCGGCACCTTCCGCATGAACGTGGCACTGGACCGCCTGCCCTCCTTCACGGCGCTGCCAGGCGACGGCGATCATCTCACCTCGGGCATCATCCTGGCCCCTGATCTCGGCTACATGGACCGTGCCTTTCTCGATGCCCGCGCGCACGGCTGGAGCCGGGAGCCCGTCGTGGAAATGCTGATCCCCTCGACGCTCGACGATACGCTCGCGCCCGCAGGACAACATGTCGCGAGCCTGTTCTGCCAGCACGTCGCGCCGGAGCTTCCCGATGGAAAGTCGTGGGACGACCATCGCGACGAGGTCGCCGACCTCATGATCGCGACGGTGGACAAGTACGCGCCGGGTTTTGCGACAAGCGTGCTCGGCCGCCAGATCCTGTCACCGCTCGACCTTGAACGGCAGTTCGGCCTGTTGGGGGGCGACATCTTCCACGGCGCGCTGACGCTGAACCAGCTGTTCTCGGCGCGGCCGATGCTGGGCCATGCCGATTATCGCGGACCCGTGAAGGGCCTCTATCACTGCGGCTCGGGCGCCCACCCCGGCGGCGGCGTCACCGGCGCCCCCGGCCACAACGCCGCGCGGGCGATCCTGAGGGATCATCGCTCGCTGTTCGGAAGCCGTGGATAACCCTGTGGATGGGCTGTGGACAAGGCTGTTGGCAGAGCTGTGGAAGAGCGGTGGGTTACGCCCCTCCAAGCTTGGTACAAATTGGTGGAAAATGCGGGGATGAGCGGCGGGCTAATGCGTGGACACAGCCCGGAAAAACCAGCGGACAGCCTGTGGGCATTCTGTGAAAACCTGTCCCCAAAACGACTTCGCCCGCCAGGGGCAATTCCCCCGACGGGCGCTGGTCGAAAGCAGTCGTGTGGAGAATTGGCCCCGCCGGGAAATGGAAAGCGGAAATTACTTCAAGGAGCTGCTAATCGAAGTGAACTTCTCGTTCATGGTGGTGCCCAGGCCGTTCACCACGGTGATGATCGCCAGCGCGATGCCGGCTGCGATCAGGCCATACTCGATTGCGGTTGCACCTGAATCGTCGGTCCAGAACTTCAAAATCATGCGCTTCAAGTCTCGCCTCCTATTCTATTTCAAGCTGTGTGGGTTGCCCAACACCCGGAAATGTACGGAATACAACCTGCGGTCGGGTTAATCCCTTAAATGCAAGTTATGCAAAATATTGGAAACAAAAGTTCCAAAAATTGAACCGGACGGAACCCTGAGATATGCAGCCCTCCACCCATCGCGCCAGTTTTTCGATCGGCAGCGAGACCGCCGCCAAGCGCATTGTCGACGTCCTCACTGAAATGTTCTTCGAGGACGATGCGGCGGTCGCCGCGTTCGAGCAACCGAACGGACAGTGGGACGTCGCGCTGCATTTCGCGAACGCGCCGGACCGGGCGTGGCTGCGCGAACTCGTTGCAACATCAGCAGGAAATGAGATCGCCGACACGCTCGCCTTCGACACCGTCGAAGCCAGGGACTGGGTCAAGTCGAGCCTGGAAGATCTCGTCCCGGTGCCGGCCGGGCGCTTCGTCGTCCACGGCAGCCATGACCGCGACCGCGTGGCGCCAAACAAGCTCGCCATCGAGATCGAGGCGGCCCTCGCCTTCGGCACCGGCCATCACGGCACCACGCGCGGCTGTTTACTCCTGCTTGACCATGTCTTGAAAAGCACCCGGCCGGGCCGCCTGCTTGACCTCGGCACCGGGACCGGCGTGCTGGGGATAGCGGCGGCGAAGGCGCTGCATCGCGCGGTGCTGGCCTCCGACATCGACCCGGCCTCGGTCAAGGTGGCAGCCGAGAACGCCTTGTTGAACGAAGTCGGTCATCATGTGCGAGTGATCCGCGCCACCGGCTTCGCGGCGGCCGATTTCGGCAGATGCGGCCCGTTCGACCTGGTGCTGGCCAACATCCTGGCCAATCCGTTACGGCAATTGGCGGGCCCGATGACGCGGCACCTCGCGACCGGAGGGCGCGTCATCCTCTCCGGTCTGTTGACGCCCCAGGTCCCCGCCGTGATCGCCGCCTACCGCGCGCGCGGCCTCGTGCCTCTGAAGCACTTGCGGATCGAGGGATGGAGCAGCCTGTTGCTGCGGAAGATGGGGTGAGTACGGCTGCTGCCGTAGATGCCGCTACTTTGCGGCCTTCTCGTCCGGGCGCATCGCGCGCTCGGCCTGCGAGGCGCGCCTCGCGCGGCGTTCGGCGAAACGGTCGATCATCTGGTTGATGAGGCCGCGCGGTTTCTTCGGTGTTGCGGCAGCCGGGGCGCGGCGCACCGGCGGCGTAATCTTCTCAAACGTGAACGCTGGCATCGAGTGTCCCCTCGTCATTGAGATGAACAACTTGCTCGAATTTCCCTGTTATCCGGACGAAGCGCAACTGCCGCATCCTGTACTCCACTCAATTCGAATGGAACTTGTTCAAGCACAGTCCATGCCAGATGCGACCTCAAATGCGTCTACATTGCGGACTGATCCGCATGATCCTAAAGTGATCCACCATGTTCGAAGCGCACTTCCAGACATTCGAGGAGCCCGAGGCCGGCGTCGCGTTGACGGCGCGGTTGGCCGCGCTCCGTGAAGAACTCGCCCGCCGCAAGCTGACCGGTTTCGTGATTCCACGCGCCGACCAGCAGCAGAATGAGTATGTGCCGCCCTCGGAAGAGCGTCTGGCCTGGCTGACCGGTTTTACCGGCTCGGCAGGACTGGCGGTGGTGCTGACGCACGAGGCTGCGGTCTTCGTCGATGGCCGCTACACGATCCAGGCGGCCAAGCAGGTCGATTCAAGGGCCTGGGCCGTGGAATCTCTGATCGATCCCCCGCCGGAAAGCTGGATGTCGGCACACCTGAAGGCCGGCGACCGCCTAGGATTTGATCCGTGGCTGCACACTTTTGCGGCAGCCGAGCGTTTGGCCGCCGCCTGCACCAAGGCCGGTGCCGAGTTGGTCGCCGTCGACAGCAATCCGGTCGATGCGATCTGGCAAGACCGGCCACAGCCGCCGATTGCGCCGGTCACGGTGCACGGGATGCAACATGCCGGCGTGACTGAAGCCGAGAAGCTGACGCAGATCAGGAGCGAGATCGGCAAGCTCGGCGTCGATGCGTTGGTGCTGTCCGACAGCCACGCCGTTGCCTGGACCTTCAACATCCGCGGCGCCGACGTCGCGCATACGCCGCTGCCGCTGTCCTATGCGCTGGTGCCGAAGGACGGCCGTCCCACCATCTTCATCGATCACCGCAAGCTCTCCAATCTGACCCGCGACCATCTCGAGCAGTCCGCCGACGTGCGCGAGCCCGATGCGATGGCGCCGACGCTGATGGCGCTCGCCAAGAGCGGTGGATCGATCGCGCTCGACAATGCGACCGCGGCTGATGCCCTCAGCCGGCTGATCACGGGTGCCGGCGGCAGGCCGGTGCGCGGCAGCGATCCCATCGCGCTGCTCAAGGCGGTCAAGAACACGACCGAGATCAAGGGCACGCAAACCGCGCACCGGCGCGACGCCGTGGCGCTGGCGCGCTTCCTCGCCTTCATCGACCGCGAGGCGGCAAGCGGCAAGCTCACCGAGATCGACGCGGTCGAGGCACTGGAGACGTTCCGCCGCGACACCGGCGCACTGAAGGACGTGTCGTTCCCGACCATATCGGGCACCGGCCCGAATGGCGCGATCGTGCACTACCGCGTCACCCGCAAGAGCAACCGGCGGATCGTGCCGGGCGATCTGCTGCTGATCGATTCAGGTGCACAATACGAAGACGGCACCACCGACGTCACCCGCACCATGGCCGTGGGCGAGCCGACCGCCGAGATGCGCGACCGCTTCACGCGTGTGCTGCGCGGCCACATCGCGATCGCGCGGGCGATCTTTCCCGACGGCGCCACCGGCGCGCAGCTCGACACACTGGCACGGCAATATCTCTGGGCCGCCGGCGTCGATTTCGAGCATGGCACCGGCCACGGCGTCGGCAGCTATCTCTCGGTGCACGAAGGACCGGCGCGGATATCGAAGCTCGGCACCACGCCGCTGAAGCGCGGCATGATCCTGTCCAACGAGCCCGGCTACTACAAGACCGACGGTTTCGGCATCCGCATCGAGAACCTCGAACTGGTGGTCGCTGCCGACATCAAAGGCGCGGAAAAATCGATGAACGCGTTCGAGACGCTGACCCTGGCACCGATCGACCGCCGGCTGATCGATGTCGGCATGCTCAGCAAGGACGAGCTCGACTGGCTCAACGCCTATCACGCGCGCGTCAGGGCCGAGGTGCGGCCGGCGCTGGACGAGACGACGAAGGCGTGGCTGGACCAGGCCACGGCGGAGCTGAAGGCGTAAGTTCGCCATTTCACGGGCTCGACGCATAGCACCACACGATTTGCGCAAGGCTCATTTCCACCCCCGCTGTCATTCCCCTCGAAGGCGGGGAATCCAGTATTCCAGAGACAGCAAACGTATGCGGAGAAGCCGCGGCGTACTGGATCGCCCGGTCAAGCCGGGCGATGACACCGAGCTTTTGACGCGAGCAACGCGCCCAATCGGTCGCCATCGTGCCCTCATCACCGTCCCGGAATCCGTATAGCCGCATTCCGAAACGCCGATATGCGTCTTGTGCGAGCGCGCTACAGTCCGATTCGAGTTTCTACCAGACGGACACGCATGCACGGCATCATTAGCAAACCGCCGGAAACGGCGAAGAACCTCGCGACCTCGCGCGTGGTGTTGCTGTTGCTCGTCGTCATGACCGGGATCGCGCCGATCTCGCTTTACATGCTGGTTCCGGCGCTGCCGGTGCTGGCGACGACATTTGGCAGCGACATCTCGGTCGCGCAGATGACGGTGTCGCTGTACATGGTCGGCATCGCGCTGTCGCAACTCATCATGGGCCCGCTGTCGGACCGTTTCGGGCGACGCCCGGTGCTGCTCGGAGGCCTGGCCCTGATGGTCGCGGCCAGCGTCGCCTGCATCTTCGCGGAAACGCTGCCGCAGCTGATCGCCGCGCGCTTCTTCCAGGCGCTGGGCGGCGCCGCCGGCATGGTGGTGAGCCGCGCCATCATCCGCGACATCTACCAGCGCGATCGCGTCGCCTCGATGATCAGCCTCGTGGTCGCGGCGCTGATGATCGGGCAGATGGTCTCCCCGCTCAGCGGCGGCCTGATCGAGACAGCATTCGGCTGGCGCGCGATCTTCTACGCCATCACCGTCGCCGCGATCATCGTCGCCGTCGGCATCGCATTCGCGCTGCCCGAAACGCGCCGAGACCGCGCCGCCGGCAGCGGCTTTCGCGACGATGTCGGCATCCTGATCCGCAACCGCGCCTTCGTCGGCTACGTGATGTGCCAGGTGCTCGCCTCGCAGATCATCTTCACCTTCGCCGGCGGCGGCCCCTATATCGTGGTGACGCAGATGGGCAGGACCAGCGCCGAATACGGCGCGTGGTTCGCGACGACGGGTTTTGCCTATCTCGTCGGCAATCTGCTCTGCGTGCGCTTCGCGCCCAGGCATTCGCTGGAGAAGTTGATCTGGTTCGGGCTCGCGCTCCAGCTTTGCGGTAGCCTGTTGAACCTGCTGTGGAGTTTCACCGGCTGGAACGAGGCACCCGCCTGGCTGTTCGGCACGCAGATGATCGTGATGGTCGGCAATGCCTTCGTAATGGCGAACTCGGCCGCCGGCGCCATCAGCGTCCGTCCCGAGGCCGCCGGCACCGCGTCAGGTGCGATGGGCTTCCTCCAGCAGGGCATCGGCGCGCTGATGTCGCAATTCGGCGCCTATCTCGGCGGCCATTCCGCGACCACGCTGCCGCTCACCGCCGCGGTGCTGGCGATCTCCCTGCTCTGCGCCTGCACGATGATCTTCGTCGTCCCCCGCCGCGAGGTCATGGTGAGCGAGACGCTGATCGGGCAGGCGGAAGAGGAAGAGAGCGGGATGATGTGAGGGATGCGCGGTGAGGCCTTCTTCCTTCTCCCCTTGTGGGAGAAGGTGGCGCGCGTAGCGCGCCGGATGAGGGGTCTCTCTCCGCACGGGCCCCCTCTCAAAGTTTGAACTCGAGGATAGAACCCCTCATCCGGCGCTACGCGCCACCTTCTCCCACAAGGGGAGAAGGGAAGAGTCACTCCCCGATCAGCTGCAGCCACTCGTCCTCGGTCAGCACCTTGACGCCATGCTTGGTGGCTTCCGCGAGCTTCGAACCCGCGCCGGGGCCGGCGACGACGAGATCGGTTTTCTTGGACACCGATCCGGACACTTTTGCGCCTAACCGCTCAGCGGTGGCCTTGGCCTCGTCGCGCGTCATCTTCTCCAGCGAGCCCGTGAACACCACGGTCTTGCCGGCGACGGCGGAGTTGCTCTTCGGCTTCTCGGCGTCGATGATCTCGACCTCCCTGGTCAGCCGCTCGACGATGCCGCGATTGTGGCTCTCGCCGAAATAGTCGGCGATGCTCTTGATCACGGTCTCGCCGATCTGGTCGAGCGCATCCATCTCGGCCATCGCCTCCTCGTCGCCCTTGGCGACCTTGAGGCTGGCATCGTGGAAGGCGTCCCAGGAACCGTAGCCGCGTGCCAGCGCCAGCGCCGTGGTCTCGCCGATATGGCGCATGCCGAGCGCGTAAATAAAACGCTCCAGCGCGATCTTCCGACGGCTCTCGATCGCGCTGAACAAATTGCGCACCGAGGTTACGCCGTAACCCTCGATGTCCTCAAGCTTGAGTTTAGCATTGCGCTTTTCCAGCGTGAAGATGTCGGCTGGCTCCTTCACGAATCCTTCGTCGAAAAAATACTGAAGTTGCTTCTCGCCGAGGCCGTCGATGTCGAAGGCCCGCCGCGACACGAACAGCTTCAGGTGCTCGGTCTTCTGATAGGGACAGGCGAACTCGCCGGTACAACGGGCGCGTGCCTCCTCTTCGCCAGCGGCCGTCTCTCCTCGCACGACGTCGGTATGCAGCGGACACGGACATTTCTTGGGGAAGTGGTATTCCTTAGCGCTCTTCGGCCGCATGTCGAGGACGACGTCGACCACCTGCGGGATGACGTCGCCGGCGCGCTGGATCACGACGGTGTCGCCGATCCTGATGTCGCGGCCCTCGCGCAGCACTTCGCCCTTATTGCCGATACCCTTGATGTAGTCCTCGTTGTGCAGCGTGACGTTCTGCACGATCACGCCGCCGACGCCGACCGGCTCGAGCTTGCCGACCGGCGTGAACGAGCCGGTGCGGCCGACCTGGATCTCGATGTCGCGCAACACCGTCGTGGCGCGCTCGGCCGGGAATTTGTGGGCGATGCCCCAGCGCGGCGTGCGCGAGACGAAGCCGAGCCGTTCCTGCCAGTCGATGCGGTCCACCTTGTAAACGACGCCGTCGATGTCGTACTCGAGCCTTGCGCGCTGTTCCTCGATCGCACGATGAAACGCGAGCAGCTCCTCGACGGAGTGACAGAGCTTGGTCAGCGGGTTGGTCTTGAAGCCGCAGCGCTCGAACCAGTGGATCATGCCGCTCTGCGTGGCCTCCGGCATCGCGCTCATCTCGCCCCAGGCATAGGCGAAGAAGCCGAGGGGACGCGAGGCGGTGATGGTCGGGTCCTTCTGCCGGAGCGAACCCGCGGCCGAATTGCGCGGATTGGCGAAGATGGTGCCGCCTTCGGCCTTCTGCCGCTCGTTGAGCGCGAGAAAGGCCTTCTTGGTCATGTAGACCTCGCCGCGCACCTCGCAGATATCGGGAACGTTGCGGCCCTTCAGCTTTTGCGGCACGTCTTCGAGCGTGCGGATATTGGCGGTGACGTCCTCGCCGACCGCGCCGTCACCGCGCGTCGCGGCGGTGACGAGCTCACCACCCTCATAGCGCAGCGACATCGAGAGGCCGTCGATCTTCGGCTCGGCGGAGAAATCGATTCTGTCGTCGTCGAGCTTCAGGAAGCGGACGATGCGGCCGACGAAGTCGCGCAGATCCTCTTCCGCAAAGGCGTTATCGAGCGACAGCATGGGGACGGCATGCCGCACCTTCTTGAAGCGGCCTGACGGTGCGGCGCCGACTTTCTGCGACGGCGAGTCCGCGCTGACGAATTCCGGAAAGCGCTTCTCGATCGCGTTGAAGCGCTGGCGCAGCGCGTCATACTCGGCATCGGTGACGGTGGGCGCGTCGTCCTGGTAGTAGCGTTCGTTATGCCCCTCGATCTCGAGCGCGAGCCGCATGTGTTCGACCTTGGCCTGCGCCTTGGTGAGGTCGGCGACGTCGCGAAGCGGTGCTGGTTTCGATTTTGCTGCTCTGGCCATGGGTGCTTGGATACGATGGAGCGGACGGGAGGGTAAAGGCGGTTACAGTTTCGTACCCCGGACATAACGTTTAGGGCCCGGCGCTTGCGCGCGTCCGGGACACGAAATCAAGCCGTCGCCGCCTTGAGCAGACGGTCCGCGGCAGCCCTCGCCTCGGCGGTGATCTCGGCGCCGGCGAGCATCCGCGCGATCTCCTCGCGGCGGTGGTCGGCGGCGAGCGCATTGACGCGGGTGGCGACGCGCTTGCCCTTGTCCAGTGCGTCCTTGGAGATCAGCAAATGCTGGTCGGCACGGGCGGCGACCTGCGGAGCGTGGGTGACGGCCATCACCTGAACCTTGCCGGCGAGCCGCGCCAGCCTTCCGCCGATCGCGTCCGCGACCGCGCCGCCGACGCCGGTGTCGATCTCGTCGAAGACCAAGGTCGGCGCCGAGCCGCGGTCGGACAGCACGACCTTCAGCGCCAGCAGGAAACGCGACAGCTCGCCGCCGGAGGCGACCTTCATCATCGGCCCTGGCTTGGTGCCCGGATTGGTTTGCACCCAGAACTCGACGCGGTCGAAGCCTTGCGGGCCTGGAGCTGCCTCGTCGGTCTGAACCTGGGTCATGAACTTGGCGCGTTCGAGCTTGAGCGGCGCGAGCTCGGCATTGACGGCCTTGTTGAGCTTCTCCGCCGATTTCTGCCGCGCCATCGACAGCTTCTTGGCGGCCGCCGCATAGCGCGCGTCGGCTTCGATCGCGGCCTGCTCCAGCTTTTTCAGCCGTGAGGCGCCGGCGTCGATCAGGACGACGTCGGCGGCATATCTTGCGGCAAGTGCGGCGAGCCCGTCGACCGGCGTCGAATATTTGCGCGAGGCGGCGCGCAACGCGAACAGCCGCTCCTCGATGCGTTCGAGCTCCGAGGGATCGAAATCGGTCGCGGCAAGCGCCGCCTGGAGATGCTGGTCGGCTTCCTCCAGCGCGTTGATCGCGGTATCGATCGCCCTGACCGCGGGCTCGACCAGCGCCGGCGAGTTGACGCCGCGACGCTCCAGCCGGCGCACGGCTGCCGACAGCGAGGCGACCGGCGAATGGTGGCCACCGACCGCCTCCTGCGCCTCGCGCAGGTCGGAGGCGATCTTCTCGCCCTGCATCATGGTCGTGCGCCTCGAAGCCAGCGAGGTCTCCTCGCCATCCCTAGGCGCGAGCTGCTTCAATTCGTCCGAGGCGTGGCGGAGGTAATCGGCTTCGCGCGCGGCGCGCTCCATGCCGGCGCGATGCTCCTCCAGCGCAGTGTTGGCGGTGCGGCGGGCGTCCCAGAGCGCCTCGACCGCCGAGACGTCCTTTTCGAGACCGGCGAAGGCGTCGAGCAGGCGGCGGTGGGTGGCGGCATCGACCAGCGCGCGCTCGTCGTGCTGGCCGTGGATCTCGACCAGGGCAGCACCGACCGCCTTCAGCGTCTGCACGCTGATCGCCTGGTCGTTGATGAAGGCGCGGGTGCGGCCGTCGGCGAGCTGGACCCGGCGGAGAATCATCTCGCCGGTGTCCTCCAGCCCGTTCTCCGCGAGGATTTTGGCCGCGGGATGGTTTTTTGGGATATCGAATACGGCAGTGACCTGCCCCTGCTCCGCCCCATGCCGCACGAGACCGGCATCGCCGCGGCCGCCGAGCGCCAACGCAAAGGCATCGAGCAGGATGGATTTGCCCGCACCGGTCTCGCCGGTCAAAACCGCGAGGCCGGTTGCGAATTCGATATCGAGCCGTTCGATCAGGACGATGTCACGGATCGACAGACGCGCCAGCATGGAACTCTATTTCCTAGCCGAGACCCATTTTCTTGAAGGTCTTGCTAATCCAGGACCCCTGATTCTCGCTCGGTTCGAGACCGCCTGATTTTACAAGATTATAGGCGTCCTTGTACCAGCGACTGTCAGGAAAATTGTGCCCAAGCACGGCGGCGGCCGTCTGGGCCTCGCCGACGATGCCGATCGCCATATAGGCCTCGGTCAGGCGGTACAGCGCCTCCTCGACATGGCGGGTGGTCTGGTATTGCGTCACCACGGCCTTGTAGCGGTTGATCGCCGCCGTGTAGTCGCGCTTCTGCGCGTAATAGCGGCCGACGTTCATTTCCTTGCCGGCGAGCTGGTCGCGCGCACCTTCGATCTTGGCCTTGGCCGAGGTCGCATATTCGGAGGTCGGATATTTGCGCACCACCTCTTCCAGCGAGGCGATCGCCTTCTCGGTACGGGTCTGGTCGCGGCTGATGTCCGGAATCTGGTCGTAATGCGAGGCGGCAATCAGATATTGCGCGTAGGCCGCATCCGGGCTGCCGGGATGCAGCGTGACGTAGCGGGTGGCCGCGCCGATGCAGCTGTCATAATCGCCGCCCTGGTAGGACGCGTAGGCCGACATCAGCAACGATTTGCGGGCCCAGTCGGAATAAGGATGCTGGCGGTCGACCTCTTCGAACTTCTTGTTCGCCGCCTTCATGTCCTTCTTCTCGTTCATGAGGTACAGGCCCTCATTGTAGATCTTGTCGGCGGGCTCCTCGACGAAGGTGTCGTCCTTGGCGGTGAACTTGTCCCACAGCGCGCCGGTGCCGCAGCCGGCCAGCGGCAGCGCGAGCACGAAGAGGGCGACAACCTGAAGCAGCCCACGGGCTCGAGACGAGAGTTCTCGAGACGGGACTTGAAGATATCCGCGCGTCATACGCTGTGCCGACATGAGTATTGCCCTGACGCCCTGTGGTGCGGTGTCCGCCAGCCCATGAACCCCGTCCTGGGCGCGAAATATAGCCGTGGTGCCTGCCGTGCGACCACGCCGGTGTAACCGAAAAACGATCTTCAACCAACCGGATAGGCAGGCATTCCGCCCGGATTAAGGCGAACGCGCCGCAATCCTAGCCGATCATCGTTACCAGGAGTTTCCCGGGGAAAGCCGCCGCCAAACGTCCATGGCAACGGGTCTCTTCAGGCTCGTCTCTCTTCGGAAATGTCTCGCTTCAGGAAACGTCCGGTCCGTAGACCGCGGCGATCCGGCCACCGACGATGCCGCGACCGGTTTCGGCCACCGGACGCGTGGTGCGGCGGGCTGCCTCGCCCTCGACCACCCGCCAGGCGGTGCGGTCGGCGAGCAGCGCGGTCAAGACGGCGTGGTTGAGCTTGTGGCCGCCACGTACCGAGCGGTAGGCGCCGAGCAGCGGCAGACCGGCCAGCGCGAGGTCGCCAATCACGTCCAGCACCTTGTGGCGGGCGCATTCGTCGGCGTAGCGCAGGCCTTCGGTGTTGAGCAGCCGCTCCTCGTCGAACACGACGGTATTGTCGAAGGAGGCGCCGAGCGCATAGCCGGCGCTCCAAAGCCGCGCAACGTCGCACATCAGACCGAAAGTCCGGGCCCGGCCGACTTCGCGGCGGAAACGCTCCGGGTTGAGGTCGAAGGCGTAGCTCTGCTGGCCGATGACAGGATTGGTGAAATTAATCTCGACCTCGGCGCGGAACCCGTCGGCATAGGGCCGGATCTCGCCGAAGGAGTCGCCGATCTTGACCGAGATCGGCTTCAAAACCTGAATGAAGCGGCGCTGTGGCGGCTGGGTCACGATGCCGGCCTGGTCGATCGCCGCAACGAAGGCCGCGGCGCTGCCGTCCATGATCGGCACTTCCGGCCCGTCGATCTCGATGATCGCGTTGTCGACACCCATGCCCCGCAGTGCAGCAAGCACATGCTCGGCGGTGGAAACCAGCGGACCGTCGCGATCACCGAGGACGGTGGCGAAATCGGTCGCGATCACCTGCTCGGCGGTGGCCTGAACTTCGCGATCGCTTCCCTCAAGCCCCGTGCGGATAAAAACAAAGCCCGCGTCGACGGGCGCGGGTCCAAGCGTAAGCGTGACGGGAAGACCGGAATGAACGCCGACGCCTGCCACACTGGCTTGCGCACGAAGCGTTGTTTGCCGGCTAAATTTCATCAGGAACCGCCCCACTACGACCACCGCGACTTATACTGAACCCGACTGAGCGGCTGAGACCGCTCGCTTCCGAATCCGTATCCCCAAGTCACGGCAAACCATAGTCACTGCCTCAAACAGCGCCAACTCACGCTTTTTTACCGATTGTTACCCCAAACCCGCCGTATTCGCGCCAAGGCTTAACCAAATTGGACCGGAGTTTGGGACCGTTTTCGGCAGTTTTACTAAACCATCGAATACGTGATTAATGATTTAAAATCAGTTGCTTGGCTACGCAATCCGGATATGCACGGGGCAAAAGAAAAGGTCCCGGCAAGCTTCCCGCCGGGACCTTTTTTCGTCTGCCTTATTGTAACAATCCTCAGGTCGCCTGCCGCCGCAGGAAGGCCGGGATATCAAGATGGTCGTCTCCCTGTGGCGCCGGGGCAACAGGCGCAGGACGGCCGTGCATGTCCAAGCCCTGCGGCGCGGGACGACGGGCATACTCGGACACCGGCTCGGTGGACGCGATTTGCTGCGCCACGGTCTTCTGAGGGCGGCGATCGGGCAATGGCGGCATCGCGGGACCGGCGGTGCGGGCAGCGATCGGCGCTTCGGTCTCCTCGTCACGACGGCCGAGGCCGACATTGGCGAGCCGCTGCAGCAGCGACAGCCGGGTCTTTTGCGGGGTCTCTTCCTCGACCTCGCCGCGGGCCTGGCGAAGCTCGGCCTGGGCGGGCATCGGAAGTTCCTCGATCCGCGGCATCCGCGGTGTGCGGACCGGCGCACGCTCGGCCTGCGGCGGGATGAAGGTTTCCGGCGTCATCGGCTCGTGCATGGCCAGCGGCGCCTGCTCGGGCTCCGGGAACAGCGTGGGCTTCTGCGCGATCGGGCGCACGGTGACGTCGCCATAGGTCTGCATCGGCGCGGGTGCCTGCGGGACGTCCGCAACGGCGGCGGCGATGGCGGCAAGCGCAGCGCGCTCGACGTTCGGACGCGGAGCCGCGGGAGCGGCAGCAAACTGGCCCGATCCGGCGGCCGGGCTGGGTGCTTCGAACTTCTGGGCGCGCTCGGCCATGCGCTGATTGTCGGCGCGCAGCCGTGCGGTCAAATCGGCAAGGCGGCTCTCGGCAGCCGCGGCCGGAGCCTGCTGGGCCTGCGGTGCCGGGTTCGCAACCGGCGCACTGGTGGCCTGGGTGTTACGAGCGATCGCGGCCTGCTCGATGCCGGTGGCAACGACCGAGACGCGGATCAGGCCGTCGAGCGCCTCGTCGAAGGTGGCGCCGACGATGATGTTGGCGTCCTGGTCGACTTCCTCGCGGATGCGGGTCGCGGCTTCGTCGACTTCGAACAAAGTGAGGTCCTTGCCGCCCGTGATCGAGATCAGCAGGCCCTTGGCGCCCTTCATCGAACTGTCGTCGATCAGCGGGTTGGCGATCGCGGCTTCGGCGGCGGTCAGCGCGCGCTTGTCGCCGGAGGCTTCGCCCGTGCCCATCATCGCCTTGCCCATTTCCTTCATCACCGCTCTCACGTCGGCGAAGTCGAGGTTGATCAGGCCTTCCTTGACCATCAGGTCGGTGATGCAGGCAACGCCCGAATAGAGCACCTGGTCGGCCATCGCGAAGGCGTCGGCGAAGGTGGTCTTCTCGTTGGCGACCCGGAACAGGTTCTGGTTCGGGATGATCAGCAGCGTATCGACGACCTTGTGCAGTTCGTTGATGCCGGCTTCCGCGGTGCGCATGCGGCGACCGCCCTCGAAGTGGAAGGGCTTGGTCACGACGCCGACGGTGAGGATGCCCATCTCGCGCGCGATCTTGGCGATCACGGGAGCCGCACCGGTGCCGGTGCCGCCGCCCATGCCGGCGGTGACGAACACCATGTTGGCGCCCGAGAGATGGTCGCGCAGCTCGTCCATGACTTCTTCGGCCGCGGCCGCGCCGACGACCGGCTGCGAACCTGCGCCCAAGCCTTGCGTGGCCGCCGTGCCCATCTGCACGATGCGCTGCGCCTTCGACATGGTCAGCGCCTGCGCGTCGGTGTTGGCGACCACGAAGTCGACGCCCTGGAGGCCCGCCGTGATCATGTTGTTGACGGCGTTACCACCGGCGCCGCCGACGCCGAACACGGTGATGCGGGGCTTCAGTTCGTGAATATCAGGAACATTGATGCTGATGGTCATGTTTGCCTCTCGATCACGCGCGCGTGGGTTCGCCCCGGCCGGCGGCCGCGGGAGTTGGTGAAAATCGAATATTGCGGGAAGGAGTCATCAGAAGCCCTCGCGTAGCCATCGTCCGACCTTTCCGAAATACCCGCCGGTCCCCGTCCTGACCTGCTGCCGCGTATGCCGCGGTTCGACATGTTCGTGGTGAACATATTGCGGGTAGACGAGCAGTCCGGCCGGTACCGCGAAGGCGGCGTTCTTCGCCTCGTTGGGCAGCCGGCCGAAACCGAGCGGACGTCCGACCCGCACGGGCCGGCCGAGAATCTGCGTTCCAAGCTCGACGAGACCGGTGAGCTGCGAGGCCCCGCCCGAGAGCACGACGCGGCCGTTGGGCTCCGAGGCGAAGGGCGAATCCTTCAGCTTGTCCCGAACCATTTCGAAGACTTCCTCGGCACGATGCTTGACGATGTTGGCGATGGTAGCGCGGGAGACGATCTGCGGCAGATCCTGCTCGTCACCGGCTGTCGGTACAGACATCAGCTCACGCGAGTCCGATCCGCCGGTGATGACGGTCCCGTATAACGTCTTGATTCGCTCGGCATCGGCAATGGTCGCGGAGAGTCCGCGCGCCAGATCCATCGTGATGTGTTGCCCGCCGACCGCAAAACCCGCGGCATGCACGAAGCGGCCGCCGGAAAAGACCGCGATCGTGGTGGTGCCCGCGCCCATTTCGACCACGGCAGCGCCGAGATCGGCCTCGTCGTCGGTCAGCACCGACAGGCCAGCCACATAAGGGCTTGCCGCCATGGCTTCGACGTTGATGTGGCAGCGTTCGACCGCCAGCATCAGGTTCCGCGCCACGGTGGCGTCGCAGGTGACGACGTTCATGTCGATGCCGAACTGATGGGCGACCATGCCGCGGGGGTCGCGGATGCCCTTGACGCCGTCGAGCGTGTAGCCGACCGGCAGCGCGTGCAGCACGGTGCGGCCTTCGCCGGTGGCGTGGCGCATGCCGGTGGAGGTGACGCGGCTGACATCGGCCGGCGTCACGGCGCCGCCGCGGATGTCGGCCGCAGCTTCGACCAGCTGACCGGAGAGCCGGCCGCCGGAGACCGACAGCAGCACGGACTCGACCCGCACCTTGGCCATTTTCTCCGCAAGCCCGACGGCCTGTCGCACCGCCTGCTCGCATTCGCCGAGATCGATCACGGCGCCGGCCTTCATGCCGCGCGACTGGATCTGGCTATAGCCGATCAGCTCCACCGCATGGGTCCGGTCGCGCAGGGCTTCGCTCGGCGCCGACGGCTTCAGCCGGGCGATCATGCAGGCGATCTTGCTGGTGCCGATGTCGAGGCAGGCGACGAGGCCGCCGCGCTTGTGCGACATCGGGCGTGTCTTCGGTGTCTGGGTGCGATCAAGACCGGTCATGCAGCATCCCCGGCCTTTTTCTTCTTCTTGTCCTTGAACAAATCGTCGCGCGCCTTGGCGGCGTCCTCGGACAGCTGCACCACCAGCCGATCGGGCAGGCGAAGGTCGACGGCGACGATGTCGCGGGAGAACAGCCTGTCCTCCTTGTCGAGCCTAGACAGCATCGCAAGCGCGTTGCCGACGTCCTGCTCGGGTAGCCGGATGTCGAGGCCGTCCTTGAGCCTCAGGTTCCAGCGCCGCTCCCCGACGAAGATCGCGGCCTTGGTGATGGAATTGACCTGCGGATAGCGCGCCAGCAAAGCGAGGAAGTCGCGGGCCTGCGTCTCGGCGCCCTTGCCGACCACGAGCGGCAGCGACAGGAAGCGGCGCGAGACATAGGGTTCGAGCACGGCGCCGTCATCGGCAATGACGGAGAGCCGGCCGGCCTCCTGCCACAGCGCGAACGCCTTGCGCTCGGTGAGCTCGATCATGAGCTGGCCCGGATACAGCTTCAGAACGGTCGCATCCGCGATCCAGGGATTGGCCTTGAGCTTGTCGCGCACCGCGTCGGCGTCGAGGAACAGCAGCGAGGACCGGCCGCTGACGCCGCCGATCGCGAGGATCTCGTCCTGGCTGAGCTGCTTGCGGCCGTTGATCACGACGGAGGTGATGCGGAAGCCGGCGGAATTGGCCAGGGCGTTACGGGTGTCGTTGACCGCCGTGATGAAATCCTGGAGATGGCCTCCCTTGACGATACCGAAGCCGCAGCTTCCGATCAGGAGCAGCACCGTCATGCTGATCCCGACGCGGCGCGGCAGATAGCGCTCGACCAGCGCGACCAACCGCGGCGGCGGCTCGCGCTCGATGACGGCTTTCGCCCTGGTTTTTTCCTTGGCGGCAGCACGGGCGCCGAGAACTCTTTCCTGACGCTTGTCCTGCACCCACTCGCGCAGAAGCACGACCGCTCCAATAGCGGCCGCCTTCAGGTCAGCTTGGGGCCTCAGCGATCTAAAAAGCGACCGAGTGAGGCTTCCTGCTCCATCCATTGCACGAGCTCGTCAACAGTTTGCCCGCGACATCGCGCGGGTCCTGGCGAACATGACGTCTCGGACTTGCCGGGCCGGGTGCTGGTCTTCAGCAGAAGAAAACCTCTCCCCTTCAGAGCGTTCGCTGGGAGTGACAACACCCGCAACGGTCCACGCGCCGGCAGCCAAAGCGTCATATGCGCCGCCAGCGTTAACCTTCGGACGTCCTGGTAAACAAAAGGTAAAGTTCGTTAACGACGTGAGCTTTTTGCCCAGGCCTGTGAGGCATTTATGCCGCGATATCCGGCATTTTACCGGTTTTGGGTTCCAAAACCGGCCGTTTCGCCGGTTCGGCCGTTAACCAGTCCTAATTATTTTCGGACACCGGCCACGGCGAGCTCGACCAGGCCGCGCAGGAAGTCGACGAACGCGATGCCCTCGGCCTTCAGCGCCTTGGGGTAGAGCGAGGACTTGGTCAGGCCGGGCAGCGTGTTGGTTTCGAGATAGACCAGGCCCTTGGCCGAGACGATGAAATCCGAACGGGAATAGCCGGTACAGGACATCGCCCGGTGCGCCAGCATCGCCTGCTGCTTCAGTGCGGCCGTGATCTCCGCCGTGAAGCGTCCTGGACAGATCTCCTGGGTCGACTTCAAAAGATATTTCGCCGCGTAGTCGAAACTGCCCTCGCCCGGGATGATCTCGATCGGCGGCAGCGAGATGATCGAGCCATCCGGCCGCTCCAGCACGCCGCAGGTCGCCTCGACGCCGGCGATGTAGGGCTCGATCACATACTCTTCGTGCTTGGCGGCATTGCGGACGGCGACCAGATCCTGCCTGGCGTTGACGAAGATCAGGCCGTAGCTCGAGCCATCCCTGGCGGGCTTTGCGATCAGCCGGCCGTATTCGGCGAAGGCCTCGTCGATCTGGTCCAGCGCAATGTTGGCCGGCGGCGACACGCCGCCGAGCGCGGCGAAATGCTTGGCCGCGAACTTGTCGAACGCGAGATGCGAGGAGGCCGAGCCCGATCCGGTGAAAGGCACGCCGCGCGCCTCGCACATCACCTGCAATTCGCCGTTCTCGGCACGACCGCCGTGCAGGCCGAGCACCAGCACGCGGTTCTCCGCCCTGGCCTGGTCGAGCGCCTGCGCCAACGGAATGCCTGACGTGCCGGGCTTGAATTCGTCCTCGAACGGGCGGGCATGTTCGAGCAGCTGTCTGGATTGCACGACATGCACCTTGTCCTCGACGTCCCACCACCAGAGATCGGCCTCAGGCAGCGCCTGATGCAGCGCCTGGGCTGAGGCGACCGAAACCAGACGTTCGCGGTTGGAGCCGCCGAAGAGGATGGTGATGCGCATGTTCTCTCGTTGCTTGTCCAAATTAGCCGGGGATTCCGATCCGCTTGATTTCCCAGTGTAGCTCAATTCCTGAATTCGTCTTCACCCGTTCACGCACGGTCTCGCCCAACGTCTCGATGTCGTGCGCGGTGGCATTGCCCGTGTTGATCAGGAAATTGCAGTGCATCTCGGACACCTCGGCACCGCCAATGCGCAGGCCACGGCAGCCGGCGGCATCGACCAGCTTCCAGGCGGAATGGCCGGGCGGATTCTTAAAGGTCGAGCCGCCGGTCTTTTCGCGGATCGGCTGCGCAGTCTCGCGATGGGTTTGCACTTCCGCCATGCGCGCGCGGATTGCGTCGGCATCCCTGATCTCGCCACGGAAACGGGCGGAGGTGAAGATGATGGAGGGATCGACGCCGCTGTTGCGGTAGACGAACTTCATGTCGGGATTGGAGAAGACGTGCTTGGTGCCGTCGCGCCCGACGCCTCGCGCTTCGATCAACACGTCCCTGGTCTCGCCGCCGTTCGCGCCCGCATTCATGCGCAGCGCACCGCCGATCGTGCCGGGAATGCCGAAGTAGAATTCGAGCCCGCCGATGTTCGCGCCCGCGGCGACTTCCGCCACGCGCTTGTCGAGCGCTGCCGCGCCCGCAGTGACGGTATCACCACTCGCGCTCGCCTCGCCGAAGGCGCGCGGTGCCAGACGGACCACCACGCCTGCCATGCCCCCGTCGCGCACGATCAGATTGGAGCCGACACCGACGACATAGACGGGAATGTCGCTTGCGAGATGCGCGAGGAAATAAGCGAGATCGTCCTCGTCCGCCGGCGTGAACAGCACCTGCGCGGGACCGCCGACGCGAAACCAGGTGAGCTCGGCCAGCGACTGGTTCGCCAGCAGCCGGCCGCGAAGATCGGGCATCGCGGCTTTGAGAGAAGGCGTGATGTCGGGAAAGCCCACTGCCCTACCCCAGCGCCTTCAATTCGCCGGGCAACGCATACGCCCATTGCGTGATGTTGCCGGCGCCAAGGCACACGACGAGATCGCCCGATTTCGTCACACCCTTGACGATGCCGGCGAGATCGGACGCCGCCGGCAGCGGGATCACCTCGCGGTGGCCGTGGGCGCGCAGGCCCGCGGCGAAATGGTCGCGATCGATACCCTCGATCGGCGTCTCGCCTGCGGCATAGACCTCGGCGACGATCACCGCATCCGCATCGTTGAAACAGGTGCAGAATTCCTCGAACAGCGACTGCAGCCGGGTATAGCGATGCGGCTGCACCACGGCGACGATCTTGCCGTTGGTGGATTCCCGCGCCGCCTTCAGCACCGCCGCGATCTCGACCGGATGATGGCCGTAATCGTCGATGACGGTGACGCCATTCCACTCGCCGGTCTTGGTGAAGCGGCGCTTGACGCCGCCGAAGCCGGCGATCGCCTTGCGGATCGCCTCGTCCGAGACGCCGAGCTCGCGCGCGACCGCAATCGCGGCCGTCGCGTTGGAGGCATTGTGGCGTCCCGGCATCGGCAGCATGAGATCGGAGATCTCGTGCACGGCGCCCGTCTTGCGATCGCGGAACGCAACCTTGAACTTCGATCCGCCGCCCATCGGGGCCAGATCGACGAAGCGCACATCGGCCTGCGGATTCTCGCCATAGGTGATGATGCGCCGGTCCTCGATCTTGCCGACAAGAGTCTGCACCACCGGATGATCGATGCACATCACGGCGAAGCCATAGAATGGCAGGTTCTCGACGAAATGGCGGAAGGCGTCCTGCACGGCTTCGAAGGTCTTGAAGTGGTCGAGATGCTCGGGATCCACATTGGTGACGATCGCGACCTCGGTCGGCAGCTTCAGGAACGTGCCGTCACTCTCGTCGGCTTCGACCACCATCCAGTCGCCCGCACCGAGACGCGCATTGGAGCCGTAAGCGTTGATGATGCCCCCGTTGATGACGGTGGGATCGAGGCCGCCGGCGTCGAGCAGCGTCGCGACCATCGTGGTCGTGGTGGTCTTGCCGTGCGTGCCGGCGATGGCGACGCAGCTCTTCAGCCGCATCAGCTCGGCCAGCATCTCGGCGCGGCGCACCACCGGGATACGCCGTTCGCGCGCCGCCGTCAGTTCCGGATTGTCACGCTTGATCGCGGTGGAGACCACGACGACCTCGGCGCCGTCGACGTTCTCCGCCTTGTGGCCGACCGAGACCTTCGCGCCGTTCTTGCGCAGACGGTCGAGATTGTAATTGTCGGAGGCGTCCGAGCCCTGCACGGAATAGCCGAGATTGAGCAGCACCTCGGCGATGCCGCTCATGCCGATCCCGCCGATCCCGACGAAGTGGATGGGTCCGATCTCGCGCGGCAGTCTCATGCTCTGTTCCCTGACCTCGCCGCCGGAAAGGGCGGCATCTGGCGAAGGTCACGGCAAATCAGCCGCGCGCCTTTCCTACTGGATGCCCCGCTTTAGAAGGCGAAGACAAGGGCTTTTTCGCGTCAGATTCCCGCGATTTTGGCCACCAGATCCGCCAGCCGCTCGGCCGCGTCGAGCCGGCCGGCGCCACGGGCGGCCTGCGCCATGGCGGCAAGACGCGCGGGCTCGGCGGCGAAGGCTGAGATCTCTGCGGCGAGGCGATCGGACGAAAACTCGGTCTGCGGAATGCGGATCGCACCGTCGACCTTGGCCAGCACGCCGGCATTGGCGAACTGGTCCTGGTCGATCGCGCCCGGTAGCGGCACCAGGATCGAGGGCCGCCCGATCGCGGCGAGTTCGGCCACGGTGCCGGCGCCTGAGCGCGACACCACCAGATGGTTGGAGGCGAGCCGTGCCGGCAGATCGGTGAAAAACGGCGCAAGCTCGGCCTTGATCTTCAGTCTGTCGTAGACCGCGCGCACGCGCGCCATGTCCTCGTCGCGCACCTGCTGGGTAAGGACGAGCCGGCTCCACAGCGCGGGCTCGAGGCGCTCGATCGCGCCCGGCACGATGTCGGCCATGATGCGCGCGCCCTGGCTGCCACCGACGACGAGCAGGCGCAGCGGACCATTCACTTCAGGCGCAGCGTATGGCACGCCAGCTGCGGCGAGGATCGCCGGACGCATCGGCGTGCCGACCGTCGTGGTCTTGCCTGATAGCGCCGGATCGCGATCGAGCACGCCGGGCAACGACGTCGCAATGGCGCGCACGCGGCTCGACAGGAACCGGTTGGCGCGGCCGAGCACTGCATTGGCGTCATGGATGATGCCGGGCACGCCGGCGAATTTCGCCGCGACCAGCGGCGGCAGCGTCGGATAGCCACCGAAGCCGACGACGGCGACCGGCTTCAATCGCTTGATCAGGTTGTAGGCGGACAACGTGCCGGCCGCGAGCGTCAGGCCGGCATAGGCGAGCTGCAGCGGATTGCGTCCACGCGCAGTCTCGCTCGAGACGACGTCGATCATGTCCTTGGTGAACAGGCCGCTGTAGCGCAGCGCGCGCTCGTCCGTAACGAGGCGGACGCGGAATCCGCGCCGGATCAGCTCGACGCCGAGCGCCTCGGCCGGAAACAGATGGCCGCCAGTGCCGCCCGCGGCGAGAAGAATCAGGGGGGAGGTGTCCATGGTGGGGAGTTTTACAGTGTCTCCCCCGTCATTGCGAGCCGGCCGGCCGGACTGCCTGATCCTCATCCTGAGGAGCGCATCTTCGCGCGTCTCGAAGGATGAAGGCCCGGCCGGTGGCCTCGCCCTTCGAGACGCCGCGCGTAGCGCGGCTCCTCAGGGTGAGGGTCACGCGTAGCTGCGCATCGCCTCCGCGTGGCCGCTCGCCTCGACCTCGGTGCGCGGGCGCAGCCGCGTCAGCGCGAGCATCATGCCGACGCCATAGGCCAGCGACACGATCGAGGAACCGCCATAGGAGATGAAGGGCAGCGTCATGCCCTTGGCGGGGATGAGCTGGAGATTGACCGACATGTTGATGGCGGCTTGCACGCCAAACAAGATCGCAAGACCCGACGCCGCGAAGCGCGAGAACATGTCCTCGTTGGCATAGGCGCGCGAAAGTGTGCGGATGACGACGAAAGCAAACAGTGCCAGCATCGCGAGGCACAGGATGATGCCGAACTCTTCGGCGGCAACCGCGAACACGAAGTCGGTGTGGCTGTCCGGCAGGCTGCGCTTGGCGATACCCTCGCCCGGCCCGAGCCCGAACCAGCCGCCGTTGTAGAAGGCCTCCATGGCGGTATCGACCTGGAAGGTGTCACCAGAGGCCGGATTCATGAAGCGCTTGATGCGGCCCGCGACGTGCGGAACAAAAAGGTAGGCGCTAAACAGTCCGGCGGCGCCGAGGCCGGCGAGCCCGAACACCCAGATCATCCGCATGCCCGCGATGAAGAACAGCGAGCCCCACACCATCAGGATCAGCATGGTCTGGCCGAAATCGGGCTCCATGACGAGAAGCGAGACCAGCATCAGGAGCAGCGTGAGCGCCATCGAGGTCGCCGGCATCTCCGGCCGCTTGGTGGATTCGGCGAACAGCCAGGCGGCGATAACGACGAACGACGGCTTTGCGATTTCGGAGGCCTGGATGTTGACGCCGAGCAGCGTGATCCAGCGCCGCGAGCCCTTCACCTCGGGACCGATCGCGAGCGTCAGCACGATCAGGACGATGCTGGCCGCGAAGATGATCAGCGCCGAGCGACGGATCGCCCGCGGCGACAGAAAGGACACCCCGAGCAGCACCAGGCAGGACGGGAGGAGGAACAGCACGTGGCGGCTGAAGAAGTGGAAGGGATCGAGCCCGATGCGGGTCGCGACCGGCGGGCTCGCCGCCAGCGACAGGATCACGCCGGTCAGCATCAGCGCCAGGATGGCCCCCATCAGCGGCTTGTCGACGGTCCACCACCACTCGGAAAAGGGGGTGCGTTCTTCACGGGAGAGCATGGCGGCCGCTTTCGGACAGAGGTCGGTCCATTGGTCGCCGAGGTTGGTTACCGGGGGGTTAAGGAAACGCGGATGACTGGAATTGCCTCACACCACCAGCTTCACGCCAGGCAGCGCCTGCACCAGTTCGCGGAACCTGGTGCCGCGGATTTCGAAGTTGCGATACTGGTCGAAGGAGGCGCAGGCGGGTGACAAGAGCACGACCGCGTCAGTGATGCCCGACGCCTCCGCATCGCGTGCGGCTTGCTCGACGGCGACGTCGAGCGTCTGGCTGATCTCGTGCGGCACGTGCGTGCCGAGCGTGCCGGAAAACTCCTGGGCGGCCTCGCCGATCAGATAGGCTTTTCGGATGCGCGGGAAGTAGCCGCTGAGGCCAGTGATTCCGCCGGCCTTCGGCTTGCCGCCCGCGATCCAGAAGATGTCCGAAAAGGAAGACAGTGCGTGCGCGGTGGCGTCCGCATTGGTGCCCTTGGAGTCGTTGACGAACAGCACGCTGCCGCGGCGGCCAACCTGCTCCATGCGATGCGCCAGGCCTGGAAAGCTCCGCAGGCCGTTCTGAAGGACATCGAGACTAATACCCATCGCGAGCGCGGCGGCGGCGGCGCACGCCGCGTTCTGCGCATTGTGCAGGCCACGCAGAGAACCGATGCCGCCGAGCGCCGCGATTTCACTGCGTGCGCCGCCGGAATTGCGCACGATGGTGCCATGCTCGACATGGATGCCGCTGGCCAGCGGATTCCTGACCGAGATGCGCACCACAGTCTTGCCGGCGCGATCGAGCCGGTCGGCGATATCGCGGCAAAAACCGTCGTCGACGCCGACGATCGCGGTGCCGCCGGCCTGCACACCCGCAACGAGGCGTTCCTTCACCGCGGCGTAATGCGCGATGGTGCCATGGCGATCGATGTGGTCCTCGCTGACATTGAGCAGAATGCCGACGGAGGGATCGAGCGAGGGCGTGAGGTCGATCTGATAGGACGACATCTCGATGACGTGGACGCGGCCCATGCCCGGCGGCTCCAGCGACAGGATCGCCGTGCCGATATTGCCCCCCATCTGGGTGTCGTAGCCGGCCACTTTGGTGAGATGCGCGATCAGCGCCGTCGTCGTCGATTTGCCATTGGTGCCAGTGATGGCGACGAACGGCGCGTCCGGCGCGTGCCGGCGCCGCTCGCGGCAGAACAGCTCGATGTCGCCGATCACCTCGATAGCGGCCTCGCGCGCCTTCAGCACGCTCCAATGCGGCACCGGGTGGGTCAGGGGAACGCCGGGCGCGAGCACCAGCGCGGCGAAATTCGCCCAGGAGACGTTGCGCAAATCAGCCGTGATGAAGCCGGCTTGCGCGGCCTTGGCGACGTTGTCGGCATTGTCGTCGGCGGCGATCACCTCGGCGCCGCCCGCCTTCAGCGCGTGACAGGACGCGAGCCCCGAGCCGCCGAGGCCGAACACCGCGACCGTCTTGCCGGCAAAGGACGTGACGGGGATCATCGAGTGCTCACCGCAGCTTCAGCGTGGACAGGCCGGCGAGCGCCAGCATCACCGAGATGATCCAGAACCGGATCACGATCTGCGGCTCGGTCCAGCCGAGCTGCTCGAAATGGTGATGGATCGGCGCCATCCGGAAGATGCGCTTTCCCGTCATCTTGAACGACACCACCTGCACGATGACGGAGACCGCCTCCAGCACGAACAGGCCGCCGATCACCGCAAGCACGATCTCGTGCTTCACGGCGACCGCGATCGCACCCAGCATACCGCCGAGCGCTAGCGAGCCTGTGTCGCCCATGAAGATCGAGGCCGGCGGCGCGTTGAACCAGAGGAAGCCGAGGCCCGCGCCCAGCAGCGCGCCGCAGAGCACCGCGAGCTCGCCAGTGCCGGCAACGTATTTGATCTGGAGATAATCGGCGAACACCGCGTTGCCGGCGAGATAGGCGATCATCGCAAAGCTCGCGGTCGCGATCATCACGGGCACGATGGCAAGGCCGTCGAGACCGTCGGTGAGGTTCACCGCATTGCCGGCGCCGACGATGACGAAGGCGCCGAACACGACGAAGAACCAGCCGAAATGCAGCACGGTGTCCTTCAGGAACGGAATCGTCAGCGCGGTCGACGCGGGATCGCGGTTCAGCCGCACCAGCGCGTAGCAGGCAACCAGCGCGATCGCCGCCTCAATCAGCAGGCGGAGCTTGCTGCCGAAGCCGGTCGTGGTCTGCTTGGTCACCTTGAGATAATCGTCATAGAAGCCGACGAAGCCGAAGCCGAGCGTCACCGCCAGCACGATCCAGACGTAAGGATTGAGTGGATTGGCCCACAGCACCGTGCCGACCGTGAGGCCGGACAGGATCATCAGCCCGCCCATGGTGGGCGTGCCTTTCTTGGCGAGATGCGACTGCGGACCATCGGCCCGGATCGGCTGGCCCTTGCCTTGCCGAATGCGCAAATGGTCGATGATCCAGGGGCCGAACAGGAACACGAACAGCGCGCCGGTGACGACCGCGCCGCCGGTGCGGAAGGTGATGTAGCGGAAGACGTTCAGGAAGGTGCGAACGGCACCGAAGCCCGGAAATGTGTTGGAGAGCTCGATCAGCCAGTAAAACATTCAGACAGTCCTATGGCGCCTTTGCACGCGCCTTGATCTTGGCCTTATCAACCTGCCTCACGCGCATTCGCTGGTCTTCATCCTGGGGTCGGGCGACCTCTAAAGAAAACGAACGGCTTCGCGCCGGAAAGGGTGGGATTCGGGAACAGCGCCTTCCAAGCAGTTTACGCCCTTGCCTGCAAGGCGGCCACTAGGCCTGGCACAAACTTGTTGACCCAGAACATCTTCTTGCTGCCCTTGACAACCACGACATCGCCTGCCCTCAGCAGATTTGCGACCTCACCCGGCTTCAGCGTAACGGGGTCGTCGTGCCAGCCGAGACCCTTGCCGGCTGGAAGCACCTCGAACAGGTGACGCATCAGGGGCCCCACGCAATAGACGGCGTCGATGCCGTCGAGATGCCTTGCGAGATCGGTGTGATAGGCCGGCGCGCCCTCGCCGAGCTCCAGCATATCGCCGAGCACCGCAATGCGGCGGCCGCCGGTCGTGTTGCGCGCCTGCAGGCTTTGCAGCGCGGCGGCCACGCTGGCCGGATTACCGTTGAAGCTGTCGTCGATCACGGTGACGCCGCCGACCGCCTGCTCGACGCCGCGGCCGGTCATGATGCCGACGCGGTCGAGCTTGATCGCAAGCGTTGCCGCATCGAGGTTCGCCGCACGGATCGATGCGAGCGCGGCGAGCGCATTCTGGACGCGGTGCGGCGCGCCCGGCGTCAGGCTGAACGCGATCTCCTTCTTGCCGAGCGCGGCCACGACCTGCCAGCTGTCGCCGTGCGGCGCGTGCGCCACCTCGTGCACCTCGGCTTTGTCGCCGAAGCGTATGACCTTGCCCTTCCAGTCCGGCGCCTTGATCCCGGCGGGCAGCACCAGCACGCCTTCCGAAGGCAGGCCGATTGCAATCGACACCTTCTCGCGGCGGATGGCTTCGAGCGAGCCAAGCTTCTCCAGATGCACCGGCTGGACGTTGACGACGAGCGCGACTGTCGGCCGCGTCAGTTCGCTGAGCCGCGCGATTTCGCCGGCCTGGTTCATGCCCATTTCGACGACCCAGAGACTGGCATCGGGCCGCGCATTGCACAGCGTCAGCGGCACGCCCCAGAAATTGTTGAAGCTCGACGGGCTGGCATAGGCATTGGGGTGGGCCGCGAGGAATTCCTTGGTGCTGGTCTTGCCGGCGCTGCCGGTGAGCCCGATCACCGGCCCGTTGAAGCGCGCACGTGCCGCGCGCGCGAGGCCCCAGAGACCGTCGATCAGCGTGTCCTTGACGACGATCTGGGGAACGCGGATGCCCGCGATCTCGTGCGGCACGATCATCGCGACCGCGCCTGACGCTTCCGCCTTGTCCGCGAACTCCCAGCCGTCACGCGCGCTGGCGAAGGCCGAGATGAAGCCGCCGCTCGGCGTGCCGCTCAGCGCCACGAACAGGCTGCCCGGTTTCACCAGCCGGCTGTCCTGGGTGACAAAGTCGATCGGCGTGTCCGGGAACGATCCGGCGGCGCCCAGCGCGCGCGCCACTTCGGCCACCGTCCATATGGGCGCGCTCATGCAATCCTCGACGCTAATGCGGCGGCGACCGCCTCGTGATCACTGAAGGGCAAAACCTCTGCGCCGACGATCTGCCCGGTCTCGTGGCCCTTGCCGGCAATGAGCAGCGCATCGCCATCTTCCAATTCCTCGATCGCGGTGCGGATCGCCGCGGCCCGGTCACCGATTTCGCGGGCGCCCTTGGCGGCAGCGAGGATCTCGGCGCGAATGGCCTCCGGCTTCTCGCTGCGCGGATTGTCGTCGGTGACGATAATGCCGTCGGCGTTGCCAGCCGCGATCTCGCCCATGATCGGACGCTTGCCGGCATCGCGGTCGCCGCCGGCGCCGAACACGACGACCAGCCTGCGCCTGGCGTAGGGACGCAGCGCCTGCAGCGCCTTGGCCAGCGCATCGGGCTTGTGCGCATAGTCGACGAAGATCGGCGCGCCGTTGCGCTCGCCGACGCGCTCCAGCCGTCCTTTGGCGCCCTCGAGACGTTCGAGGGTCGCGAACACATTTGCGGCATCGCTGCCGGTACCGATGGCGAGGCCGGCCGACACCAGCGCATTCTCGATCTGGAATTCGCCGACCAGCGGCAGCCGGATCGCATGCTGCTTGCCGCGATGTTCGAGCGCGAGCACCTGCGAAAACCCTTCGACCTCCGCACCGGCGAGACGAATGCCCTCGCCCGCCCCGTCGCCGTTGCGACCGACCGCCATCACGCGCAAGCCGCGCGATTTCGCAGCACTGATCGCCTCCGCCGAACAATCATGATCGGCGGAGATCACGGCCGCGCCCCCCGGCGCAACAAGTTCGCGGAACAGCCTGAGCTTGGCCGCAAGATAATGCGCGACGGTCGGATGGTAGTCCATGTGGTCGCGCGACAGATTGGTGAAGCCGCCGGCCGACACGCGCACGCCGTCGAGCCGATACTGATCGAGCCCGTGCGAGGAAGCCTCAAAGGCGAGATGCGTGACGCCCTCGCGTGCGATCTCATCGAGCTGCCGGTGCAGTGCGATCGGATCGGGCGTCGTCAGCGAGCCGTAGACGGTACGCTTGGGCGAGACCAGGCCGATGGTTCCGATGCTGGCGGAGGCGTGCCCGAGCCGCTCCCAGATCTGCCGGGTGAATGCGGCCACCGAGGTCTTGCCGCTGGTGCCGGTCACCGCCGCGATGGTCGCAGGCTGCGCGGGGTAAAAGCTTGCCGCGGCCAACGCCAGCGCGCGGCGCGGATTGGCAACCGCAATGAACGGCACCTTGCAGCCATCAGGCGCATGGTCGCCGACAACCGCTACCGCGCCTGCGGCAATCGCAGCATCGACGAAGCGCGCACCGTCGGTCTTGCTGCCCGCAAGGGCGAAGAAGAGATCGCCCGGCTTGACCACGCGGCTATCGAGAGCAACACCGCTCACGTCGAGCGCCGCGACCACAGGCTCGATTGCGGCATCATTGCCCAGAACGTCCTGGTCGAGGAGATCGCGCAGCTTCATGGTCTTCCAGTCGACATGCCGAACCGGATCGCCGAATCTCTTGGGAAATCCCGACTCAGCAGCGGCAATGGCCCACCCGGTTGATTACTGGGTTGTCCTGGATGCTGCAAGAATAAGGCGCTCGGACGGCGGCAGGTCAAACCGCGGTTCGACGCCCAAAAGCGGCGCAATCCGCTCGATTACCTTGCCGCCGGTCGGCACCGCGTTCCAGCCCGAGGTGATGAAACCCTTCGTTTCGGGAATCGCCTGGGGCTCGTCCAGCATGATCAGGATCTGATATTTCGGATCGTCGCAGGGCATGATCGCGGTGAAGGAATTGAGCACGCGCTTTTTGGCATAGCGGCCGTTGATGACCTTCTCGGACGTGCCGGTCTTGCCACCGACATAGTACCCCTTGACGTCGGCGGTCTTGGCGGTGCCGATTTCGGCATTGAGCCGCATCAGGAACCGCATCTTGTCGCTGGTCTCCGTCCTGATGACGCGCTTGGCCATCGCCGCCGCTTCGGATTCGGTGCGTTTCATGAAGGTCGGCGGAATCAGATAGCCGCCGTTCACCAGCGCGTTGATGCCCATCACCGCCTGCAGCGGCGCCACCGACATGCCCTGGCCGAACGCGATGGTCACCGTGTTCAGCTCGCCCCAGCGGCGCGGTATCAGCGGAGCCGCGCTTTCCGGCAACTCGGTGCGCAGCCGCGTCAACTGGCCCATCTTGGCGAGGAAGGCCTTGTGGGCCTCGACGCCCTGGCTGAGCGCGATCCGCGCGGCGCCGATATTGGATGAGAAAGTGAACACTTCCTTGGTGTTGATGAAACGTCCGAGCGCGTGGCTGTCATGGATGGTGAACTTGCCGTAGTGCAAGTTTCCCCGTGCATCCCACATCGAATTCAGGTTGATCTTGCCGGAATCGAGCGCCATCGCCAGCGTGAACGCCTTGAAGGTCGAGCCCATCTCGTAGACGCCGGTGGTCAGGCGATTGATGCGGTCGGGGTCGTGCGCTTCCTTCGGATTGTTGGGATCGAAGTCCGGCAGGGAGACCATCGCCACGATCTCGCCGGTCTTGACGTTGGAGACGATGCCGGAGGCGGCCTTGGCGTGGTATTTCTCCTTGGCCTTCAGGAGCTCGTCACGCAGTGCGTGCTCGACGCGCAGATCGACCGAGAGCTCGATCGGCTTTTGCAGCCGGTCGGTGGCGAAGCCGGCGCGGTGGAGATCCGCCAGCCCTTGATTGTCGAGCCACTTCTCCATGCCGGCGATGCCCTGGTTGTCGATGTTGACGAGACCGATGAGGTGGGCGACCTCGTTGCCGGTCGGATAGACGCGCTTGTTCTCGCGCAGGAAGCCGATTCCGGGAATGCCGAGCTTGTGGATGTCCTGCTGCTGCTTCGCCGTAATCTCGCGCTTGAGCCAGACGAAGCCCTTGCGCGTCTTCAGGCGCTCGCGCACCTCGGCCTCGTCGAGGTCGGGCACGGTGGCGGTCAGAAGCTCGATCGCCTCGTCCTTGTCGATGATGCGGCGCGGCTCGCCGAACAGGCTCGAGGCCTTGACGTCGGTCGCGAGGATCGCGCCGTTGCGATCGACGATGTCGGGCCGCGCGGTCGCGACCACCTCCTGCGCCGCGGCACGGCGCGCGCCGTGGGCGTCGGCGCCGATCGCGAACATCACGAGCCGGCCGCCGATCAGGGCGTAAACCGCGCCGAAGGCGAGCATCGCCAGGCCGACGCGCGCCCGCGCCTTGGCCGCGCGATCGACGTTGCGCCCGTACAGCAGGCTGCGGATCAGCCGTTGCCGCCAAGGCTCGGTCGGCTTTTCTGCAGGTTTGGCCGGGGTCACAGCACTCATGGCTTGTCCTCGGGCTGAGGCACGGAGCCCGTTACATTGTCGGGATCGCTCGCGGCTTCGATGGTATTGAGCATGGCCCCGATCGGATCCGGCTCGCCCGGCCTGAACATCCGCGGCGGACGCTCGGGCAAATTCTTCAGTGAATCATATTGCGTGCCGTTGACCGGCTTGAGCTGCAGATGCCGGTCAGACAGGCCTTGCAGTCGCAGGGGCGCATCGAGCTTGGCCCATTCGGAGCGCAGCGCCGCGATCGCATCGCGCTGCTCGCGGATCTCCGCATGCAGACGCAATACCTTTTCGGTGCGCGCCGTGGAGTCCATCTTGATCCGGTAGACATAGGCCGCTGCGAAGATCAGCGCGCCGATGACGAGGAGGTGGATGAAGCGCATGCGCTAGCCACCTCTCATGACGTCGGAAAGTTTTGGCCAGGACGATTGCTCGCGATCATCCTGCGCGGGTGCCGAGGTGCGCTCGGCGGCGCGGAGTTTTGCAGACCGCGCGCGCGGATTATGCGCGGCTTCGTCCTCGCCTGCGATCACCGGCCGCCGCGTCAGAAGTTGAAAGCTCGGCACCGCCTGCGACACTTCCGGAAGATGGCGTGAGCCGCCACCTGTCTTGCTGCGCTCGGCGAAGAAATTCTTGACGATGCGGTCTTCCAGCGAATGGAACGAGACGACTACGAGACGACCACCAGGCTTGAGCACACGCTCGGCAGCGATGAGCGCGCTCTGGAGTTCCTCGAGCTCTTCGTTGACGAAGATGCGCAGAGCCTGGAACGTCCGCGTCGCCGGATGAATATCGCCGGGCTTGGAACGAACCACCCTGCCGACGAGATCGGCGAGCGCGCGCGTGGTCGTGAACGGCGTCTCCTGACGGTCCGCGACGATGGCGCGGGCGATCCGGCGCGACTGCCGCTCTTCGCCGAAGAGATAGATGATGTCGGCGAGATCGCCTTCCGACGCGCGCGCCACGACATCGGCCGCAGTCGGGCCTGCCTGCCCCATCCGCATGTCGAGCGGACCATCGAGGCGGAACGAGAAGCCGCGGCCGGCCTGGTCGAGCTGCATCGAGGACACGCCGACGTCCATCACGACGCCGTCGACGCCATCGACGCGTTGAGCCGCGCAGATTTCGGCGAGGTTGGAGAAACGATCTTCAACGAGGGTCAGCCGGCCCGCGGAGCGGGCGACCAGCTCGGCGCCGCCCTCGATCGCAGTACGGTCGCGATCAATGGCAATCACCCGGGTTCCCGGCATGTCGAGAATCGCACGGCTGTAGCCGCCGGCGCCAAAGGTCGCGTCGATGTAAAGGCCGCCTTCGCGTGGGGCGAGGTGGTCGATGGCCTCACGGCCAAGAACGGGGATGTGCGGAGCCGAGCTCATGCGCCAAGCCTGCCGATCGCCCCGCCGGACTCCCAAGTGAGATCGGGGACGAACAAGCTCATAACGCCTCGAATGATTCCGCGTCGCGGCGGTTCCACGACCCAACCCCCGTCCAACATGGTTACCGTGCCCGGTCGTCCCGGGCCACCAACCCAGTATTCCCCTTGGAATTTGTCGGGCAGCCATGGGATTTCGAGCCAAAATACGCTTTGGCCGCCTCCGGACGCGGGTCGGCTCTTCATCCCTCAGTAACGGCCCTTAGCGTTAAGAAAGCGTTGATCGGCTCGCGACAAGTCGAAAAGCTGACGCGGCGGTGATGCTTCATCCACACACATGCGTCAAAATGCATCCGTTAACCTCGTCGCGCGGTTGCGCACGGTGGAGGGTAAAGGAATAGTAAAGAGAAGGGCTTGGCCCACTCTCTGTCTGTCTCGAGCTGTTTATGTCGTCCGGTTCGTCCACGCCGTCTGGATCTGATTCGAAGCGTCAACGCGTTCTCCCGGTTCCCAAGGCCGCCGCGAACATGCGGACGTTCGAGCCGGATTCCTCGATCGTCTCGGACATCATCCCGTCACCGAACCACGGCGACCGTAACAAGGGCCGGCAGCCCGACATGATCGTGCTGCACTACACCGGCATGCCCGACGTCGAAGGTGCGCTGGCGCGGCTCTGCTCCGCGGGCACCGAGGTGTCGGCACATTATGTCGTGCTGGAAGACGGCCGCATCGTGCAATGCGTGCCGGAGGCCAGGCGCGCCTGGCATGCCGGCGTCTCGTCCTGGTCCGGCGAGGACGACATCAATTCCTGCTCGATCGGGATCGAGATCGTCAATCGCGGCCACGATTGGGGTTATCCGGAGTTTCCGCTGCGCCAGATCGCCGCCGTGATCGCGCTGTGCCGCGGCATCATGCTTCGCCGCAAGGTGCCCGCGCACCGGGTGCTCGGCCATTCCGACGTGGCGCCCGCGCGCAAGAAGGATCCCGGCGAAAAATTTCCGTGGCATTCGCTGGCGAATTCCGGCGTCGGCCACTGGGTCACGCCCGCGCCTGTCGTGCGCGGCGAGAGCCTGATGCTCGGCACCATCAGCGACGAGGTGCTGAGCCTGCAGCAGGCGCTCGCCCGATACGGCTACGGCGTTCCCCTCACCGGCAAATACGACGCCGCGACCATGGAAGTCGTCACCGCGTTCCAGCGCCATTTCCGCCCGGCGCGGCTGGATGGAGTCGCGGATCACTCGACTCTGTCGACCTTGCAGGCGCTGTTGGGGAGTCTCCCTCAGGAGACAACGACCGTCGCGACGAAGTGACGGGAATCGTCATTGCGAGCGAAGCGAAGCAATCCAGACTGCCTCCGCAGAAGCAGTCTGGATTGCCTCGTCGCAAGTGCTCCTCGCAATGACGGAGTATGAGGCAGCAACTACTCCATCTCCCTCATCCTTCGCGCATAAAGTCGTCGCAGCGGCTCCAACTGCGTCGCCTCCGTCGCCGCGCGATAGTCGTCGCGCGCCTCCTCCTTCCGGCCGAGCCGCCGCAATAGATCGGCCCGCACCGCCGGCAGCAGCTCGTAGCCACGAAGCCCGCCGCGCGCAGTAGTCGCATCCACGAGATCGAGTGCGCGCGCGGGCCCATCGACCATCGACACCGCCGCCGCGTGGTTGAGCTCGATCACCGGCGACGGGTTGATGCGCAATAGCACTTCGTAGAGCCCGGCAATCTGCGGCCAGTCTGTCTGCTCATAGCTCGGCGCGCGCGCATGCAGCGCAGCGATCGCGGCTTGGACTGCATAGGGCTGCGGCCGGCCGGGCACGCGCAGTGCGTCGTCCACCAGACGGAGACCCTCCTCGATCTGTGCACGGTCCCACCGCGAACGATCCTGCTCTTCCAGCAGCACGATGTCGCCGGCGGCGGTCTGGCGCCCTGCGCGGCGCGCATCGTGCAGCAGCATCAGCGCCAGCAGGCCCTTGATCCCCGCGCGATCGGGTAACAGCCGGTCGAGCAAGCGGCCAAGCCGGATCGCCTCGGCCGCAAGATCGGGGCGCATCAAATCCGCACCCGATGTCGCCACATAGCCTTCGGTGAAGACCAGATAAATCACGGCAAGCACACCCTCGAGCCGCGGCACCAGCGTGTCGCGCTCGGGGACCTCATAGGGAATGCCGGCGAGCCTGATCTTCTGCTTGGCGCGGACGAGACGCTGCGCCATCGCCTCCTCAGTGACGAGGAAGGCACGCGCGACCTGCGCCGTGGAGAGCCCGCAGACGGTGCGCAGCGTCAGCGCGACCTGGACTTCGGGCGCAAATGCGGGATGACAGCAGGTAAAGATCAGCCGCAGCATGTCGTCGTCGAGCATCGCCGGCGGCTCATTGGGCGCCTGCGCGTTCAGCTCGAGCTCGTGCACGAGCGCCTGCTCCTTGCCGCGGAAGACGGCCTGGCGCCTGATACGGTCGATCGCCTTGTGCCTGGCGACATTGACCAGCCAAGCACGCGGATTGTCGGGGACCTCGCACGTCGGCCAGCGCTCCAGTGCCACCGCAAACGCGTCCTGGAGCGCGTCCTCGGCGAGATCGAAATCGCCGACGAGGCGGATCAGCGTGGCCAGCGCCCGCCCCGCCTCGTCGCGGAAGATCTTGTCGATCTCGGACAGCGTCATGCGCCGATGCGCGACGGCGCCGTCACTTGTCGTAGACCCAGATCGGCCGCACCTCGATCGAGCCGATACGCGCCGACGGAATCCGCGACGCGATCTCGATCGCAGCATCGAGATCCTTGGCCTCCACCAGGTAATAGCCGCCGAGCTGCTCGCGTGTTTCGGCAAACGGGCCGTCGGTCGTCAGCGTCTTGCCGTCGCGCACGCGGACCGTCGTCGCGGTCGTGGTCGGCTGCAGCCGGTCGCCGGCCTTGAAATTGCCGCTCTGAATGATGCCTTGCGTGAAGGTCTGATATTCCGCCGTCATCTGCTGGCCGGCCGCCGGACGCATATTCGCGTACTCGGCTTCGTTCTGGTAGATCATCAGCAAATACTGCATCGCTTAACTCCTGTTGCACTTGGGATCACCGACAACCAGTCGAACGGGACACGCTTCCAACGACATCTTCAGGATAAATTATTTCGGGCGAACCCTGCATGGCGTTATCGGCTTGCGGAACCGACACAAATGCTTCATGCGTAAGCCGTCAGTCGGCCGGACGGCCGCTCCGGCAAGTGCCGAAAGGCCGCCGGGGAGGAAAGTCCGGGCTCCCTTGACATACGGTGCCGGATAACGTCCGGCGGGGGCGACCCCAGGGAAAGTGCCACAGAGAACGAACCGCCCGCCGTCGCCCCTTCGGGGCTTTGGCGCGGCAAGCCCTCGGGCCTGCCGTGCCGTAGCAGCGCAAGCTGCGTAGGCAGGTAAGGGTGAAAAGGTGCGGTAAGAGCGCACCGCGGCTGCGGCAACGGAGCCGGCATGGTAAACCCCACCGGGAGCAAAACCGAATAGGGACGGCGTAGCGGGCTGTTCGCGAAAGCGATAACGCCGCGGGGCGATGTCAGGCCCGCCGTCCGGGTAGGTTGCTCGAGGCCATGTGCAAACATGGTCCCAGAGGAATGGCCGTCACGTATCGGTCGCGCAAGCGGACGGTGCCTTACAGAACCCGGCTTACAGGCCGGCTGATATCTTGCAACGAGGGGTTCGATGCTGACCGCATCGAGCCCCTCACCATTTGGGCGCTCACTATCCGACGATCTCTTGCAACACACCCATCAGCGCCTCCGGCGCCGTGACGTTCGGCGCGTGGCTCGCATCGAGCTCGAAAGTGCGCCAGCCATCCTCGCTCTTGGTGCGCTTCGCAAATTGCCCGAACACGTCGCCCGGCGGAATGCGCGTGCAATAGATGTAGCTGCGCGGCATCGCCGGCTCGCCATGTTCGAGCTTCAGCTTTGTCTCGAAACATTTGATCGGCATGTTGATCCGGCGCGCGTTGAGCCAGTCGAGATCGGCCTGCGGCGTATCCGGCGGCGGCGGGTTCGGCGGGATGCGGTAGCCATCGCCTGAGCTTGCCGCCTTGCGCATCGGCTCGCGCCCGCCCTCATGGAGATCGAACAGCGATTGGCCGTCACGCGGCACGAAGGCGTCGAGATAGATCAATTGCGTCACCCGCTCGCGCGCGCGATCGACGACGCCGGTCGCGACCATGCCGCCATAGCTGTGGCCGAGCAGCACGATGTCCTCGAGGTCCTCGAACCTGATTACGTTGAGAATGTCCTGGATGTGCGTATCGAGATCGATCGCGGGACTGGCCAGATGCGCTCGTTCGCCGAGCCCGGTATAGGTCGGCGCGATAAGGCGGTGCCCGGCCTGCGCCATCAGCGGATGCATTTTCTTCCAGGCCCACCCGCCGGACCACGCACCGTGACAAAGCAGGAAGGTTTTTGAGCGTGCGGCCATCGGCGTTTCCATCGTTCTTGTTTGTACGATGGAGTGTAGCGGGCGAGCGCGCGATGTAAACGCTGCGGCCCTTAAGCCGCGCGCGCATTCACCTTCACGAGGACGGGTGCAGGCCGACCAGCTTCGCGCCGCAGCTTGCTGGCCTCAAAACCGTGCATGCCGATCTGCCATTGCAGCCCGACGATGGCGCCCTTGGTCGGCTGCAGCAGCGCAAGCGAGGCGAACAAGGTCACCGGCAGCCACACCGCCAGTTGCAGCCAGACGGCCGGCGCATAGGCGGTCTCGACCGCGAGGATTGCCGGCACCACGAGATGGCCGACGACGACCATCACGAGATAGGCCGGAAAATCGTCGGCGCGCTGGTGGAACAGCTCCTCGCCGCAATGGTCGCAGGCATCTGCCACCTTCAGGAAGCGTCCGAACGCATGGCCTTCGCCGCAGTTCGGGCACTTGCCGCGAAATCCGCGCCACATCGCCTTTGCTAGAGAAACTGAACCGGTCGCCATGACCCCACCTCTTCCTTTTCTACGGTCCATACAATAACATCTTGCATCCATACATTCAAAGAATATAGGCCTTAATTGCATGGATTGGACCCCTACAATCTCGGAGCTGAGCGGGCCGCGCTATCAGCGCATCGTCGAGGCCATGGAGGCCGATATCGCCGCCGGCCGGCTGGTGCGTGGGCAGCAACTGCCGACCCAGCGGGCGCTGGCAAAGGCGCTCGGCATCGACCTCACCACGGTGACGCGTGCCTACACCGAGGCGCGGCGCCGCGGCATCATGGAGGCCCGGGTCGGCCAGGGCTCGTTCGTGTCGGAGACCAGCGCGCGCCGCGCCATCGACCTGCCGCATCCCGTCGCGATCGACCTCTCGATGAACGTGCCGCCGCAACCTCTCGAAGCGCAGCTCGACGAGCGCATCATCGCCGGGATGGAAGCCATCCGCGCGCAATCGGGCCTGACGGCGCATCTCAACTACCAGCCGCCCGGCGGCAGCGCACACGAGCGCGAGGTCGCCGCGCGATGGATGCGCGCACGCGTGCCGCATGCGCATGCCGACCGGCTCGTGATCTTTCCCGGCGCGCAGACGATCCTGTTCAACCTGCTCGCCCACCTCGCCCGGCCCGGCGACATCGTGCTGACGGAGGCCCTCACCTTTCCCGGCATCAGGGCCGCCGCCGCGCGGCTCGGCGTCAAGCTCGTCGGCGTCGCCATGGACGACGGCGGCATCCTGCCCGACGCGCTGGCAAAGGCTTGCCGCTCGCATAAGCCGAAAGCGGTCTATCTCATTCCGACGCTGCACAATCCGACCACCGCGACGCTTCTTCCCCAGCGCCGCAGCGCCATCGCAAAGATCATCAACGATGCCGATACGATTCTGATCGAGGACGACGCCTACGGGCTGCTCGATCGCTCGGCATCGCCGATCGCCAATCTCGTTCCGGACCGGACATATCTCGCGACTACGCTGTCAAAATGCATCGCGCCCGCGCTGCGGGTTGCCTATCTGGTGACGCCCGACAGCAGCTCGCAGCGGGAGATGCGCAGTTACTTGCAGGCGACGGTGCAGATGCCGGCACCGCTGATGGTCGCGCTGGTGACGCATTGGATCGAGACCGGCATCGCCGACCGCATCATCACCGCCATCAGGAGCGAGGCGATCGGCCGGCAGCAGCTCGCGCAACGGGCGCTCAAGGGTTTTGAGTTCCAGGCCAAGTCCGCCGCTCACCATCTGTGGCTGCGGCTGCCGGAGGACCGTCCCGACGTCGCGGCGCATCTGCTGCGGAATGGACTCGCAGTCGTCGCCGGCGAGGCCTTCACCGTCGACGGGACCGCGCCGCACGCGGCACGCGTCTCGCTAGGCGCGGCGCGCAACAGGGCGGAATTGACGGAAGCGCTGCGCATCCTGGTCGGCGCGCTGCACAGGCCCGCCGACATCAGACAGATCGTCTAGCAATAGCCTATTGATGCTGGCGGCGATGCCGCGAGCGCACGACCGGCGCGACAGGGGACGGATAGGCCGCATAGGCTTCGCTCGGCGCGAGAGACTCGCCGCGGGCCCCGCGCGCGGCGGGTGTGAGCTGGCCGCCATTCAGAACGTCGCGGTCCGGATGAGCAGCCTGATAGGCCGCAGGCTCGGAAAACTGGGCCTGAGCCATTGTCGGCATCAAGGCCGCCGCCGACACCAGCGCGGCCGCGACGGCAATCTTCGTGCGGGTCATCGTCCTTCTCCATACGCTCATTCGGGAAATCACCGATCGAACCGCATGATGGCGTCGAGCGGCCCCCCAGATTGAAGTACGAGCATCATGTAGGCCTGTCTTTCGCGAACGCCCGCCGCTGCGGATCACGCTTGCGTGCGGCTTTGAAATTGACCTGCACGGCCGCAGCTGTGCTATGCGAGCGATGGCGATCAACAGTTCGGGATCGCCCAGGCGACAGGGACGATCTGTTGGAAATACTCACCTACGCGCTGCTGCTGCTCGGCGCACTGGCCGGGGGCTTCGTCTCGGGCCTAGCCGGATTCGGCACGGCGCTGATGGCGCTCGGCATCTGGCTCTACGTGCTGCCGCCCTCGCTCGCGGTGCCCTTGGTGCTGATCTGCTCGGTGATCGCGCAGAGCTCGACGCTGCCATCGATGTGGAAAAGTTTTGATCTCTCGCTGGTCTGGCCGTTCCTGATTGGAGGACTGATCGGCGTGCCGCTGGGCACCATGCTGGTCGCCTCCGTCGATCCGAAAGTGTTCAAGCTGAGCGTCGGCGTGTTGATCCTGGTGTTTTCAACCGCTCTCTATCTCAACAAGCAGCCGCTCGCCGTCACCTTCGGCGGCCGCATTGCCGACGGCGCGATCGGCTTTGCCGGTGGCATTCTTGGTGGCCTTGCCGGACTGTCGGGGCCGCTGCCGATCCTGTGGGCCAACATCCGCGGCTGGAACAAGCACGAGCGGCGCGGCATCTTCCAGCTCTTCAATTTCACCGTGCTCGCCGCCGCTTTGGTGTTGCAGACCGCCTCGGGCCTCGTCGCGTTCAAGGTGATCTGGCTCGCGGTGATCGCATTTCCGGGCACGCTGATCGGCGCATGGGCCGGCGCGCGCGTCTATCACGCGCTCAGCGACAAGCATTTCGGCGACGTCGTGCTCGGTCTCTTGTTCCTGTCGGGCCTCGGGCTGGTCTGGAACAGTTTGGGCACGCACTAACTCCGTATTGTCTTCGCGGCGCGCGCCATGCCGCCGGCAATGCCGACGCCAAGCACGTAGATCCAGCCCTCGGCGAAATCGAACAGATGCGAGTTGAGCAGCGAGGACAGCATGTTCTGCACCACGACCAGGAGGCCGACCCAGCAAGCCAGCCCCTCGCCGCGAAACAGCGAGAGGTGCGCGAACCAGAGCGCGTAGAGGACCACGACGCCCAACGCGCCCCACTGCACGGCGACATTGAGTGTCTGGTTGTGGGGATCACCGACGATTTCCGCCCGAACCCCGCTCTCGCCGGCAGCCGCGCGCGCGAACAGGCCGCGGATCGCGCCGGTGCCGTGACCGAGCAGCGGTGCGTCCGCGGTGAACGCCAGCGATTTGCGCCAGAACTCCAGTCGGGACCCCATACCGCTGACCTCGTTGCCGACGACGCTGACCTCGTAGTCTCCGCTGAATTTGGCGACTGTTGCGCGCAGACGCGGCGAGGCTGTCCACAGCAGCACGGCCAACAGCCCCATCGCGCCGACGGCGAAGAGCGCGGTGCGGCGGCGCAGATGCAAGAGCGCGAAGACCACGATCAGGATCGGCAGCGTCACCAGCGCCGTGCGCGAAACCACGACGAACATCATGTTGGCGAGGAATCCGATCGCGAGCGCCGCGAACAGCGCCGCGACGCGGTAACGGCCCTGTCGCAGCAGCGTCACGATCGGGTAGGCCAGCGCGATCCCACAGAGCGCGAACTCCTGGCTCTGGTCGATATAATTGCGCACCGCGATCCCGCTTTCGACCTTGTAAGGCCCGCGCGACAGATAGAGTTTCAGCGACAATGCGGGATCGGCGGCGACGGCAAAGGAATAGAGCATCAGCGCCGTGCACGACACCAGGAACGCGGAAAACACCCAGCCGCCAAAAGGCCAGCGCTCGAACTGGTAGATCAGGAGCGGAATCACCAGCAGCTTCGCCGCCGGGCCGATCGCATGGATTCGGTCCGGCCACGGCGCATCCGACCAGAGCGTGCCGATGGCGGCGAGTACGACCAGCGCAATCGGCAGCAGGCAGATCGGCCGAAGCAGCGAACGCGGAAATTCGCGGAGGTCGAGGAACGCGAACGTGATCAGCCAGGGAATGAGCGCGAAAATGAGCCCGGTCGTGGTCCACGGCAACAGCAACGCGATCAGCGCGACGAAACGGGCCGGCGTGCGATAGCGTGCCGCCCAGATCGCCGAGAGCCAGGAATTCGGCCGCTGCTCGTTCAACACTCCGGTCATTTGGCCCCTTGCAACCGCGATCCCCACGGCGCGGCAAGTTTGCCGGAGCCGTGGGGCGGGGACAAGCGATCGCTACGCGGGCGCGCGTGCAGGAGACGCCACGGGCTCGGGCGCAGCCTGCTCCGGGAATTCCTCGTGCCGGAGCACCACAAGGCGCTTCCTGAATTCACGCCGTAGCAGCCAGAAGCTCAGGGCCGCCTGCAGCGTGGTTGCCGCGATCGACAGGTACCAGACGTGCTCGATCCGGAAGCCCGGCCGCGTCGACAGCCAGATCGCCGGCAGGGAATAGGTGAACACGCGCGTTGCCGAGCTCCACAGCACCGGCTTGGTATTGCCGAGGCCCTGGAACATGCTCGAGCAGGTGAAGATCACGCCCTGCGCCACCATGTTGAGCGAGATGATCCGCAGGAACAGGAACGCGATCTCCATGGTTTCCCGGTCGTTCGAGAACCCCGCGAGCAGGAGCTGCGGCTTCAACTGCGCGAGGCACATGAAGCCGATCATCACGACGCTGGTGATCAGCGCCGCCTTGACGAAGGTTTCGCGCACGCGCTCGCCTTTTCCGGCGCCCATGTTCTGGCCGGCGATCGGCCCAGCGGCGAGCGCAACTGCAAGCGCCGGCATCTGGATCAGGCCCAGGACCCGTTGTCCGATCCCGAAACCGGCCTGCGCCGCCGCACCGAAATCGCGCAGCACGAAATAGACCACCGCCATCAAGATGAACATCATCGCGAACTCGCCGCCGGCAGGCAGACCGACATTGAGGATGCGCTTCAGATGCTGCGCCTGCGGACGCCACTGCGCCGGATTGAAGGCCACATAGCGCTCGACCTTGCGGAAATACGCAAGCAGCATCACAGCGCCGATCAACACCGCGATCGAGCTCGCCAGCCCCGCACCGGCAACACCGAACGCATGGCCCGTGCCCCAGCCCGTGATCAGGATCGGCGCCAGCGCGATGTTGATGGCCACCGCAAGCGCCTGCACCAGCATCGTGGGACGCACGATGCCGGTGGCGCGCAGCGCGGATCCCATCACCTGGGTGGCGAATTGCAGCGCGAGCGCCGGCATGAACCACAGCAGATAGGTGGTCCCCGCCTCGATCGTGGCTTCGTCCGCGGCGATCGCATGCATGTAGGCGCGCGACAGCGCCGCGCCTGCGACCAGGGTCAACAGTCCGAAAAGCAACGACAGCACGATCGCCTGATTGAAGATCAAATTGGCATCCGGCCGATCCTTGCGTCCCACGGCATGCGCGATCAACGACACCGCGCCGACGCCGAGCACCTGCATCAGCGCGTTGATGAGAAAGCCGGCATTGCCGGCCGCCGCCACGCCCGCGACCGCGGCATCGCCCAAGCCCGAGACGAAGTACAGATCGACCAGCTGGCAAAGCATGATCGTGACCATACCGACCATGATCGGCGGTGCCATGCCCAGAATGTGCTTCGCGACGGAGCCGTTGGTCAGGTCTTTCATGTCACCCATCCTTGACCGATTCTTTGGCGACGCGGCCGACATTGGTCCGCCGGCCGCACGCCACTCATTCCGCTGCTGCGATCTGCCCGAGCTCCACCACCTGGCGCTCGAACAGCCCGCGATAGATGCCGCCGGGCTTGGCCGCGAGCTTGGCATGGGTGCCTTGCTCGACGATCTCGCCGCGGTCGAACACCAGGATGCGATCGAGGCTCTTCACCGTCGACAGCCGGTGCGCGATCACGATCGAGGTCCGGCCTCGCATCAGCCGCTCCATCGCCTGCTGGATCAGCGCCTCGGATTCCGAATCGAGGCTCGAGGTCGCTTCGTCCAGGATCAGCACCGGCGCATCGGCCAGGAAGGCGCGCGCCAGCGCCACCCGCTGCCGCTCGCCGCCGGAGAGCTTGACGCCGCGCTCGCCGACCAGCGTGCCGTAGCCCTTGGGCAGCCGCACGATGAAGTCGTGCGCGTTGGCCAGCCGTGCCGCCTGCTCGATCGCCTCCAGGCTGGCGCCGGGCCGGCCATAGGCGATGTTCTCGGCGAGCGAGCGGTGAAACAGGATCGGGTCCTGCTGCACGATCGCGATCTGGCTGCGCAGCGAATGCTGCGTGGCCTTGGCGATGTCTTGCCCATCGATCAGAACGCGGCCGCCGGTCACGTCGTAGAGCCGCTGCACCAGCTTGACGAAGGTGGTCTTGCCGGAGCCGGAGCGGCCGACGAGACCGACGCGTTCGCCGGCGCGGATCGTGACCGACAGTTCGTCATAGAGCGGCGCGTGATGGCCGCCGTAGTGGAACGTGACATCGTCGAACACGAGCTCGCCGCCCTCGATCGCGATCGGCCGCGCGTCCGTCGCATCCGCAATCCCGATCGGCTCGTCGTGGATCGCCACCAGCTCCTCCATGTCGTTGACCGAGCGCTGCAGGTTGTTGATGTGCATTCCGACGTCGCGCAAATAGGCATGGATGACGTAATAGCTCGTCAGCACATAGGTGACGTCGCCGGGCGAGGCCCGCCCCGAGATCCACAGCAGCACGGCGCCGCCGATCACGGAAGCGCGCAGGGCCAGCAGTACCGAGAGCTGCGCCAGATTGGTGTAGTTGTAGCGCAGCCAGGTCCGCCGCACGCGCACGCGCCAGCGGTTGACGACACGGGCAAGCCGCGCATCCTCGCGCACCTCCGCGCCGAAGGATTTCACCACCGCGTTGCAGGTCAGCGCATCCGCCAGCGTGCCGCCGACCTTGGTGTCCCAGGCATTGGAGATGCGCGCGGCCGGCGCGATGTAGCGCGTCGAGAACAGCACCGTCATCGTGACATAGACCAGCGCGCCGAAAGCGATCACCGCGCCAAGCGAGGCCCAGTGCACGCCGAGCAGGATCATCGACCCGATCAGCACCAGCAGCGACGGCGCCAGCGCCATCAAGATGGTGTCGTTCAACAGGTCGAGCGCCCACATGCCACGGGTGACCTTGCGCACCGTGGATCCCGCAAAGGAGTTGGCGTGCCAGTCGGTCGAGAAGCGTTGCACGCGCATGAAGGCTTCCTGCGCGACCTCGGACATGATCTTCAGCGAGAACGGCACGATGGCCTGGAGGCCGGTCAGCCGCAGCACCATGGAGGCTGCGCCCAGCGCCACGATACCGCCCAATGCCATCAGCGCCGCGTGACGCGCGGCGGGATCGGATGGGCCGCGCGTCAGAGCGTCGACCAGATGTCCGGAGAAGACCGGCATGAACAGGTCGGCGATGGTCGCACCCAACAAGCCGCCGGCCACGACGAGCGTACGCCCCGGCTGCTTCAGCCAGTGCCGGAACACGAAGGGCAGCACCACGCGTATCGCCGCGGGCCTTTTTGACAGAGCGGTCATGGCATCATCCGGCCGCTTATGGCGCGGGCCGGCTCCATTGATGGACGCAGGCCAGCCGCGCGGGCCGAGACGGCGTCACTTAAAGTTGGTTTTAGACTTGGGGAGAGGAGCGATCGGGACTGGAAGCCCAATCGAAGCTGGCGGAAGAGGCCTCTAGGAGGCCGAGCACATACCGAGCCAGAGCACCATCGAGCGCGGGCGTGCGATCTGCGAATGCGACGAAATCATGCAAATCCTCCCGGTTCGATGGAATGAGGTGCGCTTTATAGATGTGTCATCGGTGATTTGCAACGGGGCTCGCGCGAGATCACGCACGAGTGTTGCAAATTAGTGCGCGTCGCAGCGCTCTCCTCCGTCATGCCCCGCGACCCGGCTACGCCAAGGCTTCGCCGGGGTTCAGGTCCAGGGGCGCCGAAGCTTTAGCGAAGGCGGCAGGCGGGGCATCCAGTACGCCGCGGCGCCTCGGCTCTATTACAGGCTTTTCGGAATACTGGATCGCCCGGTCAAGCCGGGCGATGACACCGAATGAGTGGCTGGCTTAGTGCGCGTCGCCGCTGGCCCCGAACGGCGAGGCCGGCCTCTTCAACAGCGTGACGAGCAGGGTCAGGCCGAGATAGAACAGCGTCAGGATGAAGAAAGCATCGCCGAAGCCCATCACCACGGCCTGGCGATGCACGAGCTGCGACAGTTGCTTCATCGCCATCAGCGTGGAATCGCCAAGCCCCTGAAACTTCTGCATGAACATCGTCAGGGTTTCGGTCGCGGTCGCGTTGCCCCATGTGACGCGCTCCTGCAGGCGCGTGATGTGCAGGTCGGTGCGGTCGTTGAGCACAGTGTTGATGACGGCGAGACCCACCGCGCCGCCGAGATTGCGCATCAGGTTGAAGAGGCCCGAGGCGTTCTTCACCCGGTCTGGCGCGAGCGTGCCGAGCGCGATGTTGTTGGTCGGCACCATCGCGAACATCATGCCGATGCCGCGCAGGATCTGCGGAATCAGCAGCTCGTAGAAATCGTAGTCGCGCGTGATCCAGGTCATCTGGTAGGAGCCGAGCGCGAACACGACCAGGCCGAACGCGATCATGTAGCGCATGTCGACGCTCGCCATCAGCCGGCCGACCAGCGGCGCGACCAGGAACATGGTGATGCCGGAGATGGCAACGGTCTCGCCGATCATCAGCGCGCTGTAGCCGCGCACTTCGGCGAGATAGCGCGGATAGATGTAGGTCAGGCCGTAGAGGCCGATGCCGATGCAGAACTGAAGGACGCAGCCGATCGCGAAATTGCGATTGGAAAAGGTACGTAAATTGACGATCGGCTCGGCCGCCGTGAAGACGCGCCAGAAGAAGGCGATCGCCGAGATGCCGCAGATCCAGGCGCAGATCGCGACAGAGGGGTCCTGCATCCATTCATATTGCGGCCCTTCCTCCAGCACATATTCCAGCGTGCCGAGGAAGCCGGCCATGAACAGCAGCCCCCACCAGTCGAAACGATCGAGCAATTCGAAATGCGGCTCGTCGAAATCGACCAGCGCCAGCACGCCGATGGTGATCCCGATGCCGGGCACGATGTTGATGAAGAACAGCCAGTTCCAGGACATCAGGTCGGTGATGTAGCCGCCGACGGTCGGTCCGATGGTCGGTGCCAGCGTCGCGACGAGCCCGATGATAGGACCGACGATGTGGAATTTGGTGCGCGGGAAGACGGTGTAGGCGGAGGCGAACACCGTCGGGATCATGCCGGCGCCGAGAAAACCTTGCAGCGCGCGCCAGAGGATCATCTCCTCGATGGTGGTGGCGAAGCCGCAGAGCAGGCTCGATGCGGTAAAGCCGGCCGCCGAGATTGCGAACAACAACCGCGTGCCGAAGGCACGCGACAAAAATCCCGACAGCGGAATCGCGATTACTTCGGCGATCAGATAGGCGGTCTGGACCCAGGAGACCTCGCTGGAGCTTGCCGACAGGCCGGCCTGGATTTCACTCAGGGACGCCGAGACGATCTGGATGTCCAGGATCGACATGAACATCCCGAACACCATGATGATGAAAGCGAACAGCCGCTTCGGTGCGATGCGCTCCGAAGCGGGGTCCGCCATCATGGCAGGTGAAGCGGTCGTGGCGTTCGCCATGGTCTGACCTCGCGGCGCAGGCGCGCTACTGCGGATGGATCATGGTGGCGTCGTCGAGATCGACTTCGCTGTCGGCGTCGGCCGCGCCCTTGTTGGTATCGACGGTCGCAGTGACCGACATGCCGGCGCGAAGCAGGTTTTGCTTTGCGACCGACTTCGGCACGCGGATGCGGACCGGCACGCGCTGCACGATCTTGGTGAAGTTGCCGGTGGCGTTGTCAGGCGGCAGCAGCGTGAACACCGAGCCCGCGCCCGCCGCGATGCTGTCAACGACGCCGGAGAATTTGCGCATGCCGTAGGCGTCGACCTTGATCGTCACCGGCTGGCCGGGGCGGATGCGCTTGAGCTGGGTCTCTTTGAAATTGGCGTCGATATAGACGTTGTCGAGCGGCACGACGTTGCCGAGCCGCTGGCCCACCGCGACGAAGTCGCCGGCGCTGACGAGGCGGTTCGAGAACGTGCCGTCGACCGGCGCGCGCACCGCGGTGAAGGCGAGATCGCGCTCGGCCTTGGCCAGCGTGGTCTTGAGCTCGGCGAGCTGCGCCTGCGCTTCGGCCTGCTGCGCCTTGGCGACGTCGACATTGCTGAGCGCGACGTCGTAGGCGGCCTGCGCAGCCTTGACCGCGGCGGCGCCCTGGTCGCGTCCGGCTTCGGAGCTCTCGAAGGTGGCGCGCGAGGCAAACCCCTTGTTGCTCAGCGCCTGCTGGCGCTCGTAATCGAGGTCGGCGCGCTTGAGGCCGGCTTCGGCGGAGACGAGCTGCGCCTTGGCCTGTGCGACCTGGCTGTCGAGCGCCGCGACCTGGCGGCCGATGCGATCGATGGTGGCCTGCTGGGTCGCGATCCTGGTCGCGGCGGCGTCGACCGCGATCTTGTAGTCGCCGTCGTCGATGCGGAAGACGATGTCACCGGCGCGCACCGTCGTGTTGTCGCCGGCGAGGATCGAGGAGACGTGGCCGGCAACGCGCGCGCCCAGCATGGTGTTGTTGGCGCGGACATAGGCGTCGTCGGTCGCGACGTAGAAGCGGCCGACCAGCGTGTAATAGCCGGCATAGCTCGCGGCCGCGAGCGCCAGCACCAGCCCTACTCCCATCATCACGAACTTGCGCTTGCCGGACTTCGGCGCGCCGGCGGCGGCGGGCACGTCGGGGGCTGCGGCCGGCTTGTCGGTCACGGGCGTCTCCGGCGCCTCGCTGGGGCGGCGCTTGGTTTCCTCGGCCACATGAGAGCGCAACTGCTCGGCGAGAGCTACAGACGTGTCGGTGGCAGCGTCACCACCCGCGGGCGTCGGCGTCTCCACGGCGTCCGGGCGAAGGACGCGCGCAGCCTGGTCTCTCACTACGGCCATGGAGGCCTCCCCCAAAAAAGCGCAATGAGGGACGGCCGCCGTGCGGCCGGGTCCCTCTCGCCTATCCCAAATATCATTGACCGAACGGTTCGGTCAATATAGATAATATTCCCGGGCAGACCCTACTGGCCCGAATCCTTTATTTCGGTTTCATGACCCTCGACCGAAGCAAAAACTTTCCGAGACCCTGAACCAATGGTTGTAGCCGGCCGCGAACATCTGCACGTCATCCAGGAGGAGGACAGCTCCAAACGCCGCCAGATCCTGGACGGGGCCCGCAAGGTGTTCATGGATCTCGGGTTTGACGGCGCCAGCATGGGCGAGATCGCCCGCGCGGCCCAGGTCTCCAAGGGCACGCTTTACGTCTACTTCGCCGACAAATGCGCGCTGTTCGAAGCCATCCTCGAGCAGGAGGCGCTCCAGCACGGTCAGGTCGCGTTCAATTTCGATCCCGCCCGCGATGTTGAAACCACGCTGAAGGATTTCGGCCGGGCCTACAATCGTCTGCTGTGCCGGCCCGGCGGCGGATCGGCGATCCGCACCGTGATGGCGATCGCCGAGCGCATGCCCGATCTCGGCCGCCGCTATTATGCGCGCGTGCTGGACAAATCCATCAACCGCCTCTCCGACTATCTCAACACCCATGTCGCCTCCGGCGATCTCGAGATCGACGATTGCGATCTGGCGGCGTCGCAGTTCATGGAACTGTGCAAGGCCTCGCTGTTCCTGCCCTTCGTCTTCCAGGCCGCGCCCGCACCGTCGGAAGAGCGCATGAGCGAAGTCGTCGACAGCGCGACGCGGATGTTCCTGGCAGCTTATCGGGCGAAGTAGCGGCAAGCCGGGCCTGCGTTGCAGGCCGTTTCGGCAGCATTATATTTGGGCTCATGTCCCGTGATCTCCGCCCGCCCGTCGATATCCTCCATTACGAGATTGTCCAGGAACAGGCCTCCGCGCTCGGACGGATGGGCCGCACGCTCGAACAGGCGCTGGCGCGCCTGCGCGAGTTCGACGCCGCCCATGCCCTCCCCGAGGTGCCGGCCTCGATGCAGCCGGCCCGACGCAAGCTGGTGATGGAGGCCGGCCACGCGCTCTGGATGTTGGTGGTGCAGCGTGAGGCCTCCGGCTTGCGCGACAGCCGCCACATCATGCGGACCTACAATGTCCCGGCCGAGGTGCAGCTGTGCATGGGGCTGGTGCCGGCACCGTCGAAGTCGACCTGAAAATAATTTCTACGGCGCCGGGCGCTAGACAAGGCCGTTACCACGGCGATGATTGCGATGGATGCAAGGGCGTAGAAAGAGACCATGGTCCCATACCACCTGTTCCAAAGCTCTATCATGTGCGGGCTCCTCGCGAGCGGGCACCCACGACCGAAAAACGCCATCCACTCCGGCACCGCTCCTGATGATGGCAATACGTTTCGATCGCCGAGGTAGCAACAGCTACGCCAAACCTTCATCGGGAATATTGAGAACAGCGCCGCATGCCTTGCAATGCACGGCATCGCTCTCATGCCGCTGCAGTCCGCAAGTTGGGCAAGGAAATCTGACCTTGTTCGGACTCAACAATGCGCGCGCAAGATTGAAGAACAGGGTTACGCCGAAAATCATGATCACGACGGTTATCAAACGACCTATTGTGCCTGGCAGGGTGATATCGCCAAAGCCAGTCGTCGTCAGCGCGGTGACCGTGAAATACAGGGCGTCAGCATAATTCCGAATCTGATCGTTACGAAACTTCTGGGTCTCGTAGACTATCCCCGTCATGACAAATATGAAAACCGCAAGGTTCGTGACGGCAAAGATGACCTCCTCGTTGCGACGGAAGAATGACGAATCCATGCGCAACCTAGCGAGCATCTGGTAGTCACGAAGCAGTCCCAGTGTCCGCAAAATCCGCAGAAAGCCGCCAGCCTCGCCAGCGAGGGGCGCCAGGAATGAAACGATGGCGACCATGTCAGCCCATGTCGAGAGGCGGCCAAACTTTCGAAGCGGGTGCCGGTCGGCGAGTAGGCGTGCTGAAAAATCGGCCAATATCATTGCGCCGAATAGCAGGTCGAAGGTTTCGATGATCTCACTGGGGTGCAGGAACGACGTTCCGATGATGAACAGTATGGTAACAACATCAAACGCGAGCAAAGCATAGCGGAAACCAACGGCGCTCGGCGTTGTACCCTCGTAGAGGCGACGGACGCGGCTTCTCAGGGAGGTGTGGTTCACAGCTGCCATGCTCGCAGTTTGCACAGATGATTGCAGCTGGGACAACCCTCGCGCCTGGGAGATCTAAGTCAGTGCGACGAGTTCGAGCTGGTTGACGCTTCCGTGACAGTCCGCAGCACCAGCGTCAGGTGGCTGTTACCGAGATGGATTATCATCGGCAACCTCGATGCTATCGGCTCAAGTTCGCCTGCTTTCCTCCACTGAAACGCAGCGCCGGGTCTGCTGTATACATTCACCCTTTTTGTTTCTCTTCGGCGTTTCTTCCATCCGAGCTTTTGGAGCGTTCTTCGAAGCGATCAGCGCCCTTCGCTAAATCGTGTCCCGTCTTTCTCTCGTTTTTCGCTTCTTCCTTGGCAGTCGCCTCGCGCAAGCCTTCAGCGGCCCGTTCTCCAGGATTCGATGATTTTCGTTCGTCATCCATGTGAAGCACCTTCCCTGATAACGACAGGCTTTTCCAGGAATACTCCGTGCCTGTCTCAGCTGGGCTGTAGCAAACTTCAACAGGATCGCTTGGAGATTGTTCCAGTTCGGTTGAAGCTAGTGCGTTTACTGGCCCGAAGCTGACTTCAGACGAGCCGCGCAGTCCATGTGCGCTAAAGGATATCGAAGATTACAAACAGCACCTTCGCTCCGGTCCCGGCCGAGGTGCAGCTGTGCATGGGGCAGGTCCCAGCGTCCTCGAAGTCGGCCTCGGAATGATTTCTACGGCGCCGTGCGCTAGAGCGTGTACTCATCGAGCGGCCGGCCACCTGATGTCCGGCTTAACGCCAACACTGGCCGACGAGCGGATGGCTTCCGAGGTCGCAGATGGGCAAACAAGAGACGTGTGCGCTCGGCTGACGATCTGTCCGCTTCACCGAAAGCCGACGTTTACGTGGCACTCGGTTTGCGGGCACGCCTGATCTGCGTTGGCGGTCGCCGATAAACCTCAGCGAACACCGTATTGAATCGCCGCAAGCTACCGAAGCCTGCGCGCACGGCGATCTCCGACATCGTGAGATCGGTCTCGTCCAGAAACCGCTTCGCCCGCTGCACGCGTGTCGTCTGGGCGACTTGAACCGGGCTTGCACCGAGATGCCTTTGGAAGAGCCGGGACAAATGTCTCGAACCGATCCCGAGACGATCGGCCAAAGTCTCGACACTGCCGTCATCAAGTGCACCGTCCGCGATGAGCCGGAGCGCACGTTCGACAGTGGTGCGTGTTCCCTTCCATGCAGGCGAGAAAGGAGCAGCCTCGGGCCTGCACCTCAGACACGGTCGGAAACCCGCAAGTTCGGCCGCCGCTGCCGACGGATAGAACATTACGTTGGCCGCCTTGGCTGGGCGCACCGGACAGACCGGGCGGCAGTAGATACGTGTCGTGCGAACGCCAGAAAAGAATAGGCCGTCGAAGCGACGATCCCGCCTAACGCGTGCCCGTTCGCATTCTTCGATATCGAGCATTGAGTTCCTCGAGGATAGCCGGCGACGGAGTCCGATTCCGGCGAGCGCGCAGAGTGCCCCTTCTGGTATGTAGATGTCCAGGAACACCGGAGCCGCGGATAAGCAACGTTCTGGACAATCCGGTATCCAACAACAAGAGGAATTGAGAGATGCGCGTTCTCATCGTTGGCGCAGGGGCCATTGGCGGATACTTCGGCGGCAGGATGCTGCAAGCCGGCCGCGACATCACCTTTCTGGTGCGGCCGCGCCGTGCCTCGGAGCTTGCCGCCGCAGGCCTCGTGATCAAAAGCCCGAATGGCGACGTAACGCTGAAGCATCCGCCCGTCGTCCAGGCCGACACCATCAAGGACAAGTTTGACGTCGTGCTGTTGAGTTGCAAGGCCTACGACCTCGACGATGCGATCAAGTCGTTCGCGCCGGCGGTAAGCGAGAGGACCGTGATCATCCCGCTGCTCAACGGTATGCGTCATCTGGACGTTCTCGACGAAAAAATTGGCGCGAGCCAGGTGCTGGGCGGGCTCTGCCTGATTGCAGTGACACTGAACGACAAGCGAGAAGTAGTCCAGCTGGCCCCGGTGCAGTCGCTTGGTTTCGGCGAGCGCGACGGCAAACTGTCAGACCGGGTTCGCGCCATCGAGGACGTCGTCAGAAGCTGTAATTTCGACGGCGCGGCGAGCGAGACCGTCCTGCAAGATATGTGGGAGAAATGGGTGTTCCTCGCGTCGATCGCGGCCTCGACCAGCCTGATGCGCGCCCCAATCGGCATGATTCTGGCGGCGTCCGGCGGTAAGGACTTCCTGCTTGGCATTCTCGACGAATGCAGGGCGGTCGCGACCGTGGAGGGCTATCCGCCCCGTGCGCCTGCGCTGGAACGCGCGACAGGGATGTTGACCACGGAAGGCTCACCGCTCACCGCATCGATGTTCCGCGACATTAAGGCGGGCCAACTGATCGAAGCCGATCATGTGATTGGCGACCTGATTGCGCGCGCTGATACAGCTAAAGTTCCGGTGCCCCGGCTGCGCACGGCCTACACGCATCTGAAGGCCTACGAGCAAACGCGCGATTGATTGCGCATACGGTGCGTACTTGGCAAGTCGTCGCCCTGCCCTCAGATCAGGACACCTAACTCTGCAGATCCCCGAGCTTCGACAATCGCGATTTCAGGGCTGGTCCGTCGTTTGGGCCGCGTTTGTAATCGCGGTCTTCGGATGGGGTGTCGGATTTTATAGTCCGGGAGTGCTCTTGCTGACGTTGCACGCTTCCAAGGGCTGGCCGGTCGCAATGATCTCTAGCGCGATCACTGCGCACTTCCTGATCGGGGCAGCACTGATTGTGTACTTACCCGAAGCTCACAGATCACTTGGGTTGGCGCAGACAACGATCATCGGCGCGGTTCTCGCAGGCGCAGGGATCGTGGCCTGGTCAGTCGCGTCAGCTCCGTGGCAATTGTTCGGGGCGGCAGCAATCTCGGGGAGTGGTTGGGCAGCGACGAGCGGTGCGGCGATCAACGCGATGGTCGCTCCATGGTTCGATCGAGATCGACCAATGGCCATCGGCTTGGCATTCAACGGCGCAAGCATCGGCGGCGTCATGTTTCCACCGTTGCTTATTTTGCTGATCGCCAAGATTGGGGTTGAGGCGGCGGCGGTCGCGGTAGGTATCGCCATGCCGCTGGTCATAATACCTCTTTCGATTTTTTACCTGCGCCGTGATCCGAAGGGACTCGGTCTGGCGCCCGACGGGCTGCTTATCGACAGCAAGCCCCACGTCGCTGCCCCATCGACGCGTAGTCCTCGTAAAGACCTCATCAAGACCAAGGGTTTCATGACACTTTCAGTGGCCTTCGCGTTGGCTCTATTCGCTCAAGTCGGACTGCTAACGCACTTGCTGACCCGAATATCCCCATTGCTCGGCGAGAACGGGGCTGCCGCCGCAGTCAGTATGGTGACGACATCCGCTGTTTTGGGCCGCACTCTGCTAGGCTGGACGATCGGAGGCCGTGATCGCCGCCTGGCTGCATCCGCGAACTTTCTTCTCCAAAGCGCCGGCGTTGCATTGATGATCATCTCAGATGCGCCCACGATTGTACTGGTTGGTTGCGTGCTGTTTGGTCTCGGCGTCGGTAACGTTGTTTCCCTTCCCCCGCTTATCGCGCAACATGAGTTTCGTCCGGCCGACGTCGGTACGGTCGTCGCGCTCGTGGTGGCGTTCAATCAAGCTGTCTTTGCGTTGGCTCCTGCTATCCTCGGCGTACTTCGGGACATTTCGACGAGCTACGTGGTGCCGTTCGCCTTGGCCGCGGCAATGCAAATCGTAGCCGCGTTGATTGTGCTCATAAGGCCTCCAAGAAGGTCGGCTGGTGAGTAGATCTTCGGACGAACCCAGCGGTGGAGCCAGTGCCTGCAATGGGTCTTGGTCGTGTAAAAACGCTGTTGCATGACGCGGACCGGCGCGGTCGAACTCAGGCTATCGCGGCCCGATCAATTTGGGCAAGTTTTACAGCCGCTCGACCAGAACTCATCCTGAGGCAATGTCGGGGGCTCTTTTACGCGCCGCCCCATGAACCGCAACGGCGCGCGGCAACGCCCGTATCACGCCCTCACCGCCGCCAGCAGCGGTTTCATCCCGACGATGTTCAGCACGCGTGTCAGATTGTAGCCGAGCACGCACAGCGCCATCTCGGTCGCAACTTTCGGCAGGGTCACGCACAAGAAGTGCGTCGCGCCCATGCGCATCTTCAGTGTGCCGAACCTATGCTCGACGGTCTCGCGGCGTGTGCGCATGGCGTTTGGATTCTTGTCGAGCCGCGCCTGAGCGCGTTCGAGAACGTCCTCGTGCACCCATCGCTTGATACGGCGTTGTGGGCTCGGCGTGCACTTCGATTTGAGTGGACAGGTTTTGCAGGCGTTCGTCCAATAGTTGCGCAGCTTCTGGCCGTCTTCGTCGTTGGTATAATAATATTTGAGTTTCTCACCGGCAGGGCAGCGATAAACATCCTCATTTGGCAGATAAGCAAAGTCCTGTTTGCCGAAGCGTCCCGAAGCCTTCGCACCCGATGTCATCGGCTTGGGCAAAGTCACCGTGATGCCAGATTGCTCGCACGCCACGATTTCTTCACCCTTGAAGTAGCCGCGATCGGCAACAACATCGAGCGTGTCGGCCTCAAGAACGGCTTTGGCTTGCCGGGCTATGTTTGCAAGTTGCGACCGGTCCGAGCCGCTTGTTGTCACCTCGTGCGCGACGATCAGATGGTTTTCTGTATCGACCGCCGTCTGCACGTTGTAGCCGACGACGCCAGAACCACGGCCGCTCGTGGCCATCGAACGGCTGTCGGAATCAGTGAACGATATCTGCTGATCGGGCGACGCCAGAACCTGTTTTTCAATCGCTGCGAGTTTCGCCATTTCAACGGTCAGATTTTTGAGTCGTTCTTTGATCCGCGTCTTTTTTAACTCCAGTGTTTCCGACGGCTCCTGCCGGTCGGCGGCATCGAGCTGAGCGAGATAGCGCGCAACACTCTCCTCCAATTGCGTGCGCCGCCGCTCGACTTTGCCGCGCGTGAAGTTCTTATCGCGATTATTGACTGCTTTGAATTTGCTGCCGTCGATCGCAACGCTGGCTGTCGCGAGCAAGCCCATCTTGCGGCACACCTCGACGAATCGCGCGCAGACCTTTTTGATGCCGGGACCATTGTCCTTGCGGAAATCGGCAATCGTTTTGTGATCGGGCGCAAGCCTGGCGAGCAGCCACATCACTTCGACATTGCGGCCAGCTTCACGCTCAAGCCGGCGGCTCGAATGGACACGGTTGAGATAACCGTAAATGTAGAGCCCTAAGAGCGCGGCCGGATGATACGACGGCCTACCTGTGCCGGCAGGCTCAACGCCACCGAACCCAAGTTCAGCCAGATCGAGGGCTGCAACGAAGGCGTCGATCACGTGAACCGGATTGTCATCTGCAACCCAGTCGTCCAGGCATTCCGGCAACAAAGTAGATTGCCCGCGATCAGCTCCTTGAACGAAACGAGCCATGCCAGCCCCCGCCGATTCAGTGCGGGAATCATAGTAGGCACGGCGTTTTCACACAGCCAGGGTCAAAAGCCGCCCATCATGCTCAAGGCGGAGACTTCCGTTGCGTCGGTAAGCTGACCTTACTCGTCCACGCCTAGTCGGTCACCTGCTTGCGGAGCGCAGCGAGATCGTTGACGACCATCTTGGTCGGGCCGGTCCAGATGATGCCGTCGTCCTGGAGGCGGCTGAGGATCAGGCTGATCGACTGGCGCGTCGCGCCGATCATGCGCGCGAGATTGGCTTGCGTGATGCGGCCGAGCGAGATCGGGCCGCTCTCGTCCTGGGCTGCGTTCTCGCACAGCTTGACCAACAGCAGCACCAACCGTTCCGCCGCCTTCTGTCCCGCCAGCGTCTGCGCCAGCATCGAATACGTCTCGCCCTTGAAGCCGAGACACTCGATCAGCGCGACTGCGAACGACGGCGACTGCGCGATCAGCCGGCGGACCGCGTCCTGATCGAGATGCAGTGCTTCGACCCGCCCGAGCGCGCGGGCCGACCAGCTGTGGCGATGATCGCCGAGGATATAGGGCGCGCCGACGAAGTCGCCCGCCTCCCAGGTCGACAGCATCAGTTCGCGCCCCTGTGTGCCGGCATGGGTGCTTTCGACGATCCCGTTCAGGATGATGTGGACGCCGTTTGCGGGCTCGCCCTCCCGCAGCAGATATTCGCGGTTCTGGTAGGTCGCGAGCCTGCCGGTTCGCATCACCAGCTCCAGATCGGGCTTGTCCAACGCCTTCAGCACATAACGTCCGGTCCCGGGCCGAGGCAGTTCGGCGCGCGGCTCAGCTGGATCGGCCACCTCATGCGCATCGCTGCGCTCCACGATCGGTCTCCCTTCGAGTGACGGCTCGAAGGCTAGGGGGTCTCCACTCAGATTGCAACGCGGCGCATATGGTCGGGCACGGCTGAAGCCTCCACGAAAGCGCAAGCCAGATCGGTGAGCAGGCGCTCCCGGCCGGCCGGCGCCAGGAACGTGACGCCATAGGGCACGCCGGCTGCGGTGACGGCGTTCGGAACGGCGATGGCGGCCAGCGCAAGCGGGTTGGCGTAATTGGTGTAATAGCCGTTGTTGAAGTTGGACGTCAGCGGATCGCGCGCGACGTCGTCGATGCTCAGCACAGTGCCGACCGTCGGCACGACCAGCGCGTCGTGAACTTGCCAGAAATCGCGCAGCGATCGCTGGACCTCCTTGACCTTGTAGAATGCACGATAGGCGTCGGCCGCCGTGAACTTCCGGCTGCCGATGACCAGGTCGCGCACGATCTTCACGCCCGCGTCCGGGTTGGCGTCGAGGAACGCGCCGACCGAGACGTCCCGCTCGGCGAGGAAAGGTCCGAAAAACATCAAATCGTTGACCGAAATGAACGGCGAGAAATCGACCGAAGTGACCGACAGATCGAGTTGCCGCAGCTTGCGAAGCCCATCGCCGAACAGCGCCTCCGTCTCCGCATTGCCGAAGAACCTGAGCTGATCCGGACGGGGCGTTGCGATGTGAAGCGGCCGCGCTGGAGATCCCTGCTCCGTCCATCCGGCGAAATCCACCGGTGAAAAACAGTCCTCGGCATCGCGCCGCGCCAACACGCGATAGACGTCGTGGCCATCTCCGGGATCGCGCGTGTAGAGCGAGATGGTATCAAAACTTCGGCACGCATAGACCATGCCGCGCTGACTGAAGGCGCCGGGCGCCGGCTTGAAGCCGGTCACGCCGCAATAGGACGCCGGCACCCTGCCCGATCCGCCGGTATCGGTGCCGAAAGCAAAGGACGAGGTGCCTGTCGCGACCGATACCGCTGCGCCCGAGCTGGAGCCGCCGGGAATGTAGTGGGGGTTATGCGGGTTGCGGGCGATGCCATAGGGCGAGCGCACGCCGACGAGGCCGGTCGCGAACTGATCCATATTGGTCTTGCCAAGGTAGATCGCGCCGGCGGCGATGGCGTCGGCGACGACCGGGCTCGTGTCTTTCGCGGTGTAGGCGAATTCCGGGCAGGCCGAAGTGGTCTGCTCGCCGGCCACATCGATACAATCCTTGACCGAGAACACGAGGCCGTAGAGCGGCAGCTCGGCGATCTCACCAATGCGGGCATCGAGCGCGCGGGCCTTTGCCATGACGCCTTCGGGATTTGCCGTCGAGATCCAGACGCCGCTTTGGTCGGCATCCTCAAGGCGCGAAAGCACATAAGCGGCGACATCGGACGGCTTGAGCTCACCGCTACGATAGGCGGCACGGAGGTGGCGAGGTGCGAGATTCATATCGGTCACGTGCGAGAGGGAATTGGCAATGTGCCGGCGAGACAGGCCCGCCGGCACCGACCCTAGCGGCCGATCACCTTCTCCAGATAGGCGGGCTGGATGAAGGCTTCGAAATCCGCGCGCGGCAGCAACTTCGGCAGGCGCTCCTGCTTCACCAGGAAGTCGGCGGTCGAGATCAGCGTGTCGACGAACTTGCCCTTTTTCGCGGACGTGCCGAGATATTCCTCCGTGAGCTGCTTGTTGCAGGGGATCATCCCGGTACCCTTCATCATTCGCTGCGCGTCCTCGATGGGCAGCGAAAGCTCTTCCGCGATGATCTCCGCGGTCTTCTCCGGGTTCTTCAGCCAGAAGTCGATGCCTTCGCATTCGGCCTTGATGAACTTGTCGACGTAGGACGGATACTTCTCTGCGAATGCGTTCATGACGACGCCGATGTCCCAGGTCGGGTAGCCGCGCTTCGCCATATCGCCCGAGGTGACGAGGATCTTGCCGCCGTTCTTCACGGCCTTGCCGAGATTCGGCTCCCAGAACCAGGCCGCGTCGATGTCGCCGCGAAGCCAGGCCGCCGCGATGTCCGACGGCGCGAGGTCCAAGATCTTCATCGAGGCGGGATCGACACCCTCGTCCTTGAGCGCCTGGAGCAGGAGGTAGTGCGTCGTGGAGCCGAACGGCGCCGCCACCGTCTTGCCCTTGAGGTCCTTGAGCGAGGTGATGTTCTTGTCGGCGCGAACCACCATCGACTCAACGTAGTCGAGCATGTTGATCACCAGGATGCCCTTGATCGGCAGGGCGCGCGTCGCGCCGATCGCGGTCGGCGGATTGCCGAGGCCGCCGAAGTCGACGTCGTTGCCGGCGATCGCGCGCAGCATGTCGCCGCCGCCGCCGATTTTGACGTATTTGATGTCGACGCCCGGCATCTCCTTGGCGAGCAGGCCAAGATGCTTGGTGACCAGCTGCGCGTTGACGAGGTTCAGATAGCCGACGGTCACCTTCGCCGGCTTTTCCTCGGCGCGGACAGCGGCCGTGAGCGCCAACGTGGTAACCGCGAGCGTCGCAATCAGTCTCTTCATAGAGGTCTCCCCTAGGATCAGGATTGGATTCAGGCCCACGGCATCAACAGTCTCGCGATGCCGCGCATCATGAGGTCGAGCACGACGCCGGTGAGACCGAGCACGATCAGCCCCATGATCACGACGTCGGACAGCAGGAATTTCGCGGCGTCCCAGATCATCCAGCCGATGCCGGCGGATGCCGCGACGATTTCGGCGGCGACGAGAACGGTGTAGGTGAATCCGAGCGAGATGCGCATGCCGGCCAGAATCAGCGGTCCCGCCGCCGGCAAATAGACGTGAAACAGCAGGTGTCGCCGGGTCGCGCCGAGCGACTGGGCGGCGCGCACATAGACCGGGTCCACGCTGGTGACGGCCTGGATCGTCGAGATGACGATGCCCGGCAGACCGGCAAGAAACAGCAGCGACAGCTTCGAGCTCTCACCGATGCCGAGCCACATCACCAGCAGCGTATAGAGGCCGAGCGGCGGCAATGGCCGGTAGAACTCGATCAACGGATTGAGGAGCGCGCGTGCGTTGCGCGACACGCCCATGAGGACGCCGAGCGGGATGCCGATCAAGCAGGCCAGCGTGAAGGCCGTGAGGATACGATAGAGGCTTGCGCCGAGATGCTGAAGCAGGGTCGCGCCCTGATATCCCTTCGTCATCGTCTTGACGAACGCGGCCCAGACCGCCTGCGGCTTCGGCAGGAACAGCTCGTTGGCCCAGCCCATCTCAGTGACGATGGCCCAGCCGGCCAGCAGCACGGCGACGGTCAGCGTCGAGAGCAGCACCGATCGCGAGACCTTCGGAAGCCGCAGCCGCAAGCTGCCGCGTCGCGTGCGATCCGGCGAGATTGGAATCGTCATGTGGGTCGCCTCGACGCTCATGTCCGCACTCCCAGGATCTGCATGATGGTCAGCGCGTAGATCCGCGTCGCCATCACCGACTTGGTGATCGAGATGTTCTCGTTGTCGACGGCCCAGCCGTCTTCTCCGGGACCGAACGTCACCGCATTGATGCCGGCTTCGCGGAAGCGGATCGTGTCGTTGAAGGCATTCTTGCGGTTGACCCCGGGCTCGCGACCCATCAGACGCCGGTACACCGCGCGCAGGGAGCGGCAGGGCTCCTCCTCGAGCGGCACCGGTTCGGTAGCATTGACGAACAACGAGCCGGGCACCTGGCGCACCTCGACCTTGACGTCGTTCACGCCCGCAAAAGTGTCCCGTCCGAGACGCTCGATGTCCGCAATCACACTCGATAGCGTCATGCCGGGCACGATGCCGACCACGGCGAGCGTGATGGTGCAGGCATCCGGCGAGAACTGCATCTCCCCAGGCAGGCCGGACCGAATGCGCACCACGGCGCAGCAGGGCGGCGTATGCCCCATGAACTTGCTGGGGATATGCGTGAACGCCATGTCCTTCAGTTTCGGCAACAGCTTTGCCGCTTCCATGATGGCGTTGACGCTGATGTCCGGTCGCCAGATGTGCGACTTGATCCCGTGAACGGTGAGCTCGATCAGGCAGTGGCCGGAATTGGCCACCGACAGGTTCATGCCCCAGTCCGTATTGACGTCCCCCCAGGCGGTCGGCTCGGCGGTGATCTCGTAGTCGGCGGTCAGGCCGACCTTGTTCAACATGTAGATGGAGCCCTCGGTGCCGTTCCGCTCCTCATCGACGGTGTAGCAGCACATCAAGGTGCCATCGAACTTCACACCCGCTTCGGTCAGGGCCTGCACTGCGAGCAACGATGCAGCGAGGTTTCCGCGCGTGTCGGACGTGCCGCGCGCGTAGAGCAGATCGCCATGGCGCGTCGCCTTGAACGGATCGAAATCCGTCATATGCCATTTCTCGGGCTCGACGGCCGGATAGGTGTCGAGGTGATCGTTGAGAATGAGCGAAGGCGCGCCGTCGCGTCCCCTGAGCACGCCGAGCACGTTCGGCCGGTGCGGCTGCGCGCTGTGCTTGGTGACCGCCATGCCGAGCGCTTCGAGCTTGCCCGCGACCAGCATCGAGATCGCCTCTTCCTCGGCAGGGGGCAAATCGGGATCCAGCGGATTGCCGGAACGGGGCTGGCCGGTGCGGATCAGCTCGGACGCGAGCTCAAGCCAGCGCTCCTCCGTGATGCGCGACAGCACGCGCTGTTCGAGATCCGAATAAGGAGGGCTGACAGGCATCTGCATGACGGGATCCGCTGGCTCACGGCGCCGGCTGCGCCGCTTCGTGGCAGCCTCCTCATCGCAGCGACCGTGCCAACTGCTGGAAAACCCCGCGGCGGCAGAATTGTCTTTCTGGCTTCAATGGCTTAGGCGAGATTTGCGCGTGCGCAAATTTTTGCGCCCGAGATGCGCTCTGCCGAAGACGCGACGCCGGCTGAACAGGCAAGGCTCAGCGCGAGGCCGGCCGGCGTGGGGTCGTAGCCCGCATGGAGCGAAGCGGAATGCGGGAACGCCTTCCCCTGATTGCGCTTCGCTCCATCCCGGCTACGGATGGTGCGCAATCCTCAATCGTCGGCGTACTCGTCCTCTTCGTGTTTTCGCGCCATGCTCTTGCGCGTCCCCAGCGAGCCGGTCACGGAGGGTTCGCGCGCATTCGCATAGGGATTGCGCCCGCCCGCCCGCGCGGCGACCTCTTCGCCGGAGACGGCGGCGGGCTGGCAGATCAGCCGGCGGCTGGCGCGACGCATCAGATCGACGTGGATGTGATCGTAATGATAGACGTTCGAGCCCGGCGCCAGCACCGTGGTGAAATGCACGCAGGCGCCCGACTGCACGTCGCGCAGGAATCCCTGCTCTTCCGGCATGCCGCGCCAGCCATCCTTCACGGTGACGCGGCGGCCGTCGGCGAGCACGAAGGCGGCGATGTCGAGCGCATTGCCGAAGGCGTGCTCGGAAATATGGGCATGCGAATTGCCGTTCATGCCGCGGCAGGAATAGGCGGAGATCTGCTTGATCTCCGCGACGCGGGTTCCGAACCAGCGCATCGCCGAGGGCTGTACGGTGTCGGCAAGCCAGCGGTCGAGTTCGGACACGATCGGACAGGCCAGCGTCGCAACCGGCTTGATCGCAACAGGGCCGACGGCGGTGACGGGATTGCCCTGTGCCGGACCGAGGCGCGGCAGCGGTTGCTGCGCGGGCGCCTGCGAATAAGGCGCCGGCCGTGCCGGATAGCTCGGCGCATTCATGTAGCGCGACGCGCCCGCGGCATCGGTACCCTCGGGCGGCAGGTCGATCTCGTCTTCCTGCTGAGCCACGCCGGGCGCGTTCAATGGCATCGGACCAGGGGAAGCGCCATAGCCGGAGGGCTGGCGCACCGCGCTCTCGGGATAGTTTGAGCGTTGCGGATAGGACGATGCCGGATAGTTCTGGCTTTGCGGGTAATTCGATCGTGGCTGCGTCACCGGCCAGCGCGGCTGGTTGCCGATGCTCCCGGGCGGACGCAAATCCTCATCGGCAAAGCCGTAGCTGCTCGAGCCTTCGCCGAGGGCGGCGACCTTGAGCGGAAACTCCGCGCCGCACATGCCCGGCCCGGAGATCGGGTCGATGCGGACGAGATCCGGCCCTTCTTTCACCGCGCCTGATTTCAGGCATGCGGCTTCGGCCTCGGCCCGCCACGGTTCACGTTCGGCCTGGAAGACGCCGCGTCCGCAACCCGCTAACGAAACAAGGACGATGGAGCCGACGAGATACAAACGAACTCCGCGCGTCATGCACGCACGTTCGGTGAATTTACTTAAAGACTCTTCAACGTGTGATTTCAGTGTTCTTTAACCATGTCAGCCCGCGCCAGCAGCCGTTCCTGCCGGTGACGAGTGACAGCAAGGCTGACTTTTTCGGAAAGAGACTTTCTGTTAACCATGATCCTCTCGCGCAAGGCGGCGCGACAGCGGGAGCGACCTCATGACGTTCGCCGGGAGACTGAGCGTTATCACCGCGTACCTCGCCATGGCCTTTGTCGGCGCTATCGTGCTCGGCATGATCTAGCGGTTTCAGCCGGAGGTATCGAACGTTCCCCTTACGACCGCGCGCTCCACTGCCGCGACGTCGTGATCAGCTCCTGCGGCCGCTCTTCGGCTCGCGTCCAGTCGTTTCCGGAACACCAGAAGTGGCCCAGAGCGCAGGCTTCGACGTGGAGCTTGCCAGAGCTCTTCAGCGTCATGGTCGCATAATAGGTGCTGCCGCTGGAGCGGCTGTAGATGTTGCCGGTCCAGACGTCGTGTGTTTTCGGCTTCATGTTGACGAGCACGCTCTCGCCCCTGGTCGATGCTTCGGTCAGCGCGAAGCCGCACAGTGCAGGACCGCAGCGTTCGATGCGAACCGTGCCCTTGGCGCCTGCGCTCTCCCATTCGCCGAGCGGCAAATAGGCGAGTTCGTCGTCGCTGCGCTCAGGGCTCGTCACGGCCTGCTCGAGCTCCGGCCTCGGCGAGACGACAGGTGCCTTCATGCGCGGCGGATCGAGCGCGACGGTCTTCGGCGGATCCGTCCGCGGTAGCTCGACCCGTGGCGGATTGGAGCTTGGCGCCGGCGGCGGCAGGACAACTGGCTGCGACGTCGTCGAGGCAAGGACAGGAGCCGCCGGCGCCAGTGGAGGCGCGACCGCAATGGCTGGCGCCGGCGTGACCGGAGCCACGGGATAGAGCGGTTGCGGCGGCGGAAGCACCGGCGCCGGTGTCGTATCGACGTCCGGCCGAAAGCTGCGATGGGAGGAAACCGAGACACAGGAAGCCGATCGGCAATTCCTGGGCGACTCGACCCGGAATCGATGACCGCCGATCGAGAACGCGTAGGAGCCGGCCTCGGCTGCGGGCGCAATCGCCAGCAGCGCGATCAATGTGCCAAGCGAAGTCACAAGCCGCATCATCGGCGCCTCCCTCTGTGTGGCGACGACGTTACGCGGATGGAATCGCGGCCGAATGTGCGCTGCGTCACCCAGCGGCGGTGAGCCGTTGTGACGTCTATCACAGAAGGTCCGACCAGCCCGGCGTAGGGTCGAACCACGTTTCATCCACCCGCGACTTCAGTCCCATCGGGACCCACACATTCTTCGGAGGTTGTCATGAACAAGCTCACCATCGCCGCCACCGCCCTCTTCCTCGCGTCCACCGCCGCCGCGCATGCCGGCAATGCGATCTCGTTCCAGATCGAAGGCCAGAACATCCGCATCGAGACGCCGCGCAACTGCGCCTCGCTCAATTGCGTGACCATCGTGGCGCCGGGCCTGTCGGACAAGCCGATCAAGCTGAACAACATCAACCTCAAGGGCCTTGGCTCCAGCTCCAAGGACGACGACGTCGACACCACGCCGGCTCCGGCCACGACCGCGCAGCCGGCGCCGGCTCCGGTGCAGCAGCAGCCTGTGCAGCAGGCCCCGGTGCAGGCGACCGCGCCGGCAGCGCCCGCTATCGCGGCTCCGGCGACAACGGTTGCCGCTGCTCCGTCCGTCGGCTACGACGCCACGACGCAGACCGCGCCCGTTGCGGCTCCCGCTCCCGCTGCTGCGCCCGCGCCGGTCGCGGTTGCGCCGGCCCCCGCTCCGGCTCCGGTCGCCGCCGCGCCTGTTGCGGCCGCTAACACGCCGATCGGCGTCTGGGCCACCGAAGAGAACAAGGGCAATGTCCGCGTCGAACAGTGCGGCGTCAATCTCTGCGGTTACGCCGCGAAGACCAACGAGCGCATCCTGATCAACATGAAGCCCGACGGCGCGAAGTGGAGCGGCCGCATCCACGATCCCGACTCCGGCCGCAACTACGACTCGACAATCGCGATGAAGGGCCCGAATGCAATGCGTGTGCAGGGTTGCGCCTTCGGCGGCATGTTCTGCGGCGGCCAGACCTGGAAGCGCGTGAGCTGACGCACCACCATCGTCCCATTCTATCGTCATCCCGGGCGATGCGAAGCATCGACCCGGGATCATGCGCGACGGTCTCAGTTTATCCCCTCACCCTGAGGAGCCTGCGAAGCAGGCGTCTCGAAGGGCGAGGCCCGGGATCGCGAGCGGGCCTGCATGGTTCTCGCGGCGATGCGCAGCATCGTCCGCCACGCGCGCAAGGGCGCGCTCCTCACCATGAGGGGAAAGAGTTTGGTTTGAACGTTCACCGCCGCCGTGCCATAGACATTCATCCGCCATTCACCTGCATCAGGATGATATCGGTCGATCTCACCTCGCGTTTCTCACCGGGACCTCCTCGTGACTTTTATCGTGGCCTGGCGCCGCTTGATGTTCGCGCTTGTGCTGCTGGCGTTGCCGGCCGGCGCCAGGGTTGCGTTCGCATCCGATGCGATCGAGCTTGCGCAGGCGCAGCCAGAAGCGCGGCCGTCGCCCGCCCCCTCGCCGACGCCATCGGCTTCACCCGCTCCCGCGACCGAGGCGCAGCCCGCCGCCGTCGAGCCGATCGGTAACGTCGCGACGGTGACGGGCATCGCGACCGTGATCCGCGACAAGAATTCCTATCCGCTGCGGGTGCGCGACGACATCTATCTCAACGACGTCGTGCAGACTTCGTCGAACTCCTCGCTCGGCATCACCTTCGACGACGCGACCACGTTCAACCTCTCCGCCAGCACGAAGATCACCATCGACACTTACGTCTATGAGGACGGCGGCAAGCACAACGCAGGCATTTTCGACATCGGCAAGGGCACGGTCGCCTTCGTCGCGGCGGCGGTGGCAAGGACCGGCGACATGAAGATCACGACGCCGACGGCGACGCTCGGTATCCGCGGCACCACCGGCGTCGTCGACGTGCCGGAAGGCGCGGCCGCGAACAAGACCAACAACGTCAACATCAAGCTCTATCCCGACGCCGACGGCCGGGTCGGACACATCGACGTCGACGACCGCACGAGCGGGACGCGGCTCGGCGCGCTGACGCAAGGCGCGAGCGGTTTTGCGATCCGGCCGGGCGCAGCCGCGGCCGGCGTCATGCGCTTTGCCGCGGTGCCGATCACGATTCCCGCACAGCAGATCGCGCGCGACCGCGGCTTCGTCAGCCAGGTGCATCTGGCGCAGACCACGGGCCGGCAGATCGTCACCGAGCAGCGCGACTTCCGCCGCGCCAATCCGGCCGCGAGCCCGCGCATTCCGCGGCCGTTCCAGCCGCCGCAACAGCAGCAATTGCGGCCGAACACGGCGCCAGGACAACAGCCGCAACAGCCCCAGCGGCCGAACGGTCAGCCCGGTCAGAACAACCGTCCAGGCCAGCAACAGCCAGGCACGCCAAGCCGTGAAGGCAGCCAGCCGCCGCAGCGGCAGGGTCAAGCGCCGAGCCAAGGCGACGCAGTGCAAACAGGCACGCCGCGCGCGGGTCAGGGTCAGCAACAGCAAGGCGCTCGGCGACCGGCAGGTACGCCGCGCACCGGGCAAGGCACGCAGCCTGACGGCACCCCGCAAACCCGGCCGGGACGCGGTGGACGGAGTCCGACGCAGCCCGGCGGAGTCGCGCCGCCGCAGCCGGGTGGAGCGCAACAGCAGTCCGGCCCGCAGCCGCAACTGCCGCGCACCGGCATGCAAACCGGCCAACCGCCCGCCGCTCAACAGCCGGGCCTGCAGCGCCCGGGCGGATTCCAGCAGCGCCTCCCCGCCGCACAACGCCCCGCAGCGCCGCGAAGGCCAGCGCCAGTTCCGAAGGAGAAGGAGCGGCGGTGACGTGCGTGCGGCGGTCGCTTCCGCACGATAGTGCCAGGTGAGCACCGCTCTCTCCTACGTCATTGCGAGCGCAGCGAAGCAATCCAGAGTTTCTCCGTGGAAAGATTCTGGATTGCTTCGCTGCGCTCGCAATAACGAATTCGAGGGAGCTGGCGCTTCCACAACCGCACTCACGCGCGGATAAATGCCCGAGCACCGGCGCGCGACCTCACGCCTCGCCGCGTAACCACGCTCTCACCTTCTGCAGCAGGCCATGTGGCATTTCGTCGACCGAAGCCGCTTCGGCTGGCGTCAACGTCTGCAAGGCTGCATCCACATCGTTGGCTGCGAGCGGTGGTGTGACGTCGGCATCCGCCGGCGCAAGCCCCGCCGCCGCGAGCGCGATCGGGCCAACCTGGGTCAGGAACACGCGCTCGTACTCGCGCGACAGGCGCGCGAGCGCGTCTTCCAGCGTCAGCCAGTCGACCGCCTTGATGTCGTTCATCAGCTTGCGGACCGGACCGTCCCCGGCCTCCATGCGCCAGAAATGCACGACCTTGGAGCGGCCACCGGACTGATAGACGAGCGTGCCCAGAAATTCGTGGATGGCGACTTCGTGGCCGGTCTCTTCCAGCACCTCGCGATGCGCGGCTTCTCTCGGCGTCTCGCCGTCGTCGAGCTTGCCCTTGGGCAAAACCCATTCGTTGCGCTTGCGCTGGCGCACGACGGCAATCAGCGGCGGCGCACCTCGCCGCAGCACAATACCACCCGCCGCCATGACCGGCGCCCGCGCCATCACCCGATCCGTCGCCGTAGAAACGTCCCCACGAACGATATAGGCGGCCGACGCGGCAGATTGAAGGCTAGTTTTTTCTCAGCAGCGCTTGACCGGCGCGAATGCGCGTGCCTTCGGCGATGCCGTCGCAGAAGGTGAAATCGCCGGGCGCGAGCATGATGATGGTCGAGCCATGCTCGAACCAGCCGAGCTCCTCGCCCTTGCTCACGTTGACGTCGCAGGGAAAATTGACCGGCCCCCTTGTCTGCGCGTTCAGCACCATGTCGAGGAAGTGCAACCGGATGCTCGCGACCAGGATCGCGGCGACCGGCACAAGCGTCACGGCTTCGCCGGTGGACAAATGCGTGCGGATCACCGCGCGCTCATTCTTGCAAAACAGACGCTCGACCCGCTTCAGCGCGATCGGGTTGACGTTCCAGACGTCGCCATGGATCAACGTGACGCGCTCGATATGCGCGTCAAAGGGCGCGTGGAAGCGGTGATACATGCTCGAGGTCAGCCGCAGCGTGACGAAGGAGCCGTTGCGGTGCTGGTCGACCAGCACCGAGTCTCCGAGCAGATCGAGCAGCGAGTACGGCGCGCCCTTGACCTGGAACAGCTCGGTGTCGGCGATCCGGCCATGGGCGCCGACGATGCCGTCGGACGGGCTGGCGACGATGGAGGAGTCCGGATCAAAGGGTCGCAGGCCGGGCTTGAGTTCCCGGGTGAAGCAGTCGTGCAGACTCCTGAAATGGGTCTTGCGCGCCTCCGACAGATCGAGGTCGGAGAACAGTTTCCACAGCGCGATGGAGCCGTCCCGCACCAGCGGATTCTCGATCTTGGAGAACCAGCCCATGAAGCGGGTCAGGGCCGCGCGGGGAATGCGGTTGGTCAACAGGAAGTTGAGGTCTTCCTGCTGGGTGAAAGAGGCGATGAGGGCTTTGACTGTCATGAATCTGTCAGCTCGCAGTATTAGCGCTTGTTGTCATGGAAACGACACTCCCGATTCTTTCTTTGTCCGTGGCCGCCGCAGCGTCTGCTGCCGCCGCCTTCCCGAAGATCAAGGCGCGGATCGAATTGTCCCGCGCCAAGCACCGCTCGCTCGCCGGACACTCCAAGATGTCGCGCCGGGTGGCAAAGCTGCTCCCGTTCTACGAATTCGAAGGCGATGCGTACTTCGCCTGTGACGGCGCGCCGGCGAACGTCGCAACGCAGCGCAAGGACGGCTTCTTCCGCCTCGCAAGCTTCTACGCCGAGCGCTACCCCAAGGGCCGCGCGATGACGAAGGACGCGGCGGAAAAGATCTCCGACCTGCACTTCACCGAAACTTACCGCGTGCCGTTCCAGTTCTCGCGTCTCGTTCGCGAGCATCTGGGCACCTCGACCTTCGTGGAGTCCTCGCGCGGCGTCACCGTCACGGATGTCGACGGCAACACCTCCTATGACCTCACCGGGTCCTACGGCGTCAACATCTTCGGCAACGACTTCTACAAGGAGTGCATCGAGGGCTCCGAGAAGCGCGCGCACGCGCTCGGACCGGTGCTCGGACCCTACCATCCCGTCATCCTCGATAACGTGGCGCGGCTCTGCCAGATCTCGGGCCTCGACGAAGTGTCCTTCCACATGTCCGGCACCGAAGCCGTGATGCAGGCGGTACGGCTCGCGCGCTACCACACCAGGCGCACCCATCTCGTCCGTTTCGCTGGCGCCTATCACGGCTGGTGGGGCGACGTGCAGCCCGGCGTCGGCAATCCGATTCCCGCGCACGAGACCTACACCCTCGCCGAGATGTCGGAGCAGACGCTGCACGTGCTGCGCACCCGCAAGGACATCGCCTGCGTGCTGATCAACCCGCTGCAAGGGCTGCATCCGAACGGCAACGCGCCCGGCGATTCCGCGCTGGTCGATTCCTCCCGCGGCGGCAATTTCGATCGCGCGGCCTACACCGAATGGCTCAAGAAGCTGCGCGAGGTCTGCGACCAACGCGGCATCGTGCTGATCTTCGACGAGGTCTTCGTCGGCTTCCGCCTCGCCGCAGGCGGCGCCCAGGAGTATTTCGGCGTCCGCGCCGACATGGTGACCTACGGCAAGAGCCTCGCCGGCGGCCTGCCGGTTGGCGTGGTCTGCGGCAGACGCGAGCTGATGCGCCGCTTCAACGACGACCGCCCCGCCGACGTCTGCTTCGCCCGCGGCACGTTCAACTCGCACCCCTATGTCATGACGGCGATGGATGAGTTCTTGAGTCGGCTCGCCAGCCCGAACTTTCGCGCCATCTATGACGGATTGGACGAGACCTGGAACGGCCGCGCGGAAAAGCTCAACCGGATGATGATCGACGCCGACCTGCCGGTGCGGTTTGCCAACTTCTCGTCGATCTGGACGGTGAAATACACCACGCCGTCCCGCTACAACTGGATGCTGCAATATTATTTGCGCGCCGAAGGCCTGTCCTTGAGCTGGGTCGGCACCGGCCGGCTGATCTTCAGCCTGAACTACACGGATGCCGATTTCACCGAAGTCGCCGAGCGTTTCGTCCGCGCGGCCGAGAAGATGAAGGCCGACGGTTTCTGGTGGCACGATGGCGTCCTCACCAACAAGAGCATCAAGCGGCAGATCCTGAAAGAGATGCTGGCCAAGCGCTTCGAGCGCTGAGGTTCTTCCTTCCACCACGGTCAGTCCGGGGCACAGCCTCTCCTCTCCCTCTCCCCGTTCTTCGCGGGGAGAGGGTTGGGGTAAGGGGCTGCTTCCGCAATCACGGTGAGAGCTGGACTCGCGGAGAGCCCCCCTCACCCGAATTTGCGTGACACGCAAATCCGACCTCTCCCCGCACGCGGGGAGAGGTGAAGGAAGCACCGCTTTCGCGGCTCCCAAGACGTGGACGCCCGGGACAAGCCCGGGCATGACGTAGCCAATCGACATCGGAGTATCTTGTGAGAAAAGCGCGCTCAGGCGTGCCGCTCTTCGAGCGTGGGCTCGCCGATCAGGCCCAGCGTGTGCTCGGGCTTGAGGTGCAGGCCGGGGTCCATCAGCTCGCCGCGCATCAGCGCCAGCGGCGCGTTGCGGTAGAGCATCAGATCGTGGAAGGGGTCGGTTAGGATCTTCGTCATCCAGACGAGGCCGGTTTCGACATCGCGGATGAAGAACAGGTGCACCGTGCGGAACATCAGACCGCCGCCGCCGACGACGAGCCAGATCTTGGCGACCTGCCGCATGAAATCGGTCGCGCCGGCCCAGGGCGTGAACAGTCCGAACAGCGTGGGATCGACCAGCAGCACCACCGGCGACAGGGCCCAGATCGACATCAGCACCACCTTGCGCCGAAGGTTGTAGCCGACCTTGATCTCTTCCTTGTGCTCGTGCGTCGCCTGGTTGATCTGGTCGTAGCCGTGCGGCTCGAAGAAGAAGTGACCGGCCTGGCGCGAGGTCATCGAGACCAGCCACCCGACCAGCGCGGAGACCATGGGATCGACGAACAGCCAGACATAGGCGAACAGAAAGCTCAGCGCGCTGACGAAGTGCAGGCTCTGATTGATGCGGCTGTGGTGATAGTAGCGATGGTCGTCCCAGCGCTGGATCCGCAGCTGCTCGAGATAGTTCTTGATCATGCTCTCCCCCAAATGCTTTCGGGTTCAGGATTTACAGAGATTCGATGTAGGCCGTGTGACATCATCGTTTTGTCATGTGACGATGTGCAGCGACGCGGTGACGCACGCGTGAGCTTGGGTTACGCCGCTTTTGCGACGTCGATCTTGCGGAAGCGCACCAGCGAGAAATGACCGAGCGGCGGAATCAGGCGGCGCTCGGCGAGTTCGATGCCGTTGGCGCCGGCGAGCCATTTGGCATAACGCGACCAGGCGAACTCGGCGGTGCGGAAGCCGAGCGGACGCACCACCGGCTGCAGCTTCTGCTCGATGAAGCGACGCATGCCGGCATCGGCGCTGACGCGGGTGAGGATGATCAGCTCGCCGCCCGGGCGCAGCACGCGGGCGAATTCGTCGAGCGCGACTTCCGGATTCGGCACGGCCGTGACGACGTATTGCGCCATCACGACGTCGAAGGAGTTGTCGGGGAATTCGAGCTTCTCGGCATCCATCACTGCCAGTCCCTCGACATTCTTCAAGCCGCCCTCAGTGACGCGCTGACGTGCCTTGTCGAGCATCGCCTCCGAGATGTCGGTGCCGAAGATGCGCAGATGCGGCGCGTAGAGTGGCAGCGAAATGCCGGTCCCGACGCCGACCTCGAGCACGCGGCCGCCGATCTTGTTGGTGGCCGCGATCGCGGCCTGCCGGCCCTTGGCGAACACGCCGCCGAACACGAGGTCGTAGACCGGTGCCCAACGATCATAGGCCTGCTCGACCGTGCCACGGGTGAGGTCGAGCTGCTGGTTGCCGTCAAGGTTCATGATCTTAGCCATCGATGAGGTTCTCGCTGTGGTCGAACGGGATCAACCGCGCACCGGCCGACGCGCCATGATCGGCGAGGCGCGCAAGGCACGGCTGGGCTGAAGTGAAGTGAGGTTGCCGACGAACTGGCGCGCGCTGTTTTCCCAGGAGCGCTCCAGCGCGAAGTTGCGGCAGGTCTGGCGCGACATGGTGAGCGCGCGCAGGCACGCGGCGCGCAGATCGTGGTCGATCGCGCCGATCGGATGATCGGCGATGACGTCCTTCGGACCCGTCACCGGAAACGCCGCCACGGGCGTGCCGCAGGCGAGCGCTTCGAGCTGCACCACGCCAAACGTGTCGGTCAGGCTCGGAAACACGAACACGCCGGCGGCGGCGAGATGCGCGGTGAGATCCGCGCCCTTCTTCTCGCCGAGGAAGACCGCGTCGGGATATTTCTTTTCGAGCGCGGCCTTCTGCGGGCCGTCGCCGATGACGACCTTGCTGCCGGGCAGGTCGAGCGACAGGAACGCTTCGAGATTCTTCTCCACCGCCACGCGGCCCATCGTCATGAAGATCGGCCCGGGCAAATCGAGCTTGGCCGGAGAGTCCGGATGGAACAGCTCGGTATTGACGCCGCGCGTCCAGAAGCCGAGCCGCTTGAAGCCGCGCTCGGACAGCTCCTGGCGCAGCGAGGGCGTCGCCACCATCGTCATCGCGGCGGCATCGTGGAAGTGGCGCAGCACGGCGTAGCCGACAGCAGCCGGAATGCCGGTCCGCACCGAGACGTATTCGGGAAAGCGCGTGGTGTAGGAGGTGGTGAAGGCGAGCCGGTTGCGGCGGCAATAGGCCCGCGCCGCCCAGCCGACCGGCCCTTCGGTCGCGATGTGCAGCGCTTCCGGCGCCGCCTTCTCGATCCGCCGCGCAATCTCCTTGCCGCTCGGCAGCGCCATGCGCAGCCCCGGATAGGTCGGTAACGGCCACGACCGAAAGCCGTCCGGCGTGAGGAAGTCGATCTCGACATCCAATGCCTTGGCCGCGGCAGCCAGCGAGGTCAGCGTCCGGACCACACCGTTGACCTGCGGATGCCAGGCGTCAGTCGCGATTAATACCCGCATGGGGAAATCCCGAGATTTTTATGATTCTCGGCTTTGGACCATCAACCACGGATATTTCAGGCGTGTGACGTCATGGAAGTGTCGGCCCGCTGTTTTGTTCGTTAACGGGTCCGCGCAGCCACGAAACCGTCATGAAACAATCCTTTCCGCCATGAAGCCGTTTTCGGTTTTCCGCGCAAACGTCCCGAAACTTCTTGCGGTTAGTGATTTACGCAACAGAGCACCGAACGGTGCCGGGGCGGCCGAGAAACACCGCGCAAACAGGGGCGACCAATGATCAATCTGGAGACGTTGAAGACCTATTCGCGCGCCGTTGCGTTTGGCGCAGTGGCTGTCACCGCGATCTCGTTCGCCGGACCGGCGAAGGCCGCGCCCGTGCAGCTCTTCCCGTTCTTCCAACCGCTGCCGCCGATCGCAGCGCCGCAACCGTACCAGCCCTATCAAGGCACGCCCTATCAGGCCGCGCCGTCCGAGGATCAGGACGTCATTGAAACACCGGCCCGCTTTCGTCGTCAGACGGTCTCCTATGCGACGCGTGAGGCGCCGGGCACCATCATCATCGATACGCCCAACACCTACCTCTATCTCGTGCTCGGCAACGGCCAGGCGATACGCTACGGCATCGGTGTCGGCCGCGACGGTTTCACTTGGTCCGGCGTGCAGTCGGTGACCAGGAAGGCGGAGTGGCCGGCGTGGACCCCGCCGCCGGAGATGATCGCCCGCCAGCCCTATTTGCCGCGCCACATGGCCGGCGGCCCCGGAAATCCGCTCGGCGCCCGCGCCATGTATCTCGGCGGCACCATCTACCGCATCCACGGCACCAACGCGCCCGAGACCATCGGCAAGCAGGTCTCCTCCGGCTGCATCCGCCTGACCAATGACGACGTCTCGGACCTCTACTCCCGCGTCAACGTCGGCACCAAGGTCATCGTGCTGCCGATGACGGAACGCCGCGCCGACCTCGGAGCCGCGACGCGGTAAGCGACAGGACATTGTGACGCAAACGGCCCCGGAACCCACCGGGGCCGTTTTCGTTTGCCCTCGGCATCCCGATGCGCGCGCGTGCTGCGGCGCGATCCCCGATGGAGGCGCGAATGCAATCACGTCCGCAAACGCCGCAAGGCACATGGCTGCGTGCGATCGTCGGCGCCAGCGCACTGACGTTGCTGCTGTCCGGGCCCGCTTCGCTCGCACAGCAGCCGGCGAGCGGCGATGCAGCCCAGCAGGCCTTCAACAATTCCTGCCGAACCTGCCACTCCGTGAAAGAGGGCGACAATCGTCTGGGCCCCAACCTCAATAAAATCGTCGGACGCAAAGCCGGCTCGCTGCCGAACTACAACTATTCCTCGTCGATGAAAGAAGCCGACTTCGTCTGGGACCAGGACAAGCTCACCCGCTTCATGGTCAAGCCGGACGAGATTGTATCCGGCAACAAGATGCAGCCCTATGGCGGCGTCTCGGCGGAGGAAGCCGGCAAGATCGTTGCTTACTTGCAGGCGGCGGGGGCGCAATAACAACGTCATCGATGCCGGGCCGTTTTCGCCGGGCGTCGGTGACCGCGGCCATCCTTCGAGACGCCCGCCTTCGGCGGGCCCTCAGGATGAGGACTGAGTGTGAGGCTCCGCGTTGGAAGAGAGACCTCCACAAATGCCTGCCGCAACCCGCAGGATGCCTATTGAGCCTCATCCTGAGGAGCCCGCGTGAGCGGGCGTCTCGAAGGACGAGGCGGGCACCACGCGGGACTGCTTACGCCGCCCTTCCCCACCGCTCCGCAATCAACCTCAGCCACGCCGCTGAATGAAACGCACTCATCAAGAGATACATCGGCACCATCCCGCCTAGCATAGAGCCGGAGCCACACAGCATGTCCGCCGGGCCATCGAGCATGGCCGTCAGCACGGCCATGATCGCGAAGGTCGGCGTCGCCGCCAGCCCGAGCCATCTGGCGAGGTGGCGCGCGGCCACCACGCCGTTGCGGCTCGCGCCGGCAGTTGCGCTGACGGGACTAGTCACGTCCTTCAGCCGCCTCCTCGCGAAACGCCTTCTCGCCGGCGGTCGAGATCTCGACCCATTTCTTGTCGGGTGCCGCACCTTCGGTGTAGCTGTCGTGCCAGTTCCACCATTTGTAGGTCGGCGTTTGCGGATAGCCTTTCGGCGAATCCTCCCAGACCTCCTGCCGTCCCAGCGGTGTGATATCGAGATAATTCCAGGTGCCGCCCATCTGCTCGTCGCCGCGGCTCTTGACGAAGTAGGTGCGGAAGATGCGCGTCCCGTCCCGGAAGAACACGTTGGTCCCGTGCCATTCGTCGACGCCGTAATCCGCATCGAAGCTGTCGGTGACGGTGACCCATGGCATGGTCCAGCCCATCCGCTGCTTCAGCCTGCTGATGTCGGTTTGCGGTGCGCGCGAGGCGAACACCAACGTGGTGTCGCGGGCATTCAGGTGCGCGACATGGGCGACCTGGTCGGCCACCATGGAGCAGCCGCGGCAGGCATGATCGGGCCAGCCGAACACGCCCGGCTCGAAGAAGGCGCGATAGACGATCAGTTGCCGCCGGCCCTGGAACAGGTCGTGCAGACTGACCTTGCCGCCGGGCCCCTCGAACGCATAGGTTTTGGTCACTTCCATCCACGGCATGCGCCGGCGCTCGGCGGCCAGGGCGTCGCGGGCACGGGTATTCGCCTTTTCCTTCACGAGCAGTTGCTGACGGGCGGCCTCCCAGTCCTGCGGCGACACCACCGGCGGTGTTTGCATGGCGGCCTGTCCGTGGTTTCCTGCGTTGTCAGCTGATGTCATCATGGCTCTCCAACTTTTCCCGGGCGGCTGTTCCGTATCTCGCTATGCGAGATGCGGAACCGCTCGTCCCTCGCCGCACATTGTCGGCCGTCAACGATCTCTCGCACCGGACGGTTGCGTGGTGGGAGTAACAAGTGTGGCGGGATTTGAATGGAGTCGCTGATCACGGCCGCGGCCCGCGCGCTCCAAGCCGGCGATCCGCTCGGCGCGCTGAACCGCGTTGCGCTGCGCAACGATGCACCTTCGCTGGCGCTGCGCGGCATCGCGATGGCGCAGCTCGGCGATCTCACGAAGGCGAAGACGTTGCTGCGCAGCGCCGCACGCGCTTTCGGCCCGAGAGAGGCGGTCGCGCGCGCCAGATGCGTGGTGGCGGAAGTCGAGATCGCGCTCGTCTCGCGCGACCTGACCTGGCCGACAAAAACGCTCGCCGCCGCGCGGGCGACGCTCGAAGGACACGGTGACCTCGCCAACGCCGCCCATGCGGGTCACATCGAGGCGCGCCGACTGCTCCTTCTCGGGCGCCCCGACGAGGCCGAGCGCACGCTGGCCGAGATCAAGTCCACGCCGCTGCCCCCGGCTTCTCAGGTCGCCCGCGAACTCGTGATCGCCGGTATCGCAATCAGGCGGCTCAGAACGAAAGCCGCGCGTGCAGCGCTCGACCGCGCGGCGAGCGCTGCGCGGCAGGCCGGCATTCCCGCGCTTGCGGCCGAGGTCGAAAGCACGAGCCGCGTGCTCGACACGCCCGCAGCGCGCCTGATCACGCGCGGGCACGAACGGTCGTTGCTGCTCGAGGAGGTCGAGGACCTCGCGACATCGGAGGCGCTCGTGGTGGACACGTTCCATCACGCGGTTCGCAGGCGCTGCATCCTCGTGCCGCTCGGAAGGCGGCCGGTGCTGTTCGCGCTCGCCCGCATCCTGGCGCAGGCCTGGCCCGCCGATGTCTCGCGGGAAGCGTTGATCACGGGCGCGTTTCAGGCAAGGCATGTCGATGAATCGCATCGCGCCCGGCTGCGCGTCGAAATCGGGCGGCTCCGCACCAAGCTCAAGCCTCTCGCCGATGTCAGCGCGACCAGGCAAGGTTTTGCGCTGACGCCGCGCAAGACGCCGCAGGTTCTGGTGCTGGCACGCCCCGTCGAGGAAAAGCACGCCAATGTGCTCGCCTTCCTCTCCGACGGCGAGCCATGGTCGAGCTCGGCGCTCGCGCTGGCGCTGGGAACGAGCGCGCGCACGGTGCAGCGGGCCCTCGAAGAGCTGGCGCGATCGAACAAGGTGCAGTCCTTCGGACACGGACGGGCGCGGCGCTGGATGACGCCGCCCGTCCCGGGTTTCCCGACAGGCTTGTTACTCCCCGGACCGCTCCTGAAGACGTAAGGTGGGATTCACACCACAGGGACCGAGCAGATGAAACGTTCAGCCGCCGAGATCGTCAGGGAATACGGGCCCTTTGCGGGCGTCGAAGCCGTGCACGGCGTCACCTATGACGGCACCCATGTGTGGTTCGCGTCCGGCGACCGATTGAACTCGGTCGATCCGGCCGACGGCAAGATCGCCCGCTCCATCGATGTCGCCGCGCATGCGGGGACGGCCTTCGACGGCCGTCACCTGTTTCAGATCGCCGAGGACCGCATCCAGAAGATTGACGCGGCGACCGGCAAGGTGCTCGCCAACATCCCTGCACCCGGCGGCGGTGGCGATTCCGGATTGGCCTGGGCCGAAGGCTCGCTCTGGGTCGGGCAGTATCGGGAACGCAAGATCCATCAGGTCGATCCCCAGACGGGAAAGGTTCTCCGCACCATCGAAAGCAAGCGCTTCGTCACCGGCGTGACCTGGGTCGACGGCGAGCTCTGGCACGGCACCTGGGAAGGCGAGGACAGCGACATCAGGCGGATCGATCCCGATACGGGCAATGTGCTGGAGCAGCTCGACCTGCCCGCCGGGACCATGGTGTCAGGATTGGAGTCCGATGGCGGCGACCGCTTCTTCTGCGGTGGCGGAGATCGCGGCAATGTGAGGGCGGTGCGCCGTCCGAAGCGCAGCTAGGTACGCAAGGACGAATGCGCGGCAACGGCAGCCGTTAATATGTTTGCCCCAATTCCACCCCATCGGTGGGCTCTAGCGCCCTCCTCGCCTGCCCTGTAGACTTCTGCCCGGGCGGCCTGGGGGATTGATGCGACTGACGCTGAACTTGAAAACTGTCCTGATCGCCGTCGCGGTGCTCGCGGCGTCGTTTTTCATCAGCCTGAAGGCGATGGACTGGCTGTCGCCGCGGGCGACGAATTCCGCACCGCCGGTCGCGCAACTGCCGCCGCTGCCGCCGGTCGCGAAGAGCTCGATCGTGGTGGCGCCGGTCGCCATCGCGCTGTCGGCGATCCGCGAGCAGGCCGAGAAGGCCGCTCCGCGCAATTTCGCCGGGAAGGCCGAGAACCCGATTTCGCAAATCCTGGAGAACGCCGACATCGGCTGGTCCGCCGTACGCGGGCCGATGGCAACTGCCGGCGACAGGGACGTGCTGACGATCTCGACGCCGCTCACGGGCAAGCTGAACGTGACGGGCTCGCTCTCGTCGAAAGCCACCGGCGCGCTCGGCGAGGCGCTCGGCAGCGTGCTCGGCGGCAATGCCGCGAAACAGATCGGCGCGGTCAACATCAAGAATTTGAACGCCAGCGCCGAGATCAAGGGCAACGTCGTCGTCACCTCGCGGCCGAAAATTGCGGCCAACTGGCATCTCGAGCCCAATCTCGGGGCCCAGGTCAATCTTGGCGACACCAACCTCAACGTCTCGGGCGCCAAGCTCAACGTGCCCGCGCAGGTGAAGCCGCTGATCGACAAGACCGTCGGCGAACAGATCAACGCCGTTTCCGAACGCATGCGCAACGATCCGACCTTGCGGGAGAACGCGAAGCTGCAATGGGCCAAGGCCTGCCGCTCGATCCCGCTGCAAGGCTCGGGGTCTTCCGCCGCGCTGCCGCCGCTTTGGCTCGAGATGAAGCCGATCCGCGCCATCGCGGCACAGCCGCGCGTCGACGCGCAGGCCGTGACCCTGCTGCTGGGCCTGGAAGCGGAGACGCGCGTCACGTCGACGCCGACCAAGCCCGACTGCCCGTTCCCCGACAAGATCTCGATCGTGCCGCCGACCGGCACCGGCGTGAACATCGGCGTACCCATCGACGTGCCCTTCACCGAGATCAACAAGCTGATCGCGGCGCAGATGGTCGGCCACACCTATCCCGAGGACGGCTCCGGTCCCGTGGACGTCACCGTCAAGAGCGTCAACGTGATCCCGTCCGGCGAGCGCCTCCTGATCTCGCTGCTGGTGCGCGCCAAGGAGAAGAAGAGCTGGCTTGGTCTCGGCGCCGAAGCGACCATGCACATCTGGGGCCGGCCGATGCTCGACCAGGCACAGCAGACGCTGCGGCTCGCCGACATCCAGCTCGCGGTGGAATCAGAGGCGGCCTTCGGCCTGCTGGGTGCCGCGGCACGCGCGGTGGTGCCGCAGATGCAGCAGGCGCTGGTGCAGAAAGCGACGGTCGATCTGAAGCCGATTGCCGCCAATGCACGCGAGAAGATCGCCGCCGCGATCGCCGACTACCAGAAGAGCGAGGACGGCGTCAGGGTCGATGCAAAGATCGACAGCCTGACGCTAGCCGATATCGCCTTCGACTCCAAGACGCTGCGCGTGATCGCGGAAGCCGGCGGCTCGCTGAATGTGTCCGTGACGAAACTGTCGGGAATGTAGCGCGCCCCCTTTCCTCGACGGCTCCGTGCGCGTCGTCGCTTACGCCGCTGGCAATCTGGTCGGAGGATGTTAAGCTGTTCCTCGCACCCTCGAACGAGGTGCTGACAGCAATGTGGCTGATAACGCGAGGACGACATGGAAGCCGGCATGGTCACGCCTGCGCCGGCGCTGGTGCGCTTTTCCGGCATTCAGAAGACCTACGATGGCGAGCACCTCGTCGTGAAGAACCTCGATCTCGACATCAAGAAGGGCGAGTTCGTCACCCTGCTTGGTCCGTCGGGCTCGGGCAAGACGACCACCCTGATGATGCTGGCCGGCTTCGAGGTTCCGACCCGTGGCGAGATCTACCTCGCGGACCGGCCGATCAAGAACGTGCCGCCACACAAGCGCGATATCGGCATGGTTTTCCAGAACTACGCCTTGTTTCCGCACCTGACGATTGCGGAGAATATCGCCTTCCCGCTCTCCGTCCGCAACACGAACAAGGCCGAAGCGCAGGATCGTGTCAAAGCGGCATTGCGCATGATCAAGATGGAAACCCTGGCGCAGCGGCGGCCCGGGCAGCTGTCCGGCGGTCAGCAGCAGCGCGTGGCGCTGGCCCGCGCTCTGGTTTTCAATCCGCAACTCGTGCTGATGGACGAGCCGCTGGGCGCCCTGGACAAGCGCCTGCGGGAGCAGATGCAACTGGAGATCAAGCAACTGCACGAGACGATGGGCATCACCGTCGTCTACGTCACCCACGATCAAAGTGAAGCGCTCACCATGTCGGACCGCATCGCCGTGTTCAACGACGGCATCGTGCAGCAGATCGACAGGCCCGACGCGCTGTATGAGCATCCGGTGAACAGCTTCGTCGCCCATTTCATCGGCGAGAACAACGTGCTGTCCGGCACCGTCGAGACGCTTGAAAAGGAATATTGCCGCGTTGCGCTGGCGGGCGGCGGCGCCGTGACCGCACGCGCGGTCAACGTATTAGGCGCGGGCGCATCGACCTCGCTGTCGGTGCGGCCGGAGCGGATCGCCATTATCCCGGATGGCACCTCCAGCGACGAACCGAACCGACTGCCGGCCAAGGTGCAGAACACCATCTATCTCGGCGACCACGCGCTGGCCGTGCTCGACGTCGCCGACAACAGGGAGTTCATGGTCAAGCTTCAGCCGGGGACGCATGACAGCCTTAGACATGGCGGCTTAAGAGCTGACAGCCTGAGACCTGGCGATGACGTGTTCATCACCTTCCGCCCGGAGGACTGCCTGGCCCTCGATCCCGTCTGATTCAACCATGCAGCATCTCGCCAACGCGGGCGGACCTGCACCGACCAAGCTCAACGCAATTCACGTGAAGAAGAAGGAACAAAGACCATGCTGATGCGCAAGATTGTCCTGGGTTTCGCCGCCGCACTCACCGCCAGCGCGGCGCTGGCCACGGTCGCGCAGGCGCGTGACCTTACCGTCGTGTCGTGGGGCGGCGCGTATCAGGATGCCCAGAAGAAGGTCTATTTCGAGCCGTTCAAGAAAGCGGCCGGTGTGCCCATGAACGACGAGTCCTGGGACGGCGGCGTCGGCGTGTTGCGCGCCAAGGTGCAGGGTGGTGCCGCCACATGGGACGTCGTCCAGGTCGAGAGCGACGAACTGGCGGTTGGCTGCGAGGAAGGCCTGTTTGAAAAGCTCGACTATTCGAAGATCGGCGGCGAGACCGCCTATATCCCACCGGCAGTCAATCCATGCGGCGTCGGCGCCATCCTCTACGATTTCGTTCTCGGCTACGACAAGGACAAGCTGAAAGAGGCTCCCAAAGGCTGGGCTGACTTCTTCGACACCAAGAAGATCCCGGGCAAGCGTGCCCTGCGTCAGGGGCCGAAGACCACGCTGGAGATCGCCCTCATGGCCGACGGCGTCGCGCCAAAGGACGTCTACAAGGTGCTGGCGACCGACGAGGGCGTCGAGCGCGCCTTCAAGAAGCTGGACACCATCAAGGGCGACATCGTCTGGTGGAAAGCCGGCGCTCAGCCACCGCAATTGCTCGCCTCCGGCGAGGTGGCGATGACCTCAGTCTACAATGGCCGCATCGACACTGCGAACAAGAACGAGAAGAAGAATTTCGGCATGGTGTGGGACGGAGCCCTCTTCACCATCGACACCTGGGTGATCCTGAAAGGCAGCCCGAACAAGGACGCGGCCTACAAGTTCCTGGATTTCGTCGGCAAAGCGGAGAACCAGTCGAAACTGTCGGAGAACATTGCCTATGGCACCTCGAACAAGGACGCAGCCGCCCTGCTCGCGCCCGCCGTTCTAAAAGACCTGCCGACAGCGCCCGACAACATCAAGAATGCGGTCGAGATCAACGTTGCCTTCTGGCTCGAGAACATCGACCGCCTGACCGAGCGCTTCAACAAATGGGCCGCGAAATAGCGCGCGGCCGAACCGGCGTGCAGAGCGCATTGGCAGCAGTTTCGTCGGGGCCATCCTTCGAGACGCCCGCCTTGGGCGGGCTCCTCAGGATGAGGACGTGCGCGGCGGCGACCTCGGAGAGCCTCATCCTGAGGAGACCGCGAAGCGGTCGTCTCGAAGGACGAGGCGCTTGCTCAGGTCGCTCCGAAAGGCCGCACGCGATTGCCACAGCCAAAATGACGAGAGATGTCCGGTCACAATGGGGCTCCCGATGACGGCAGCCTCCTCAACCGGCGCCGATGCGTCGACCGAGGTGCCGCTCAAGCGCCGCTTGCGGCGGGCGGAGCGAGCACGCCAGGTCAAAGCATTGGCGCTGGTTCTGCCGCTTCTCGTCTTCCTGCTCTTCACCTTCGCGGGGCCCATCGCCGGCATGCTGTGGCGCTCGGTCGGTGACCGGGAGGTGCGTCAGGTTCTGCCTCAAACCGTGGCTGCTCTCGCCGACTGGAACGGCAAGGACCTGCCGGACGAGAAGGCTTACGCTGCGCTGGCAAGCGACATCCTGGCGGCACACGCCTCCGGCACTATTGCGATTGCGGCCAAACGGTTGAATTACGCGCTGAACGGCTTTCGAACCATCCTGAGCAGCACCGCACGCAATCTGAAGACCATGCCCGAGCCCGGCATGGCGAGGGAGACGCTGGGCAAGATCAATCCCGCCTGGCGCGAACGCGCCACCTGGGCCACGATCAAGGACGCCAGTGGCCCAGTGACCGGCTTCTACCTTTTGTCGGCGCTCGACCTGACGCGAAACGTGGAGGGCGCGATCATCGCAGCCCCGCCGGACCAGGCCATCTACCGCGACATTTTCGTCCGTACCTTCCTCATCAGCCTCAGCGTCACGGTGCTCTGCCTGATCCTTGGCTTTCCGGTCGCTTACTTGCTGGCGGCGCTGCCGCCCGGCCGGTCGAATCTGCTGATGATCTTCGTCCTGCTGCCGTTCTGGACATCGCTGCTGGTCCGCACCTGCGCCTGGATCGTTCTGTTGCAGGGCAAAGGCGTCGTGAACGACAGCCTGCTCTGGCTTGGCATCATCGACGAGCCGTTGCGCCTGATCTACAACCGCTTCGGGGTCTGCGTGGCCATGACCCACGTTCTGCTGCCGTTCATGATCCTGCCGCTGTACAGCAGCATGAAGGCGATCTCGCCTGCTTACATGCGTGCCGCCGCCTCGCTCGGTGCGCCACCCCTCACCGCCTTCCTGCGGATCTACCTGCCTCAAACCCTGCCCGGCATCGGCGCCGGAAGCTTGCTCGTCTTCATCCTGGCGCTCGGCTATTACATCACGCCGGCACTGGTCGGCGGCGCCGCCGACCAGATGATCAGCTACTTCATCGCGCTCTACACGACCGAGACGGCCAATTGGGGACTTGCTTCGGCACTGGGTGGGGTGCTGCTGCTCGCCACTGTTCTGCTCGCGCTCGTCTACGGCAAGCTGGTGCAGGGACAGCAGGTGACCGGAGGGATGAAGAATTGAGCGACAATTCCTCCATCCGCACGCCGAGCCAGCGCATTGCGTGGACCGCGACCATTGTGATCTCCACGCTGGTGTTCATCTTCCTGATTGCGCCGATCCTTGCGATCATGCCGCTCTCCTTCAGCTCGGGCTCGTACCTCACCTATCCGCTGCCGGGCGTCTCGCTGCGCTGGTACGACGACTTCATCAATTCGCCGCGCTGGATGAATTCGCTGAAGAACAGCATGATCATCGGTGTGGCCTCGACCGTGCTGTCGATGGTGCTCGGCACGCTGGCCGCGCTGGGGCTGGCGCAGTGGAAGAGCCGGTTCAAGCCGCTGGTGCTGGCCTTCGTGCTGTCGCCGGTCGTCGTGCCCGGGGTCATCACCGCGGTCGGCCTGTATTTCTTCTTCGCGCCGATCGGATTGACCGGCAGTTATCTCGGCTTGATCCTGGCCCACACCGCGCTGGCGACGCCCTTCGTGGTGATCACGGTCGGCGCGACGCTGCAGAGCTTCGACACCAATCTGGCCCGCGCCGCCGCCTCGCTCGGCGCCTCGCCGCTCGATGCGTTCCGCCGCGTGATCCTGCCGCTGATCCTGCCCGGCGTGGCATCGGGGGCGCTGTTCGCCTTCGCCACCAGCTTCGATGAGGTGGTGATCGTGCTGTTCATGGCTGGTCCCGAGCAGCGCACCCTGCCGCGCGAGATGTTCAGCGGCATTCGCGAGAACATCAGCCCAACCATCACGGCCGCGGCGGTGATCCTGACGACGGTCTCGGTCATCCTGCTCGCCACACTGGAAGGCCTGCGTCGGCGCAACGAACGGCTGAGGGGCAGCAGCGCTTGAGCTTACCTTCTCCCTCTCCCCGCTTGCGGGGAGAGGGCAAAAACACCGCAGAGCCCTGCTTATTTCTCAACCCTCCTCGCGCATTCCGGGCTTTGCGACCGCGTCCGATTGTCGTTAGAACGGCTCCCGCAACAAAACCCAAACAACAACGCTGAGGGAGAAAAACAAAATGCAAAAACTCATCGCCGCGGTCGCGGCCGGGCTCGCTCTCGCCGCCACGTCAGGCGCCGCCCATGCGCAGATTTCCGACGACGTCGTCAAGATCGGTGTGCTCACGGACATGTCGAGCCTCTATGCGGACGCGACCGGCAAAGGCTCGCTCGCCGCCGTGGAGATGGCTGTCGCCGATTACGGCGCCAAGGTCGCGGGCAAGCCTGTCGCAGTGGTTTCCGCCGATCACCAGAACAAGCCCGACGTCGGCGTCAACATCGCCCGCAACTGGTACGACAACGACAAGGTCGACGCGATCTTCGACGTGCCAACCTCGTCGGTGGCGCTGCCGATCTCGGCGCTGACGCGCGAGAAGAACAAGATCCACATCAATTCCGGCGGCGGCTCATCCGATATCACCGGCGTCGCCTGCTCGCCCAACACGGTGCACTGGACCTACGACACCTATGCGCTGTCGAACGTCGCCGGCAAGGCCATGGTCAAGCGCGGCGAGGACTCCTGGTTCTTCGTCACCGCCGACTACGCCTTCGGCATGGCGCTGCAGCGCGACGCCGCCAACGTGGTCAAGGAGAGCGGCGGCAAGGTGCTCGGCGAGGTCCGCCATCCGCTCAACTCGTCGGATTTCTCCTCGTTCCTGCTCCAGGCCCAAGCCTCCAAGGCCAAGGTGGTCGCGCTGGCCAATGCCGGCGGCGACACCACCAATGCGCTGAAACAGGCGGCCGAGTTCGGCCTGACGCAGGGCGGCCAGAAGATGATCGCCTTGCTCATGGAGATCACCGACGTTCATTCGCTCGGCATCAAGTCGACGCAAGGCCTGATCATCACCGACGCGTTCTACTGGGACACGAACGAGGAGACGCGCGCCTTCTCCAAGCGCTTCAACGAGAAGGTCGGCCACATGCCGACCATGATCCAGGCGGGGCTCTATTCGGCGACTATGCATTACCTGAAGGCGATCGACGCCATCAAGTCCGACGAGGCACCGAAGGTGATGGAGCAGATGCGCAAAACGCCGGTCAACGACTTCTTCGCCAAGAACGGCAAGATCCGTATCGACGGCCGCATGGTCCACGACATGTATCTGTTCGAGGTCAAGAAGCCCGAGGAGTCCAAGGGCGAGTGGGACCTCTACAAGCTGATCGCCACCGTGCCCGGCGACGAGGCCTTCCGCCCGCTCGACAAGGGCGGCTGCCCGCTGGTGAAGGGAAACTAGGGACAGATAACCGGCCGGCGTCAATCCTCATCCTGAGGAGCGCGTCTTCGCGCGTCTCGAAGGATGAAGGCCCGGCCGGTGGCCTCGCCCTTCGAGACGCGCGCAAAGAGCGCGCTCCTCAGAGTGAGGCTCGACTCCTCGCAATGACGGCAGACGAACAAACACACGACAGCGCGCCCGGCAAAAACCGGGCGCGCTTCGTTTAGCCGTTCAGAGCCGCGTTACTCCGAGTACTTGAACTCGGGCATGTTCTTCAGCTCGTCCTTGCTCGCATTGAACACGGCGTGGTCCGGATACCATTTCGACGAGGACGTGGCCGTCGTTGTCGTCGCGGGCTTGTTGTCGGTGCCGGTCGCGGCACCCGTCGTGGTGGTCGCTGCGGGCCGGTTGGCTGCGCTGTTCGGGTTGCTCCCGGCAGCGCCGGTGTAGGCGACCGCCTCGTTGACGAATTTCAGCTTCTCATAGGGCACGGCAACCAGATGCTCGCCGAGGCCGAGGAAGCCGCCGACGCCGATCACGGCGATCTTGATGTTGCCGCTCTTGTCCATCAGCAGATCGTTGATCGAGCCGATGTTCTCGTTGGCGTCGTTATAGACCTTAATGCCGTCCATCTTGGACGTACGCCACTGTCCCGACGCGGTCGTGGTGGTCGTCGAGGCGGCAGCCGGCGCCTTGTCGGTGGTGGCGGTCGGATTTTGCGCGAACGCAACGGTTGCGAGCAGTGCGGTACCGGCGAGACCGGCCGCGATCGATTTCATCAACATATTGTCCTCTCCTTCAGCAGAAACCTTGTGCGGAGAAAACAGCTCGGATCAGTCCCAGTTCCGCGCGTGCTGCAATTTCGTCGCGTGCTGCGCGAGCATCGGAGCCGCGTGCGAGTGTTCCTAAGTCACTCAGGAACATTTCGCAGCGCACGATGCCGTCGATAAATTCACGCGGCGCGCGCGATCGCGCATCGCGGCGAGCATCGCTGCACGACCGGGAGCCGCATGGGCTGATCGTGCGCATGCAATTGCCGGCATGGCAGCAGCTGCGGCTGGCGGCCTAACCTCAGGCCGCGAGCGGCGGATGCGCGATGGGCATCTCGTCGAAGATCGCCACCGCCTCGAAGCGATAATTGCAGGCGTGGCAAGTCCAGAGATAGGAGACGCGCCCTTCGCCCGGCTCGATCCAGTCGGGCTGCGCGATCGGCGTGCCGCATTGGGCACAGGGGTTATGTCTGGGGATCTCGCCACTGTGGGCTTTGACCATGGTTGATTTTGTCATGGCACCTCTCCCGATTCGCTGGCCGTGACATACTCGCTTTCGTGCGCACATGCGAATAGACAGGCCTGCTGTCGCGAGTTGTCCGCCTGAGGGAACTCTGGCGCCAGCATTGAGTCGTCACTGCGGCTCGGCGCCGCGAAAACGTTGACGGCGGCGTTTGGTCACATCATCGCCGCGTTCGGGAGGCCTAAACGGCAGCCGGGCGCAGGCCTTCAATCAGTCTCAGGGACCTCCGGGATATCTGATGAAAATTTTACATGTTGCCGCGCTGCTCGCGGCCGGACTGACGTTGCCGCAGGCGGCATTCGCGGGCCAGGCGGAGTACGCCGAGATGGTCGCGGCCCATGCGCGCGCCAACGGCGTGCCGGAGGCGCTGGTGCATCGCGTCATCATGCGCGAAAGCCGCTATCAGCCCGGCCTGGTCGGCCATGGCGGCACCATCGGACTGATGCAGATCAAGCTCGCGACCGCCCGCGGGGTCGGCTACACCGGCGACGCCGCCGGCCTGCGCGATCCCAACACCAATCTCACCTATGCCGTGAAATATCTCGCCGGCGCCTATCACGCCGCCAATGGCGACCACAACCGGGCCGTTCGTTATTTCGCCGGCGGTTATTACTACGCTGCAAAGCGGCAGCGGCAGGAGGCCGTGCAGGTCGCCAACATAGGCGAGGCCAATATGGGCGCCCCTTGGCTCGAGCCGAACGGCAATCCGCAGCCGATATTCGGCGCCGCGCCGCACCGGAAGCTCGCCCAGCGCGTCCGCAACGCCCGGGCGCAGGCGCCCAAGTAAACGCCCAAGTAAGCGCGGTTCCCACCAAGCGCGTTGACCACCCAGCCCTGCTGGCATACATTAGAGCCGTTCCGAGGGGTGCTCCGAGGAGGAGCTGAGATACCGCTAAATGGGCAAATCCGCCCAGGACCGCGGTGACCCTTTGAACCTGATCCGGGTCATGCCGGCGAAGGGACAGGGATGTTGCAGACGACCAAGCGACCGGATTCCCCGGTATCCATCATCGGCGCAGGCATTGCGGGCGCCTGGCAGGCCTTGCTGTTCGCGCAGGCCGGCCACGCCGTCACCTTGCACGAGCGCGGTGACGCCGAAATGACCGATGCCACCAGCCATTGGGCCGGCGGCATGCTCGCGCCTTATTGCGAGGCGGAGGTTTCCGAACCGATCATCTCCAGGCTCGGCCTGCGCTCGCTCGACATCTGGCGGCGCGAATTGCCCGACACGCCCTTCAACGGCTCGCTGGTCGTCGCCCACCCGCGCGAGCGCAACGATTTCGAGCGTTTTGCCCGGATGACCGAAGGCCATCGCCGGCTCGATGCCGCCGGCCTTGCCGAGTTGGAGCCGTCGCTCGAAGGCCGCTTCCGCGACGCGCTGTTCTTCCCGACCGAGGGCCATGTCGAGCCGCGCCGCGTGCTGCCGAAACTGCACGAGCGCATCCGCGCCGCCGGCGGCACCATCAAATTCGAGAGTGATGTCGCCGCGGCCGAACTCGCAAAACTCGATCCTAAAGGCATCGTGATCGACTGCCGCGGCCTTTCTGCGCGCGACGAGCAGCCGGAGCTTCGCGGCGTCAAGGGCGAGATGATCCTGATCGAAACCGCCGAGGTGCAGCTCGCGCGCCCGGTGCGACTGATCCATCCGCGCTGGCCGCTCTACGTGATCCCGCGCGAGGACAATCTGTTCATGCTGGGCGCGACCTCGATCGAGGCCGAGGACACCGGCGTCAGCGTGCGCTCGGCGCTGGAGCTGTTGGGCGCGGCCTATGCCGTCCATCCCGCCTTCGGCGAGGCCCGCATCGTCGAATTCGGCTCCGGCCTGCGCCCCGCCTTCCCCGACAATCTGCCGCGCATCGGCATCCGTGACGGCACGATCAGCGTAAACGGCCTCTACCGCCACGGCTTCCTGATCGCGCCGGCGCTTGCCGAGCTGACGCTTAGCTTTGTCGAGCGCGGCCAGATCGACAATGAGGTGATGCAATGCGCGTGATCGTCAACGGCGAGCAACGCGAGATCAATTCGGCCAGCGTCGACGCGCTGCTTAGCGAGCTCGACTATGAGGGCACCCATTTCGCGATCGCGCTGAACTATGACGTCGTGCCGAAGAGCCGCTGGGCCGAGACCGCGCTGAAGGCCGGCGACGAGATCGAGATCATCACGCCGCGGCAGGGAGGGTGAGGATGGCGCGCTCTATCCAGGAGTCGTCCCGGCGAAGGCCGGGACCCATAGCCACCGTCCTTCATTGGGACGGAAGGTCTCTGCCAAGCTGCCCCAAGACAAATCACGCGGTATGGGTCCCGGCCTTCGCCGGGACGACAGTTGAATCTGAGGAGACACCTCGCACATGGTGACCTTCTACGGCAAAACCTTCCCCTCCCGCCTCCTGATCGGCAGCGCGCTTTATCCCTCGCCTGCGATCATGCAAGGCGCGATCCGCGCCTCGGGCTCGAACATCGTCACGGTGTCGCTGCGGCGCGAATCCGCCGGCGGCAAGACCGGCGATGCGTTCTGGAATCTGATCCGCGAGCTCGACGTCACCGTGCTGCCGAACACCGCCGGCTGCCGCAGCGTGCGCGAGGCGGTGACGACGGCCAAGCTCGCGCGCGAATTGTTCGCGACATCCTGGATCAAGCTCGAAGTCATCGCCGATAACGACACGCTGCAGCCCGACGTCGTCGGTCTCGTTGAAGCCGCCACCATCCTGATCAAGGATGGCTTTGAGGTGTTCCCCTATTGCACCGAGGATCTTTCGGTCGCAAACCGCCTGGTCGATGCCGGCTGCAAGGTGGTGATGCCGTGGGCGGCGCCCATCGGCAGCGCAAAAGGCATCACCAACCGCGATGCGCTCAAGCTGATGCGCGAGCGGCTGCCCGACATCACGCTGGTGGTCGATGCCGGCATCGGCGCGCCGTCGCATGCGGCGCAGGCGCTCGAACTCGGCTACGACGCCGTGCTGCTCAACACCGCCATCGCCAAAGCCGCCGATCCCGTCGCCATGGCCAACGCCTTCCGCCTCGGCATCGAGGCCGGCCGCACCGCTTTTGAGGCCGGGCTGATGAACGCCCGCGATTTCGCCTCCCCTTCCACCCCTGTCGTTGGGACACCGTTCTGGCATGCAGTATCCTGATCGCTTTTATCCCGTCGTCGACAGCCTCGCCTGGGTCGAGCGCCTGACCAAGCTCGGCGTCGGAACCATCCAGCTGCGCGCAAAAGACCTCGACGATTCGCAATCGCTGCAGATGGTCACCGATGCGCTCGCGATCACCGCGGGCACGCAAGCCAAGCTGGTTGTGAACGACTATTGGCGCGCGGCGATCGTCGCCGGCGCGAAATATCTACACCTCGGTCAGGAGGACCTTGCCGACGCCGACCTCGCTGCCATCCGCGAGGCCGGCCTGTCGCTCGGCGTCTCCACCCATGACGAGGACGAGCTGGACACCGCGCTCGCCGCCGAGCCCGACTATGTCGCGCTGGGCCCGATCTTCTTCACCACGCTGAAGTCGATGCGCTTCGAACCGCAGGGCATTCCAAAAATCACGGAATGGAAAAAGCGCATCGGCCCCATCCCGCTGGTCGCGATCGGCGGAATCAAGTTCGAGCACGCCGCGGAGATCTTTGCCGCGGGCGCAGATTCCATCGCCGTCGTCAGCGACGTCACGCAGAACGCCGACCCGGATGCGCGGGTACGGCAATGGCTCGGCCTGTCCGCGGAGGTCGCGTGATGCGCACTCTCTCACCCCGTCATTGCGAGGAGCACTTGCGACGAAGCAATCCAGACTGTCTCTGCAGAGAGATTCTGGATTGCTTCGCTGCGCTCGCAATGACGGAGCAAGAATTCACCGCCCTCGCCCAGACGCACACACATACGAATTAAACCGGAGGATCCCATGAACATCCGCTCCAATCCCGACAAGACCGTCCCCGCCGTCACCACCGGCCCGCTGCCCTCGTCGCGAAAGATCTTCGTCTCGCCCGATGCCGCGCCCGACCTGCGCGTGCCCCTGCGCGAGATCATCCTGTCCGAAGGCGCGGGCGAGCCGAACCTGCCGGTGTACGACACCTCCGGCCCCTACACCGACCCGTCCGTGACCATCGACGTCAACGCCGGTCTTGCGCGCGGCCGCAAGGCCTGGGTGCTGGAGCGCGGCGGCGTCGAGGAATATCAGGGCCGCCAGATCAAGCCGGAGGACAATGGCAGCGTCTCCACCGACAAGGCCGCGCGCGCCTTCTCGGCCTATCACCAGCCGCTGCGCGGCCTCGACGGCCACAAGATCACGCAGCTCGAATTCGCCCGCGCCGGCATCATCACCAAGGAGATGATCTACGTCGCCGCCCGCGAAAATCTCGGCCGCAAAGAGCAGCTCGAGCGTGCGGAAGCAGCCCTTGCCGACGGCGAAAGCTTTGGCGCGGAAGTCCCCGCCTTCATCACCCCGGAGTTCGTCCGCTCCGAGATCGCGCGCGGCCGCGCCATCATCCCCTGCAACATCAATCACAGCGAACTCGAGCCGATGATCATCGGCCGCAACTTCCTCACCAAGATCAACGCCAATATCGGCAACTCGGCGGTGACATCGTCGGTCGAGGAAGAGGTCGAGAAGATGGTGTGGGCGATCCGCTGGGGCGCCGACACCGTGATGGATCTCTCCACGGGCCGCAACATCCACACCACCCGCGAATGGATCTTGCGCAACGCGCCGGTGCCGATCGGCACCGTTCCGATTTATCAGGCGCTGGAGAAGTGCGACGGCGATCCGGTCAAGCTGACCTGGGAGCTCTACAAGGACACGCTGATCGAGCAGTGCGAGCAGGGCGTCGACTATTTCACCATCCACGCCGGCGTGCGCCTGCAATACATCCACCTCACCGCCAACCGCGTCACCGGCATCGTCAGCCGCGGCGGCTCGATCATGGCGAAGTGGTGCCTGGCGCATCACAAGGAAAGCTTCCTCTACACCCATTTCGACGAGATCTGCGACCTCATGCGCAAATATGACGTCTCGTTCTCACTCGGCGACGGCCTGCGCCCGGGCTCGATCGCGGATGCCAACGACCGTGCACAGTTCGCCGAGCTGGAGACGCTCGGAGAACTCACGAAGGTCGCGTGGGACAAGGGCTGCCAGGTCATGATCGAAGGCCCCGGCCACGTGCCGATGCACAAGATCAAGATCAACATGGACAAGCAGCTCAAGGAATGCGGCGAAGCCCCGTTCTACACCCTCGGGCCCCTGACCACCGACATCGCGCCGGGCTACGACCACATCACCTCCGGCATCGGTGCGGCCATGATCGGCTGGTTCGGCTGCGCCATGCTCTGCTACGTCACGCCGAAGGAGCATCTTGGGCTACCCGACCGCAACGACGTCAAGGTCGGCGTCATCACTTACAAGATCGCCGCCCACGCGAGCGATCTCGCCAAGGGCCACCCGGCAGCCCAGCTGCGCGACGACGCGCTCTCCCGCGCCCGTTTCGACTTCCGCTGGAGCGACCAGTTCAACCTCGGCCTCGACCCCGAGACCGCAAAGAACTTCCACGACGAAACCCTGCCGAAGGAAGCCCACAAGGTCGCGCATTTCTGCTCGATGTGCGGCCCGAAATTCTGCTCGATGAAGATCACGCAGGACGTGCGGGACTACGCGGCCACGCTGAACGATCCGAACGGCGTGGGCATGTCGATGAGCGGGACGGCCGAGGACGGCATGGCCAAGATGAGCGCGAAGTTCAAGGAGATGGGCTCAAGCGTTTATCTGGATGCGGAGAAGGTGAAGGAGAGTAATCGGGTGTTGTGAGGGGGCACTCGCGGGATTCTGCGGCGCTGGCACGTGTCAGCGCCGCTAATTTCTGCCAGTCGATTTAGCCCTTTTGCAACGCCTTGTAGATTTCTTTGAAGCCATCATAGTAACCTTCTCGAAAATCCGCATACTTAAGGTCGGCCAGAATTTCGGGGACGTCGCAATCTTCAAGGAGCGCAGGGAGAATTCTCAAATCACTTCCCGACAATTGCCTGCTCAGGAACGATTGCCACTCCTTCTTTGTCCATAATGATCGCACAGACTGCTTGGACAAAAAGGCAATCATTATCTTCGATTTGCCCAAACCTTCGTTGATCTTCGATACAATCGAGTCCCCAACTTTGATTTTGTTCTCGTCAAGCCAACAACTAACACCCAAATTCTTTAGATCATCGTGCACCATACGTACCCAACCTTTGTCGACAGAGCTGTGACAAAGGAAAATTTCGGTTTCGGTGTCCAGTTTACCAAATTCGCCAAACATCCTGCGCTCATACAGGGTATCGCTGACTAGACTTTTTTCAGCCCAAAGCTCATGTATTTCCGACGGCTCAACATCCCATTCTTTGCTAAGAGCGTAATCTGTTAGTTTCCGCCAGATCTCTTCGCGACGCTTCTGTAACTCGTCTATCGTTGGCTCTCTGAGGAACCTCATGGGGACGCCATACGAGCCTACGAAATCGACTGGATGACCGACATAACAAATGCCCATCTTCTGTGTCTCGTTGTCGTCGTAGTATAGGACACGGCCCTTATGACGACCGCCGAAAACGAACACAGGCCCGTAGTCCAGCTCATCCATGGTCGCTCGCTCCCCACCTTTCCCTAGACTATCCCCGTTCAAGCAAGGAGCACAACTATTGCGGAGGGTGGCCTTGGCCTCGGGTCTACAGATCAGGCGGACCAACAATTTGTTTCACACTTCGACTCACCGCCTCCCCGACCAACTCGTCCCCAACCTCCGCCTCGTCTTCGTCGGCAGCGCGGCCAGCACGCGTTCGGCCGAGCTCGGGCACTACTACGCCCATCCCGGCAACCGCTTCTGGCGCGCGATCCATGAGGCCGGCATCACGCCGCGGCGCTATCAGCCGGGCGAGTTCGCAAGCTTGCTCGAGCTCGGGATCGGCTTCACTGATCTGTCCAAGTCGGGCGCCGGAATGGATCACCAGATCGCGGCTGAGACGATCGACGTGCCGGGGTTCAGGGCCAAGATCGAAAAGTTTCGGCCGAGGACGATTGCGTTCACGAGCAAGAAGGCGGCGAGCTTATTTTACGGCAGGCCGTCGAGCGTGATTGCGCTGGGGCGGCAGCAGCGGGATGAGAGCTTGCCGGAGGTATTCGTGCTGCCTTCGCCGTCCGGCGCTGCGTCCGGGCATTGGACATTGGAGCCGTGGCACGATTTGGCCGAGTGGATCGGCAAGCTTCAGGAAAACGATCTCAACACCGGTTGATACGTTCTGAGACTCACATCGTACCCCGCTTCCCAAGGAAACCGCCCCTCGCGATCCGGCCATACGATCTGAAGGCAGGGAAACGGCCGCAGCAATCTTGCATAGAACCAGATCGCCGTGCCGAGATAGGCTTCGTAGGCCCTGAGCGGCACCTCGACGAAGCAGACCTTACGCTCGAGCGGAAGGTCGTCGCAGACGTCGCCCGCGACGTAGCGCCGTCCCGCTGCGGCTCGGTCGCGAACGGCGTTGATGACGGCGCAAGCGTCTTTGGAGTCGAGCCCGAACAAGACGAGTTCGGCGTGCGCGTAGTTGAGGTAGAGGCCGATCGAGAAAACATAAGCCGGGGTCTGCGCCTCGGCGGCGATACCCATCAGGTGGCAGCCGTGTTCCCGAACGTTGCGGAACAGTATCTCGTCGGGAGCCCCGTCCGGCTCGGGCCATACGAAACTATCCAGCATGGGCGGGTCTCGGACCTCAGGTTCGCGGGGTGGGTGAGCGCAGCGTAACCCACCACCTCGCGTCTGCAAACGACATCCTTCGCAGCCCCCTCACCCCGCATACGCCTTGTCCAGATCCGCAATCACGATCTTTCTCATCTGCATCATCGCCTGCATGACGCGGTTCGCCTTGCTGCGGTCGGGGTCGCCGAGGTAGCGGCCGAGCGCTGATGGGATCACCTGCCAGGACAGCCCGAACTTGTCCTTGAGCCAGCCGCAGCGGGATTCCTCGCCACCGTCGGCGGTGAGCCTGTCCCAGAAATAGTCGACTTCCGCCTGCGTCTCCACGCTGATGAAGAACGACACCGCCTCGTTGAACTTGTATTGCGGCCCGCCATTGAGCGCGTTGAAGCGCTGGCCTTCGAGCTCGAACACCGCCATGAAGTCGCTGACGGTCTCGACCCTGGCGTTGGGGAACACCGATTTGTAGAAGGCGACGGCCTCCGGCACGTTGTTGTCGAACCAGAGAAACGGCGTGATGGAGGTCATGAACGGATATCCTTTGCCTCGGGCGGGCGCGCGGCGGGCGCCGATGTTCCAAGGACGAGGCAGGGAGGGACGTTCCGCCATGGACGTGGAATTTTTCAACCCCGACAGCGCGCCAGCAAAAAACGAGATAGTCTGTCGGAATCCGCGCCGGTCGTTCGTCCTCTGGACGCAAAGTGCTGAACCGAATACCTCGCTGGCATCGTGATCTGTGAGGGGCGTGCTGCCGCGCCCCCGTCATTGCGAGGAGCCCTTGCGACGAAGCAATCCAGACTGTCTCCGCGGCGACAGTCTGGATTGCTTCGCTGCGCTCGCAATGACGACGAATGGAGACCCCAAATGCCTCCCACCATCACCGCCTTCGCAAACTCGCCCGACCGCGGCAAGGGCCAGGCGCGCGACATGCGGCTGCGCTGGGCGCTGGAGGAAGTCGGCCAGCCTTATGATGTCCGCCTGGTGTCGTTCGCGGCGCTGAAGGACCCGGCCCATCTCGCGCTACATCCGTTCGGGCAAATCCCGACCTTCGAGGACGATGACCTCGCCCTGTTCGAGTCCGGCGCGATCGTGCTCCATATCGCGGAGCGCCATGCCGGGCTGCTGCCGACGGAGCCGAACGCCCGCGCACGCGCGACCGCGTGGATGTTTGCCGCGCTGAGCACGCTGGAGCCGCCGATCGTCGAGCTCGGGATGGCCATGCTGTTCGAGCGCGACAAGAGCTGGTACGCGGAGCGGCTGACCATGCTCAGGGATCGCGTCCGTGTCAGGCTCGGCGATTTGTCCCGCCACCTCGGCGATGCCGACTGGCTCGACGGTGCGTTCAGCGCCGGCGATCTCATGATGGTGACAGTGCTGCGCCGGTTGAACGCGTCAGGCCTGCTGGACGAATATCCTGATATCGCCGCCTATGTCGCCCGCTGCGAAGCGCGGCCCGCGTTCATGCGCGCTTTCGACGCGCAATTGGCGATATTCACCGCTGCATCGAAGGGTTCGCAGGACCCTTAGCGCCCTAGAGATCGAAATTGGTCGGCAGCATCACCACGTCGCGAATGGTCATGCCACGCGGCCGCGTCAGCATGAACATCACGACCTCAGCCACGTCGCTGGCCTCCAGCAGGCTTCCGGAGTTCCTGGCTTCCTTCAGCTTCTCCGGCGGCCAGTCCGCCAGCAGGGCGCTGACGACGGGGCCGGGCGAAATCGAGCCGACGCGGATGCCGTGCTTGAAGACTTGGCGCCGCACCGTCTGCACGAAGCAGTTGACTGCCCATTTGGACGACGCGTAGACCGGCTCCCATGGCGTCGGAAAATGCGCCGCCAGCGAGCTCGTGACGATGATGTCGCCGGTCCCGCGCGCGATCATGTGCGGCAGCACGTCGTGCACGTTCTTCATCACGACGTTGACATTCAGGTTCAGCATCCGGTCGATCGCCATGGTATCGGCATCGACCAGATCGCCACCGACATATGTGCCGGCATTCGCATGCAGGATGTCGAGCTGCCCGGCCTGCTCCAGAACGCGCGGCAGCAGCGTTGCACAGTCCTTTGGGTCCAGCAGGTCGACCAGCAGCGGGATCACGGCATCGCCGTGCTTGCTGCAGAGCGCGTTGAGCGCGGCCTCGTCGCGATCGACCATCACCACGCGCGCGCCCGCGGCCAACATCGCCTCGGTGCTGGCCAATCCGATGCCCGACGCAGCCCCGGTCACGGCCGCAACCTTGCCTTCCAACTCTCTCGCCATAGGGTCACCATCGCTGACGTCACGGGAATGCGCAGTATAACAATCCCGGGTGGCGTTGTCGGGGCAAACCAGCAACGATGCCGATCGTTCGCCGAGGGCGGCGGCGCACAAGGCGCGAGACTGTTGCAAGGGCGTCACTGCGGCGATACGACTTCGGCTTGAGGAGCCGCCCATGCTGACCCTCTACTCCTATCCAGAGCTGTTCGGCGTCGCCGACAACAACGGCTACGGCCTCAAGGTCTATGCTTTCCTGAAGCTCGCGGGCGTACCGTTCGTGCATGAGCACGTGTTCGATGCCTCCGCCGCACCGCGCGGGCAGCTGCCCTATATCGTGGACGACGGCGAGACGATCGGCGACAGCGAGACCATCATCGCGCACGCGACCGCGAAATACCGCCTGACCATCGATGCAGCGCTAACTGCCGAGCAAAGGCGGACCAACCACTTCGTCACGCGCATGCTCGACGACCTCTATTGGGTGATGTCGTATTCACGCTGGAAGGACGAGCGCTATTATCCCGCGTTCCGCGACGCCTTCATCGCCCAGCACAAGCAGATCGACGCGGCAGGATTCGAGAAGGCGAAAGCGTATAATGCGCAGCGCTACCATTTCCAGGGCATCGGCCGCTACACGCCCGAGCAGGCCTATGCGCGGGGGCTTGCCGATCTGCAGGTGCTGGCGGAGATCGTGCCGGCGGCCGGCTTCGTGCACGGCGCGGCGCCAACAAGCGTCGATGCCGGCATCTACGGCTTCATCGCCAACATCTACTACTTTCCAATCCCTACGCCGCTGAAGGCCTTCGTCGATGCACATGAAAACCTCGTCGCCCATTGCGAGAGGGTGCATGCGATGGTGACGGGAACGTAGTTGTAGGGTGGACAAAGCGGAATCGTGCCCACCGTGTCTGCAAGGCGATCACATGCCTCATCCATAGGAGGCTGCGAAGAGGTCGTGTCGAAAGATCAGTGCGGGCGGAAGGCGCCCTTCTCGATTGCGCGTAGCCTTGATCTACGGTACCTTGAAGCTGTTTCAGCGCAATATTTGGAGACCTTCGATGTTAATGAGAGCTTTGATCGTTCTTATGCTCAACTTCGTGATGGTGTCAGCGAGCATGGCCGACCCGACGACTGATACCAGCACCAGTACGAGCACAGACACCAGCACATCGACCTCGACATCGAGCCCTGCGACTCGCAGGTAGGTCGTCGTCATTTTCGTATCTGGCCGCGTTGGCATGGCCGAGCGCCACCTCCGCCCAGTCAGGCGGAGACGCGCTGCTCCGGTGATGCACTACTGTACGCCCTGCATCTTCGGCAGACCAACCCACACGCACGAAGGCGCCCTGCGGAACATAAGGCTTCGTGTCGGACAATTCTTGTCGGATATTAGGAGTTGAAGACCGGTATCGTCGAGCTTCGTCACGATCGTTCCGTCACATATTCCAACGTGCGTTCGCTTTCCAACGGCGAAGATCGTCTCTCCCTCGTTAGCGCTCTCCAACCAGCGATCCGGCGTCGGTCGCGTCCAATTGCTGACATGAGTGTTTCCGGGATCCGTCGCACGGTAGTTGAAAGCCGAGACGCGAGTCGCATCTGCTTCCGCATATTGGGCGGCTGCATCGGGGCATTTCGAACTCCATTCGGGGACCACCGGCGTCGAATTCGGTGAGCCAAATACGATAGCTGCCGACGCGACGCCCCCACAGATGAGTGCCAGAAATACAAAAGAAAGAAAAAAAAGCAGGTCCCGTCGCGCCTTGATGCGCAGTTGCTCCAGAACAATTTCCGCCTGTCGTTCCACCGGCAAACCGGCAATGTTAACCCGAAAGAATTCGGCAAGTGTTGCGATCGCTTCCACGCGCTCTGATGGCGGAGCACTCTTGACGACCGCAGCCTTGGTTCGCGACCACTCCCGATAGCCGTAAAAGACAGCCGCTACAACGAAGGCGACCAGACTGAAACCTCCGCCAATATATTGCGTGAGCTGCCAAGCACTCATGGTCCTTCCCCCTCGCCCCAACCTCAACCCAAAATAGCAGCATTTGGGCCGGTATTGACAAGGGGGCCTCAGACCGCCCAGGCGAATTATCAGCTGGATCACAACTCGCTGGCGGGCTAGCGCGAAGTGCAATCCGTTGGGCGTAACTCACTACTTCTGATACCGCGGATACGAAAGAGGTTGCTTAGTCCCCGCGACCGGGCTTCGCAAAGCCGCAAGGTCTGCCCACCTCACGCGCCCGCCCCTACCGCATCGTGATCGCGAGCCCGCTGAGATCCGCATTCGCCATCAGACCGACTTGCGTGCCGGACAGCTCGAGCACGGCACCCTTCTGGTTGGTCAGCACGATCGCACGGGCGCCGCGGCCCACTGCGATGCCGGCACCGGCGGCGCCGTAGACGCCGGCGATGTCGGAGGGCCGGTTGATGTTGGAGACGCGGCCGCGCAGCACGGTCTTGGAGCCGCCGAAGACGAGGCCGTAGTCGAGCCCGCCGGTCGATAGCGAATAGGCGCGACCCCGGAAGTTCAGCACGCCCGAGCCGCCGGAGCCGCCGATGATCCAGCCCGCCTTGTAGATCGTCAGCACCACGGTGCCGCCGTCGGCCAGCGCCGAGGTCGAGAGGCCGGCAAGCGCGGCAATGCCGACCAGCGCGGCGCGAAGGGTGGATGCGAATTTCATGGAGGTCTCCGGGGGCTATTTTTTGAAGGCAGGGTTCGAATATAGATCGAATCAGATGCAGCGAATGTATCCGATGGATCGCGGCGGCAACATGATAGGGCGGGCGTGAGTCGTGGTCTGTAGCACCACACTCAACTGTCATCGCCCGGTTTAACCGGGCGATCCAGTATTCCAGAGAGGGCGATGGTGAACCGAGAAGCCGCAGCGTACCGGATGCCCCGTCGAGCCGGGGCATGACGGCGGAGTTTGGCGCGACAAGACGCTCACCCGCCATCATGCCATTCTGCCCCTGTTTTGTCCGACGCAGCAACGATTATTTTGCTTTTCCCGAAGTCGAAAAGAAAGCGCAATGATTCCCGCCGGATGCCTACTGTGCATGGGGTTGTTTTCGCGTTTTTTGTTGGAGGCGCCCCGACCTGCCGTTACGCTTGCGCTTCCAGCCGTCCATCCGAGGTGATCCATGCCGATCCAGCATTTCGCACCCCCGCCGCACGTCAAGGCACCGCCGCTGTCCTTTGCCACGCGCGCCGGCGATCTCCTGTTCGTCTCCGGCATTCCCGGCTTCGACGCGACCGGCGCGCTGCCCGACGGCTTCGAGGCGCAGTTCGCCAACGTCGCCGTCAACATCAAGCGCGTGCTGGCGGAGGCCGGCGCCGAGATCCGCGATCTCGTCAAGGTCAACGTCTTGCTGACCCGCGCCTCGGACGTCGCCGCCATGAACGCGCTCTATGCCGGCACCTTCGGCCCGCCGCCCTACCCCGCCCGCACCACCTGCGTGGTCCACGCGCTGCCCGATCCGAAGATGCTGATCGAGATCGAGGCGGTGGCGTCGCTGGCCAAGGGCTAGACGTGTGCTCGTCAGGCGATAGTCAAGCGATAAGGATCGTTCGAACAGCCGACCAACGGCTGACATATCCGTGAACGGTCGCCGCCCCGCTTGCCAGCCGCACCATTTTGCCGCACCAGTTTCCGTGTCACGTTCCCATCAGGAGATATTCATGCGTCGCGTTCTCGCCCTCTGTGCCGTTGCCGGCATCGCCACCTCCGTGTTCGCCGTGCCGGCCTCCGCGGCGGTCGGCTATTACGTGATCCGCTGGGACAACACCGGCATCTGCCAGGTCTGGAACGAGGACCTGAAGTACAAGCCGTTCCAGTGGGGCGTGTCGACCTACAAGGTCGTCAGCAAGCCGCTCCCGACCTTCACGGCCGCCTCGGAGCTCCAGATCAAGCTGCGCGGGGAGCGCCGCTGCACGCTCTAGGCGTGCGGCGACAGACCGGATTTCAAGGGGCGGATCGCGCAAGCGGTCCGTCCTTTTCGTTTTGGACGCGCCATTGGTTTTTCGACCGACATCGCGTTTTTCCGCGCGCCCGCTTTGAACCTGGCACGTTGGCGGACCTACTCACATCTTGTCCGGGCGCCCCCCAGCGTCCCGCGCCAACCAGCATCCTTGCCCGCTTGTTTTTGCCCGCTTGTTTTTTCACCTCGCGGCTTTGGAGCCAATCGATGCGCGCACCGACGACAGCGACGGTTCTGGCCGCATCGCTGCTGCTCGCCGCAACGGCGAACGCACAGGCCCCGCAATCCTTCCGCGTGATCTCGCCGGTCTTCGGCCAGCTTGTCAGCTTCGCGATGCCGTCGAATTTTTCCGCGGTGTTCGAAAACACCAAGGGCGGCCACTACATCCGCGAGGCCGTGCTGAAGGGTGAGACGCCCGAGCGCTGGACCGAGATGATCACCGTAACAGGCGAGAAGGGCATGACGACCACTCCCGGTTCATCGCCGGAGAAGTTCGCGGGCTCGATCGCAGGCGGTTTCAAATCCGCCTGCCCCGACAGCTTTGCGGCAAGGTCGCTTGGCGCCACCGCGTTCGGCCGCTTCGAAGGTTTCGTCGCCGTGATCGGCTGCGGCCGCGTCGACAGCGGCCCGACCCGGCACAGCGAGACCGCGCTGCTGGTTACGCTGAAGGGCACGACCGACTACTACACGATCCAGTGGGCCGAGCGCGGCCCCGAAAGCGACGAGCCGCCGGTGAATGACGACCGCTGGCAGGCGCGTTTGCGCGCGCTCAGCCCGATCGAGCTCTGCCCGATCGTATCGGGCGAAGCCGCGCCCTATCCAAGCTGCGTGAACAAGAGCTGAGCCCTCACGCGTCCTTGTGGGCGCGGGGATGGATCAGGAGATCGCGCGCGGCGGCGAGATCGATGAACGCTTCCGCGCTGCCGCCCCGGTCGGGGTGCATGCCCTTGGCGGCGCGGCGATAGGCCTGGTTGATGTCCTCGCAGGTAAGCTGCACCGCGAGCGGCAGGCCGAGCACCTTGCGGGCGCGATCCTCGCTGGACAATTTTTTCGGCGCAGCATTGCGGCGCCCGAAGCGCGGCGCGGTCAGATCATGGACGACATCGAGCACCACGCCAAGACGACGCCGGGCCGCCAGCGTGACGCTGTGATCGTCATTGTCCACGGCCTGGCGCAGCACCGGAAGTGCCTGCTCGGCAGCCTGGCGCAGCATGGTGTCGGTGCTCATCCGCGCGATCTCGGCCACGAGCCGGCCGGCCTCGGCCCAATCGGCGCCGTCCACCGACCGCAGGCGTTCCAGTGCGAGTTTCCAGGATTCAAGCCGTTCCATCATGCGCGCAACGTTTAGCAATCAGGATCAGTATGCCAAGGCCGCCGTTTCCGACCCCTTAATTTCGAGTTAGCCTTTCATGAAACATCGAAACGAAATCGGGAGGAAATTGTCATGGCGTTGCTCGCGAACCACATCGCAATCGTCACGGGCGCCGGATCCGGCATCGGCCGGGCCATCGCGTCCGGCTACGCCCGCGAGGGCGCGCAGGTGGTGTTGCTCGACGTCAACGCCGACACGGTCGCGGAAGCCGCCGAGGAGATCCGCAAGTCCGGCGGCAAGGCCGAGAGCTTTGCGCTCGACGTGACCAAGCGCGACGATTGCTTTGCGCTCGCCAAGCAGGTCGCCGACAAGGTCGGGCAGGTCTCGATTCTCGTCAACAATGCCGGCATCACCCGCCGCAACGCCTTCACCGCGGAGCCGGAGACGGTGGCGAAGGACTGGAACGACATCATCTCGCTCAACCTCAACGGCGTCTTCAACATGACGCAGGCGTTCCTCAGCCCCTTGCGCGCAGCCAAGGGCCGCATCGTCAATATCGGCTCGATCCAGTCCTTCGTGCATCTGCGCACGCCGAGCTCGGCGGCCTACACCACCTCGAAACACGGCGTGCTCGGCTTCACCAAGGCGCTCGCGGTCGAGCTCGGCAAGGACGGCGTGCGCGTCAATGCGATCGGGCCGGGCTTCATCGAGACCAATATCAACGCCAATGTCCGCGCGACGAATCCAGCGCTGGTGCAGGCCTTCGTCGATCACACCCCGCTGGCGCGCACCGGCAAGCCCGAAGACATCGTGGGTCCCGCGATCTTCCTTGCGTCGGACATGTCGTCCTACGTCACGGGAACGATCGTGATGGTGGACGGCGGATACCGCACGGTGTGAGCGGGATGATGCCTGCTTTGTAATGCGGTGTATGCCCGCAGGAATATGCAATCCGTGCCAATCGCGGCGGTGCGGCGGCATTCCCAAGGTCAATTCGTGCGATCGCCCGCGGTTAACCTTTCGTTAACCAAACCCGCCCACCGTAGATCTACGGCTTGGGGGTCGTTTGTTCTCGATCCGCTTCCAAAGACGGAAGCGGGCGTTGATCGGGGAGTGTGTCGATGACCACTGTTCATGTCGCTGCGTCCGAACCGGGCGCATATTTCCTTTCACCGAACCAGATCGTTCCGCTGCTGATCGGCGCGACCGTCGACGAGGTCGAGCGCGAGCTCGTGCTCCAGACGCTCGCACGCTGCGACGGCAATCGCACGCGCGCATCGCGCGTGCTCGGCCTCTCGGTGCGCACGCTGCGCAACAAGATCAGGCTCTACGCCGCCTCCGGCATCGAGGTGCCGGCCTACCACGACTAGCGTGCGACGTGCGGTCGATTGGTGTTGATCGAGCCGGCGCGCTGTCCGGGCGGAATTGCCGCTGTCGTCAAACGCCGCTAATTAGCTTGCTTCCGGTCAAGGGAGCAGCGGCGTGGCAGACGAACCAAAACGGCAGGGACCTCAGGGACCGCGCGGACGGCAGGGCGAACCGGGGCGGCCGGGACCGCAGGGTCATCCAGGCAAGCGCGGGCCGGATGGCGCGCGTGGCAAGCCGGGTCCGCAGGGCAAGCCGGGTCCGATCGGGAAGGCTGGACCGCTGGGCAAGCCCGGTCCGCAAGGCAAGCAGGGCGAAGCCGGACCGCGCGGGGCGGCCGGTGCACAAGGACCTGTCGGACCGCAAGGACCGGCGGGGCCGCAAGGCCCGCGCGGCGAGCCCGGTCCGCCCGGCCCATTGCCGTCGATCGAGCAGGTGCTGCCGTGGCTCGATCAGCTGTTCGACGCCTGGGACGAGCGCCGCCGCCAGCGCGAGCGTGAAGCCGCCGAGCGCGAGGCGCTGGAAGCAGCCGTGCAGGAAACCGACGACGCGCCCTTCGGTGACGAGGACGACGGCAGCGAAGGCGATCACAGGAAAAAGAAGAAAAAGAAGAAGCACGGCCACAAGGACTGACAGACGAATCTATTTCGTCCCATTCTCCCGTCGCGGCAGCATGCCCATGCGCTCGAACTGCCAGCGCATGGCGCGGTACCAGAGATAGCCGACCGCTGCGCCGCACAAGGCCAGGATCACAACGTTCGCGCTCGAGAACGAGCCGCTCCACCACGTCATCCACGCGGTCCACAGCAGCGTGAAGACGATGGCACCTGCTTTCAGCGGAAGAAGAGGGCGGGTCATGGTGGTGCTCCGGCGTGTCAAAAGCCCGGCGAACATCATCGCACGTTGAGGCCGCTTCCACCGTGAGCCAGGTCACGGAACAGACGTTCGAGCCGCCTAACCGAAACGCAGCCGCGAACGTTCCTTGGCCTTTTCCGCTTCGACCTTACGATCGCGCGCCGGAGCATGGGTATGCAGCGACGTCAGGAGCTTTCGCGCAGCCTCCGAGACCTCCGCCACCGCACGGTCGAAGGCCGCCTCGTTGGCCTGCGACGGTCTGTTGAAGCCGGACAGCTTTCGAACGAACTGGAGCGCGCTGGCGTGTATCTCATCCTCCGTCGCCTCCGGCTCGAAGTTAAACAGCGTCTTGATGTTGCGGCACATGCAGTCTCTCCTGACCTTTCCCCCAAGGACGACCGGCGAAAACGAAATCCTACATCCTTCCGGACAGTTCTGCTAAGTTCCGCCGCAACGCGGCCGCCGACCAGAGCCGCACGGGGGAAATAGACATGAAAGCTTCTTGCGCGCCGCTGTCAGCCATTCTGTTGTCCGTCTCTTTGTCGGCCATCTCGACGTCCGCATGGGCGGCCGACTATCCGGCGCCGAAACAGGGCGACTGGGTCGCCAGGGATTTCAAGTTCCACACCGGCGAGACCATGCCGGAGCTGAAGCTGCACTACACCACGGTGGGTGAGCCGGGCGGCGAGCCGGTCCTTGTGCTGCACGGCACCGGCGGCTCGGGCGCGAGCATGCTGTCACCCGCCTTTGCCGGCGAGCTGTTCGGCGCGGGGCAGCCACTGGATGCCTCCAAATATTACATCATCATCCCCGACAATATCGGTCATGGCAAATCGTCAAAACCGTCCGACGGGATGAAGACGAGCTTCCCGAAATACGATTACGACGACATGGTCGAGGCCCAGTATCGCCTGGTGACGGAAGGGCTCGGAGTCAAGCACCTGCGGCTGGTCATCGGCAATTCGATGGGCGGCATGCACACCTGGCTGTGGGGCGAGAAATATCCGAAGGCGATGGACGCGCTGATCCCGATGGCCTCGCAGCCGACCGAGATGGCGTCGCGCAACTGGATGCTGCGGCGGATCATGCTCGACACCATCCGCAGCGATCCCGACTACAATGCCGGCAATTACACCGGCCAGCCGCGCATGATGAAATACGCCATCACCGCCTACGGCATCGCGAGCATCGGTGGAACGCTGGCCTATCAATCGCAGGCGCCGACGGCGGCGAAGGCCGATAAGATCGTCGACGAGCGGCTGGCCATGCCGATCACGGCAGATGCCAACGACTTCGTCTACCAGTGGGAGTCTTCGCATGACTACAATGCCGGCGAGAAGCTAGAGGCCATCGAAGCATCGCTGCTGCTGATCAATTCCGCCGATGACGAGCGCAACCCGCCGGAGACCGGCATCACGGACGCTGCGATGACGCGGGTCAAGAACGGCAAACTGTATCTCATCCCGGCCAGCACCGAGACGCGCGGCCACGGCACCACCGGGAACGCAAAATTCTACAGCGAGCAGGTCCGGCAGTTTCTGCAAGCCGCGCCGCAGCAAACGATCGAATCTGCGCGCCGCTGATTTTGCATCGCATCAACGGCCATCTAGCCCGCATATTATTTGAGCATGCATTACGCCGGCTGCTCGGGCTTAATTGCGTCGATGTCCGAATCGACGCGCGGGACAATCGCGCGCCAATGGCACGACACGCGATGAGGAGGATCGCATGCACAGGCTCGTACTGTGCGTTTGGCTGGCGGCGCTGACGGGCGCCGCGTTCGCGTTCGACAACGGGCAATATGATCACGTCCCGCCCGACATCCGCGCCTGGTTCAAGAGCGTGATCGCACCGAACGGCGTGCCTTGCTGCGACGTTTCCGACGGCCATCGCACCGAGTACGACGTGCGCAGCGGCGCCTATTGGGTGCCGATCGAGGGACAATGGATGGAGGTGCCCGAGCGCGCCATCATCCGCGACCGCGGCAATCCGGTCGGCCAGGCCGTGGTGTGGTACGTCCGTCACCGCGGCGCCATCATCATCAGTTGCTTCGTGCCGGCCGATGCGGTGTAGCGCGCGATAGCGCCTCGGCGTCGCGCGTGCTAGTTCGGCCGATGGCTCCTGCGAACGACCGAACGCGCGCGGTCATGCGCTTTGTGCTGGCAGCGTTCTACATCGCGGCTGGCATCGCGCATCTGCGGGTCCCCGACAAGCTGCTTGCGATGACGCCGGCCTGGGTTCCTTTTGCAACACAGCTGATCCTCATCACTGGCGTGTGCGAGATCGCAGGCGCAATTGCGCTGGTGACGAAGCCGCTGCGCTGGTGGGCGGGCGTTGCGCTCGCGCTCTATGCGCTTTGCGTATGGCCGGCCAACATCAAGCATGCCCTGGAGGGCATCGACCTTCCACCCATCCCCACCAGCTGGCTCTATCACGGGCCGCGGCTGGCGCTGCAGCCGGTGCTGATCTGGTGGGCTTTGTACTGCGCTGGCGTGATCGACTGGCCGCGGCGGCGTGACAAGGGGGATAGCGATCGCGCTGGGAGATGATATTCTCAGACATTCCACCAGGGAGACCTTCGTGACTGATCTTTGCGCCGAAGACCTCGCCACCATCTATGCCCAGCCGAGCCCGCGCGTGATCGCGAAAGCGCGCCCCGCGATCGATGCGCACGCGAAGAAATTCATCGAGATGTCGCCGTTCTGCGTGCTCGCGACGTCGGGAGCCGACGGCAGCGTCGATGCCTCACCACGCGGCGGCGGCGTTGGCTTCGTCCACGTCGCCGGCCCCAACCAGCTGCTGATGCCTGATCGCTCCGGCAACAACCGGATCGACAGTTTTCGGAATGTGGTGGAGGGCTCGGGCTTCGTGCATCTGCTGTTCTTCGTCCCCGGCATCGACGAGACGCTGCGCGTCGGCGGCCGCGGTACGCTGTCGGCCGATCCGGACCTGCTCGCCTCGATGGTGGAGTTCGGCAAGTCGCCGCGCGCGGTGCTGAACATCGCCGTCAGCGAAGTCTATTTCCACTGCGGCAAGGCACTGATGCGCTCGAAGCTGTGGTCATCCGAGAAGGTGCCGCGCTCGGTAATGCCGAGCATCGTCGAGGTGGTCCACGAGCAGACCGGCCTTGGTGAGCCGCAGAGTCAGGAGATCGTGGAAGAGCTCTACAAGACGCAGTTGTAGCTGGCGTCCTGGACTGTCGTCCCGGCCTGGCGCGCAATTGCGCATCAGACCGGCACGGAGTTTGTGGCAGCGATAACACGCCGAACTAGTGCCCGTCGCCCTCGAGCCCACCAACGTGCTTCTGGGTATAGAGCTCGAGGCCGATGCGGCCGATCAGGTCGAGCTGGGTCTCGAGGAAGTCAATGTGGTGCTCCTCGTCGCTCATCAGCTTCTCGAACAGGTCGCGTGTGACGTAGTCCTTGACGCTGTGGCAGTAGGTCGCCGCTTCCTGGTAGAGCGCCCGCGCGCTCATCTCGGCGGCGAGATCGCACTCGATGATCTCCTTGACGTTCTGGCCGATACGCAAGGGATCGAGCACCTGCATGTTCGGGAAGCCGTCGAAGAACAGGATCCGCTCGGTGAGCTTGTCGGCGTGCTCCATCTCCTCGATGGACTCCTTGCGCCACACCTTGGACATGTCCCGCAGGCCCCAATTGTCGAGGAAGCGGTAGTGCAGCCAATACTGGTTGATCGCAGTCAGCTCGTGACGCAGTGCCTTGTTGAGATAATCGATAACTTTTGCGTCGCCCTGCATGGTTCACTCCAGCTCTTGCAGTCCAAATCGGCCGTAAACCGAATTTAGAACGCTTCTAAATGAGTTTGAAGACTGGAGCAATCGGCTACGGGGACGCAGCCGGGGAAAAGCTCAGTCAGGGTTGCGGAAGATTTCAGCAGGCCGCGAGGGCGAACTCGGCCAGCTGGGCCGTCTCGTCATTGGCGGCCACACTGTGATTGTGCGGACAGCCGGAGCAGCAGGACGAGGCACAGGGGCCGAGCGCTTCATCGATAATGGTCTTGATCGTCCGGGCGCAGCGGCCGCATTCGGCGCTACAGCCGAGACATCCATAGACCTGCTTGGCATGGCGCACGGCGTCGTCGGACTCGGCGACGGCGGCGCGGATGTCGTCATCGCTCAGCACGTTACAGGAACAAACGATCATGGAAGCGGCAGGCCCTTTTGGTGATGCGCCATCATCGATATTTAAGGGGCCGGCCGGATGCAAAAGGAAAAAGCGGAATTTGAAGCTATTCCAAACTAGCCCGGAAACAGCCTAGAACGGCTCTAAAATAGGGCCTTGCGCTGGATCAAGATTGCGGCGGATCTAGTCGCCCCCGCCGCCTCCACCATCGCCGCCGCCCCCGCAATCCCCGCCACTGCTGCCGCTGTCGCTGCTGGAACAGCTGCCGCCGTCGGTCGCGCTGCCGGAACTGTCGCTGGAGAACCAGCTCCCCAATGAGAAGCCGTCGCTCGTGCCCGCGGAGGTGTCGCCACCGCTATTGCCGCTGGCCCCGGCGCGGGAGCGCCGCTGGCCGCGGTTCTGGAGATGGGTGATCCAGCCGTAGCCGATCGCGGAGACGATCCCGGCAGCGATCAGTGCATTTATCATCGCGTTGCCCATCATCGCCTTCCCCTGGCTGAGCTGCGGTCCATGTTAATTGGTCGCCCCCGGCAAAGGTGCCGTTCATTGATCATTCAAAGGAAATATGGAACTTTACCCCCAAAAGAGTTCCCGTGTGTTTGCTCGAAAGGTCAGTCAATGAAGAAGTCGCTCCTGGCAATCGCTGCCGTCGCCGCTATGGCCCTTAGCGCCGTTACACCAGCCCAGGCGCAACGCGGCGTCGCCGCGGGCGTGGCGGCCGGGATCATCGGCGGTGCCATTGTCGGTGGGGCGCTGGCCTCTCCGTACTATTACGGACCGGGCCCCGGCCCCGGCTACGCATATGGTCCGGGATATGGCCCCGGCTACTATCCGCCGCGCTACTACGCGCCGGGCCCGGGCTACGTCGCCGACGACTATTACGGCAACGGCTGCGTTTGGCAGAAGCAGCGTTTCTGGGACGGTTACGCCTGGCGCGTCCGCCGCGCGAGAGTCTGTGGCTGAAGTCGCCGCAAGCCGGTTGATTCCAGCTGCGCCGTTCATCCAGGGGCCTGAAAAAGACCGCTTTTTCTCGTCACAGCTCCGTGCGCGTTTACCGCGGATTGACCATTTGCGCGCTTCCTAGCTGCAAGGCCAATTCCATCAGAGTCTGCGTGAACCTTTGAACCCCGGACGCTCCTAACAAGGAGCATCCATCTCTCAGGAGAGCCAAGAGTATGAAGAAGACTTTAGTTGCCGCCCTTACGGTTGCGACGATCGCCGGTTCGCTGGTGACCGCCACGCCGTCCGCCCAGGCCCATGACGGCGTCGGCGTCGGCATCGCAGCCGGCCTGATCGGCGGCGCGATCGTCGGCGGCGCCATCGCATCGAGCCGTCCCGCCTATGGTGGACCGGTTTATGTGGCCGAGCCCGGCCCGCCGCCGCCGCCCTGCTACTGGCAGCGCCAGCGCTACTGGGATGGCTACGGCTGGACCGTCCGCCCGGTTCGCGTTTGCTACTGATCTGATCGCACGGCGCTCATGAGCGCCGCGATCGAAGCCCGGCCGAGCACCTCGGCCGGGCTTTTTTCTTTTAGCCAGCCCTGCGCGCCTATCGCGTCGCCTGGATCGAGCGCAGCACCTCTTCGCTCGGCCAGCAATCGACCTTGAGGCCTGCGGACTTCTGGTAGGCGCCGAGCGCAGCGCGCGTCTGCATGCCGGCCTTGCCGTCGATCTTGTCCTTGTAGAGCCCGACGCGCGTGAGCCCGCGCTGCATCGCCTCGACATCCCTGGTTCGCAATTGCTTCGAGGCAGACCACGGCGTCGCGAACGGTTGCGGGCTCGTCATGCGGTCGGCGAGATGGCCGACGAACAGCACATAGAGATCGGAGAAATTGTATTCCTTGATGACAAAGTAGTTCTTCGTGGTCAGGAAGGACGGGCCGTAGATCCCTTCCGGTTGCAGCAGCGAGGCCGGCTGCGCCTGCTCGGCGGCAGTGAGCTTTTGTCCACGCACCGGCACAAAGCCTTCGCGCAGCCACTGTCCGATCGGCTTCGTCACCTCGGGCACGCCAGCGGTGCAATCGACCTTGGCCGGTGCCTGCACCTCGTAAGCCCAGCGCACGCCGCTCTGCCAGCCCTTGTTGACGAGCTGCTGCGCGGCGGAAGCCAGCGCATCGGGCACCGAATGCCAGATGTCGATGCGGCCGTCGCGGTCGAAATCGACGCCGTGCTTGTAATATTCGGACGGCAGGAATTGCGTGAGCCCGGTCGCGCCGGCCCAGGACGAGCGCATGTCCTTGCGTGTCACCACGCCGTCACCGAGAATTTTCAGCGAGAGGATGAACTCGTTGCGATAGGTGTCCTTGCGGCGGCCGACATAGGCCTGCGTCGCCAGCACACGGACGAGATCGTAGGGCAGTGTGTAGCGGCCATAGTCGGTCTCGCGGCCCCAGATCGCCAGCATGACGGTGGCCGGCACGCCGGAGCTCTTCTCGATCTCGGTCAGGGCCTGACGATATTTCTGCAGCAGCCGCTGCCCCTCGCCCGCAAGCCGCGCGATCGAGGCTTCCCTGACATAGTCGGCCGGCACCTGCACGAACTCGGCCTGTGACGGCGCCCCGGTCGCGGGCCGCCCCGGCAGGATCAGATCCGGCAGCTTGTAGTCAGGCTCGAGGCCGCGCGTCTCTCGCTCGAACGTCGCGCGCGACACACCGGCAGCTTCCGCCTCCGGCCACAGCGAGGCGATGAACTGCGTGAAGGCGGCGTCGGCAGCGCGGGCGGGCGACAGGCCGCAGGTGACGGCGATCACCGCAGCTATGAGCACCCGCCGCATCATGCTGGGATCACCGCGTCAGCTTCTTGTACTTCACGCGGTGCGGGATGATGCTGTCCTGGCCGAGCCGGCGCATCTTGTCCTTCTCGTAGTCCTGGAAGTTGCCCTCGAACCATTCGACATGGCTGTCGCCTTCGAAGGCCAGGATGTGGGTCGCGATGCGATCGAGGAACCAGCGATCATGGCTGATGATGACGGCGCAGCCGGCGAAATCCTCTAGCGCCTCTTCGAGCGCACGCAGCGTGTCGACGTCGAGGTCGTTGGTCGGCTCGTCGAGCAGCAGAACGTTGGCGCCGGATTTCAGCATTTTTGCAAGGTGCACGCGGTTGCGTTCACCGCCGGAGAGCGCGCCGACTTTCTTCTGCTGGTCGGCGCCCTTGAAGTTGAACGACGAACAATAGCCGCGTGAATTGACTTCCCTCTTGCCGAGCAGGATCAGCTCGTTGCCGCCGGAGATCTCCTCCCACACGTTCTTGCTGCCATCGAGCGCGTCGCGCGACTGGTCGACGTAACCGAGATGAACGCTCTCGCCGACCGTGATGGTGCCCTTGTCCGGCTGTTCCTGCTTGGTGATCATCCTGAACAGCGTGGTCTTGCCGGCGCCGTTGGCGCCGATCACGCCGACGATACCGCCGGGCGGCAGCTTGAAAGTGAGATCGTCGATCAGCATGCGATCGCCGAAACCTTTGCTGAGCCCTTCGAAGTCGACCACGTTCTGCCCTAGGCGCTCGGCCACCGGAATCGTGATCTGCGCGGTCTGGGTCTGCTTTTCGCTCGCCTGCTTCAGCAGCTCGTCATAGCGCTGATAACGCGCCTTGGACTTGGCCTGGCGGGCTTTCGGCGAGGACGCGATCCATTCCTGCTCGCGGGCCAGCGTCTTCTGATGCGCAGCGTCCTCGCGGCCCTCCTGCTCGAGCCGCTTCTGCTTCTGCTGCAGCCAGGACGAGTAATTGCCCTCGTAGGGAATGCCCTTGCCGCGATCGAGTTCGAGAATCCAGCTCGTGACGTTGTCGAGGAAGTAGCGGTCATGGGTGACGATCAGGATCGCGCCGGGATAGTTGCGCAGATGACCTTCCAGCCACGACACCGATTCCGCGTCGAGATGGTTGGTCGGTTCGTCCAGCAGCAACAACTCAGGTTGGTCGAGCAGCAGCTTGCACAGCGCGACACGGCGGCGCTCACCGCCGGAGAGTTTCGACACGTCGGCATCGTCGGGCGGACAACGCAGCGCGTCCATGGCCTGGTCGACCTTGCTGTCGAGATCCCAGAGGCCTTGGGCCTCGATCTCGTCCTGCAGCTTGGTCATCTCGTCGGCGGTCTCCTCGGAGTAGTTCATCGCCAGCTCGTTGTAGCGATCGAGGATAGCCTTCTGCTTCGCAACGCCCAGCATGACGTTCTCGCGCACGCTCAATGCCGGATCAAGATGCGGCTCCTGCTCGAGATAGCCGACGCGGGCGCCCTGGGCGACCCAGGCCTCGCCGTTATATTCCTTGTCGAGGCCGGCCATGATCTTGAGCAGCGTCGACTTGCCCGAGCCGTTGACACCGAGCACGCCGATCTTGGCGTCCGGGTAGAAGCTCAGATGGATGTTATCGAGCACCTTCCGGGTCGGGTAGCTCTTGGTCAGGCCCTGCATGAAATAGATGAACTGGCGCGCCATCGGTCCCGAAAACCTTCGATTTGAGGAAATTTGCTTGCCGCCGATGTAGCGATCCCGCCCCCAAAGGGCAATGTTTTCCCTCCGTTCACCACGGATGAATACGGGACGGACACCATCCCGCCGCCGATCCGGACAATTGAAACCATCTTTTAATAAATCAGGCCAAAGCTCGTTTTCGCGCGGAAACAGCGCCACCCGCTCAGAATGAACGGGAGCATAGCGAGACAGCGTCATGGCCATGATCGAGACCCATTCCCTTCCCGTTCCGGCGGAAGCCGGCAGCGCCTCCGCATTTGCCTCGGAGATCAAGGGCTTCTGGAAGCGCTTCTTTGCCACCGCTTTCAATCCCTACCGGCCCGAACTGCATTACATGCGCGGCCCCGGCCCCGCCTGGCGCGCCAAGCACGGCATGAATGCGCCGTTCCGGCTCAAGCCCCGCGACCTCTGAGTCTTTATCAGCTGTCGGATTTTTGAAGACGCGAACGGCTTGCGCACGGTCCTGATTGCGCGCAACCATGGCCTGGTTCCACCTCTCGCCATGGAAGAACGCTGATGACGCGGCTGCGCTGTGCAATTCTCGACGACTATTTCAACCTCGCCCTCGACGTCGCCGATTGGCAAAGCCTGTCCGACCGGATCGACGTCACCGTGTTCAGCCATCCCTTCGCCTCCGAGCAGGCTGCGGCGAGCGCACTGGCCGATTTCGAGATCGTCTGCGCGATGCGCGAGCGCACCGCGTTCCCGAAGAGCCTGTTCGAGAGCCTGCCGAAGCTGAAGCTGCTGCTGACATCAGGCATGCGCAACGCCTCGATCGACATGGAGGCCGCCAAGGCGCGGGGCGTCACGATCGGCGGCACGCAATATTCGCGCGATCCGACCGCGCCCCTGACCATGGGCCTGATCCTGGAACTGACCCGCGGCATCGGCCGCGAGAACGCGCGCATGCATGCGGGCGAGCCTTGGCAGGCCTTTGCCGGCGTCGAGATCGAGGGACTGACGCTCGGCGTCGTCGGGCTCGGCAAGCTCGGCAGCAAGATGGCTGAAATCGCGAAGGCGTTCGGCATGAACGTGATCGCCTGGAGCCCGAACCTGACCCCGGAGAAGTGCAAGGACGCCGGCGTCGGCTACGCCACCAAGGAGGAGCTGTTCGCCAAGGCCGATATCGTCAGCATCCATGTGGTGCTGAGCGAGCGCTCGCGCGGGCTGGTCGGGGCTGCCGATCTCGCGCGGATGAAGCCGACGGCCTTCCTCGTCAACACGGCGCGCGGCCCGATCGTGGACGAGCTGGCGCTGCTCGAGGCGTTGCAGCAGAAGAGGATTGCAGGCGCCGGCATCGACGTATTCTCGGTCGAGCCGCTGCCGACGGACCATCCCTTCCGCAAGCTCGACAATCTCGTGCTGACGCCGCATCTCGGCTACGCCACCGAGGACGGCTTGCGCATCCATTACGGCCAGATGGTCGAGGCGATCGACGCCTTCACCAAGGGCAGCGAGCTGCCGCGGAAGCTGGCCTGAAGCCTCAGGCCGCCGAGCGGTGGCTGGTGGGCTGCCGTGCCGCGTCGGCAAAACCGTCGCGCCAGGAGGCATGCGCCGGCAGCCAGCCGAGCTCGCGCTTGGCCTTGCCGTTGGAGGCTCCGCGCACCTCCGTCATCATCGCAACCATATGCTCGCCCGCAAGCAGGCGCCCGAGCCAGGCGGGAATGTGACGCGGCGGCTTGGCACCGAGCAATTCGGCCAGCGCGGGCAACCAGTCCTTCACCTGCGCCGGATGATCGTCGACGATATTGTAGATGCTGCCGGCGCGTCCGCGTTCAAGCGCGGCGAGCGCGGCAGAGGCGGCATCTTCGGTGTGAATGAACGACCACGTGCCGCCGCCATCGCCGATCACCGGCACACGCCGGTGGCGCAGCTGGTCGATCATCGCCGGCGAGAGCGTGCCGGTACCGGGTCCATAGAAGAATCCAGAGCGCAGCACGATGCCCTCCGGCGTCGTCGAAGCGGTGACGCTTCGCTCCAGATACCGGATTGCCTCAAGCGTGCGTCGCAGCTCTCGCGGCGGATGCGGGTCGAGCTCATCGGTCTCGGTCTTCACCGTTCCTCCGGCGCGACTGAAGGTCCAGCCGCAGAAGCTTTGCGCGATGAAGCGCCTGGCGCCGGCCTCGCGCGCGGCGTTGAGCAGAATGTCGGTTCCGCGGGTGCGAAGCTCGTTGGTTCGCTTGAAAGCCCGATCGAAATGGCGGAGGTCCGTGGCGGCCGCGAGATCTGTCATCTGGTGAATGACGGCGTCGGGCTTTGCCGCAATTACTGCAGCGCGCATGCTGTCGGCATCGAGGCCGTCGGCGACGACCGGCTCCGCACCCAATCGCCGCACAAAGTCTGTTTTTGCCGCACTCCGTGTCGTGCCGATCACCGAATGACCCGCGGCGACCAGCGCCGGAACAAGATACTGACCGACCGCGCCGGTCGCGCCCGCAACAAAAATGCGCATCCTGTGCTCCTCAATTCGTTGCAATCCTCCCGGACGTAATCGAGGTGCGCAGCGGTTCAAGCAAGGCATGCGCACACGCAAGCGAGACATGCGCGCATGCGTCAAATGATGACGGCGCGTGACCGAAGGCCACACGCCGTAACCAGATCAATTCTTGTGAGGCCGGTTCAGCGCACGGTGACCGGAGCGGGCAGCGGCGGCACCACTGTCGGCTGGGTGCCTCCGACCGGGCCGGCCTGTGCGGCCATCGGAGCGGGGCCGGCAGCGCCGGGCACCGGCGCGGCGGATGCGGTCGCAGTTCCCGGCGGCGGACCACCCGGCATCACGACCACGCGGGTGCCGACCTTGACACGATCGAACAGGTCGGAGACGTCCTCGTTCAGCATGCCGATGCAGCCGGAGGACACGAATTTGCCGATGGTCGAGGGCTGGTTGGTGCCGTGGATGCGGTAGACGGTCGAGCCGAGATACATCGCGCGGGCGCCGAGCGGATTGCCGGGACCGCCGGCCATGAAGCGCGGCAGATAGGGCTGGCGCTCGATCATTTCCGTCGGTGGATGCCAATCCGGCCACTCGGCCTTGCGAGTGATCTTCTGCACGCCGGTCCAGGTGAAGCCGTCGCGGCCGACGCGGACGCCGTAGCGGATCGCACGGCCGTTGCCGAGCACGTAATAAAGGTAGGTATTCGGGGTATCGACGATGAGCGTTCCGGCCGGCTCCTTGGTTGCCAGCGAGACCTCCTGACGGCGCAGGTTCTGCGGCAGCTGCGCCGGAGCAGCGTCAGGCTGCTCCTCGGGCGGGAGCGAGGCGATCGCCATCGGCCGGCCGTCGGCACCCACGGGCGGCTGCCCGGCCTGGACCGTTCCGGTCGCGCCGGAACCACCGACGGCCTCGGGCGGACGCAGGCCGTCACTGCCGGGCGCCTGAGCCGGACGATCGGCGTAGATCACCGCGGGCGGGCCGCCAGGGCGGCCGTAGCGCGGATCGTCGGGCGACGTCACGGGCCCCTGCGGCGGCGCGGCCGAGTAGACGGGGGCGCCGGCGGGGCGGCCATAACGGGGATCATCGGGCGACATCACCGGACCCTGCGGCGGCGCGGCGGAATACACCGGGGGAGCGCTGGGCGGACGGCCGTAGCGCGGATCCGGGCCGGGCGGCGGCAGCACTGCCTGCGGCATCGAATCGTCTTCATCGTCCATAGCGTCGAAATTCGGCGCGCGGTCGCCGGGCCGATATTCGGCCGGCGCGCCATAGCTCGGCGCCTGCTGGACCGGATAGCTCTGGGCCTGTGCGAGCGAGGTTCCCGCCGCAGCGACTGTTGCGGCAGCGCATATCGTCAGAAAATGTTTGATCATCATCGCTCTTGTATAGTCCCCGGGCCCCGTCCGGACCGTTAACGGCCAGATGACGGAAGATAGCGGCACATTCAAGACATTACAGGCGGATTTGTGCCTGATTTGCCGATTTGTGATCCGCAAGACTACCGTTGCCTGCTTGCATCACGGGGCGAAAATCGGCCCACGCCCGAGATCGCCGGAGTCGCCGGCTCCGTTTTTTACGGAACGGCGCGGAATCGTTGCGGTATGTTCGAATCAGCCTGATTCGCCTCCGCTTTGAGCTTCGATCCCCGCGTGGCGAACGCGGCAGCAGTACCGTCACCGCGTTCAGATGGCTCATGGGCCCTGGCCACTTCGCCGCCGGGGCGGAAATTCGCAATCCCTCGATGCTTCCCGGCTTTCGCTTCCTGTTTGCCGCGATCCTGCTGTCAGCCTCCATCCTGGTATTCGGCCTGGGCGCCGCCGCGCTGCTGCGGGCGAGCCACGAGCAGTATGTCAGCAACCCCTCCTGGCGGAATGGTCCGCAGGAGCAGGTGTTTGCACAAGCTCCCGAACCGGCCCAGCCGGTGCTCGCGGTCCTGCGCGCCGAGCCGGAAGCAGCCACCGATCCGACGCCGTCGCTGCGCGATCAAGTCCCGACCATCGCACTGCCGATGAGCGAGCCTGAACCTGTCGTCGCGCTGACGACCGAGACCGACGGTCAGCCGCAGGTCGTTGCAGCTTCGGCTGACCTCCCGGCCGAACCGGCCAATGCGGAGACCAAGGCCGAGACGACGACGGACGCCGCCGCGCCCGCCTCGAGCAACACGCTTACTCCGGCCGACGCCAGCGCATCCATCGCCGAGGCCAAGCCGGTTTCGATCGCTCTCACGAGCAAACCAGCACCTGCCGCCCCCAGCGGAGCCTCGGCTTCGTCCACGTTCGACATGGCGAGCGCGAAGTTCGCAGCATTGAACGACCTGGCGACCACGGCCTGGAAGGATCCGCCGGCGAAGGCCAAGGCCGACTCTAAGGCCGACAGCAATTCGCCAGAGAGCAAGGCGACCAAGCCGCGGGCGCATCGCGTGAAGAAGCGCCGCCGCATTGTCCGGCGTCCGCCGCCGCCGGTTCAGCAACTCGATCCGTTCGGACAACCGCAACCCACGCTCGCCGCAACGACGACCCGAGCGCGTTGACCCCTCTTCACCTCGCCCCGCTCGCGGGGAGAGGTCGGGATTCGCGCGCAGCGCGGATTCCGGGTGAGGGGGTACAGGTCATTCGATAATCTGATGGTGCGGAGAGAGGCCCCTCACCCCAACCCTCTCCCCGCAAGGGCGGGGCGAGGGGGCACACCATCAGCGAGGCACAGCGAGTGCGCTAGCCTCCCGCCCGCCCCGTCGCGATCGGCGGTCCCTTTTCCTGACCCCATTCCGACCACGAGCCGTCATAGAGCGCGGTGTCGGTGATGCCGAGGCGATAGAGCGCCAGCGTCAGCACGCCGGCAGAGACCCCGGAGCCGCAGCTCGTCACAATCGGCGCATCGAGCTTGACGCCGGCGTTCGCGAAAGCAGCGCGGAGATCATCGAGCGGCTTCATCGTGCCGGTCGCGGCGTCGAACAGGAGATTGTAGGGCACGTTGCGCGCGCCCGGGATATGGCCGGAGCGGATGCCCGCGCGCGGCTCCGGCGCCCGGCCCTCGAACCGGTCGGCGGCGCGCGCGTCGATCACCTGCTCGGCCTGGCTTTCGACGTTGGCGATCAATTGCTGCATGCTGCGCACGCGCTTTGAATCGTAGCTCGCCTTGAATGTCGCCGGCTTCGGCTTCGCCTCGCCGCTCTCGACCGGACGCCCCTCGGCGCGCCACTTCTTCAGGCCGCCATTGAGGATGCGCACATTGCCGTGGCCGAAAGCCAGGAACATCCACCACGCGCGGGGAGCAGCGACCCAGCCGCCGGCATCGTAGATCACGACGGTGTCGGCATTGGAGATGCCGAGATGACCGACGTCGCGGCCGAACTGCTCGGCGCTCGGATACATGTGCGGCAGCGGGTTGGAATGGTCCGAGACCGCGTCGACGTCGAAGAACACCGCGCCCGGCAGATGGGCGGCGAGGTAATCGTCCTTCGGCAGCGGCAGCACGCCCGGCAGCTTGAAGCTGGCGTCGAGCACCTTGACGTTGGCATCGTTGGTGTGGGCGGCGAGCCATTCGGTGGAGACGAGGGGATCGGTGGGGGTGGTCATTGGCTTTTCCTTGCAGTCATTACGGTGCGCGCGCAGCGCGAGAGAGGTTGATACGGCGCGCGGCAAATTCCGCTGTCATCGCCCGGCCAGTGCGCAATTGCGCACCAGGACCGGGCGATCCAGTACGCCGAGACGATTGTGCTTCAACCGAGAGCCCGCGGCGTACTGGATTCCCCGCTTTCGCGGGGAATGACGAGTGGAGAGAGCGAGGCCCTCACCCCTTCTTCTTCGGCTCCCACTGCTCGACCGGGCCGCCGGCATCGCGCCAGGCGGCATAGCCGCCAGCGATGTGGGCGACGGGCTTGAGGCCCATGTCCTGCGCGGTCTTGGCGGCGAGGGCGGAGCGCAAGCCGCCGGCGCAATGGAAGACGAACTTCTTTTCCTCCTGGAACACCGGCTTCGCATAAGGGCTCTGCGGATCGATCCAGAATTCGAGCATGCCGCGGGTGCAGGCGAACGCGCCGGGGATGCGGCCGTCGCGCTCGATCTCGCGGGGATCGCGGATATCGACGATGACGACGTCGCCGCTCTTGGAGATCTCGATGGCGTCCTTGGCGGTGAGCGTCTCGATCTCGGCATTGGCCTCGTCGATCAGCGCCTTGATGCCGCGGGTGATGGTCTGGGGCACGTGGTTCTCCCTCTTGTCGACTGTTGCGCGACGGTCCGCATCGACGGCACGTGCAATCAGTGCGTCAATTCCTTCATCGCACCCTCGAGCCCCTCGATCGTGATCGGGTACATGCGGTTGGCGAAGATGCGTTTGATGATGGTGGTGGATTCCGAATAGTCCCAGTGCTTCTGCTGCACAGGGTTGAGCCACACCGAATGCGGATAGGTGCGGATGATGCGATCGAGCCAGACCGAGCCGGGCTCCTCGTTGACGTGCTCGACCGAGCCGCCGGGTACCATGATCTCGTAGGGCGACATAGAGGCGTCGCCGACGAACACGATCTTGTAGTCGTGCGGGTATTTGTGCAGCACGTCCCAGGTCGGCGTGCGGTCGGTGAAGCGGCGCTTGTTCTGCTTCCACACGCCTTCATAGAGGCAGTTGTGGAAGTAGAAATACTCCATGTGCTTGAACTCGCTCTTCGCCGCCGAGAACAACTCCTCGACCTGCTCGATATGCGCGTCCATCGAGCCGCCGATGTCGAAGAACACCAGCAGCTTCACCGCGTTGCGCCGCTCGGGCCGCATGTGCACGTCGAGATAGCCGTGATTGGCGGTCTCGCGGATGGTGGTGTCGAGATCGAGCTCGTCGGGCGCGCCGGTGCGCGCGAATTTGCGCAGGCGGCGCAATGCCACCTTGATGTTGCGGATGCCGAGCTCGACATTGCCGTCGAGATCCTTGAACTCGCGCTTGTCCCACACCTTGACGGCGCGGTTGTTGCGGTTCTTGTCCTGCCCGATGCGGATGCCTTCGGGATTGTAGCCATGGGCGCCGAACGGCGAGGTGCCGGCGGTGCCGATCCACTTCGAGCCGCCCTGATGGCGCCCCTTCTGCTCCTCGAGGCGCTTCTTCAGCGTCTCCATGAGCTTGTCCCAGCCCATGGCCTCGATCTGCTTCTTCTCTTCGTCGGTCAGGTATTTCTCGGCCAGCTTCTTCAGCCACTCCTCGGGGATCTCGGCCCCCTCCATGGCGTCGAGCAGGCTTTCCAGCCCCTTGAAGACGGTGCCGAAGACGCGGTCGAACTTGTCGAGGTTGCGCTCGTCCTTCACCAGCGAGGTGCGCGAGAGATAGTAGAAATTCTCGACCGAGTAGTCCGCGAGGTCGGCGTCGAGCGCCTCCATCAGCGTGAGGTATTCGCGCAGCGTCACGGGGACCTGCGCGTCGCGCAGAGAAGTGAAGAATTGCAGGAACATGGGTGACAGATTGCCCGTCGGGGGGCGAACGTCAAGGGGCGGAGGCCACTGCTCTGCGCTGGACCGGGAGGCTTTTTGCTCTAGAATTGGCGGTCTCACGGGGTTGTTTTGGGGACGTTTGCAATGGGAATTCTCGCAGCGCTCATCATTGGCGCGATCGCAGGCTGGCTTGCCGGCAAGATTGTCCATGGGGCGGGATTTGGGCTGATCGGCAACATCGTCGTCGGCATCATCGGTGCGCTCGTGGCGAGCTGGGTTCTGCCTCAGCTGCATATCCAGCTCGCAACCGGCACGGTCGGGGCCATCGTGGATGCGACCATCGGCGCGGTGATTGTGCTCGTCATCCTTTCGCTGATAAAACGGGTCTGAAAGCCTGACTGAACCAGGAACGGCCGCCACGCGCGGCCGTTCCGTTTGTTGGACCAGGGTCATGAAACTGGCAATTCCTGGGACGACGACCAACAAGGACGCACGATGAAATTTACCGGCACCAAGGACTATGTTGCGACCGACGATCTGAAGGTCGCGGTCAACGCCTCGATCGTGCTGGAGCGCCCGCTGCTCATCAAGGGCGAGCCCGGCACCGGCAAGACGGTGCTGGCGGAGGAAGTGGCGAAGGCGCTGAACGCCCCGCTTCTGACCTGGCACATCAAGTCCACCACCAAGGCGCAGCAGGGCCTCTACGAATACGATGCGGTGTCGCGCCTGCGCGACAGCCAGCTCGGCGATGCGCGCGTGTCCGACATCAAGAACTACATCAAGCGCGGCAAGCTGTGGGATGCCTTCACCGCCGAGCAGCGCCCGGTGCTGCTGATCGACGAGATCGACAAGGCCGACATCGAATTCCCGAACGATCTTTTGCTCGAGCTTGACCGCATGGAATTCCATGTCTACGAGACCGGCGAGACGATCAAGGCCAAGCAGCGCCCGATCATGATGATTACCTCCAATAACGAGAAGGAGCTGCCGGACGCGTTCCTGCGCCGCTGCTTCTTCCACTACATCAAATTCCCCGACGCCGACACCATGACCCGGATCGTGGACGTCCACTTCCCCGGCATCAAAAAGCGGCTGGTCGAGGAAGCCTTGCGCATCTTCTTCGAGGTCCGCGAAGTGCCCGGCCTGAAGAAGAAGCCGTCGACCTCGGAGCTGCTCGACTGGCTCAAGCTGCTGCTCAACGAAGACATGAGCGTCGAGCAGTTGCGCGAGCGCGATCCGCGCAAGCTGATTCCGCCGCTGCACGGCGCGCTGCTCAAGAACGAGCAGGACATGCATCTGTTCGAGCGATTGGCGTTCCTGAGCAGAAGGGAAGTTTAGGCGCAAACTGTCTCGCAATAGCGATCCGCTGTTTGCTTCAGTCTCCGGTGTCATTCCCCGCGCAAGCGGGGAATCCAGTACGCCGCGGCCTCTCGGTTCAATCACAACCGCCTCTGGAATACTGGATCGCCCGCCTTCGCGGGCGATGACCGCGAGTGCGTGGTCAGACACGCCTACGCATCCTCGCGGCGCATTTCGCCCGAGCTATGCTCTCTCCATCGCGCCCGTAAACAAAGAGGGCGCAGGGAAGGCCGGGTGCCGGCTGGCACCCACGGTCCGCTGTGCGCATGTAGCGCAAAAGGACTGCACAGCGGCATACAGGTGTAGCCCAACACACGGCCTTCCCTGCGCAGTGGTCGGACGGCTTATGCCGTGCTCTCCCGGGAGCCGAACTTTCCTTCTGGCCTCCCTCGCCCCGCGAATTGACGATGCCGTCCGCCCGGTTGGGCTCGCGCACATCTCCGCAAAGGCTTGACCGTAGCAACGACGGCCAGGACCACACGGTTGCCGTACGCAGCTCATCCGGCTTCGCCAAGAGGCTTCGCCGGACTTCGGCGCCGCTCGTCCGCACGAAGCCTCGGGCTCACAGGGACTACCCGCCCTGCCCACGCCTCTCGCGCACGACGCTGCCGCGTCCACCGCAACCCGGCCCGCGTTTCGAACGACTCGCGAACCGCCCCTCTTCCGTAGGCCGGGCTGTTTCGACTTATGCCGCAATTCCGAATTTCGGTAAAGCGAAATATTTTTGCGGAAAGGGATTGACGGGGTGTTTCGCCTAGGCGGGCCGGGCTGCCGTTCGAACGCAGATAAATTTTCGTGAGAGGAGGATGGCTCCGTGTGCTCGAGAGGACGTCATCCACATGCGCCTGTAGCTGGTTCTACCTGGCAGGCGGGCCTTCGGCCCAGCTGAGGAAAATAGAAATCACTTCACGTAGTCGATGAGGAGGGCAATAGCCGACAAATTGCCGATCCTTGACCTCCCAGTAAAGGAAGTCCGCATGGTCGTCATTCTGCCCCTCTTGAACCTTCTCAAAGCTGCGACCAAGGAGATAAGTGTCGGTTAGGTCGACCTTGAAGGACCAACCAGGGTTATCGAGGGTGTCGATTTTTACGCCGTAGGTATGCTCCCAATCCTCATTGCATTGAGCCGCGTACCAGCGCTCCAGTCGTTCAAGCACGTTGCCTGCGTCCCGCATCGGATTTCTATCCGTTGGCTGATGAACTCGTAGGGTTAGTTAGGCGAAGGCGGCGCGAAGCGCAGTCCGCCAACGTAACCCGCCTTCCGCACCTCACGCCACTGCCGCGTCCGGTACCCGCGCGGCTTCCATCGGCTGCTTGCCGCGGATGAGGTCCGAGGCGCGGTCGGCGATCATCATGGTCGAGGCATTGAGGTTCGCCGAGATCATGCGCGGCATCACGGAGGCGTCGATGACGCGCAGACCTAGCAACCCGTGAACGCGGAGCTGGTCGTCGACCACCGCCCAGGTGGAATCCGCCGGGCCCATGCGGCAGGTGCAGCCGGGGTGGAAGGTGGTGGTGCCGCGTTCGGTGGCGGCGGCCAAGAACTCGTCGTCGGTGTTGATGTCAGGACCCGGGAAATCCTCGTAGGCGTAATAGGGCGACAGCGGCGCGCTCTTCAAAAGCCGGCGCGCGAGCTTCATGCCGCCGACGATGACGCGGCGGTCGAGCTCGGCGTCGAGATAATTGGTCTGGATGATCGGCGGCGCGAACGGATCAGACGAGCGGATCCGGACATAGCCGCGGCTCTCGGGGCGCTGCTGCCAGGAGGCCACCGTCATGCCGGGCTCGTCCTCGAGCTGGCCCTGCACGCCTTCCTTGTAGCTCGCCGGCGTGAAGGTGAGCTGGAGGTCGGAGCTTTCCGCGCTCTCGCCGGAGTGCCAGAAGCAATAGACCATGGTCGGCGACAGCGACAGCAGGCCTTTGCGCGCGGTGGCCCATTTCATTGCCTCGACCCAGAGACGCCAGCCGCGGCGAAGCTCGTTGATGGTCCTGATGTCCTTGACTCGCGCGACCGTGCGCGGCGCATAATGATCCTGCAAGCCTTCGCCGACCGGAAGTGCGTGACGCACGGCGATGCCGTGGGCGCTCAACAAATCTGGCGAGCCGATGCCGGAGAGCTGCAAGAGCTGCGGCGAATTATAGGTGCCGCCGGAGAGGATCACTTCCTTGTTGGCGCGCACTTCCACCGGCGTTCCGCCCGAGCCGCCTTTCATGTAGCGCACGCCGACGGCGCGCTTGCCCTCGAAGATGATCTCGGTGGCGTGCGCGTGGGTGTGGACATGCACGTTCGGACGCTTCATCGCGGGCTTGAGAAACGCGGTGGCGCCGGAGACGCGCAAGCCCCTATCGATGGTGCGCTGGCAATAGGAGACGCCTTCCTGGGTCTTGCCGTTGTAGTCGGGGTTGCGAGGGATGCCGAGCGAGACCGCGCCTTCCATGAAGGCTTCGCAAAGCGGATCGCGCCAGTTCATCGTGGTAACGGTGAGATTGCCGTCGCGGCCGCGATAAATGTCCTCGCCTTCGCCGACGCGCTTCTCCAGCCGCCGGAAGTAGGGCAGCACGTCGGCATAGCCCCAGCCGCGATTGCCCATCTGCGCCCAGGTGTCGAAATCCATGCGCTGGCCGCGATTGTAGATATGGCCATTGATCGAGGACGAGCCGCCGAGCGTCTTGCCGCGCGGCGCGTAGATGCTGCGCCCGCCGGTCCAGGGCCCGACCTCCTGCTGGTAGGCCCAGTTGATGCTCTTCATGTGGAAGGTCTTGATGAAACCGGCCGGCAGATGGATGTAGGGATGCCAGTCGCTCGGGCCCGCCTCGAGCACGCAGACGCTGGTCGCAGGGTCTTCGCTCAGCCGGCTGGTGAGCACGCAACCGGCGGAGCCCGCGCCGACGATCACATAATCAAATCTGTCCATGGTGCCTCGGCCGCCTCTAGCGCGGCTTGTCGTTGAGTTGATAATTCAAATGCGTTCGCACGGTCGGCCATTCGGCCGCGGTGATGCTGTAGACCACGGTGTCGCGCAGGGTGCCGTTCGGCGCGACCTGGTGGCTGCGCAGGATGCCGTCCTGCCTGGCGCCCAGGCGCTCGATGGCGCGGCGGCTCTGGTGATTGAAGAAATGCGTGCGGAATTCCACCGCGATGCAGTCCAGGGTCTCGAAGGCATGGGTGAGCAGCAGCAGCTTGCACTGCGTGTTGAGCGGGCCGCGCTGCGCGCTCTTGCCATACCAGGTCGAGCCGATCTCGACGCGGCGGTTGGCGGCATCGATGTTCATGTAGGTCGTCATGCCCACGATCTTGCCGCTGCCATCGAACACGGTGAAGGGGAGCATCGAGCCGGCGGCCTGAAGACCGAGCCGGCGGTCGATTTCCTTGCCCATGTTGTCCGGCGTCGGGATCGCGGTGTACCAGATGGTGGAGAGCTCGCCATCCTTCACGGCCTCGATCAGCCCCTTTCGGTGCTGATGCGACAGCGGCTCCAGACCGGCATGCTGTCCACGCAGGGTGATGGGATCGGGCCAGGGCATTTGAAACTCTCTCTTTGGTCATTGCGAGGAGCGAAGCGACGAAGCAATCCAGACTGTCACCGCGGACGCATTCCTGGATTGCTTCGCTTCGCTCGCAATGACGGTCACTAGCACCGTTTACTTGTTTAGGAAATTGAGCGGCAAACCGCCACGCGGCCAGTCCATGGCGATCAGTTCGCCCTTGCCTGAGAGCGTGATGTAGGCGGTCTTCAGCTCGGGGCCGCCGAAGGCGATGTTGGTGGTGACGCGGTCGCCGGTCGGGACCTGCTCGACCAGAGTGCCATCAGGCGCGATCACCGAAATGCAGCCGGTGACGAGGGTGGCGACGCAGACATTGCCGTTGGCTTCGACCGCCAGCGAGTCGAACATCTGGTAGCCGCCGAGGCCGCAGATCGGCTTTCCCCGCTCGCCGCGATAGATCACATCGCGGGGCTTGAGCGTGCCGGGCGCGGAGAGTTCGTAGGCCCAGAGCCGGCCGGTGGGCGTCTCCGCGATGTAGACGGTGGCCTCGTCCGGCGACAGGCCGATGCCGTTTGCCGGCAACACGCCATGGACGACCTCGACGATCTCTTTCATGCCGGGCTTGAGATAATACATGCCGCCGACGTCCATCTCGCGCGCGCGGCGCTTGCCGAGATCGGAGAACCAGAGGCCGCCCTGCTTGTCGAACACCAGATCGTTCGGCCCGCGCAGATCGTGCTCGCCGCATTTCGTCACGACGGTCTCGATCTTGCCCGTTTGGAGATCGACGCGCTGGATCGAGCCGCCGAGATAATCGTCGGGCTGCGGACCCGGCATGATCATGTTGCGGGTCGGGATCCAGGAGAAGCCGCCATTGTTGCAGATGTAAATCTTGCCGTCGGGGCCGAGGGCTGCGCCGTTCGGGCCGCCCGGAATCTTCGCGACGATCTCCTTGCGGCCGTCGGGATGAATTCGGGTCAGGCGCTGGCCGCGGATTTCCACCAGCACCACCGAGCCGTCCGGCATCACGACCGGCCCTTCGGGAAATTCGAGGTCGGTGGCGAGAACGCGGACCTTGGACATGTGGGACCCTCCCGGCTGCTTGTTATGACTTGTTGTTTTGACTTGCACGGGATGTCCGGCACGGGCCCCACACGCAAGATTGCCTGCGGTTATGGCAAAGTCACCGGGGCTTGCCAAGCAAGCGGGATGGTATGCCAGCGTTGCGCGCTAATCTCGCACGGGTATCCAAATCTCCAGGCCGCCATTGCCGGTGGCGGGATCGAATTTCTCGTCGTAGCGTTCGAAGTTCGGCGCATCGGCAGCCTTCAGGCCGGAGGCCGGCAGCCACTGATTCCAGATCGCGTTGACGGTGCGCCTGATCGAGGCGACGTGGTCGGCGTGGGTGAACACCGCATAGCGCTGCTCGGGGATTCGGATACGGCCGAAGCGGCGCGGCAGCTCGGAGAAATCGGAGACCTCGACGCCGGCGATGTAGTCGAAATTGCCGGCATCGTCGCCGTTGCAGCAGACGCCATAGGCGACGGATCCAACGCGCGCGGGAATGTCGGCGACCTCCTGGTGGAAGCGCTGCCACAGTCCGGGAATGACCGCGCCGTTGTCGCAGGAGATGCGCTCGTTGATGCCTGCGACGAGGAAGGCCTTTGTGGTTTCGAAGCGCGGGGCGGCGAGCTTGTCTGCGATGGTTGAGTCCATGAGGATCGGCTCCTGAAGCTTGAGATGACCGGTGCATTGCGCGGCACGGACCGCTTCGGGCGTGGTGCCGAACTGGTCGCGGAACGCGCGGGTGAATGCTTCGTGCGAGCCGTAATCCGCCTCCAGCGCCAGCGACAGGATGTCCGGTGCGCCGTTCGCAAGACTGCGCGCCGCTTCGGTCAGCCGCCGCGCGCGCACGTACCGCATCACCGGCAGGCCGGTGGCGGCCGCAAACGCGCGCACGATGTGGAACCGCGACACGCCCGATATCGCAGCGATCTCGTCGAGCGTCGTCGGCTCGGCCAGATGGCTCTCGACATACCAGAGCGCGCGCTGGGCTGGGTTCATGGCGTTTCTCGTTCGAAGAGCGACCATGATGCACGGAAGTCCTCAGACTTCGCTTGATCGGTGTTGCGGTCCCGCAAGAGGATAACGCCGGACCAGCCACTGGCAACGTCCGGGCGTTCATGGCTACACTCGGGACGTCCTTGAAACCGCTCACGAGAAAGCAGGAGGAACCGCGTCATGAAGATCACCGATGTGCGGGCGCACCATATCCGCATCCCCTATGACGCCGGTGTCGCGAGCTTCCGTCAGGGCGCCTCCGCCATCACGGCCCTCGATATGGTGGTGGTCGAGGTCAGCACCGACGCCGGGCTGACCGGCTGGGGCGATGCCTTCGCCTATGTCTGCCCCCGCACCACGCGCAGTGCCGTCGAGGAAATGATCGCACCGCAGGCCCGCGGACTCGAGGTTCCCGATGCCGCCGGTATTCCCGCGGTGATGGAGCAGATCCAGCGCAATCTGCATCTGTTCGGGCGTTACGGCGTCACCATGTTCGCAATCTCCGGGCTCGATATCGCGCTGTGGGACCTCGCCGCCAAGATCAAGAGCGTGCCGCTGCACCGCCTGCTCGGCGGCACCCGGCGCCCGGCCATTCCGGCCTATGCAAGCCTGTTGCGGATCGGCTCGCCCGACAACATCGCCGCCGAATGCAAGAAGGCGCTGGCGCTCGGCTACGGCGCCATCAAGCTGCACGAGACCACGGCGCCGGCGGTGTTTGCCGCGCGCGCGGCGATCGGGCCCGGCATTCCGCTGATGGTCGACATGAACTGCCCGCTGTCGGGCGAAGAGGCGATCGCGTTCGCCAGGGCATGCCGGGACGCGCAGCCGATGTTCCTGGAGGAGCCGGTCTGGCCGCCGGAGGATTTTGCGGCACTTGCCGAGGTCCGCAGCAAGGGCGGGCTCGGCGTCGCCGCCGGCGAGAACGCCTGCACGGAATATCAATTCCGCCAGATGATGGAGGCTGGCGCGGTCAGCCACGCCCAGCCGTCGGTGATCAAGGTCGGCGGCATCACGGAATTTCTGAAGGTTGCGGCGCTCGCAGATCGGCTCGGCGTCAAGATCGTTCCGCACTCCCCATATTTCGGCCCCGGGCTGCTGGCGACCTTGCATCTGCTGGCGGGGCGCGATGACGGGTTGGTCGAGATGTTTTACCTGAAGCGCGAAGCCTGCCTGTGGGGCGGCCGCGCCGACGTCGATGCCACCGGCCATGTCGCGGTGCCGACCGGACCTGGGCTTGGCTACGAGCCCGACCGCAGCGTGATGGAGCGATATCGCGTCGCCTGAGCGCGGCGCCTATTTCGCCGCATCCTTCGGCGGCGGCGCATCCTGTTTCTTCTTTAGATCCTCCGCGGTCTTCGCCTGCGCGGCCTGGAGATCGCCGAGCATCTTCTGCAAGCCGGCCACGGTCGTCTTCAACGCATCGATCTGGCGACCCGCGGCGTCCAGCTTCTGCTGGTGATCGAGGCTCAGCTTGGTGATCGTCTTCTGGAGGAAATCGACGTTGCTCTGGAGGCAGCTGGTGCGGCGCTCCATGGTCTTCTCGACGGTGCAGATCTCGATGCCGGGCACGTCCTGCGCGCGAACCGGCACAATCGCCAGCGTGGCGAGCAGTGACATCGCGAAACAGACGCCGGCGCTTCGAAGCAGCATGCAGGTTCCTCGTCAAATCAATCACGGCAATGTGCGCTTTTTGCACGCAGCCTGTCGAGGCTACCACACTCGCACCGCATTCTCGCGTTGAGCTTGCGCTGTTCCCTCGGACGGGGAGCGATGATCTGCACGCGGAGGAAATGGGCGCTCCTTCCGCGGCTTTGTTTAGGGGAGTTTTTGATGGCAACGCGCGACAGACGACTGGCGGAATTCGACGGCGCCGGAGAACCGCCGCCTGGCCTTGCAGTCGAAGTGCTGTGCGAGGACCACAGCGGGACTTATCAGCTGCCGTTCGCCTGCCGCTATGTCGAGGGACGCTGGCAGAACCACACGGCCGGCGTCGCAGTCGAGGCAACCGTCATCGGCTGGCGCGTCCCGCGCATGAAGCATTCGGGCGTGGCCTGAGCACCGATTTCTGTCTCAAAATGCAACGGGGTCGCGTCCCGGCTTAACCTTCGGAACGCGGCCCGAACGAATCGCGTCCGAATCAGCCGTAGGGCCCCGTACGCGCCTGTTCACGGCTAGATGTCGCAACTGGCCACCAGGCGCATACAATATCTGCGCACCGCTTGAGCAGGGCCAGCCAGCCATGGGCGTCAAAAGTTAACGGCTTCAATGACATGACCGCGGGTGCGGCGATTGGATGTTCGCTTCCAAAACAGGCAGATGGCACCCGGTCTGCCTAATATTCGACCTCGAGCTCCTCGATCTCAGCCGGCTCATTCTTTGCCGCCGCGATCCATTCCTTCATCTCCGGCATGGCCATGATGGTTTCGGCATAGGCCTGCAGCTGCGGCTCGAGCTTGACGTTATAGGTCACGAAGCGCGTCACCACCGGGGCGTACATCGCATCAGCCATGGTGCGGGTCTCGCCGAACAGGAAGGGCCCGCCCGATTTGTCCAAGCAGTCGCGCCAGATCGCCCAGACGCGATCGATGTCAGCCTGCGCGCGCGACCAGATCTTGAAGCCGGGAAAGTGCCCCTTCAGGTTGACCGGCAGCGAGGCGCGCAAGGTGGTGAAGCCTGAATGGATTTCGCCGCAGATCGAGCGGCAATGCGCGCGCTGGACACGATCCGCGGGCAACAGCCCGGCATTCGGCATCGCCTCGTTGAGATATTCGGCGATCGCTAGCGTATCCCAGACGACCGCGCCGTCGTGCCGCAGGCACGGCACCAGGATCGAGGATGACAACAGCAGGATTTCGGCGCGCGCCGACGCGTCGTCCGGCGCGGTGACGATCTCCTCGAAATCGAGCCCGGAAAATTTCGTCAGCAGCCAGCCACGCAGCGACCAGGACGAATAGTTCTTGCTGCTGATGGTCAGTGTCGCCTTCGCCATGTGGCCTTCCCTCACGCCTGTGACCCGCACCCTGCCCGGACTCTGCGGGAGTGCGCACCGCCTGTGCTTCCCGCGAAATGAGCAGCAAGCGACGTGCCAATCTTGAGAGCTGCCCATCCCGGGTTTGGCTTCGATATTGCATAACAGCACGGGGACAGGTGGGCGTTTCAGTATGATGTCGATGTATTATCAGGCCTTTCAGAACCATATGGACCTGACGGCGCCGTGGCGATCGGGGGCCTCCTCCGCGCTCAAATTCCTCAATCTGGTGCCTCAGGGCTTGTCGGATCAGGTCGTCGGCCGGCTGTCGGCCGCACTGGAGCTGATCTCCCGCTCCACCCTCACCTACCACCGCCCCGCCTACGGCATCGACAGCGTCATGGTCGGCAATCGCGAGGTCGCCGTGACCGAGGAGATCGCTTACGCGACTCCGTTCGGCTCGCTGCTGCGCTTCAAGAAGGAGGGCGTGGGCGAGCAGCCGCGCATGCTGCTGGTGGCGCCGATGTCCGGCCATTTCGCGACGCTGCTGCGCGGCACCGTGAAGACGCTGCTGCAGGATCACGACGTCTACATCACCGACTGGCACAATCCGCGCGACATTCCCCGCAGCGAGGGTCGTTTCGGGCTCGACGACTACACAGAGCATCTCATCGACTTCCTCGGCCAATTGGGCCCGCGTCCGCATATGGTCGCGATCTGCCAGCCCTCGGTTTCCGCGCTCGCGGCCGCCGCAATCATGTGCGAGGGCAACCATCCTTCGCGGCCGGCGACGTTGACGCTGATGGCCGGCCCGATCGACACGCGCATCCTGCCGACCAGGGTCAACGAATTCGCCAAGAGCAGGCCGATCGACTGGTTCGAGCAGAACCTGATCAACTACGTGCCGATGCAGTGCCGCGGTGCCTTGCGGAAAGTCTATCCCGGCTTCGTGCAGCTCACCGCCTTCGTCTCGATGAATCTCGAGCGCCACATCAAGCAGCATATCGATCTCGCCGATCACATCGCCAAGGGCGAGAAGGAGAAGGCGGCCAGCATCAAGACCTTCTACGACGAATATTTCGCCGTGATGGACCTGCCCGCGGAATTCTACATCGAGACCGTGCGCGACGTGTTCCAGGAGCATCTTCTGCCCCAAGGCAAGCTGATGCATCGGGGACGTCCGGTGGACACCAAGGCCGTCAGCCGCATGGGGCTGATGACGGTCGAGGGCGAGAAGGACGACATCTGCTCGATCGGCCAAACGCTGGCCGCGCAAGACCTCTGCACCGGCGTGCGCGCCTATCGCCGCGTCCACCACATGCAGGCCGGCGTCGGCCATTACGGCGTTTTCTCGGGCAAGCGCTGGAACAACGAGATCTACCCGCTGCTGCGGGATTTCGTGCACGTGAACTCCTGAAGCCGCGCCAAGTTTCTTCAGCAGGATCGGACAAGGCAGCGCGGCTTTGGGAAAGACGCCGGCGCTGCACCAGCCCTAACTCACGGACATGCCGCTCGCGCCGGAGGCCAAGCCATGTCCGAATTGCCACCCCCTGCCGCCACGCCGGCCGCGATCGTCGACGCGCTCAAAACGGTCGCAGGCAATCCGCCGAAGGTGCGCGCGAGCTTCGCCAAGGGTCGATGTGTGCGCGGGACCTATGCCCCGTCCGACCGCGCGGAAGAGATTACGCGATCGCTGAGCTTCACAAGACCGTCGCGCGTGCTGGCGCGCTTCTCCGTCGGCGGCGGCAATCCCGGGGTGACCGACACCGACAACCTCGTGCTGCGCGGCTTCAGCTTCAGGCTTGGCGACGACGCCCATCGCTCGGACATCCTGACGGAAACCGCTCCGGTGCATTTTGCACGGACGCTCGACCAGATGCTCGCCTTCCTGGAGGCGCGCATTCCGGGCGCAGACGGCAAGCCTGACATCGAGAAGGTCCGGGCCTTTTCCGCGGACAATCCTGAAACACTGAACCAGGCGAACTACCTCGCGGCACGCCGGCTGCCCGGCAGCTTTGCCGGCACGACCTATTGGGGCGTGCACGCCTTTCCCGCGACGAACGCGAAGGACGAGACCCGCTTCATCAAGTTCAAGGTCGCGCCTGTCGGCGGCGACGTCACCTTGAGCGAGGACGAAGCCAGGACGAAATCGGCCGATTTCCTGCATGACGATCTCGCGCGGGGAATCGCAGCCGGCGATGTCCGCTTCAACGTGATGGCCTTGCTCGACCGTCCCGGCGATCCCACCATGGACGTGACCCTGCGATGGCCGGACGAGGACAACCGTGAGCAGGTGCGGCTGGGGACGATCGTCATCACCAGCCTCGAGGCCAACGAGGCCTGCGACGGCTCCATCTTCAACCCGGTCAATCTTGCCGACGGCATCGGCCATCCGCCGGACGAGATCTTTGCGGCGCGCCGCACGGCCTACACGATCTCGCTGGCGAAGCGTCAGTAAGTTCAAGTCTTGTTCCGTCCGCCATCCGTTTCGCGGCGCCATGCGCCCGGACTGACGCCGACGATGGACGAGAACACCCGCGTGAAATGGCTCTGATTGGCAAATCCGGCCGAGATGGCAATCTCGGACAACGGCAGGTCGCGGACCGACATCAGTTGCTTGGCCGCCTTCACGCGCTGCTGGAGCAGCCATTGATGCGGCGGCAGGCCGGTGGAGATCCGGAACGCGCGTGAGAAGTGGCTGACTGACAGGCCAAGCTCGGTCGCGATCAGCTGCAGCGCGATCTTGCCCGAGAGATCGGAATCGAGCCGGTCACACGCACGTTTCACCTGCCATGGCGCGAGACCGCCGCGGCTCGGTTCTGCGGCTGGCTTCAGCCCACCATAGGTCTGGGCGACATGGGCGGTGAGCGCAAGCATCATGTGATCGACGAAAAGCTGGTTGGTCTCGTCAGGCCGACACAGTCCTTGCCGCAACGAGGCACCGACATGTCGAACGACCTCGTCGTCATGACCGACACCGGGCTCGTAGCTGAGCTCGCCAACGCGCGGCCCGCCCGGTTGCCTGGCAACACCGTTGAGCGCCGAGCGCGGCAAATAGAAGAAGAGCGAGTGAAACGGCTTGTCGATCACATAGCGCGGGTCGCGCTTGAGGTCATACAGATAGGTCGCACCTGCGCGAACATCCGCCTTGGTGACACAGCGGCCCTCCTCCCAGCATTCGCAATCCGGATAGTCGCGGAGTTTCAGGCTGAGCAGATAGGCATCTTCCGCAGCCAGCGAGCCGGAAATATCCGGTGTCGGATCGTCGTTGCGGACTTCGGTGACCGCGAGCTCGGCGCTGTGCAGCGAACGCGTGATCAGGACCGGTGCCTGCTTCGAGCGAAGGCCCTGCCCGAGCCTCTGTCCGTAGACGCCTGCTTGTGTCATTTCAGTAAATCCATCCGTAAAGGCACGTCTTCGCCGGCCCTCCCGAGATCCGCGCATTATCGGAGATCGCCGGCCGACGGTCCAGCTGCAGCGCATAACACGAAGCCGTCGCTGCAGGCCCTCGCACCGGACCCTGCCGCGATGATTTCATTGTGATTTCAGCGTGATGTCACAGGCCCGGCAGGGCGAAGGACAACACCGTTGGCCTGCCCGGGCAGATTGCCGCACGACTTCATCGTGCATTTTGGAAATGATTTGCGGCCTGCGCACGTCAGGCGGACCATTCCTCGCCCCAGACCTGGACGACGTGGCCCGGCGACACCTCGCGATATTGGCGCACGGGCGGCTGGTAGTCGGGCGCGCGCACCGGACTTCTGATCTCGTCGTTCGCTACCTCGCGCCTGGTGCCGCGGCGCGATGGATCGGGCACCGGCACGGCCGCCATCAGCTTCTTCGTATAGGGATGCTGCGGATTGCCGAACAGGGCCGCGCGCGGACCGGTCTCGACGATCTCGCCGAGATACATCACCGCGACGCGATGGCTCATGCGCTCGACCACCGCGATATCGTGGGAAATGAAGAGATAGGCAAGTCCCATGCTGGCCTGAAGGTCCAGCATCAGGTTGACGACCTGCGCCTTCACCGAAACGTCGAGCGCCGAGACCGCTTCGTCCGCGACGATCAGCTTCGGTCCAAGCGCGAGCGCGCGGGCAATGCAGATGCGCTGGCGTTGGCCGCCGGAGAATTCGTGTGGAAAGCGCGCGGCCATGTCGGCGGTGAGACCAACGCGAACGAGCAGGTCGGCGACCTTCTCCCGCGCCTGCGACGCCGTGGCGAGCCCGTTGGCGAGCAATGGGGCCGCAATCGCCGTTCCCACCGACATGCGCGGATTGAGGCTCGCGACCGGATCCTGAAACACGATCTGCATCTGCTTGCGGAAGTCACGCAAAGTGCGGGCACTCATGGCCAGCACATCCTGCCCGTCGATCAGAACGGTGCCGCTGTCCGGCTCCGTCAGCTTGAGAATGGAGCGGCCCGTCGTCGATTTGCCACAGCCGGATTCGCCAACCAGCGCCAGCGTCTCCCCGGCGCGCAAAGAGAAGGAGATGTTCTCGACCGCATGGACGCGGCCCGAGACCTTGCCGAACAGGCCCGAGCGGATTGGAAAGCGCGTCGTGAGATTGGAGACTTCGAGCAGCGGTCGCTCGGCAATCGAGACTGTATCGGGCGTCTCCGCCGGCTCGTCCGAGGTCCCCGTCGCCTTGTCGACGATCGGAAAACGCATCGGTCGGGTCCGCCCCTCCATCGAGCCGAGGCGTGGCACGGCCGCGAGCAGTGCCCTTGTATAGGGATGCGAAGGGGCTGCGAAGATGCGCGAGGTATGGTCGGTTTCCACCGCCTGACCGCCATACATCACCACGGTGCGGTCCGCGATCTCGGCCACCACGCCCATGTCGTGGGTGATGAAGAGGATCGACATCTCCTCTTCCTGCTGGAGCTCCTTCAGAAGCTCCAGGATCTGGGCCTGGATCGTGACGTCGAGCGCGGTGGTCGGCTCGTCCGCAATCAGCAGCCTCGGCTTGCAGGCCAGCGCCATCGCGATCATCACGCGCTGGCGCATGCCGCCGGAGAAACGATGCGGATGCTCGTGGAAGCGCGATTTCGCCGCAGGTATCCGCACGCGATCGAGCAGGCGAATGGTCTCGACCTCCGCCGCCGCGCGCGACAGGCCGCGGTGCTGGATCAGTGCTTCCGCAATCTGGAAGCCGATGGTCAGCACCGGATTGAGGCTCGTCATCGGCTCCTGGAAGATCATGGCGATGTCGTTGCCACGAACATCCTTCATGCTCGCTTCGGGCAGCGTCAGCAGGTCGCGGCCGGCAAGCCGGACGCTGCCTTCGACGCGGCCGTTCTCCTTCGGAATTAGCCGCATGATCGAGAGCGCGGTGACGCTCTTGCCCGAACCGGACTCGCCGACGATCGCCACGGTTTCCCCCGAGGCAATATCGAACGACACGTCGCGGACGACGGGACTCCATTGCCGTTCGCGGAGGAAGGACGTGGTGAGGCCGGAAACCGACAGCACCGGCGACGGCGCTTTGGCAGCGACGTGGTCAGCTCCGGTTGCGCCCATGCTCATGCCAGTGTCCTAATAGCCACGACTACGATCGACCCGCCCTGGCAGCTCCTCGCCGCGGCGGTGGCGCGCGATTACATCCAGCACGAAATCGACCGCCGTATCCGGCGTGGTCATGCTGGCGTTGTGCGGCGTGATCAGGATGCGCGGGTGGCTCCAGAAAGGATGCCCCGCAGGCAGCGGCTCCGGCTCGGCGACATCGAGGACGGCACCCGACAATGCGCCGCTGTCGAGCGCCGCGAGAAAGTCGGCTTCGACCAGATGCGGGCCACGCCCGACATTGACCAGCGACGCGCCGCGCGGCAGGCGCGCGAACAAGTCTGCATTCAGGATGCCGCGGGTCTCGTCGGTCAAGGGCAGCAGGCAGACGAGAATGTCGGTCTGCGCAAGAAAATCCGGCAACGTCTGCATGCCCGCGTAACAGGTGACGCCGTCGATCTCGCGCGGCGAGCGGTTCCAGCCGAGAAGCGGAAAGCCGAACACCGTGAGGCGTTCGAGCGCGGCCTGGCCAAGCTGGCCAAGACCCATCACGCCGACGCGACGACGTTTGGCCGGCGTGATCCGGATCTCGCGCCAGACCTGCGCCTTCTGCTGGCCGATGAAGTGCAGGAGATCACGGTGCAGGGCGAGCACCGCCATGGTGACGTATTCGACCATGGTCTCGGCGATGCCGGGCTCCAGCATGCGCACGAGCGGAATGTGCGGCGGAGCTTTCGACGCGTCGAACTGGTCGACACCCGCACCGACCGAGAAGACGAGCTCGAGATTTGGGAACGTCGTCGCGATGTCGTCCGGCGGCACCCACACCACGAGATAGCGGACGTCGGCGGGATCGCCGATGTCGGGCCAGAGCCGGAACGGCACATCGGGCGCGCGCTCGGCGAAGAAGCCCGCCCACTCAGCGCCCCGAACCATGTTGGCCTTGTAGAGAACCGTCATGCCGCAAAAACCCTCAGAATGGGCTGACCGGCGCGAGCCGGCGGCCGTCGATCAGGCGCTTGTGGCTGTAGGCCGCGGGATCGACCAGCGGCGTCGCGCCCGTCACGATGTCGGCGGCGAGCTTGCCGGCCGCAGGACCGATGCCAAAGCCGTGGCCGGAGAAACCGGTGGCCAGGAAGAAGCCGGGCATGGCGTCGACCGGCGAGATGACCGGAATGGTATCCGGCGTGCAGTCGATCGTACCGCCCCAGGCCTCCGCGATCTCGATGTCCTTCAATTCAGGATTCGACCTGATCAGCGAAGCCAGCGCCGCATTGACTAGGGACATGTCAGGCGCGGGATCGCGCACGCGCTCGGTCTCGAACGGCGACGGCTTGTCCAGGCTCCAGCTCGTGCCGCGCATGAGCTGGTCGAAGAAGGATTTTCCGAACGACAATTTCAACCCGTTCTTGCGATGCAGATAGGTCGGCCAGAAGGTCCGCGCGTAGCGGAACAGATCGGGCGACAGTTCGACCGTGCCGCGATTGCGCAGCGCCAGGGTAAAGCCGCCGTCGAGGCGGCGGCGGATGCAATAGAAATCGGTGCCGAGCGCGCCGGAGGTGATCTCCGGCCCCGGCGTGGTCCGGCATGCGGTGGCGTTGACGAGGCCGATCGGCAGCTCGATGCCGTGGCGTCGGCAGAACAACGACGACCACGCGCCGCCGGACAGCAGCACCGATTGCGTGCGAATGGTGCCCTTCTCGGTGACGACGGCGCTCACCCGTCCGCCTTGCGTCTCCAACCCGCGCGCGGCGCAGCCCTGGTGAATGGTGACGCCGTGTTTTCGCGCGGCGGTCGCAAGCGCCGGCACCGCCATCGACGGTTCGGCGCGCCCGTCGCTGGGCGTGTGCAATCCGCCGACCCATTTTTCGGCGTTGCCGGGCAGGCGCTCGGCGACCTCGGCCGGCGTCAGCACGGTGGAGTGGACCTGCATCTCGCGCGCGACCGCCGCCCAGCGCTCCCAGCTGGCGAGTTCGTCCTTGCTCTTGGTCAGGAACAACACGCCAGTGCGGCGGAAGCCGGCATCGACACCCGCATCGTTCTGCATGTCCTCCCACAGCCGCAGCGCCTCGCGGGCCAGCGGGATCTCCTCGCGCGCGCGGCCCTGCTGGCGGCACCAACCCCAATTGCGGCTCGACTGCTCGCCGCCGACATGGCCCTTCTCGACCAGGGCGACGGAGAGGCCCTTTTTCGCGAGATGATAGGCCGCGGAGACGCCGATCACGCCGCCGCCGATGACGACGACATCCACCTGCGCCGGCAGGCGTTCGTCACTGTTTATACGGGTGAGCGGCGGGGACATGGGACACTCCAGATATTCAGTTCGATCGAGACAGCTCGGCTCGTCGCTGGTTTGCAGATCACGGGATGTTCATCCGCGGATCGAGCGCGTCGCGCAGGCCGTCGCCGAGGAAGTTGAAGCTCGTCACCGCCAGCGTGATGGCGAGGCCCGGCGCAATCGCGAGCCAGGGCGCACTGGTGAGATAGATCTGCGCATTGTTGAGCATGTTGCCGAGGCTCGCGGCCGGCGGCTGGATGCCGTAACCGAGATAGCTGAGATAGGATTCCAGCAGAATTGCCTTGGCGACATTCAGCGTCGCCGCCACTACGATAGGCGCAACAGCATTGGGCACGAGCTCGCGGAACATGATCCGCAGGTTCGACGAGCCGAACGCGAGTGCAGCAACCGCAAACTCGCGTTCCCGCAGCGAGCGCACCTGCGCCTCGACGACGCGGGCCACCCACATCCAGGCGGTTGCCGCGATCAGCACGGTGGTGGTGACGAAGCCGGGCTCGATGAGCGCCGCGAGCGCAAGCAGCAGGAAGATGGTCGGAAAGCACAGCATGGCATCGACGAGCCGCATCAGCACCGCGCCGACCACGCCGCCATAGAAGCCGGCAAAGGCGCCGACGGCGATGCCCACCGCCATCGCGATCACCATCGCGACGAAGCCGATCGACAGCGAGACGCGCGCGCCCATCATCAGCCGCGCCAGCACGTCGCGGCCGAGTTCGTCGGTACCGAGGATGTGCGCGCCTGACAGCGGCGGTGCGAACCGCTTCATGATATCGATATAGGTGTCGTCGAACGGCAGCAGATAGGGACCAAAGACCGAGCCGAGGACGAGCACCAGAATGATCAACGCGCCCGCGAGCGCAAGGCGATGCCGGCGGAAGCGCCGCCACGCCGCCTGGCCCGGCGCAAGTTGATCGGTGGAGAGGGCGGCAGTCGTCATCCCTAGCCCACCCGAATGCGCGGATCGACGACAGCATAGAGGATGTCAGCGAGCAGCGACCCAATCAGCACCATGATCGCCGAGAACATCAGGATGCCCATCACTACCGGATAGTCGCGATAGCCGATCGAATCGAGGAACAGCCGGCCCATGCCGGGCCAGGTGAACACGGTCTCAGCGACCAGCGCACCACCGAGCAGCGTCGGAAACTGAAGGCCGCCCACCGTGATCATCGGCAGCAGCGCGTTGCGCAAGGCGTGAACCGTAAGGATTCGCCATTCCGGCATGCCCTTGGCGCGCGCGGTGCGAATGTAGTCCTGGTTGATGACTTCGAGCATCGAGGAGCGCATGAAGCGGCCCCACATCGCGGTCTCGACCAGCGCCAGCACCAGCGCCGGCGCAATAAGATGATGGAGCAGGTCGAGCAGGGAGCCGTCGCCCACGGTCTGCCGGTTGCCCGCCGGCAGCCAGCCGAGCTTCACCGAGAACACATAGATGGTGACGAGGCCGAACCAAAAGGTGGGGATCGACAGCGCGATCATGGCGCCGACGGTCGCCAGCGAATCGAACAGCGAATAGCGGCGCAGCGCACCGAGCACGCCAATCCAGCAGCCGAGCAGCACCGCGATGATGGTCGCCGTCGCCATCAGTTCCAGCGTGGCGCCAAGATGCGAGGAGATCACCGCCAACACCGGCTCGCCGTCGCGATACGAGCGGCCCCAATCGCCCCTCAGCATCCGGCCGAACCAGTCGAGATACTGGATCGGCAGCGAACGATCGAGGCCAAGCTGCCTGGTGACGCGATCGAGATCCTCCTGCGTCATCTGCGCGGACGCCGCGAATTGCGAGAGCGGGCCGCCCGGCGCCAGATGCAGGATGGCGAAGCCGATCGCGGACACGATCACCAGCAGCATGATCGCCTGCGCCAGGCGATTGGCGACGTAACGGGCCATCTCAGGCGATCTCGCGCACCTGAACCATCAGGCCCAATACCATTCGCGGATGTTCCAACAGTTGATCGACATGTTGATGTTGGGGCGGAAACCTTGCAGCCCTTCCTTCACGCCTTCGGCGATGAAGCCCTGGAACAGCGGCAGGATCGCGAGATCGTCGCGGATGAGCTTTTGCAGATTGCCATAGGTCGTCTTGCGCTGCGCCAGATCGAACTGCTTGGCACCTTCGGCGAGAAGCCGATCCGCCTCCGGGTTGCGATACTGATAGGTGTTGTAGCCGCGGCCACCCTTGGCAGGAATGGCGCCGGAGCCGAAGCGGGGCGTCACGTCGGGGTCGCTGCCGAGCATGAAATTCACCCCCACGATCACCGAGTTGAATTTTGATTGCTGCCAAAAGTCGCCCCAGATCACGGCGGCCGGCATGTTGTTGACGCGCATCGCGGCACCGATTGCGCGCCAGTCCTGGATCAGCAGCTGCTGGGTCTGCTCGCGCACCGCATTGCCCGACGTCGTTGAATTGGTGAATTCGAGCTTGACGCCGCTCTTCTCGCGCACGCCGCCAGAGCCACGCACCCAGCCGGCCGCATCGAGCAGCGTGTTGGCTTTGGCCGGATCGTATTTGTGCTGCGGCAGCCCCTGCTGGAACGACCAAGCCTGTTGCGGCACGAAGCTTTCGGTCTGCGTCGGCAAGCCGTAGTTCAGCGCGTCGATGATCGCCTGCTTGTTGATCGCGAGGTAAAGCGCCTCGCGCACCGTGCGGTCCGCCAACGCGCCGAACTCCAGATTGGGCGCGATGTGCTCCACCGACGAAGTCGAGGAGACGAAGATCTTGCGGCCCTTCAGCGTCTTCGCCTCCTGGACGAAGTTCGGCAGAATGCCTTGCAGGCCGGTATAGTCGACCTGGCCGGTGCGGAACTGGGTGTAGAGCACGGTGAGGTCAGGAATGTACTTGAACACCACGCGTTCGACGTACGGCCCCTTGCCGTGATAGCCCGCATGGGCATTCAGCTGAATGTGGTCGCCCGGCACGCGCTCGCCCCAGCGGAACGGTCCGGTGCCGACGGGCGCATTGTGGAACGGCGAGGCGTTCGGATCGGTCACCTTCTCCAGGATGTGCTTGGGCACGATGAAGGTCAGCGATCCCAGGATCGACATGTAGGGCGAATAGGGAGCTTCCATGCGCCAGTGAATCTCGTCGGGCGCGACGACCTTGATGTCCTTCACGAGACTATGGCCGACGCGGCTGCGCGCGCGGAAATCGGGATTGTTGATCAGCTCGAGCGAGAACTTCACGTCCTCGGCCGTGAACGCCGTGCCGTCGTGCCATTTCACGTCGCTGCGGAGCTTGATCTTCCAGGTCAGGCCGTCGGCCGACAGGCCGCCATTCTCGATGGTCGGGACTTCGCGGGCGAGGTCGGGAACGAACTTGCCGTCGGGGTCGATGAACCAGAGCGGCGAGAACACCTGCCACCAGATGCCCTGATCGACTTCGATGCCCGGCATCAGGGGATGAAAGACCGTCGGCTCCTGCGACAGCGCCGCGATCACCTGCCCGCGCGGCTTGTCCGGCGGATTGGTTGGACGTTCGGTCTGCGCAAATGCGTGGCCCGAAAGCGTCCATCCCGCCGCGGCGCCCGCGCCGAGCTGAAAGATCTGACGGCGATTCGGATTGCCGAGATGCAGTGCCCCAACGCCGAACTTCCCGGTGTCGTCCGCCATGACCACTCTCCGTTTTCGCACGCGGCACCGTCTCCCGCGCCCCGAGATCCCCGGCAAAGGGACAGGAGTGGGCTTTAGTGCTTCTAAATTTTTCTACCAAAAGTTCATCACGACTAAATACAGCTGTCAATCGCATTGCTAGGATGCGCGACCTTTTCACTCCGACTGGAAGCTTCGGACCGTCGTTGTCCGGGGCCGAGATGATGCATGGGAGAGCGACATGGATGGTCGCGGCGAGATCAACGATCCGAAAGATGCCCCGGCGACCGAGGCCGACGATGCCGTCGACCAGCGCCTCGGCGAGACCGTGCGGCTGCTGCGGCAGCGTGCGGGCCTGTCGATCCAGGACGTCGCCAACAAGACCGGCCTCTCCAACGGCATGATCAGCCAGCTCGAACGCGCGCGCGCCATGCCGTCGATACGCACGCTGCGGCTGCTCAGCATCGCGCTCGACGTTCCCATCTCCTATTTCTTCGAGACCACCGACCCCGCCGACGTGCAGCGCTATATCGTGCGCAAGAACAGCCGGCGCTTGCTGCGGCTCACCACCAGCGGTGTGGTCAAGGAAGCGCTGACGCCGGCAGACAAAGGCCAGCTCGAGCTCTACGAGCTCACGCTCAATCCTGGCGCCTCGTCCGGCACCGACTTCCTGCAGCACACCGGCGAGAAGGCGGGCTATATCCTCTCGGGGAGCCTGCGGCTGTGGCTCGACAACCAGGCCCATCTGCTCGAGGCCGGCGACAGCTTTCGCTTTCCGAGCATCGTGCCGCACATGTTCGACAACCCGACCCAGCAGACCGCCCGCGTGATCTGGGTGACCACGTTGCGCCAGACCGATTCGCCGGCAGGTTGAAGCGCCATCCGACCGGCACCACCGCAAATTGCCCCTCGACGCCGCCGCGCGGAATCTGTAGCTCACACTGTCGCTGACGTGGCGCCGGACATTGACCGGGCGGACACGGGGGGCCGCGACTGACGCGTTGGTGTGAGACCATGAAACTCAGGGAGCTTCTGACACTCGCGATGGCCGCGCAGGTCATCGTGACCGCGGCGGCTCTCCTCGTCTCCTATGCCGCGACCGGAACCGGGTTCGGCGTTGCTCAGATTGTCGCCCTGCTCGCAAGCGGCGCCATTGCCGTCCTGCTCGCGCGTCTGTGCACGCGCGCGATCGAAACCGCGCAGGAAAAACGTGCCGCCGCGCAACTGGCCGAGCAGGCGCGGGCCAGCGCACAGATGACGCAAGCCGTCATCAAGACCGCGCTCGACGCCTTCATTCAGACCGACCAGAGCGGCATCGTGCTGGAATGGAGTCTTCAGGCCGAGGCCCTGACCGGATGGACGCGCAAGGAGGCCCTCGGCACCGATGTCGTCGACCTCCTCATCGCCGAGCCGCTGCGCGACGGCTTCAGGCAACGCATGATGCGGCTGCTGCCGGAATTGTCGGATACGCCGATCGGCATCCGGTTCGAAGCGACCCTGCTGCACCGGGACGGCGACGAGATCCTGATCGAGGCCTCCAGCACGGCGCTCCGCATCGGGGAGCGCACCCTCATCAACAATTTCGTCAAGGACGTTACCCAGAAGCGCGCCGCCGCGGAGCAGCTGATCCAGGCCCAGAAGATGGAGGCGATTGGCCAGCTCACCGGCGGCATCGCGCACGAATTCAACAACATGCTCACCGTGATCACGGGCACGATCGAGATCCTCGCCGACGCCGTGAAGGACAATCCGCCGCTCGCGACCATCACCAAGCTGATCAGCGACACCGCCGATCGCGGCGCCGCGCTGACGTCGAGCCTGTTGTCCTTTGCCCGCAAGCAGGCGCTCAAGCCGGCCGAGAGCGACATCAACGTACTGCTCGAAGAGCTCGCAAAGCTGCTGCTGGCAACCTTCGACAAGAAGATCGAAATCGTGACCCGGCTCGACGGCAACGTCTGGCTCGCCCTCGTCGACCGCGGCCAATTGAGCTCGGCGCTTCTCAACCTCGCGATCAACGCCCGCGACGCGATGCTGGATGGCGGCAGACTGACGCTGACGACGCGCAACGTCGTGTTCGGCGTCCGCGAGGCCGTGGCGGTCGGGGCCGGCTATGCCGGCGATTATGTCGAGATCGAGATCGCGGACACCGGCACCGGCATTCCGCCGGCCATTCTGGAGCGGATCTTCGATCCCTTCTTCTCGACCAAGGACGTCGGCAAGGGCACGGGGCTCGGGCTCAGCATGGTGTTCGGATTCATCAAGCAGTCCGGCGGCGGCATCAAGGTCGCTTCCGAAGAAGGACGCGGCACGACTTTCGCGATCTACCTGCCGAAGGCGGAGGCGAGCACGCTTCGTCCTACCGGCTATGACGAGCGCAAAGTCGTGGGCGGGACGGAAACCATCCTTTGTGTCGAGGACGACCGCGACGTCCGCCAGTACGTCACGGTCCAGCTCGAAAGCCTCGGCTACAAGGTCATTCCGGCCGCCAATGCGGCCGAGGCGCTCGCCATCGCGGCCGAAGGCACGCCCTTCGACCTGCTCTTCACCGACATCGTGATGGCCGGCAGCTTGAATGGACGAGAGCTCGCCGACGAGATGGTGGCCGCGCGCCCCTCGCTGCGGGTGCTGTTCACGTCGGGCTATGCCAACGACGCCCCGCATGCGCAGGGACGCGCCACCAAGGGCGCGCCGCTCCTGACAAAGCCCTACCGCAAGGCCGAGCTCGCGCGCATGCTGCGCCGCTCCCTCGACACCGCCGTCGACGCGGCTGGCGATCCGATCCCGACGCCCTATTCGGTGCAGGCCGATCTCGAAGGCTTTCTGCGCAGGCAGGCGGCTGAGCGCGACAGGCGCTAGGGCCAGTCTTGCGCATGGACAGCGCATGGCTGCTGCGCAACACTCCGTCTCAGTTACAATCCCATTGGAGGCAAGCCATGACGTCACTCGAAAAGGGCATCACCGCGAACGGTACGGGCTATGGCGGCAAGACCTGGAACATCCTGGGCCAGGTCTATTTCCCCAAGGCCGTCACCGACTCGACCTTCGCGTTCGAGACCAACAGCGATCCCGGCCAGTTCGTGCCGGTGCACATCCATCCGACCCAGGACGAATTCATCCTGGTGCAGGAAGGCACGCTCGACCTCAAGCTCGACGGCAAATGGGTCAAGGCCCACGCCGGCGACCTCGTGCGCCTGCCGCGCGGCATCCCGCACGGCTATTTCAACAAGTCCGACAAGCCGGCCCGCGCGTTGTTCTGGGTCTCGCCGATGCAGAAGCTGGAGGCGCTGTTCAACCAGCTCCATGACCTGACCGACCCGGCCGAGGTCGTGCGCATCTCGGCGCTGCACGAGGTCGACTTCCTGCCGCCCGAAGCCAACGACTAGGCTACGATCCCCCAACCGACGAATCGTTGGGGGAACCGGCCATGCCTGCACGACATCAATTCCTCGCCATCATCGCCGCGCTTGGGCTGCTCCTCACGACGTTCGTCCCGAGCCAGGCGCAAACGATTACGAGCAGGCAATCGGAGGCGGTTGCGACCTACGAGCGTGCGCTCGGCGATTTCAAGGCGATTCTGGCCGAGCGGCGGCGCCAGATCGACGCCAAGGAGCCGCTGCCGAACCTGCCGGGACAGGCGCTGTATCTTGCACGCGTCGCGGTGATCAGTGCTTACAAGGATCTCACCGACGCCATGCCGTCGCGGATCGGCAGGCCCAACAAGTTCGAGATACCGCCGGCCTATTTCGATGCCGACATCGAGCCGCTGGTCGACGAATACTCAAAACTGTTCGAGATCATGGAAGCGCCGCCGGCCGGCGCGCAGAACTCGGCGACGCCGTTCAAGGACGTAGTCGATCTCGCAGTTGCGATCGCGCGCGCCAAGGGGCTTGCGCCTGACCACGCCGAAGCCGCGGGCCGGATCAGCCTCGGGCTGTTCTTCGCCGAGACCAACGGCAAGCAGAACGTCCGCAACGGGCGCTCGAACACCTATATGGGCAGCTTCCAGACCGGCCCCTCCGAGGACCGCAACGGCCGCAGGAAATGGGAGACCATCAAGGCCGAGATCGCGGCCGCCGATCCCGAGTTGAGCGCGCGCGACGACAAGGAGGAGGCGCGCGCCCGCGGCAGCGATCATCGCTTCAATCACTGGACCAACGTGCGCGACGGCCTGATGAACGCGCATGCGGATGTTTTCCGGGAGATCCCGGGAATCGTGAAGACGCTGCCCGACCCGATCGACCAGATGAAGCTGTTCGAGCTGATCCAGATCGTTCCTACGCCGACACGGTCGGCGCTCAAGTCCGGCGATCTCCTGAACTACAGGGTGTCGAGTCCGACCATCATGAAGCACCTGCGCAACAACAGCATCTTCGCATTCGGACAGGCCGACCGGGCGCGCACCTCGGCAAGCTTCCGGGAAATCCTTGGCGCGATGTGGCTGTTCAAGCGGAAATTCGAAAAGGCGATGGCGAAATATGCGGAGATCAAACCGCGCTGAGGGGCTGCTCGCGGCGTGGCACGCGGGTGAGAGGCGCCAGCCCGCGGGCATCCGCACCGCGGAGCCGTAGGGCCTGCTCTACTCCAACGGGATCGTCGCGTTCTTTGTGAGATTGTTGTCATGGGCCTCGCCCAAAATCCAACGCTCGTGGCGACGAGGACTCCTGCCGCACAACCGCGCTCCGAAGGGCCGTCAAAGGCGCTTGGTGAAATGGTAGCGACGAATGCCGCCACCTATGGTCTTGTTGCTGGCGGCTGCGGCAGTCTCTTCGCGTCCGCTTTGGTATCCCGCGTTTCGATACAGAGCCAGCGCGTCCCGCTGAAGCTCCGACGTGCTCAGCTGCAGTTGTTGCCGATTTCGCCGGCGGCATTCATCCTCCGCGAACGCCAGCATCTTTCGCGCAATTCCCTGGCGCCGCAAGCCGGGAGCGACGTACATGCGCCGCAACTCCATCGCATGCTCGCCTGAGGCCTCGAGACCGAACATGCCGACGATCTCGTCGTCGGCTACGGCGACCCAGAAACCGCCGTTCTGACTTGCATAATAATCCGCGAGCCGATCGATCTCTTCGGCGAGAGAGTGGACGATGTAGCGTTCAAACGCCTCCGCCATATGCGCTGGAGCCAATAGACGATTCACCCGGATGAACAGCTCGCGCACGGCAGCGGCATCAGGCGGCGCAAAGGCGCGAATCTCAATCTCTCTTGTCATGGAGGCGCTGCCGCCGCTACTCGGTTCTTATCGACGAATCCTTCAGACCATTGTTGTCATACGCCTTGCGCAAGGTGCCGTTCGTCACCGCCTCGTTCATGAACTTGCTCACGAACGCCAAAGCCTGGCTGCGGCCGAGCGGGACGGCGACGGCCGTGACGGTCTTCTTAAACGTCTCGTCGAGCACGCGCGTGCCCGGAATCTTCTGCGCCATCTTGTTGAGCTGGTCGCGCGACAGGGCGAAGGCATCGATCTCGCCGCTCCTCAGGAGGCCGAAGATCTCGTCATAGGTCTGGTAGCCCGTAACTTTCGCGTTCTTCAGATGCGCGACGGCGCCGCGCATGGTCGTGGTGGCGTTGACGGCCGCGACCTTGATGCCGGGCTGGTCGAGCGTGGCGAAGTTGGTGACGCTCGAGCCTGATTTGACGATGTAGGTGGCATCCGCGACCTCGTAGATCGGGCCGAACATCATCATGGTCTCGCGCTCGGGATCCTTGGGGAGCCAGGTGACGTCCCAAGCATCTTTTTCAAGAGTCCCCTTCGATGCCGCATCGGTGATCTGGCCGGAATTCTGGTGCACGACATATTCGACGGGGACGCCGAGCTGGGCGGCCATCTCCCTGCCGAGATCGACCGGAACGCCGGCATAGCCGGCTTCGGTCTTGGTGGACCAGAACGCGCCGCCCGCCGGGCTGATTGCGATCGCGACCCGCAGCTTGCCGGTCGGTGCGATCTCGTCCTTCAGACCATCGGCTAGCGCGGGCATGGCAACGGCCGCGGCGAGAACGAGGCCGGCAAGGACTGATTTAAGGACCGACTGGAGAGACGTGGGCATGTCATGATCTCCCGACCTCTTCTTTTATTCTTCTCTTGTTGGTCCCGACTGCTTCGCGTGCCGCCGCCGGGCCCTTGACATAATTCTGGTCGATCGTGCGCGCGATGAAAAGCGGTTTGTGATTGCAAAACTGCCAAAGGCCACAGCGCAGTCTGCAGTGCAAGGTCGACGACTGCCATGGCTATGGTGTTCCACGTCCGGGCATTTGTTGGTAGCCTCCCGCCCCGACAGACAGTAACCGGGGGCCACCGAATGACCTGCGCGAATCCCGCATCTCCCGCACGACGCAACGGAGCGTGGAGACGTGTCGGGCGGGCACTGGCCGCCGCCATGGCCGTGGCCGCGCTCGCCGGCTGTGAGGACAAGAATACGTTCGTCGCCCCGCCGCCGCCCAAGGTGGACGTCGCCGCGCCGGTGCAGCGCCCGGTGACGCGGTATGTCGAGGCCACCGGCAACACCGCGCCGGTCAAGAATGTCGATCTCGTCGCGCGCGTGCAGGGATTCCTGCAATCGATCGACTACCAGGATGGCGCGTTCGTCAAGCAGGGTACCCAGCTGTTCACGATCGAGCCCGAGACCTACAAGCTCAAGCTCGACCAGGCGCAGGCGGCCGAGGCCGGCGCACAAGCCTCGCTCCGGCAGGCGGAAGCCGACTTCAAGCGGCAGAGCGATCTCGTGCAGCGGCAAGCGGTCTCGCAAGCGACTTTGGACAGTTCGACCTCGAACCGCGACAACGCACAGGCCAACCTCCAGCAGGCCCAGGCCAACACCCGCCTCGCCGAAGTCAACTACGGCTACACCAAGGTGAGCGCACCATTCGACGGCGTCGTCAGCGCGCATATGGTCTCGATCGGCGAACTCGTCGGGGTCTCCTCCCCGACTCAACTCGCCTCCATCGTCGCGATGGATCCGATCTATGTGAACTTCACAGTCAACGAGCAGGACGTGCTGCGCATCCGTGCCGAGGCCGCTCGCCGCGGCCTCACTGCCGCCGACATGAAGCAATTCCCGATTCAAATCGGCCTGCAGACCGAGGCCGGCTATCCGCATGAGGGCAAGCTCGACTATGTCGCCCCGACCCTCACCCAGTCGACCGGCACGCTCGCAGTGCGCGGTCTCGTGCCCAACGACAAGCGGGTGCTGCTGCCCGGCTATTTCGTCCGGGTCCGCGTGCCCTTCACCCAGGAGAAGGACGCCCTGCTCGTGCCCGACACCGCGCTCGGCAGCGACCAGGGCGGCCGCTATCTCCTCGTCGTCAACGGCGACAACGTTGTCGAGCAGCGCAAGGTGCAGATCGGTCCCGTGGACAACGGCTTGCGCGTGATCGAAAGCGGCTTGAAACCGGAGGACCGCGTGGTGACGTCAGGGCTGCTGCGAGTAATCCCGGGCCAGAAGATCGACCCGCAGGTGACCAAGATCGAGCAGCCGCAGGCGTCTGCCAAGTAAGTAGGAGCGCCTGCCATGATCTCAAAGTTCTTCATCGAGCGGCCGGTCCTCTCGAACGTCATCGCGCTGCTGATGATCCTGATCGGCGGCGTCGCGCTGTTCAACCTCGCGATCGCGCAATATCCCGACGTGGTGCCGCCGACGGTGCAGGTCACCACACGCTATCCCGGCGCCAGCGCCAAGACCGTGATCGACACGGTTGCCTTGCCGATCGAACAACAGGTCAACGGCGTCGAGGACATGCTCTACATGCAGTCCTACAGCGGCTCCGACGGCACCTATACGCTGACCGTGACCTTCAAGATCGGCACCGACCTCAACTTCGCGCAGGTGCTGGTGCAGAACCGCGTCTCCAGCGCGCTGTCGCAACTGCCCCAGTCAGTGCAGAACCAGGGCGTCACCGTGCAGAAGCGGTCGACGTCCATCCTGCTGTTCGTGACGCTGACCTCGCCGGACAAGACGTTCGACAGCCTTTATTTGAGCAACTACGCCACCATCAACCTCCGCGACGAACTCTCGCGCCTGCCCGGCGTCGGCAACGTCACCGTGTTCGGCGCCGGTCAATATTCGATGCGGGTGTGGCTCGATCCGAACAAGCTGCAGGTCCGGGGCCTGGTGCCGCAGGACGTCATCCAGGCGATCCAGCAGCAGAGCCAGCAGGTCTCCGCCGGCCAGGTCGGCGCACCGCCGACACCGTCTGGACAGGCGTTCCAGTACACCCTCAACGTCAACGGCAGGCTCGACGACACCACCGAATTCGAGAATATCATCGTCAAATCGGGCACCAGCGGCGACGTCACGCGGGTGCGCGACGTCGGCTGGGTCGAGCTCGGCGCGCAGACCTACAGCCAGATCTTTTCGCTGAACAAGCAGCCGGCCACCGGCATTGGCGTGTTCCAGTCGCCGGGCGCCAATGCACTCCAGGTCGAGCAAGCCGTCGAGAAGAAAATGGCGGAGCTTGCAAAGGCCTTCCCGCAGGGCATGAAGTACGACACGCCGTTCGACACCACCAAATTCGTGCAGGCCTCGGTGCACGAGGTTTACATGACGCTGATCGAGGCCGGCCTGCTGGTGCTGGTCGTCATCCTGGTGTTCCTGCAGGACTGGCGCGCGATGCTAGTGCCGGCAACCACGGTGCCGGTCACAATCATCGGCGCGTTCGCCGCCATGGCCGCGCTCGGTTTCACCATCAACATGTCGACCTTGTTCGCCATCGTGCTCGCGATTGGCATCGTCGTCGACGACGCCATCGTCGTGGTCGAAGGCGCGGCTCACAACATCGAGCAGGGCATGAACGGCCACGACGCCGCGATCAAGGCGATGGACCAGCTGTTCGCGCCGATCGTCGGCATCACGCTCGTGCTGATCTCGGTGTTCCTGCCGGCCTCGTTCCTCGCGGGCCTCACGGGCCGGATCTATTCGCAATTCGCGCTGGTGATCGCCGCGACCGCGCTTCTGTCCGCCATCAACGCGGCGACGCTGAAGCCGACGCAATGTGCGCTCTGGCTGCGGCCGACCGTGCCGCCGGAGCAGCGCAATTTCTTCTATCGCGGCTTCAACGCGGTCTACAACCGCGTCGAGCGCGGCTACACCCGACTGATCGGCGTGCTGTGCAGGAACAGCACGATCTCGGTCGCGTTCGCGCTGGTGCTGATCGGAATCGGCGGCTACGGGCTGTCCCGGGTGCCGACCGGCTTCCTGCCGATCGAGGACCAGGGCTACCTGATCGCCGCCGTGCAACTGCCCGACGGTGCCGCGCTGGAGCGGACCCAGAAGGTGCTCGACAGAGCCAGCGAGCTGATCAAGGACACGCCCGGAGTTCAGCAGGTCATCACCATCGCCGGCATCTCCGCACTCGACAACAGCGCCAGCCTTGCCAATGCCGGCGTCGCCTACATCATCCTGAAGGACTGGGACGCGCGCAAAGGACCGGGCGAAGATCTGCGCTCGCTGGTCTACGGGCTGAACGACAAGCTCGCGGTCATCATGGAGGCGCGCACGCTGGTGCTGCCGCCACCGCCAATCCAGGGCATCGGCAACGCCGCCGGTTTCTCGATGCAGGTCGAACTGCGCGACGGCAACAGCGATTTCGCCAAGCTCCAGGCCATCACGGGCGCGATGGTCAGCAACGGCCAGAGCCAGAGCGCGCTGCAGCGCGTGCAGTCGTCGTTCCGCTCCTCGGTGCCGCAATTCAACGTCGAGATCGACCGCATCAAGATCCAGACCCTGCACGTCACGACCGACCAGGTGTTCGCCGCGCTGTCGACCTATCTCGGCTCGTCCTATGTCAACCAGTTCAACAAATTCGGCCGCGTGTTCCAGGTCTACACGCAAGCTGATCCCGCCTTCCGCGTCACCGAGCGCGACATCGCCAACATGATGGTGCGCAATTCGAACGGCGACATGATCCCGATCGGCACCGTCGCCACGATCACGCCGGCCACCGGCCCCTCGCTGATCAGCCTCTACAATCTCTATCCGTCCTCGACCGTCATCGGCCTGCCGGCGCAGGGTTACTCGTCCGGCCAGTCGCTCAAGCTGATGGAGGAGATCGCGGACAAGACGCTGCCGCCGGGCACCGGCTTCGAATGGACCGCGATGTCCTATCAAGAGAAGGCCGTCTCCAACCAGATCTACTGGGTGTTCGGGCTCGCCATGCTGCTGGTCTATCTCGTGCTCGCCGGCCAGTACGAGAGCTGGTACGCACCGATCTCGGTGATCCTGGCGGTGCCGCTGTCATTGCTCGGCCCCATGCTGATCCTCAATGGACTGAAGATCGACAACAACCTCTATTGCCAGATCGGCCTGATCCTCTTGATCGCGCTGTCGGCCAAGAACGCCATCCTGATCGTCGAGGTCGGGCTCGAGCTGCACGGCCGCGAAGGCAAGCCGGTGCTGGAATCCGCGATTGAAGCTGCGCGTGCCCGCTTCCGCCCGATCCTGATGACGTCGTTCGCCTTCATCCTCGGCGTGGTGCCGCTGGTGATCGCGACCGGCGCCGGCGCTAGCGCGCGCAAGTCGATCGGCATCACGGTGTTCTCGGGCATGCTGGCCTCGACCTGCCTCGCGGTACTGTTCGTGCCGGCGTTCTTCGTGGTGGTGCAGCGCTTCGAGAACTGGCGCGCGTCGAAGAAGACGCCGAAGGCGGTGGCAGTGGCCGAAGTGAAGTAAAAGACGCGACCATCTACCACAGCCGTCATTGCGAGCGCAGCGAAGCAATCCAGAATCTTTCCACGGAGAAACTCTGGATTGCTTCGTCGCAAGGGCTCCTCGCAATGACGGCAAGGAGACCCCGTTACGCCTTCTCCGCAGGGGCCTGCCGCACCTCACCGCTCGAGACCAGGAGCACCGAGACCTTTGCCTGCCTGAGCACGGCGTCGGCGACGCCGCCGAAGGAGAGGTGGTCGGCCTGGATGCGATCGACGCCCATCACCACGAGATCGACGGCGGTGGTCTCGATCTCGCGCAGGATTGCCGCTTCCGGCGCCCGGTTCGCGCGCAGGGTCGTGGTGATGTCGACGTCGTAACGGGCGGCGAGATCGCTGGCGTCCTTCAGGATGCCGGTCTCCTGGCTCAGACCACGCGAGGCGCCGCGCTGCGCGCCCTTGTCGCGCGTCGTCGCGACATAGATCACCCGGAGCGAGCCTGATCCGGCCTGCGCCAACGCGACCGCGACCTCGGCGCCGCGCTTGGAGACACCGCTGCCGGAGACCGGAACGAGGATGTTGAGCGCCTCGGGCATCGGCTGCTTCAGGTGCTTGCCCTTGGCCGCCACGATCGCAAGCGGCCCTTCGAACTCCGCTGCGATGTCCTCGATCTTGCGGTCGAATCGATCCTTGGTGGCCGCGACCTTGTCGATGCCGACGACAAGGAGATCGAAGCCCTTCTTCGCTTCGTCTCCGATCGTCTCACCGAGCCCGGATTTGCGGACCCGCGTCGTGACATCGACGTTCCGGACATCCTGGTCACCGGTCGCTGATACCGCTTCAGCTGCCTTCTTCACCACCGCCTCGTGGCTCTCCGCCTCGCCGCTCTCCTTCTCCTGCTCCTTGGCGCGCTTGCCGATGTGCAGCACGGTGATCGGCAGGCCGCGCATGCCGGCGATCAGGCCGGCGATGTGGGCGGCGAAGCTGGCGTTGACGCTTTCGTCCACCGCGAGCAAGGGACGTTCGAGATTGGCGACGAATCCGCGCTTCTCGAACTCTTCCCGCTCCAGGCGCTCCCTCTCCTCCTCGTTCATCGGCAGCTTCGCCAGCGCCGCGCGCAGCATCGGCGGCATGGCCATCGTGGTCACGATCGCCATGGTCACGATCATCGTGAACAGGTTCTGGCTGAGCACGCCGATCGAAAGACCGATGGTGGCGATGATCACCTCGGTCGAGCCACGCGCATTCATGCCGCTCGCGAGGGCCAGCGACTCCCGTGTGTTCAGCCCGCCCACGGTTCCGCCGACGAAAGCGCCGCCGAACTTTCCGACGCTGGCGATCACGACCAGCAGCCCGGTGAGCATCAGCAGATGGGGATCGCGGAGCACCGTGAGGTCGGCGCTCAAGCCGGCCAGACCAAAGAACACCGGCATGAAGAAGCTCGAGATCAATCCGCGCAGCCGCTCGTCGATTTGCCGCGTCAGGATCGGAGACTCCCCGACCAGAATGCCGGCGACAAAGGCGCCGAGCACGGTGTGTACGCCGATCAGATGCGTGATCAGCGCCATGGCGCACATCATCAGCACGATTACCGTGATAACGGGCGCGGTGCTGACGAGAGTGTCGTTGGCCCATCGAATGAGCTGGAACGCGAGGCGGCGGCCGATGGTGAAGCTGACGGCGAGGAAGGCCAGCGTGCCCAGCACGGCTTTCGCCACCGAGGCGATATCCAGCGTGCCGTGCGAGGCCAGGCTGAAGATGACGGCGATGATGATCCAGCCGATGGTGTCGTCGATGACGGCGGTGGCGACGATGATCTGGCCGACATTGCGGCGCATGAAGTTCATCTCACGCACCACCACCGCGACGATCTTCACCGAGGAGATCGACAGTGCCGTGCCCATGAACAGCGACGCAACCAGGCGGGCTTGCGGATTCGGCAACAGCGCATCCGGCAGGAACTCGCCCAGCACAAAGCCGCAGGCGAAGGGCACGAGGATGCCGGCGATCGAGATCGCGATCGCGGCCTTGCCGACCTTCCTGACCAGCTTGAGGTCGGTCTCCATGCCGGTCAGCAGCAACAGAAGCAGGATGCCGAACTGCGCGATGCCGTCGATCATCGCTTTCTGCTCGGGCGTTTTGGGGAAGATCGCGTGCTGTGCGTCAGGCCAGACCCAACCGAACAGCGACGGACCCAGCAGGATGCCGGCGAGCAGTTCGCCGATCACCGAGGGCTGGCCGAGGCGCTGCATGATCTCGCCGAGACCGCGGCCGACCGCGATCAACAGCACGATCTGCGCTACCAGCAGGAATTCCGAGGGACCGGCCGATTTGCCGCCCTCGGCACTGGCCGCAACGGTGGTGAGGACGAGAGCCGCGGCGACAAGGCCGACCGGTCGGAGCAGGCTCCACTGCATGCAGGAATTTTCCCCCTTCATCTGGCCCGGCGAGGTGCCGGGATGACGGAGATAGAACCCGCGGGAGGTGCAGCGGGTTCCTGTCGCTTGCGGCGGGTTAGGGAGGCAACACCAAAAAACGCGAAAACAACCCCATGCACAGTAGGGATGAGGTTGAAAAGACTGGAGAAAATTTTGTGTGCGCCGAAATCGAATTTCGCCTTTGCCGAAAATGCTTGCTCCGTCGGGCAAAACACTGGCATGGTGGCATCATGAGTGGTCTGCGCAAGGTGCCTCCTCATCCCCCGTCATTGCGAGCGCAGCGACTTGTCCGCCGAAGCTTTAGCGAAGGCGGAAGCAATCCAGACTGCCGCCGCGGAAAGATTTTGGATTGCTTCGCTGCGCTCGCAATGACGACGTGGAGACAGCCGCGCCTCACGCCGATCCCTCACACCGCCTGCGGTGTCCTGATCTCGCGCGGGAGAATGATCGCGGCTGCGATCGCGAGCAGGCAGAGCGCGGCGAAGGCATGCAGCATGGTGACGAAGCCGCCCTGCTCGTAGAGCCAGGCGACCAGGCCGACCGAGGCGCCGGCGGCGGTGAAGCCGATGAAATAGCGCACGGCATAGGCGCGCGAGCGCCATTCCTCGCTGGTGTATTTGCCGACCATGGCGTCGTTGACCGTGACCTGCCCGAACGCGCCCATGACGATGCCGATCGAGACCAGGATCAGCGGCAAATTGGACAGGCTCGCGGCCAGATACAAAAACGGCGCCAGCATGAAGGACAGCGGCAGCGCCACCGTCTTCAGCGAATAGCGGTCGAGCAGCCGGCCGATCGTGTACTGCGTCATCGCGCCGAACACGTAGACGCAGGCCGCGATGACGCCGAGCAGCGCCGGGCTTTTGGTGAGATCGGCGAGCCGCTCGGCGAACAGCTTTGGCAGCGCGACGGTGACGGCATTGAACGTGGTGGAGATCGCGATCACCACGATCAGCAGCGACAGGATCACGCGCCACATGTCCTGCTTGGCCACGCGCGCCTGCGCTGCCGCCTGCTTCGAGCCCTTGCGGTCCTCGTGCACGACCATCATCGCAAACGCGATGCCGATCAGGATGGTCACGATGCCGGGGACGATGAAGGCGAAGCGCCAGCCGAGATACTGGCCGATCACGCCGGTGACCAGCGCCGACGATGCAACGCCGAGATTGCCCCAGACGCCGTTGATGCCCATCTCGCGGCCGAGCCTGTCGGCGTAGGACACGATCATGGCAGTGCCGACGGGATGATAGATCGAGGCAAAAATGCCGATCGCGAACAGGGCCGCGCCAAGCTGTGCCGGGGTCTGCACGAATCCGACCGAGATCATGGAGGCGCCGATGCCGACGAAGAAGATCAACATCATGTGGCGGCGGCTCCAGCGGTCGCCGAGCCAGCCGGTGAGCAGCGAGCCCGCGCCGAAGGCGACGAAGCCCGGCGTCGCATAAGGCAAGAGTTCCGAATAGGCCATGCCGAGCGCCGGTCCCATGATGATCACCGCGGCGGCGAAAATCAGCATCGCGTAATGGTCGATGAAATGGCCCGCGTTGACGAAACTGATCACCCGGCTGGGGCTGTTCATTCCGAATCCTCTCCTGCTCCGAAATGAGTTATATGTCTTGGGCATGACGGGATGCTGCCAATGACTGTCGTCGAGACGCCAATCCTCCGGGCGGTCCGGAGCAACCATCGCTCGCCCGCGGGCGTGCATCTGGTCGCGCGCGACTACCCCAAGGGCATGCGGATCGCTCCGCATATGCACCGCGAGGCGCAGCTGATCTATGCCGCCAGGGGCACGATGCAGGTGACGACCCCCGGGGGACGCTGGCTGGTGCCGCCGGACCGCGCGGTCTGGGTCCCCGCCGGGCTCCAGCACGCCATCGATCTGCTCGCCGACATCGAGATGCGCACGCTGTATTTCGACCTCGCCTGGTTGAAGCGCGAGCAGCGCCATGAGGGACTGACCAAGGAATTCGTGGTGCGGGTGTCGCCGCTGCTGAATCAGGCGATCCTCGCATTGTTCGACGCGCGCAACACCGAGGAGCGGACCGATCTGCTGGTTCGGCTGGTGATGCTGGAACTGGTCCAGGCCGAGGATTCCGCGACCTTCGTGCCGCTGCCGCACGAGCCGCGCTGCCGGCGCGCGGCCATGATCGTGCTCGACGATCCCACCGGCCTGCACGACATCGACGCGCTGGCGCGCGAGGTCGGAACCTCCGCGCGCACGCTGTCGCGGCTGTTTTCGACAGAGACGCAGCTGAGCTTCAAGAGCTGGTGCCAGCGCGCAAGAATCGCGGCGGCGATCCAGCGGCTGTCGACCGATGCCAATGTCTCGGTGAAGCAGCTCGCGACCCAGCTCGGCTATGCCAGCGTGCCGGCATTTTCGGCCGCGTTCCGCCAGGTGACGGGGCGAACGCCGACGGAATTTGCGACACATTCGGTGTCATCGCCCGGCTTGACCGGGCGATCCAGTACTCTGGGACGGCGCGACTAGAACCGAAAAGCTGCGGCGTACTGGATGCCCCGGTCAAGCCGGGGCATGACAGCTTTCTTTGGGTTTTCGAAACGCACGCCCCCGCTAAACTTGCCAAATTCCCCCGCTTGATTGTGATCGGCTTCCGCCCAAATCCCGTGTAAGATTCCCGCACCGCACAAACCCGACACGAAAGCCCCGATGGCCAACGCCTTCTTCTCCGACCTGCTCACCACCATCTCCGAGCGCGGCCGCACGCTGCTTCGCCGCGGGGATTCTGCCGACACCAAGCCGGACGCCGATGGGCTCATCGAGCTCTGCGGCGCGCTGCTGTCGGGCCGGGGCGAAGCTTCGGGCACCGCGATGGCGCGTGAGGTGCTCGACATCTACCAGGAATTGGATGCGGCGGGACGTCGCGCTTTTTTCGAAGCCCTGGTGCGCGATTTCGGCCCGGATCGGGAACGCCTGTCCAAGGCGATCGAGACCTGGCGTGCCAAGCCGGCCGACGAGGATGCCAGCGCGCTTCATTTCGCCTCCGAGCCGCGCCGGCAGGAGCTGATCCGCCGCCTCAACCGCGCGCCCGGCGGCACCGGGGATCTCGTCAAGATGCGCGCCGACCTGCTCGACATGAGGAACGGGCACACCGATCTCGCCGCACTCGATCGCGACGTTTCGCATCTTCTCTCGTCATGGTTCAACAGGGGGTTTCTCGTGCTGCGCAGGATCGACTGGTCGACTCCGGCCAACATCCTCGAAAAGATCATCCGTTACGAGGCCGTGCACGAGATCAGCGACTGGGACGATCTGCGCCGCCGCATCGATCCGGTCGACCGCCGCTGCTACGCCTTCTTCCATCCCGCGATGGTGGACGAGCCCCTGATCTTCGTCGAGGTGGCGCTGACGGAGACGATCCCCGGCGCGATCGCGCCGCTGCTCGCCGTCGATCGCCCCTCCGTCCCGATCGAGCGCGCCCGCACCGCCGTGTTCTACTCGATCTCCAACACCCAGCGCGGTCTCGGCGGCATCTCCTTCGGCAGCTTCCTGATCAAGCAGGTGGTGGAGGAGCTGCGCCGCGAATTGCCCAAGCTCGACAATTTCGTGACGCTGTCGCCGGTGCCGGGCTTCATGCCATGGCTGAAGCAGGACAAGGATTTGCCGCTGTCGGACGAGGACCGCGAAGTGCTGAAGCGCCTCGACGATCCCAAATGGTTCGAGAACCCCGAGACGACCACGCTGCTGCGTGGCGTGATCGAACCGCTCGCGGCGCACTACTTCCTCAAGGTCCGCACGCCGAAAGGCAAGCTGATCGACTCCGTCGCGCGCTTCCATCTCGGCAACGGCGCCCGCCTCGAGCGCATCAACTGGTTAGGCGATCTCTCGCCCAAGGGCGTGCGCGAATCCGCCGGCGTGATGGTCAACTACCTCTACCGCCTCGACGACATCGAGAAGAACCACGAAGCCTACGCCAATGACGGCGAGGTCGTGGCCTCGAGCGCGGTGAAGAAGCTCTTGAAGGGCGAAGGGCGACGGCTGCTGGATATGCGGTTGTCGTAGGGAATGTCCGGCTCACGCCACATCGTCAAGGCGAACCCAGCCGACGACGCACTCTCCGCCGTCATTGCGAGGAGCTCTTGCGACGAAGCAATCCAGACTGCTTCCGCGAAAAAATTCTGGATTGCTTCGCTACGCTCGCAATGACGGAGAATGTGGCGACACCTCGGGCGATCCCAGTGGCTGTCAGCCGCGGGCCCAAGCGCGCCCGCAAGCAACATCGCCCTCTCGCCGCCGTCATTGCGAGGAGCCCTTGCGACGAAGCAATCCAGACTGCGCCCGCGAAAAAATTCGGGATTGCGTCGCTGCGCTCGCAATGACGGAGTGTGTGGTGACACCTGGTGCAATCAGATCAGCGTCTCGTACAAATCCATCCAATCCGGATTGACGCTCTCGATCAGCGCAAGCTTCTTTTCCCGGCTGCCGGCCTTGATCTGCTTCTCGCGTGTGATCGCGTCGGTCATCGTCGCATGCAGCTCGTACCAGACGAGAAGCTTGCAGCCATACTTTGACGAGAACCCCTTCACCAAGCCCTCGCGGTGCTCGAACGCGCGGCGCGGTGGATTGGACGTGACGCCTGTATAGATCGTCCCGTTGCGGCGATTGGCGAACATGTACACGCAAGGCTGCTTCATGACTGCGCCTCGATTAACGAGAGCTTCCACGATATCACAACCAAGAGATGATTGCGAGACTTTCGCCGACACCGACATTGCGAGGAGCTCGCGACAAAAATTGCAAAGCAATTTTGCGCTGATGCGACGAAGCAATCCAGGCTGCCTCCGCGGAAATATTCTGGATTGCTTCGCTGCGCTCGCAATGACGGTGTGTGTGGCGCGGCCGTCGCGCCCCTCGCGTTGCCCTACTCCGCCAGCGCCTTCATTTCCTTGTAGAGATCCGATTTGCCTTCGAAGCCGATGCCGGGGAGATCGGGCATGGTGATGTGGCCGTTCTCGACGCGGACGCCGTCGGGGAAGCCGCCATAGGGCTGGAACAGGTCGGGGTAGCTCTCGTTGCCGCCAAGGCCTAAGCCGGCTGCGATGTTGAGCGACATCTGGTGGCCGCCGTGCGGGATGCAGCGGCTCGGCGACCAGCCATACGTTTTCAACACCTCCAGCGTGCGCTGGTATTCGCACAGGCCGTAGGACAGCGCGCAGTCGAATTGCAGCCAGTCGCGGTCGGGGCGCATGCCGCCGTAGCGGATCAAATTGCGGGCATCCTGGTGGCTGAACAGGTTTTCGCCCGTTGCCATCGGTCCCGGATAGAATTCGGCGAGGGCTGCCTGCAGCGCGTAGTCGAGGGGATCGCCGACCTCCTCGTACCAGAACAAGGGATAGTCCCGCAGCATCTTGGCATAGGCGATGCCGGTCTCGAGATCGAAGCGGCCGTTGGCGTCGACGGCGAGCTGCGCGTCCTTGCCGATCTCTTTGAGCACCGCCTCGATGCGGGCGCGATCGTCTTCGATATCGGCGCCGCCGATCTTCATCTTCACGACGTTGTAGCCGCGATCGAGATAGCCGCGCATCTCGCCGCGCAGCATCGAGAGGTCCTTGCCCGGATAATAATAGCCGCCGGCGGCGTAGACGAACACGCGCGGATTGGCTTTGACGCCGTGACGCTCAGCCAGCAGGCGAAACAGCGGTTGGCCCGCGATCTTCGCCACGGCATCCCACACCGCCATGTCGATGGTGCCGACCGCGACGGAGCGCTCGCCGTGGCCGCCCGGCTTCTCGTTGGTCATCATCGCGCCCCAGATCTTGTCGGGATCGAGATTGTCGCCGGAAGCGTTCAGCAGCGATTTCGGATCGGCCTCCAGGATGCGCGAGGCAAAGCGCTCGCGGATCAGGCCGCCCTGCCCGTAGCGGCCGTTGGAATTGAAGCCGTAGCCGACGACGCGCTTGCCGTCGCGGACGAAATCGGTGACGACCGCAACCAGGCTCGTCGTCATCTTGGTGAAATCGATATAGGCGTTGCGGATCGGCGAAGAAATCGGTTTCGTGATCTCGCGGACGTCGACGATGCGGACGGACATGGGGGACCTCTTGCTTTCGTCATTGCGAGCGTAGCGAAGCAATCCAGAAATGCATCCGCGGAGATAGTCTGGATTGCTTCGTCGCAAGGGCTCCTCGCAATGACGAGGAGAGAGGGTGCGCTCCTCGCAATGACGAGTGGATAAGTGCGCCCCATCGCAATGACGGCGGTTGGACTTACTTCTTGTCCCTGAAATACGGCTCGACCGGGCCGTGCACCTTGATGGTCAGCGGATTGCCGTGACGGTCCTTGGCGTTGCCGGCGGTGACGCGAACCCAGCCTTCGCTGATGCAGTATTCCTCGACATTGGTCTTCTCGACACCCTTGAAGCGGATGCCGACGTCGCGCGCCAGGATGTCCGCATTGTAAAAGGGGCTGTTCGGATCGACCGAGAGGCGGTCCGGAAATTCGTCGCTCATGATTGTCTCGCTCATAACAGGGTCTCGATTTGCTGCCGCAATCCTTCGGGCCGCGCGGTCGGCGCATAGCGCGAAACCACCTTGCCGGCGCGATCCACCAGGAATTTGGTGAAATTCCATTTGATGGAGGCGCCCAGCAGGCCGGATTGCTGGCGTTTCAGGTACTCATACAACGGATGGGCATTACTGCCGTTGACGTCGATCTTCTCGAACAGGGGGAAGGTGACGTCGTAATTGGTCGAGCAGAACGCCTGGATCTCGCTCGCCGGTCCGGGCTCCTGCGCACCGAACTGGTTGCAGGGAAAGCCGAGCACCGAGAAGCCGCGCGGATTGAGGTCGCGATGCAGATCCTCCAGCCCGCGATATTGCGGCGTGAAGCCGCATTTGCTCGCGGTGTTGACGATCAGCAGCACCTGTCCCTCGAAGCTGCGCATGGGCACTTCTTCGCCGAGAAGCGAGTTGGCCTTGAAGTCGTAGATCACCGACATCGCTAACCCACGGGGTCGATCGGCGACGGCGGCACGCCGCCCGCCTCGATCGCCTCGCCCGCGAGCAGGCAGAGATCCTCGCGATAGCGGCCGGACACGATGTGCACGCCGACCGGCGCCTTGCCGACGAGGCCGGTGGAGACCACGAGGCCCGGCAGTCCCATGAAGGGAATCGCGATCTGCGGCAACTGCGCTTCCCAGACGCGTTTGAAGGATTCGTCGTCCTTGCGGTCGAGATGATCGGGGAACGGCAATTCGCCGGAGACTGGCGTCAGCAGCACGGCATAGGTCTCGAAGAACAGCATCCAGTCGCGGGTCAGCGTGGCGCGGCGGGTCAATGCCTTGGCGTAATTGGCCTGGTCCATCGGCGTGACCCTGGCGCGGTTGCCGCTGAGGCACGCCAGCGCGCCGGGATCGCCCTCACGCTCGGCCATTTCGAGCTGTGCCTCATAGCCGTCACCCAGCCAGAGCTTGATCTGCCACTCAACCGCTTCGCGCATCGGCGGCGTGTTCTCGATCACATCGACCGTCCAGCCAGCACGCTCCAGCCGCTTGCCGGCATCGGTCACGGCTGCCTTCACCTCCGGTGTGGTCGCAAGGCCATCCGGGCTGAGGCAGAGCGCGGCGCGCTTGGGCCGTGCGGGGCCTTCCAGCGGCGCCGGCACGAACCAGGGATCGCGGACATCGCGGGCCGACATCGCCGCGAGCGAAATCCTGATGTCGTTGACGGTGCGCGCCAGCGGTCCCGACACCGCCATGATCTGCGGCCCGATCGGACGCTCCGGCAGGGCCGGATTGAAGGCGGGGATGCGGCCGAGCGTCGGGCGCAAGCCATGCACGCCGCAGGCATAGGCGGGATAGCGGATCGAGCCGGCAATATCGGTGCCGTGAGCGATATGGCCGATGCCGGCCGCGACCGCCGAGCCGGCGCCGCCGGACGAGCCGCCCGGCGTCAGCGAGGCATCGCGGGGGTTCTTGGTGTCGCCGTGGACCAAATTGGTGGTGAACCAGCGATAGGAGAAGGCCGGGCAATTGGTGCGCCCAAGCAGAACGGCGCCGGCTTTGCGGAAATTGGCGACCACCGGATTGTCCTCGCGCGCGATCAGGTCGCGCTGAAGCTTGAGGCCGTTGGTGGTGGCAAAGCCCTCCTGGTCGACGTTGGCCTTGATGGTGACGGGCACGCCGGCCAGCACGCCGGGGTCCTCGCCCTTCGCGATGGCGGCATCGACGGCATCGGCCTGCTTGAGCACGTCCTCCGGCCGGTGGTCGATCACGGCGTTGAGGCTGGGATTGACGGCGTCGAGCCGGGCCAGGCCGGCCAGCGCGGCCTCCCTGGCGGAGACCTTTTTGGCTTTGACGAGGTTGGCGAGGTCGGCCGCCGACAGGCGCCAGAGATCTTGCATGGCTTGCTCCGTTTAACCGGCGTCTTTTAGCCCCGGGAACGCGGCAAAGCCATGCGGATTTCGCAGGGACGAAGGGCGGGGGATGCCGGGTGAGGCTCATTCGCCGTCATTGCGAGGAGCCCTTGCGACGAAGCAATCCAGTCTGCCTCCGCGGAGGCATTCTGGATTGCTTCGCTACGCTCGCAATGACGGGGAGAGAGTCGGGGGCTAATGCCGCGTCGCGGACTGGTCCGGGATGTCCAGCAATGCCTCGGTGAAGGGGAATTCGAGCACGATCTCGCCTTCGCGGTCGGTAACCTCGATGACGGCCTCAAGCAGGGCCGGCTGGGTGCCTTCCGATCTCAGCACCTCCAGGATCATCTGGCGGGCGACCTCCCAGGCACGGTCGGGATTGCGCAAATCCTCTCCTTCGGGATCCACGATCAGTTCGTTGCCGATACGGGTGTTGAAGAAATATCTGGGCATCACGAAGTTCCAGTTGGGTCGCCTGTACCGGATTGAAAGCTGCACTGCACTCACAACTGCTTTATCAGGACAGGGTTCGCGACCGAATGCGCCGAGCGCAGGGCCGCATCACCAGAAAGTACTGTTCCCCGCGCTTTTCTCGCGGCGCAATATGCCTTCGCTCGGGAAAATTTCACTGGCGAACTTTTGTGCCCGCAGTAACTTAGCCCCGGGCGGATACGTCCGAAATCTCGAAAATGGAGAGCCGAAATGGCCTGGAAAGCCCCGAAGATCGTCGAAGTGCCCTGTGGCATGGAAATCAACATGTATGTGAGCGCCACCCGCAAGTAAGCGGTTGGTGAGTTCGCGTTCTGCGCAGGTGGATCTTTCGGTCACGATGCATGTCCGGAAGACAGGATTTGTGTTTGCGTGAGATCCACCTCGCGACATTGCCTCCAGGAGACGGATCATGCTTCGCGTCGTCGTCCTGGGCGCCGCAGCCGGCGGCGGAGTGCCGCAATGGAATTGCGGCTGCGAGGGCTGCCGGACGGCCCGTGATAACGGCCAAGAGCTGCAACGGACCCAAGCCTCGGTCGCCTTCAGTGGCGACGGCGAGCACTGGTTCTTGATCAACGCCTCCCCCGACCTCCGCCAGCAATTGAATGCCACGCCGCAGCTGCATCCGAAGGCAGGCGCGCTGCGCCATACGCCGATCGCAGGCGTGATCCTGACCAACAGCGAAGTTGACGCAGTGGCAGGCCTGCTATCGATGCGCGAGGGCTCGCCCTTCACGGTCTATGCGCATGAGAAGGTGCTGGCGATCCTGAAGGCCAACAGCATCTTCAACGTGCTGAACGAGAAGAACGTGCAGCGCCTGCCGATCGGCATCAACGAGCCGTTCGAGCCGCGGCTGCCGGACGGGGCGCGCTCAGGACTTGAGGTGCTGCCCTTCGCGGTGTCGGGCAAATCGGCCTGGTACCTGGAAGGCAAGGTGCATCCGGGCGGCGACACCGGCGACGGCGATACGCTGGGGCTGAAGATCACCGACAAATCGACCGGCAAATACTTCTACTTCATCGCGGCCTGCGCCGAGGTCACCGACGCGCTCAAGGCCGAGATCGACGGCGCGTCGCTGGTGTTCTTCGACGGCACGGTGTGGCAGGACGACGAGATGATCAGGGCCGGCCTCGGCCACAAGACTGGCAAGAGCATGGGCCATGTCGCGATGTCCGGCGACCACGGCGCCATCGCGCGGCTCGCCGACCTCACACTCGACAGGAAGATATTTCTGCATATCAATAACTCGAACCCGGCGCTGCTGCCCGCTTCCCCCGAGCGCAAGGCCGCTGAAGCGGCGGGCTGGCAGATACCCGCTGACGGAACGGAGATCGTGCTGTGAATGCCGCGTCACTGACTGGAATGACCGCGCTCTCGATCGGCAAGGACATCAGGCTCAACTCGGCCCAGGAGCTGGAGACGGCGCTGCGCCATATCGGGGCGACGCGCTATCACAGCCTGCATCCGTTCCATAAGCTCTTGCACGGCGGCAAGCTGAACAAGGGCCAGGTTCAGGCCTGGGCGCTGAACCGCTACTATTACCAGAGCACCATCCCGATCAAGGACGCGGTGGTGATCTCGCGCTTCCGCGACCGCGCCACGCGCGTGGAATGGCGCCACCGCATTGAGGATCATGACGGCGATATCGGTTCCGAAGGCGGTATCGAGCGCTGGCTGAAGCTGACCGACGGCCTCGGGCTGGACACGGCCTATGTGGAATCCACCGAAGGCATCCTCCCCGCGACGCGCTTTGCCGTGGAAGCCTATGTGCACTATTGCCGCGAGAAGTCGCCGCTGGAGGCGATCGCCTCCTCGCTCACCGAATTGTTCGCGCCGAACCTGCACGAGGAGCGCATTGCCGGGATGCTGGAGCACTACGACTTCGTCAATCCTGACATCATGAGCTACTTCAAGCGTCGCCTGACACAGGCGCCGCGCGATGCCAATTTCGCACTCGACTATGTCAAGGCGCATGCCACCACGCCCGAGCAACGCGCGTCCGTCTGCAACGCGCTGATCTTCAAGACCAACGTGCTATGGGTGCAGCTCGACGCGCTCCAACACGCCTATGTCGAGGGCCACATTCCGCCGGGCGCGTTCGTGCCCCAAGAACACCAAAAAGCGAGCTGAGGAACAATGGCCGGGCCGCGCAACATCAGCGTCAGCGAGACCAGCCGGCCGGTGCTGCCGCGGCACGCCAAGCTGAAATATGACGAGACGCGAAAAGTCTGGGTGATCCTGGCGCCCGAACGCGTGCTGGCGCCGGACGAGATCGCGGTCGAGGTCTTGCAGCTCTGCGACGGCGAGCGCAATGTTGGCGAGGTTTCCGACCAGCTCGCCGCAAAATACGCCGCGCCGCGCGAGGCGATCCTGGCCGACGTCATCGTCATGCTGCAGGATCTCGCCGACAAGGGCTTTCTCACGGAGGCCCGGGAGAAGACGTCATGAGCGATGTGCTCGGCAATCCCACCATCCCGTCCGACGCCAGCGACAGCCTCGCGGTGCTGGAGAAGAGCCGCTCGACGGCAGAGACGTTCGGCATTCCGCTCGCCGTGCTGCTCGAGATCACCCATCGCTGCCCGCTGCAATGCCCCTATTGCTCCAACCCGGTCGAGCTCGACCGCTCGGGCAAGGAGCTGACCACCGAGGAATGGAAGAAGGTATTGAGTGAGCTCGCCGAGATCGGCGTGCTCCAGGTGCATTTCTCCGGCGGCGAGCCGACGGCGCGCAAGGACCTGGTCGAACTGGTCAAGCATGCCAGCGATGTGGGCCTCTACACCAACCTCATCACCTCGGCGGTGCTGCTGACGCGCGAGCGGCTGAGCGAGCTTGCGGATGCCGGGCTCTGCCACGTGCAGATCAGCTTCCAAGGCGTCGAAGAAGCCCTCGCCGATCGCGTCGGCGGTTACAAAAACGGGCACCGCAAGAAGCTCGAAGTGGCAAAATGGACCCGCGAGCTCGATTTGCCGCTCACCGTGAATGCGGTGATGCACCGGCAGAATTTGCACCAGCTGCCCGATATCATCCAGATGTCGATCGACCTCGACGCCGATCGGCTTGAGGTCGCCAACGTCCAATATTACGGCTGGGCGCTGAAGAACCGCGCCGCGCTGATGCCGACGGTGGCCCAACTCGACGAGTGCACCCGCATCGTCGAGGAGGCGCGCGAGCGGCTGAAGGGCCGGCTGACGATCGACTATGTCGTGCCCGATTATTACGCGCTGCGGCCGAAGAAGTGCATGGGCGGCTGGGGCCGGCAGTTCTTCAACATCTCGCCGGCCGGCAAGGTGCTGCCCTGCCACGCCGCCGAAAGCATCACCGGGCTCGAGTTCGAATCGGTGCGCTCCAACCATTCGATCGCCTGGATCTGGCAGAACTCGGAGGCCTTCAACCGCTATCGCGGCACCGGCTGGATGAAGGAGCCGTGCAAGAGCTGCGAATTCCGCGAGATCGATTTCGGCGGCTGCCGCTGCCAGGCGTTTGCACTGACCGGTGACGCCGCCAACACCGACCCGGCCTGTGCGCTGTCGCCGCTGCACGAGACGATCTTCAAGCAGGCCGAGCGCGAGGCCGAGGGCGAAACCAACCGCTTCCTCTATCGCAATTTCGCCGGCGGCACTCTGGAATCCGGCGAATGACGCCTGACGCCGACGCGGCCGGCTCAGTCAAGCGTGCCGATCCCTTTGCACCGCTGACCTCCGAAATGCTCGACGTCGGCGACGGCCACGAGCTCTATGTCGAGAGCGTCGGCCGCACCGACGGAATCCCCGCGGTCTATCTGCATGGCGGCCCCGGCAGCGGTTGCCAGCCCGACCATCGCCGCCTCTTTGATCCCGACCGTTTCCATGCCGTGCTGTTCGACCAGCGCGGCTGCGGCCGCAGCCGGCCGAAGGGATCGCGCCAGCACAACACCACGCAGCATCTGATCGCGGACATGGAAAAGATCCGCGAGAAATTCGGCGTCGCGCGCTGGATGGTGGTCGGCGGCTCCTGGGGCGCGACGCTGGCGCTGGCTTATGCGCAGGCGCATCCCGCGCGCGTCTCCGGGATTGCGCTCCGCGCGACGTTTCTCGGCACGCGAGCTGAAGTCGAGACCGCCTTTACCTCGCGCCTGTCGCAATTCTACCCTGCGCTCCACGAGGATTTTCTCAGCGTGCTGCCGGTGGAGGAGCGCGCGCGGCCGGTGGAAGCCTACTATCGCCGCATCCTCGATGCCGATCCGGCCGTGCATGGCCCGGCATCGCGCGCCTGGCACGACACCGAGCGCGCCCTGTCGGAGCACAAGGCGGCAAAGACGCGGATCGACCTGGCGTCGCTGAACGTCTGGCGTACATTGCCGGCGACGCCGTTCATGGAGGCGCATTATTTCGTCCAGGACAGCTTCATGACGGAGAACCAGTTGTTGCGGAACGCTGGCAAGCTCGACGGCATCCCCGGCATCATCGTCCAGGGCCGCTACGATCTGTTGTGCCCTCCCGAGACATCCGAGCGGCTAGCGAAAGCGTGGCCGGGTTCCGAGATTCGCGTCGTGGAAGAAGCCGGCCATTCGCTCTATGATACCGGCGTGCGGGACGCGGTCATGAAGTCGATCGCGGATATCGCCTCGAAGATCTCGCGCTAGTAGGACAACAAGAAAATGCCACTCGCTGGAAAAGGCATGCTGCTGACGTCGATGAATATCGACGTTTCAGATGAAGCCGATTTCAATCGCTGGTATGATCGCGAGCATCTGGAAGAGCGCGTTGCGATCGACGGCTTTCTGGAGGCGCGGCGCTATGTCGCGCATGCCGCCAATCCCAAATATCTCTCGCTGTATTCGACCGCGACGCTCGACGTGCTCGACAGTCCCGCCTACCGAGCGCGGCTCGCCAACCAGACCGAATGGTCGCGGCGGAGCATGGCCCATTTCAAGGACATGCTGCGGGTGGTCGCGCGCATCACGATCAGCAAGGGCATCGGACGCGGCGCGGCGCTCGGCCTCGTGCGGCTCCGGCCGACGCCGGACAATGCAGTCGCGTGGCGTGACGCACTGCTAGACAGGCTGGCGCCGGACAAGCACGACGGCATCATCTCGATGCATCTGCTCGAGAGCGAGCCGGAATTGTCGGGCGCAACCGCGGACATTCCGGCGGCGCGCAACGAAGGCGCGCGCGACTGGTTCGTGCTGATCGACGGCACGCATGTCGGCGCGGTCTCCGCCGTGATCGCCGCGCGCTTCACCGGCCCTGCCGCCGCGCCATTCCCGCTTCCCGTTTCGGTCGGCACCTACAGCTTGATGTGGGACCTCGCGAAGAGCGACATCGCGCGCAACTAAGCCATCGGACGCACCGCAACATGCTGCACCGCCACATACTGGCGCGCGGCCGTTAATGCTGTGTGCGCGTAGCTCCCATGAAAGCGGGGAAGCACGAAATTTGCCGTTGTACTTCGGACCGGTTCTAATAAGCTAACCCAATGACGTCATTCAGAAACCAGATCGCCGCGCGTTAGCGTTCGCAAGCTCAAGAAAAGGCCGCGGGGTCTTTGAGCCTGCGCGGACAGGGTAGGAATGAAACCGACCGATATTGCGGCCCCCGACTACTTTCACAAAGTGGTCGATTGCCAATGGGCCTGTCCTGCGCACACCCCCGTTCCCGAATACATCCGACTGATCGCCCAAGGCCGCTACAGCGACGCCTATATGATCAACTGGAAATCGAACGTGTTTCCCGGAATTCTGGGACGCACCTGCGATCGTCCATGCGAGCCGGCGTGCCGCCGCGGACGCGTCGAGGAGACGCCGGTCGCGATCTGCCGCCTGAAGCGCGTCGCCGCCGACTTCAAGGACGACATCACGCAACGCCTGCCGCGGCCCTCGGCCAAGAACGGCAAGCGCGTTGCATTCGTCGGCGGCGGTCCCGCTTCGCTGACGGTGGCCCGCGATCTCGCGCCGCTCGGCTATCACTGCACCGTGTTCGACGCCGATGCCCAAGCCGGCGGCATGATGCGCTCGCAGATCCCGAAATTCCGCCTGCCCGATTCGGTCATCGACGAGGAGACCGGCTACATCCTGGGTCTCGGCGTCGACTTCAAGGGCGGCCACCGCATCGAGAGCATGAAGGCGCTGCTCGCGGAGAAGTATGACGCGATCTTCGTCGGCTCCGGCGCACCGCGCGGCCGCGAGCTCGACATTCCCGGACGCAAGGAAGCCGCCGCCAACGTCCATATCGGCATCGACTGGCTGTCCTCGGTCTCGTTCGGCCATACCGACAAGATCGGCAAGCGCGTCATCGTGCTCGGCGGCGGCAACACCGCCATGGATTGCTGCCGCACTGCGCGCCGCCTCGGCGGCGAAGAGGTGAAGGTCGTCGTGCGCTCCGGCTTCGAGGAAATGAAGGCCTCGCCCTGGGAGAAGGAAGACGCGCTCCACGAGGACATCCCGATTCTCAACTTCCTCGTGCCCACGGCCTTCGTCCATGACAACGGCAAGCTCACCGGCATCACCTTCCAGAAGGTGAAGGCCGAATACGACGCCAAGGGCCGGCGCAACCTCGTGCCCTCGGGCGAGCCGGACCAGACCATCGAATGCGACGACGTGCTGGTCGCGGTCGGCCAGGAGAACGCTTTCCCCTGGATCGAGCAGGATTGCGGCATCGAGTTCGACAAATGGCACATGCCCAAGGTCGATCCGAAGACGTTCGTATCCACCAATCCAAAAGTGTTCTTCGGCGGCGACGCGGCGTTCGGGCCGAAGAACATCATCTGGGCGGTGGCGCAGGGCCATGACGCCGCGCTGTCGATCCACAAAATGCTCTCGGGCGAGGACGTCACCGAGCGTCCATTGCCGGAGGTGCACGTCTCCTCGCAGAAGATGGGCATCCACGAATGGAGCTATGACAACGACATCTCCAACGACAAGCGCTACAAGGTGCCGCATCGCGACAAGGTGATCGCGCTGAAGGACATCCGCACCGAGGTCGAGCTCGGGTACGACGTCAAGCTGGCGCTGGGCGAGGCCCATCGCTGCCTGAACTGCGACGTCCAGACCGTGTTCTCGACCTCGCTCTGCATCGAGTGCGATGCCTGCGTCGACATCTGTCCGATGGATTGCATCACCTTCACGGACAATGGCGAGGAAGGTGATCTCCGTCAGCGCCTGAAAGCGCCCTCGCTGCATCCGGACCAGGATCTCTACGTCTCCAGCGATCTCAAGACCGGGCGCGTGATGGTCAAGGACGAGGATGTCTGCCTGCATTGCGGGCTGTGTGCCGAGCGCTGTCCCACCGGCGCCTGGGACATGCAGAAATATTTGATCGAGATGACTCACGCAGGTTCAGCATGTCCGACAAAAAGCCGATCAGCAGCGTAAACGACTTCGTCGTCCGCTTCGCCAACGTCAACGGATCGGGCTCGGCCAGCGCCAACGAGATGTTTGCGCGCGCGATCCTGCGCCATGGCGTTCCGGTGAGCCCGCGCAACATCTTCCCCTCCAACATCCAGGGACTGCCGACCTGGTACGAGGTGCGGGTGACCGAAGACGGCCATCTCGGCGCCCGCGGCGGCGTCGACATGATGGTCGCGATGAACCCGCAGACCTGGGACAAGGACGTCGCCGGCATCGAGCCCGGCGGCTATCTGTTCTACGATTCCACCAAGCCGATGCCGTCTACCAAATTCCGCGACGACATCACCGTAATCGGCGTCCCCCTGACCGCGATCACGAACTCGACCTATACCGATCCGCGCCAGCGCCAGCTGTTCAAGAACATCATCTATCTCGGGGCGCTCTCGGCGCTGCTCGACATGGACCCGAAGCTGATCGAGCAGCTGATCGGCGAGCAGTACAAGGGCAAGGAGAAGCTGCTCTCGTCCAACGTCCACGCGCTGCATCTCGGCCGCGACTGGGCGCTGCAGAACCTGAAATGCCCAACCGGGCTTCGGGTGAAGAAGTCCGACAAGGTCGGCGACCGCATCTTCATCGAGGGCAACAGCGCCGCCGCGCTCGGCGCCGTCTATGGCGGCGCCACGGTGTGCGCCTGGTATCCGATCACGCCGTCCTCGTCGGTGGCGGAGGCTTTTACCGCCCACTGCAAGAAGTACCGACACGATCCAAAGACCGACAAGGCGAAATACGCCATCGTGCAGGGCGAGGACGAGCTCGCTTCGATCGGAATCGTGATCGGCGCCTCCTGGAACGGCGCGCGCGCCTTCACCGCGACCTCCGGGCCCGGCATCTCGCTGATGACCGAGTTCATCGGGCTCTCGTATTTCGCCGAGATCCCGGCCGTGATCATGAACATCCAGCGCGCCGGCCCCTCCACGGGCATGCCGACCCGCACCCAGCAATGCGACATCATCGCCTGCGCCTATGCTTCGCATGGCGACACCAAGCATGTGCTGCTGTTCCCGGAGGATCCCGCCGAGGCGTTTGAGTTCGCGGCCGCGGCCTTCGATCTCGCCGAGCGGCTCCAGACCACGATCTTCCTGATGCTCGACCTCGACATCGGCATGAACCACCGGCTCTGCCGTCCCCTGAAATGGGACGATTCCAAGCAATACGACCGCGGCAAGGTGATGACCGCGGAGATGCTGGACGAAGGCCGCGATTTCGGCCGCTATCTTGACGTCGACGGCGACGGCATCCCGTATCGAACCTATCCCGGCACGCATCCGACCAAGGGCTCATTTTTTACCCGCGGCACGTCGCGTGACCGCTATGCGCGTTACTCCGAAGAAGGCTCGGTCTACGCCGACAACATGCAGCGGCTGATGCGCAAGTTCGAGACCGCGCAGGATCTGGTGCCGCGGCCGCTCCAGGCCAATGCCGAACGGCCGACCAAATACGGCGTGATCTATTTCGGCTCGACCACGCCGGCAATGGACGAGGCGATCGGATTGCTGGAAGCGCGCGGGCATCAGCTCGATCGCCTGCGCATCCGCGCCTTCCCGTTCCATTCGAGCGTGGCGAGCTTCCTTGCCGAGCACGATTTCGTCTACGTGGTCGAGCAGAACCGCGACAGCCAGCTGCGCCAGCTCATCGTCAACGAAAACGGCATCGACCCGGTGCGGCTGGTGCCGATCGTGCATTACGACGGCTCGCCGATCACCGCCCGCTTCATCGCAAAAGCCATTGGCGACCACCAGGATCACCTCAAGGTGACCCCGCTCCGCAAGGCCGTGTCATGACCTACATTGCAAAGCCGAAATTCCACCATCCCGGGCTGAAGAAGAACGAGCTCGGCTACACCCATCGCGACTACGAAGGCAAGATCTCGACGCTCTGCGCCGGCTGCGGCCATGATTCGATCACAGCCTCGATCATCGAGGCCTGCTACGAGCTTTCGATCGAGCCGCACCGGGTCGCCAAGATCTCGGGCATCGGCTGTTCGTCGAAGACGCCCGACTATTTCCTCGGCAATTCGCACGGCTTCAATTCCGTGCACGGCCGCATGCCCAGCGTGCTGACCGGCGCCAACCTCGCCAATCGCGATTTGATCTATCTCGGCGTCTCCGGCGACGGCGATTCCGCCTCAATCGGCTTCGGCCAGTTCGCGCATTCGATCCGGCGCGGCGTCAACATGACCTATATCGTCGAGAACAACGGCGTCTACGGCCTGACCAAGGGCCAGTTCTCAGCCACCGCCGACCGCGGCTCGAAGTCCAAGAAGGGCGTCACCAACACCGACAACGCCATCGACCTCGTCGCCATCGCGCTGCAGTTGGGCGCGACTTTCGTGGCGCGCTCGTTCTCCGGCGACAAGACCCAGCTCGTCCCACTGATCGCCGCCGCGATCCGCCACAAGGGCGCGTCGTTCATCGACGTGATTAGCCCCTGCATTGCCTTCAACAACCACGCCGGCTCGACCAAGAGCTTCGACTATGTCCGCGAGCACAATGACGCGGTGAACCGGCTCGACGTGCTGGTCGGCCGCGATCCGATTGCGGTGGATTACGCACCCGGCACGGTGCAAATGGTCGAGCAGCATGACGGCAGCAGGATTGCGCTACGCAAGATCGACGCCGACTACGATCCGCATGACCGGCTCGGCGCCCAGACGTTTTTGCAGAAGCACGCCGCAAAGGGGCAGATCGTCACCGGCCTGCTCTACGTCGATCCTGATGCGGAAGATCTGCACGAGCATCTCAACACGGTCGAAACGCCGCTCAACACGCTGGAAGCGGATACGCTCTGCCCGGGCTCCGCGGCGCTGGACAAGTTCAACGCCAGCCTGCGGTGATCGCCTACCGTGCCGTGGCGGGCTGCCTGACGCGTATGGTGATCTTCTCCGACACGATGGGCGGCTCGAATGGATAGTGCCTGGCATCGCCCAGCACGAGTTGAAGCGTGTGCGTTCCGGGCGGAAGCTCGAGCAGCGTTTCGGTCTGCCCCGCCCCGAAATGCAGATGCGACTTGTCCTGCAGGATCGGCTCCTTGGGATCGATGGGATCGTTGACGTCGATCAGCAGATGATGGTGACCGGCGTTCTGGTACTCGTCGCCGGCATGGGTCACTCCCATGTTGCGCAAGCCGAACCGCACCCAGAATCCGCCGCGGACCTTCTGCCCGTCATGCGGGGTGATGAAATAGAGCTTTGCGTCCTTGGGCGCTGCCTTGCCTTGCGAAAAGGCTGCCCCCGGGAGCAATGCGAGCGCCGCCGCCAGCGCGACGCAACGAAAGATCTGCATCAAACCAACTCCACCACTTAGGGACTGAGCGCCACGCGGAATCCGTGCGTGGGATAACGAACATTGGTGTCGTAGCCGTCGCGGTTGGACGGCCGCACATATCTCGAATCGTTCTTCCAGGAGCCCGAGCGCAGGACATGAGCGCTGCAGTCCCCGCTGCTCCATGCCGAGCCGTCGCCGGGCGCGCCTTGATAGGTCTTGTGCCAGCAGTCCTCGACCCACTGATCGATACCGCCGCCCATGTCGTGGAGCCCGAACGGATTCGGCCTGAAGCTGCCGACCTTCGCCGGCTGCTCGGCCGCGAGATCACCGCAATCCTTGCAACCGGCCATGCCCGGCTGCAGCTTATCGCCCCACCAATATTTGGTCTGCGTTCCGCCCCGCGCGGCATATTCCCATTCGGCTTCGCTCGGAAGCCGATAAGTCTTCTTCGTCGCCTGAGCGAGATAGGCCGCATATTGCTGCGCGTCGGTCCAGCTCACATTGCTGACCGGTGCATCGTCCTTCCCGGTCGCCGTGAAGCCGCACGCCTTTGCAGCGGCGCACTCGTTCCATTCCTGCACGGTCACCGGATATTTTCCGATCGAGAACGGCTTGACCGTCACCTGATGGACAGGACGCTCGGTCGGGTCGTCATTGCTTCCCATCGCAAAGCTGCCGCCGCGAATGGCGACCATCTCGGGTTCGCGGACGGGAACTGGCGATTGACTTGCCGATTGACTCGTCGATTGATTTGGCGCCGGAGCGGGCGACGGAGATGGCGAAGCCGCGGAGGGAGACGGCTGCGGCGTCGCTTCGCGTGGCGGAGGCTGCGGGCTCGGTGATGCGGCAGGAGAAACGGTAGTGACGGCGGCCTGCTCGCCCACCCTGCCCGGCGTCTGAGCCAGCAGATACCACAGCACGCCGGCGGCCATCACCGACAGCGTGATACCCAGGAGAAAGATCAGAGCATTCTCGCGCCGCCCCCGCGTCCTGCCGACGGCGTCTGCATCCGGCAGCACTTTATAGACCCGCACGGGATCGGTGATGTTCTTGACTTTGCGGTCCCCGAGCGACTCGTAGCCGCACACGACCTTGTGCTTGATCTGCTCGTAGATCGCGCCGGAGATAAAGACCTGGCCTGGCTCGGCGATGCCCTCGATGCGCGTTGCGATGTTGACACCATCGCCGTAGACGTCGTCAGGCTCCACGATGACGTCACCGAGATTGACGCCAATCCGGTACTCGATCCGGGTCTCCTTCGGAAGCGAGGCGTTGCGGCCGATGAGATTCTGCTGGATAACGATGCTGCATCGGACGGCCTCGACCGGGCTGTCGAAAATGGCGATGAAGCCATCGCCCGTCGTCTTCACCAGATTTCCATGGTGTTCGACGATGCTGGGCTGGATGAGATCCCGCTCGATCCGCTTGACGCGGACGTGCGTGCCCTCCTCGTCGGCCTGCATCAGGCGGCTGTAGGAAGCGATGTCACCGACAATGATGGCCGCGAGACGACGAGGCATCGGGCCGTGCGTGGGCGGCTCGTCATTCCCGGATCTGAAGTTGCGAATTTCGCCCATTGCGGGGGACTCCACAAACTAAAGGCAGACCCCAGCCTACGACCGCCAGAGGCGATCGTCTGTGAAGGCTATCACATCGATGAAATCGGGCAACGTCGGAGCAATCGTCGGCGTCGAGTTCCGAAAGGCGAAGGCGTCAGCTCGAATGAACCTTCGTGACCCCACCGAAGACTAATGCCCGGCGTGGAACTTCACCTCGCTCCGTCCTGCGACGATCACGTCGTATTGCGAACGTTGAACGCGTCGCAGCTGGGCCGCGTCTACAGCGTACAGCTCAGCTGCTGCGCGCGAGGCCATCATGAAGCTTTCTCTTTTTGCTGCCGTCTTCCTTGCGGCGCTCGGCGGCGCTGCTTACGGCGAAGAGGCCGACGATATCCGTGAGGCCAGCAAGGCCGAGGCCGAGACCTTCAACGCGCGCATGTATGCGGGCGCACTCGGCAGCAAGGCCTATGCCTGCTTCGTCCGGCGCTACGACGCCGAGCATCTGGCGCGCCATCCGAAGCAGAAGGTCGCCTCGATGAAGCTGCTGATCTCGGCGGAATTGGACACGGAAGACAAGCAGCTCCACAACGCCTTCCGCCTCGGCTTCAGGTATCGTCACCGCTCCGGCGATTTCGACTCCAGCGGCTCCTGTCATCACGCCGTGTTCACCCAGGACGGCAGCGAGATCCGCCTCGGTTGCGGCGTCGACTGCGAGGGCGGCGGCATCGGCGTCGCGCTCTCAAAGGACGACAAATCGGCGATCGTGCGGCTGGCGCGGGTCAGGGTCTGGCAGAACAACAAGCCGGATGAGGATGCCGAACTGTCACTGGTCGCCGGTGCCGACGACGGGATTTTCCGCCTAGATCGAACGGACAACAAGGAATGTGCCTCGCTCGTGACCGACCGCAAGGAACTCGCCGCGCTCCGCCACAAATGATATGTGTCCGGCGCAATCGAGGGAGATCGTCATGAACCGCCGGAACATGTTGTGGAGCGCCATCTCAGGCCTGGGCGCGGCGCTTGGCGCCTCCAGCGCGACGGCCGCGACCGAAGCCGGCACGGGCAACAAGCTGAAGGTGGTCTATCATTTGAGCGATGCGGAGAAGGTCAATTTCGTGCTCGGCAACATCCAGAACCACATCGACGGCGTCGGCGGCCCCGAGCATGTGACGATCGCGCTGGTGATCCACGGGCCGGCGCTGAAGGCGTTTCACTGGGCGCAGGCCAACCCTGACATCAGCAAGCGCGTCGGCGACTTCTCCAAGGATGGCGTCGAGCTTGCCGCCTGCGGCAACACGATGAAGGCGCAGAACGTCACGCTTACGGATCTATTGCCGGGCTTCGTCAGCGCGGAGAAGGGCGGCGTGGTCCGTTTGGCCGAGCTCCAGTCGCAGGGTTATCTCTATCTGCGGCCGTAGGGCGCGGGAGGCGCCGCTACATTGTCCGTCATTGCGAGCGCAGCGAAGCAATCCAGTCCCTCCACGGAGGCAGACTGGATTGCTTCGTCGCAAGGGCTCCTCGCAATGACGGCGGAGCGGGTTGCGCGACGAGTACCGCTCGCAAGGCGCTTGACTTACCCATAACTCCAGGGTTATGAATATACCCATAACTTACAGGTTATGGATTGCATGTCCGCCGCCGCCCACGATCTTCTGTTCAGGACGCTCGCCGACCCCACCCGTCGGGCGATCTTCGAGCGATTGTGCCGCGAGGGCGAACAGACGGTCGGGGCTCTGACGGCACTGTCGGGCGTGTCCCAGCCGGCGGTCTCAAAACATCTCGGCGCGCTGAAGCAGGCTGGCCTCGTGCGCGACCGGCATCAAGGGCGGCAGACCCATTACAGCGCCCAGCCCGGCGCGCTCAATCCGCTGATCGACTGGACCAGCCAGATGGCCGGGTTCTGGCAGAGCCGGCTCGATGCGCTCGACGATCTCCTGAAGAGGATGGACCAATGAACGAATCCGCGACCGAAACCCGATCTGTTGTCGTCGAGCGCGAATTTGCCTTTCCGGCAGAGCGGATCTGGCGCGCACTGACGCAGCCGCATCTGATGGAGGAATGGCTGATGAAGAACGACTTCAAGCCGAATGTGGGCCACCGCTTCAACCTTCGCGGCGAGTGGGGCGGCGTGCTGGACTGCGAGGTTCTCACCATCGAGCCGCAGAAGACGCTCGCCTACACCTGGAATTTCTCGCATGACGACGCGGCGTTCGATCTCAAGAGCGTCGTGACCTTCACGCTGACCCCGACGGGCGCAGGCACGCATCTGCGTGTCGAGCAAGCCGGCTTCAGCCCGACACAGAAGCAGGCTTTTGGCGGCGCGCATGCCGGCTGGAAGCAGTTTCTCGCCAAGCTGGACGAGCTGCTGGCACGGGCAGATTAGCTCGGCCGCCGGCCTTCATTCGATCATCTCAAGAGGAGGTTTCATTGACCGGAAATATGTGGATTCGGCAGATCCATCGTTGGCTCTCGATCGCTTTCACGCTGGCCGTCATCGCCAACATCGTTGCCCTGACGCTGCAAGTCCAGGCGACGTGGATCGGCTTGCTCGCCTTCGTCCCATTGATCCCATTGCTTGCGACGGGGCTCTACATGTTCGCGCTGCCCTATCTCGGCCGCCGCCGCAGCGCCCGACAAGAGGTGTGAACATGAAGAAGGCCGTGACCGCGAAAAACAGCAGCACGACGAAGACGGATGGCGCTTCGCCATCCAGGATGATCGACGGCAGGATCAAGGAGCTCGGCGACTGGCGCGGCGAGATGCTCGGGCGAATCCGTGGCCTGATCAAGGACGCCGACCCTGATGTCGTCGAGGAATGGAAGTGGCGCGGCGTTCCCGTGTGGGAGCACGACGGCATCATCTGCACCGGCGAGACCTACAAGGCCGTGGTGAAGATGACGTTTGCCAAGGGCGCCGCGCTGGACGATCCCGCCGGCCTGTTCAACTCGAGCCTCGACGGCAACGTGCGTCGCGCGATCGATATTCGCGAAGGCGAAAAGATCAACGAGAAGGCGTTGAAGGCGCTGATCCGCGCGGCGGTGGAGCTGAATGCGTCGAAAGCCAAGAAGAAGCCGGCGAAACGTTCCGGATAGGACAGTCGTCGCGGAGCCACGAATGCTTTCCTTCTCCCCTTGCGGGAGAAGGTGGCGCGAAGCGCCGGATGAGGGGTCTCTATCGACACGGGAAAATGTGGAGAGATACCCCTCACCCCAGTGAGCTTGTGTCTCCCGGCATCGCCGCCCTCTCCCACAAGGGGCGAGGGCACATCAACGCGCATCTCGCCGTATTGCTCCGCACAGTCAGCCGCCCTCAGGCCACCGCCGAGATCGGGCGCGGGCTGACGACATATTCGCGCAGCACCTTGTCGGTGGCATCCACCTCGATCAGCGCGACGTCGTAGGTCCAGAGATCGGCCAGATGCTGGAGCACGCGCTTGGCGTCGGTCTCGTTGAGCTGCGCGCCCTTGATGACATGGTGATGCAGGATCAGCCGCCGGTCGCCGGAGAGATCGACATCGACCACCTCGATATTCGCGTCGATGTAGCCGACATCGTGCTGCCGTGCCAGCTCGCGCCGGACGCGGCGGAAGCCGCGCTCGTCGTGAATGGCGTCGACCCGGATGCCGGCACGTTCCTCGGGATCGTCATGCAAGTGGAACATGCGAAGGTGCCGCATCAGCTTCGGGCTCAGGAACTGGGCGATGAAGCTTTCATCGCGGTAGTTGGCCCAGACGTCGCGCAGCACGCCCATCACGTCGTTCTTGCCGGCGATGTCCGGGAACCACTCGCGGTCCTCGTCTTCCGGCCTTGCGACGATGCGCTCGATGTCCTGCATCATGGCGAAGCCGAGCGCATAGGGGTTGAAGCCGGAAAAGCGCTGGTCGTCGAATTCAGGCTGGAACACGACGTTAGTGTGCGACTGCAGGAATTCGAGGAAATTGCCGTCGCTGATGCGGCCCTGCTGATGCAGCTTGGTCATGATGCGATAGTGGACGTAGGTCGCCGTCCCCTCGTTCATCACCTTGGTCTGGCTCTGCGGATAGAAATATTGCGCGATGTGGCGCACGATGCGCAACAACTCGCGCTGCCATGGCGCCAGCCGCGGCGCGCTCTTCTCGAGGAAATACAGCAGGTTCTCCTGCGGCAGGCCGAGCAGCTTGCGGCGGCGTTCGATGCTGAGCGCGGACCGGGTCTTGCTCTTTCCTGCCGGCACGGTGCGCCAGAGGTCGTTGAAGACCTCCTCCTCGTGCTGGCGGCGGCGCCCTGCCCGCTTCTCTTCGGCGCGGAGGTCGAGCTTCTTCTTGCCGGGATAGCGGTCGATCCCGTGCGACATCAGCGCATGCGCGGCATCGAGGGTGCGCTCGACCTCGACGCGACCGTAGCGATCCTCGCATTGCATGACGTAGTTCTTGGCGAAATCGAGATAGTCCAGGATGCCGTCGGCGTCGGTCCACTGCTTGAACAGATAGTTGTTCTTGAAGAAGTGGTTGTGCCCGAAGGCGGCGTGCGCGATCACCAGGGTCTGCATCGTCGCCGTATTCTCCTCCATCAGGTAGGAGATGCAGGGCGACGAGTTGATCACGATCTCATAGGCGAGCCCCATGAGGCCCTTGCGGTATGAGGCCTCGTGATACGCAAAGTGCTTTCCGAACGACCAGTGCTTGTAGAACAGCGGCATGCCGACGGACGAATAGGCGTCCAGCATCTGCTCGGCGGTGATCACCTCGATCTGGTTCGGATAGACGTCGAGCCCGAGATCTTTCGTCGCCACCTCCTCGCAGGCATCCGTGATGCGCTGCAAGGTATGAAAATCCCAATCGGCGCCTTCGAACAAGCGTTCCGTCATGGGGCGGCTTTCTCCTGGGCAGTGTCGCGGCGCTGAAACAGATCGTGGAACACCGGAAAAATCTCGCTGCGCTCGCTGACCTTGCGCATCGAGAGCGGTGCGCCGCTGTTGCGCAGGCGCTCGTAGAGGGTCCAGAGCGAGGAGTCGGACAGATCGAAGGCGCTGCCGCCGGACTCGCCGACCTCGAGATAGGCGAAGAACTGGCAGACCGGCAGGATCTTGTCGGTCAGCAGCATGCCCGCGAGCTCGCCGTCGGAATAGGAATTGTCGCCGTCGGAGGCTTGCGCGGCGTAGATATTCCAGTCCGACGGGCTGAAGCGTTCGCGCACGATCTCGTGCATCGCCTGCAGCGCGCTGGAAACCAGCGTTCCGCCGGAAGCCGGGCCGTAGAAGAAGGTCTGCTCGTCCACCTCCTCAGCGCGATCGGTGTGGCGGATGAAGACGATGTCGACGTGCTTGTAGCGGCGCTTCAGGAAGACGTAGAGCAGCATGTAGAAGCGCTTGGCAAGATCCTTCATGTGCTCGGACATCGAGCCCGACACGTCCATCAGGCAGAACATCACGGCCTGGGCAACGGGCTTGGGCACCGTCTCGAAGCGGCGGTAGCGGATGTCGAGCGGATCGATGAAGGGAATGCGCTTTGACTTCGCCTTCAGTTTTTCGAGCTGGGCCATCAGCAGCAGACGCTCGTCCTCGTCCGCGCATGCGGCGATGGCGTCTTCCAGCTCTTCGATCTCCTCCTTGCTGGGACGCCTGAGCGCGATACGGCGCGCCATTGCGCGCCGAACCGTCCGGCTCACCGAGATGTTGGACGGCGAGCCCGACGTGGTGTAGCCGGCGCGCTGGATGCCCTCGCTCTCGGTCTGCGCGATCTTGCGCTTGGCGAGATCGGGAAGTTCGAGATCGTCGAGGAAGAGATCGACGAATTCGTCGCGGCTGAGCACGAAGCGGAAGGCGTCCTCGCTGTCGCCTTCACCCGGACCGGAATCCTTGGCGCTGCCCTGGCCGGAGCGCTGGAGATAGTCGCCCTCGATGAACTTCTTGTTGCCGGGCAAAACCATGTCGCGCGTTCCGCCGTCGCGGCGGAAACGCGGCTCGTGCATGCCGTCGAGCGGAATCGTGACCTCGCCACCCTCCAGGACGTCCTTGATGTCGCGTTCCTGCGAGGTCTTCTTGACGGCGCCCTGCACCAGGGATTTGGCCCGACGCAAGAACCGCTGCCGGTTCTCGAGACTCTTGCCGCCTGGATTCAGGCGCCTGTCAATAATGTGAATCGGCACTTTTCCATCCGCCTCAACCGGCCTGCTTCACGCGCATGTACCATTCGACGAGCCGGCGAACCTGACGCTCGGTGTAGCCGCGCTCCACCATGCGTGCGACGAACTCGCCGTGCTTCTTCTCCGTCTCGCCGTCCTTCTTCGACCCGAAGGAGATGACCGGAAGCAGGTCCTCGACCTGGGAGAATATCCGCTTTTCGATCACATCGCGAATCTTCTCGTAGGAGATCCAGGTCGGATTCTTGCCACCGTTCTGGGCGCGCGACCGTAACGAGAATTTGACCACCTCGTTGCGGAAATCCTTCGGATTGGCGATGCCCGCCGGCTTCTCGATCTTGGTCAGCTCCTGGTTCAAGAGTTCGCGATCCAGCAGCTGGCCGGTGTCGGCATCCTTGAAATCCTGGTCCTCGATCCAGGCGTCGGCGTAGTCGACGTAGCGGTCGAACAGGTTCTGACCGTAATCCGAGTAGGATTCGAGATAAGCCTTCTGGATCTCGTTGCCGATGAACTCGGCATAACGCGGTGCAAGGTCGGCCTTGATGAATTCGAGGTAGCGCTTCTCGACTTCCTCGGGCAGCTGCTCGCGCTTGATCGATTGCTCCAGCGCGTACATCAGATGCACGGCGTCGGCGGCGACTTCCTGCGGATCGTGGTTGAAGGTCGCAGCCAGGATCTTGAAGGCAAAGCGGGTGGAAACACCGTCCATGCCCTCGTCGACGCCGGCGGCATCGCGATATTCCTGGACGCTGCGCGCCTTCGGATCGGTCTCCTTCAGGCTCTCGCCGTCGTAGACCCTCATCTTGGCGTAGATCGTGGAATTTTCGTGCTTGCGCAGGCGCGACATCACCGAGAACCGCGCCAGCGTCTCCAGCGTCGCGGGCGCGCAAGGCGCGGCCGCGAGCTCGGAGCCCTGGATCAGCTTTTCGTAGATCTTCTGCTCTTCCGTGATCCGCAGGCAGTAAGGCACCTTGATCACGCAGATGCGGTCGATGAAGGCCTCGTTGTTCTTGTTGGCCTTGAAGCTCGACCACTCGGCTTCGTTGGAGTGCGCGAGGATGACGCCGGTGAACGGGATCGCACCGATATTCTCGGTGCCGATGTAGTTGCCCTCCTGCGTCGCGGTGAGCAGCGGATGCAGCATCTTGATCGGCGCCTTGAACATCTCGACGAACTCGAGCACGCCCTGGTTGGCGCGGTTGAGGCCGCCGGAATAGCTGTAGGCGTCGGGATCGTTCTGCGCGTAGGTTTCGAGCTTGCGGATGTCGACCTTGCCGACCAGCGAGGAGATGTCCTGGTTGTTCTCGTCACCCGGCTCGGTCTTGGCGATCCCGATCTGGCGCAGCCGCGATGGCTGGATTTTTGCGACCCGAAACTGGGAAATGTCGCCGCCAAAGGCTTCCAGCCGCTTGTAGCACCACGGGCTCATCAGGCCGGTGAGACGGCGGCGCGGAATGCCGTATTTCTCTTCCAGCATCGGGCCGAGCTGATCCGGATCGAACAGGCTGAGCGGGCTTTCGAACACCGGCGAGAGCTCGTCGCCGGCCTTGAGCACGTAGATCGGGTGCACTTCCATCAGCGACTTCAGCCGCTCGGCGAGCGAGGATTTGCCGCCGCCGACCGGACCGAGCAGATACAGGATCTGCTTGCGCTCTTCGAGGCCCTGCGCCGCGTGACGGAAGAAACCGACGATGCGCTCGATGGTTTCTTCCATGCCGTAGAAGCCGGCAAAGGCCGGATAGGTGCGGATCGTGCGGTTCAAAAAAATACGGCCAAGGCGTGGGTCCTTGGCCGTGTCAATCGTCTGGGGCTCACCGATCGCTGCTAGCAGTCGTTCGGCCGCGTTCGCGTATTTCATGGGATCGCTTCGACACGATTCCAGATATTCCGCCATCGACATGTCGTGTTGGCTTCTCGCCTCGAACGACTTAGCGAAAGCGTTGAATAGAGAATCGTTGTACATGATCCCTCTCCGCGTGAGTTCCGCTACACAATTGAACGAAAGCAGCGACCGGACCGTTCCTTAGCGCCACTCTCGAATCAGCGTGAGCACATGACGATCATTCGACACCCGGGCGCCTTCTCGGCGCAACGCACAACGTAGGCACAGGGTGAGTTACGAACAGGCACCTGCCTGATATTTGAGCGAATCTTTGTCTATATTGGCTCATTTCCAGAAAATGTCACTTGCTCGCAACATCCGGGCGTTACCGGGGATGCGTTCATCCGGCGCTCCATCATAGCGATCTGCGAACGGCGATCTTATGACGCTTGTGCGGCGAAGCCTTGGGTGCTGCGTTCATCTTCCTGTTGCAATGCGGTGCGTGGACCGCCGGCGGCGTGACAGTCGCGGCAAGCACGCAGCAGTGTATCAAAATCGGTCGCCAGGCCCTCCGACCGGATCACGATGCGATCGTCCGTCACGCAGCCGACCAAGCCGCGGATACTGCAGAGCTGCCGCTGCAAGGCCGGCGTCGGCGTCAGCACGATCACCTTGCGCCCACGGCGTTCTTCAGCCGAAATCTCCGCGATCGAGTCCCACAGCAGAAATTCATTGCCGATGCGGAGATCGCGAATCCCATACGGGGTGACGATCACCACCGATCCCCGTTCGGCGGGGAGCATCCAGATCAGCCGACCGGTCATCAGGGCGAACGCCACCACACCGGCACAGCCGACCGTCGTGTCGTAATCGCCAAAAGCACCCCACCAGCCCAAGGCGAGCGTTGCGCTGAGCAGCGTCATGGCGAAGCCCGCTACGACCAGCAGTCGCGTTTGGCTCGTACATGGACCGATTTCGAGATCGTGGGACGCATCGACGCTTCCGGTCGACGTGACCGATCGGGGACTGTCTGTGACAGCGAGCGCCAGACGGTCATGATGTGCTTGCATGCTTTCCCCCAGCATGGCCATTCGCGACCGAGCCACGACGCATCAGGCGGACCGGAATCCGCTGATGAGTACTCCGCGCAGCCGCTAGCGGCGAGCCGAGGCAGCTGACGTTACACAACGAGGCCCGGCCGATTTCTCACGGCCAACGACCTTTTACGCAACTCGGCTCCCTCTACGCGGATCGCCATGATCGCGACGGAGTTACACTGGAGGATATGACGCCCATACCCTTGATTGGTTCCCTCAAGGAAGCATGTAAGCTAGAGGATAGCGCGTCAGGACCGGCGCGGAAACCCCTCGCCCGCAGGCTTGGAGATAAATTAGCATCATGAATCCCGTCAAAGAACTGGAAAAGCACGGACAAGCCGTCTGGCTGGACTTCCTGGCCCGTGGCTTCATCGCCAAGGGCGACCTGAAGCGGCTGATCGACACCGACGGCGTCAAGGGCGTCACTTCCAACCCGTCGATCTTCGAGAAAGCGATCGGCAGCTCGGACGAGTACGACGCGCCGATCGGCAAGGCATTGAAGCGCGGCGATCGGTCGGTCGCCGACCTGTTCGAGGCTGTCGCGATCGAGGACATCCAGAACGCGGCCGACGTGCTGCGCCCGGTCTACGACCGCCTCAAGGGCGGCGACGGCTATGTCAGCCTGGAAGTCTCGCCCTATCTGGCGATGGACACCGCCGGCACGGTCACAGAGGCGCGGCGGCTCTGGAAGGACGTCAACCGCAAGAACCTGATGGTGAAGGTGCCGGCGACGCCGGAAGGCCTGCCGGCGATCGAGCAGCTCATCGGTGACGGCATCAGCATCAATATCACGCTGTTGTTCTCCAGGGACGTCTATCTGCAAGTCGCCGAGGCCTATCTCGCCGGCCTGGAGACATACGTCGCAGGTGGCGGCGACCCCTCCCACGTGGCGAGCGTGGCGAGCTTTTTCGTCAGCCGCATCGACTCGGTGGTCGACAAGCAGCTCGACGAGAAGATCGCCCGCGCCAACGACCCCAGCGAGAAGGAACGGCTCGCCGCGCTGAAGGGCAAGGTCGCGATCGCCAATGCGAAGGTCGCCTACCAGGATTACAAGCGCCTGTTCTCAGGTCCCCGCTGGGACAAGCTCGCGGCCAAGGGCGCCAAGCCGCAGCGCATGCTGTGGGCCTCGACCGGTACCAAGAACAAGGACTACAGCGACGTTCTCTATGTCGAGGAATTGATCGGTCCCGACACCATCAACACCGTGCCGCCGGCGACACTGGATGCGTTCCGCGACCACGGCACGCCGCGCGACAGCCTGGAAGAGAATGTCGACGACGCCAGGCGCGTGTTGGAAGAGCTGGAGCGCTCCGGCGTCTCGCTCGATGCCATCACCGAGGAGCTCGTCAAGGACGGCGTCAAGCAGTTCGCCGACGCCGCCGACAAGCTCTATGGCGCGGTCGCCCACAAGCGCGCCACCGTGCTCGGGCCCGCGATCGACCGCCAGCTTCTCTCGCTCGGCGACGGTCTCGGCAAGGCCGTTGCCAAGAGCACCGAGGAATGGCGCGCATCCGCCAAGATCCGCCGGCTTTGGCAGCGCGACAAATCGGTCTGGACCGACACCGACGAGGATAAATGGCTCGGCTGGCTCGACAGCGCCGCCAAGACCGACGTCGCCGACTACGAGGATTATACAAGCCGCGTAAAAGGCCAGAAATTCTCCGACGCCGTCGTGCTCGGCATGGGCGGATCAAGCCTCGGGCCGGAGGTGCTGGCCGAGACCTTCGGCAAGAAGCCCGGGTTCCCGAAGCTGCACGTGCTGGATTCCACCGACCCGGCACAGGTGCGGGCGATGGAGGCCAGGATCGACATCGCCAACACCGTGTTCATTGTCTCCAGCAAGTCCGGCGGCACCACCGAACCGAATGCGATGAAGGATTATTTCCACGAGCGCGTCGCGCAGGCGGTCGGGCCGAAGGTCAAGACCGGCCATCGCTTCATTGCAGTCACCGATCCCGGGTCGTCGCTGGAGAAGGCGGCGAAGACGCTGAACTACGCGCGCATCTTCTACGGCGAGCCCTCCATCGGCGGACGCTACTCGGTGCTCTCGCCGTTCGGGCTGGTGCCGGCGGCAACCGCGGGCATCGATATCAAGACCTTCGTCAAGCACGCGCTTGCGATGGCCCGCTCCTGCGGACCGGACGTGCCGCCAAGTGAGAACCCCGGCGTGCAGCTCGGTCTTGCCATGGGCCATGCAGCGCTCGAAGGTCGCGACAAGGTGACGATCCTGTCGTCGAAGAAGATCGCCGATTTCGGCGCCTGGGCCGAGCAGCTCATCGCGGAATCGACCGGCAAGGACGGCAAGGGCCTGATCCCGATCGACGGCGAGCCGCTGGGCGAGCCCGCGGTCTACGGCAATGACAGGCTCTTCATCGACATCCGTATCGAGGGCGAGGCGGACGCCGCCCATGACTCGCAGCTTGCTGCGATCGAAGCGGCCGGCCATCCCGTCGTCCGCATCGTCATGAAGTCGATCGACCATCTCGGCCAGGAGTTCTTCCGCTTCGAGATGGCAACGGCGGTGGCGGGCAGCATCCTCGGCATCAACCCGTTCGACCAGCCGGACGTGGAAGCGGCTAAGATCAAGACCCGGGAGCTCACCGCCTCGTTCGAAAAGACCGGCGCGCTGCCGGCCGAACGGCCGGTGGTCAGCACCACCGAGGCCGATCTCTACACCGACGAGACCAATGCCGCGGCCCTGCGCGCCGCCGGCGCCAACGGCGACCTCACCTCATGGCTGAAGGCGCATCTGTCGCGCTCCAAACATGGCGATTATGTCGCCCTGCTCGGCTACATCGCGCGCGACAAGGCGACGATCGACGCACTCCAGACCATGCGGCTCGAAGTGCGCGAGAAGCGACATGTCGCGACCTGCGCCGAGTTCGGACCGCGTTTCCTGCACTCGACAGGACAAGCCTACAAGGGCGGCCCCGACAGCGGCGTGTTCCTCCAGATCACCGCCGACGATGCCAAGGATTTGCTGGTGCCGGGTCAGAAGGCCAGCTTCGGCGTCATCAAGGCGGCGCAGGCGCGCGGCGATTTCGACGTGCTTACCGAGCGCGGCCGGCGCGCGCTGCGGGTCCACCTGAAGGGTGGGCTCAAGAAGGGTCTCGCGGCGCTCAATGCGGCGCTCAATGACGCACTGAACTAAGGGAATTCCTCAATGCAACTCGGCATGATCGGCCTCGGCCGGATGGGCGGCAACATCGTTCGACGGCTGATGCGCCAGGGACATTCGACCGTGGTCTACGACAAGGATGCCAAGGCCGTCGCGGGTCTTGCCGCAGACGGCGCGACAGGCTCGGCGACGCTCGAAGAGTTCATTGCGAAACTGGATCGGCCGCGCACGGCCTGGGTGATGCTGCCGGCCGGCCACATCACCGAGACCACGATCGATACCATCGCGGGCGTGATGCAGGAAGGCGACGTCATCATCGACGGTGGCAACACGTTCTGGCAAGACGACGTCCGCCGCGGCAAGGCGCTGAAGGAGCGCGGCATCCACTATGTCGACGTCGGCACCTCCGGCGGCGTCTGGGGCCTCGACCGCGGCTATTGCATGATGATCGGCGGCGAGAAACAGGTGGTCGATCGGCTCGATCCGATCTTCGCCGCGCTCGCGCCCGGCGCCGGCGACATTCCACGCACGGAGGGACGTGAGGGGCGCGATCCCCGCATCGAGCAGGGCTACATCCATGCCGGCCCGGTGGGCGCCGGGCATTTCGTCAAGATGATCCACAACGGCATCGAATACGGCTTGATGCAGGCCTATGCCGAAGGTTTTGACATCCTCAAGAACGCCAATATCGAGGCCTTGCCGGCGGATCATCGTTACGATTTCGATCTCGCCGATATCGCCGAAGTCTGGCGGCGCGGCTCCGTGATTCCGTCCTGGCTGCTCGATCTCACCTCGACGGCACTCGCCGACAGCCCGGCGTTGACGGAATATTCCGGCTTCGTCGAGGATTCCGGCGAAGGACGCTGGACCGTGAATGCCGCGATCGACGAGGCCGTGCCGGCCGAAGTCCTGACCGCGGCGCTGTTCGCACGTTTCCGTTCCCGCAAGGAACACACCTTCGCCGAGAAAATTCTCTCAGCGATGCGAGCCGGCTTCGGCGGCCACAAGGAGCCGAAGCAGTCGGCTGCTTCGAAGCCCAAATAGCAATTAGCAGAGCGAAGGCCGATAGTTCGTGACAAAAGACCCGCAAGCCAAGCGCAAGCCGGAAAATTGCGCCTTCGTCATCTTTGGTGTCACCGGCGACCTCACCCATCGGCTGGTGATGCCATCGCTCTACAATCTGGCGGCCGAGCATCTGTTACCGGAAAAGTTTTGCGTGGTCGGCGTCGCCCGCCGGAGCCAGTCGGACGACGAATTGCGCGACAGCCTGTTGAAGGGCTTGCGCCAGTTCGCGACCCGTCCGGTGGACGATGACATTGCCAAGAAGCTGCTGGAATGCGTGACCTTCGTCGAAGCCGACGCAAAGGATCCGCCATCCTTTGATCGCCTGCGCGAGCATCTGGATTCTCTGGAATGCGCGCAGGACACCGGCGGCAATCGGCTGTTCTACCTCGCGACCCCGCCGGCTGCATTCGCGCCGACCGCGCGCGAGCTCGGCCGTACCGGCATGATGAAGGAGAATGGCACGTGGCGGCGGCTGGTGATCGAAAAGCCGTTCGGCACCGATCTCGCCTCGGCTCGCGCGCTGAATGGCGAGCTGCTGAAGATCATGGACGAACACCAGATCTACCGGATCGATCACTATCTCGGCAAGGAGACGGTGCAGAACATCCTGGTGCTGCGCTTTGCCAACGGCATGTTCGAGCCGATCTGGAATCGCAACCATATCGACCACATCCAGATCACGGTGGAGGAAAAGCTCGGCGTCGGCCATCGCGGCGGCTTTTACGACGCCACCGGCGCGCTGCGCGACATGGTGCCGAACCATCTGTTTCAGCTGATGTCGCTGGTCGCGATGGAGCCGCCGGCGCGTTTCGACGCCCATTCGGTGCGCTCCGAGAAGGCCGAGATTCTGACCTCGATTCAGCGCCCGAGCGAAGAGGAAGCGCTGAAGAGCTCGGTGCGCGCCCAATATCTGTCGGGGCGAATCGGTGACGATGAGATCCCGGACTATCGCAAGACCGAGGACGTCAAACCCGGCAGCACCACCGAAACCTATGTCGCGCTGAAACTGATGATCGACAATTGGCGCTGGGCCGGCGTGCCGTTCTATTTGCGCACCGGCAAGGCGCTCGGCCACAAGCGCACCGAGGTCGCGATCAAGTTCAAGCAGGCACCGCTGTCGATGTTCTCAGGCACCGCTGTCGATCGCCTCTCCCAGAACTTCCTCACGATCGGCATCGCGCCGACCGAGACCATCGAGCTCCAGTTCAACGCCAAGATCCCGGGGCCGAGCGTCACCATCGACGGCGTCGAGATGAAGTTCCGCTATGGCGACTATTTCCGGGCCGATCCCTCGACCGGCTACGAGACGCTGATCTACGACTGCATGATCGGCGACAACATCCTATTCCAGCGCGCCGACGGCATCGAAGCCGGATGGGAGGCGGTGCAGCCGTTCCTGGACGCCTGGAAGAACGCGGGCAGCAACGGCATCGAGACCTATCAAGCCGGCAGCGACGGCCCCGCCTGCGCCGATGAATTGCTCCGCCGCGACGGCCGAAGCTGGCGCAAGTTTTCGTGACGGCGGCCGGACAGCCGAAGCTCATCGTCGCGGCCGACGCCGAGGCTCTCGCGCGGGCCGCGGCCGAGCGGGTGATGGCGCGAATCGCCGACAATCCCGGGCGCATCGCGATCTGCCTGACCGGCGGCTCCAGCCCGAAGAAGCTCTACCAGCTGCTGGGCAGCGAGGCCTGGCGCGAGAAAATCCCGTGGGAGCGCGTGCACTGGTTCATCGGTGACGAGCGCTTCGTGCCCGAAAGCGCCCCCCTCAACAACATGGCGGTTGCCCGCGCGACCTTTCTCGATCGCAACGCGCCCTCCGGCCATGTTCACCCGATCCCGACGACGGCTGACACCCCCAATCAGAGCGCCGAGGCCTATGCGCGCGAGCTGCAGGCTTTCTACGGCGCGGAAAGCCTGGATCCGGCACGGCCGCTGTTCGACATGGTTTTGATGGGCGCAGGTCCCGACGGCCACACGGCGTCGCTGTTCCCGGGCTATCCTGCGATCGAGGAGACCGAGCGCTGGGTGGTCGGCGTCCCCAAGGCCAATGTTGCCCCCTTCGTGCCGCGGGTCTCGCTCACCCTGCCCGCGCTGGCGTCCTGCCGCGAAATGCTGTTCGAGATAGCGGGGCACGACAAGCAGCCGATCTTGACGCGCCTGCTCAATGGCGAGACTCTGCCGGCTGTACGCGCGCGCTCGAATGGCGAGACCGTCTGGCTGGTCGACCAGGCCGCGCTTCCGGGGGGAATTCGTGACGGGCGTTGAAGCACCTTGTGCATTGATCGTGATGGGCGTGTCGGGCTCGGGCAAGAGCACGGTTGCAAAAGCGTTGGGCGAGCGCCTCGGCTGGCGGTTCGAAGACGGCGACAGCTTTCATCCCGCCAGCAATGTCGAGAAGATGCGGGCCGGCCATCCCCTCACCGACGAGGACCGCTGGCCCTGGCTCAACGCCATCGCCGACGAGATCGCGCGGGTCTGTGACAAGGGCGAGCACGTGATCATCGCCTGCTCGGCGCTGAAGCATACTTATCGGGACGTGCTGCTGCGCGGACGCGACGACGTCCGCTTCGTCTTCCTCAGGGGCACGAAGGAGCTGATCGCCGCTCGCCTCGCGCAACGCAAGGGGCACTTCATGCCGCCCGGCCTGCTGACGAGCCAGTTCAACACGCTGGAGCCGCCGGAGGCTGGCGAGCACGTGATCACCGTCTCGATCGACGAATCCGTGGAAGCAATCGTGGACGGCGTCGTGCGACAGCTGAAACTGGGCAGCGCGAAACGCTGAGGCCAAACACCCAAGAAACACCCAAGGGACCGCCATGACAAAAATCTCGCTCGTCGTCTCCGACGTCGACGGTACGCTGCTGACCAAGGACAAGACGCTGACCGACCGCGCGAGGTCCGCGGTGCAGCGTGTGCACCAGGCCGGCATCGGCTTCACGATTACGTCGAGCCGCCCCGCGATCGGCATGCGCTTCCTGATCGAGCCGCTGGCGCTCTGGCTGCCGGTCGGCCCGTTCAACGGCTCCTCGATCGTCGATCCCGAAATGAATCCGGTCGAGCAGCATCTCATCCCAGCCGGCGCGGCCGAGCGAAGCCTGCAAATTCTCCGGGACTTCGGCGCCGACATCTGGCTGTTCACCACCGACAAATGGCTGATCGACAGGCCTGATGGCCAATACGTCGCTCACGAGCAGCATACGATCCGCTCCGATCCGACCATCGTCACGGATTTCTCGCCGTATCTCGCCAGCGCCTGCAAGATCGTCGGCGCCAGCGCCGATGCGGCGGGCCTCGAGCGTTGCGAGAAGGCGATGCAGAAGGCGCTCGGCAGCGAGGCGATGGCAGTGCGTTCGCAAACCTACTACCTCGACATCACCCCGCCCGGCTTCGACAAGGGCACATTCGTGCAAGCCATGGCCAGGCGCCTCGGCGTTTCAACCGACGCGGTCGCCACCATCGGCGACATGCAGAACGACCTCGCGATGTTCCGCGTCAGCGGCACCTCGATCGCGATGGGCAACGCGGCCGACAACGTCAAGGAGCAGGCGACCCACGTCACCGCGACCAACGAGCAGGACGGTTTCGCGGAAGCGATGGAGATGATTTTGAAGCGGAACGAGGTCGCCTAGGTCACTGCTTCGACCGCTGCATCGCCGGCTTCTGGCTGCCCTGCCTTGCCGCCGACAGATTATGCGCGGTGTTGACCAGCGCAATATGCGTCAGCGCCTGCGGGAAATTGCCGGTCTGACGCCTGGCGCCTGAATCATATTCCTCGGCCAGCAGCCCGACGTCATTGGCGATACCGACCACGCGATCGAACAAGCTCTGCGCCTTGTCGAGATCGCCCGCCAGCACATGGGCATCGGCCAGCCACAGGCTGCAGGCGAGGAAGGCGCCTTCGAGCGGCGGCTGCCCCGCAGGCACCTCGCGGGGATCGTGCCGCAGCACGAAGCCGTCGCGCAGCATGTGGTTTTCGACCGCCGCGATGGTGCCGCGAATGCGCGGATCCGACGCGTCCAGGAAGCCGACGGCCGGCAGCAGCAGCACGCTGGCATCGAGCAGCTTCGAGCCGTAGGACTCCACGAAGGCATTCTCCTCCGCGTCGAAGCCCCGGTTGCAGACGTCGCGATGAATGGCGTCGCGCAAGATGCGCCAGTGCAGCAGCGGAGCCTTGAAGCCGAAAGTCTCGGCGCTCTTGATGCCGCGATCGAAGGCGACCCAGGTCATCACCTTGGAGAAGACATAGTGCTTCGGCTCTCCGCGCCGCTCCCAGATGCCATGATCGGGCTGGTCCCAGACTTCGGCGAGGTGCTTGAGCACGGCGCATTCCAGCGCCCAGCTCTCGTCATCGAGCTTGAGCTTGGCCATCCGCGATTGGTGGAAGGCGTCGATCAGTTCGCCGTAGACGTCGAGCTGGAGCTGCGCGTGCGCGGCATTGCCGACGCGCACCGGCTGTGCGCCTTCGTAGCCGTCGAGCCAGGTCGCTTCCCATTCCAGCAGCCGCCGCTGGCCCCAGATGCCGTACATGATCTGCATGTTCGCCGGCGAGCCCGCCGCCGCACGCAGCAGCCAATTGTGCCAGGCCGAGGCTTCCTCGGTGTAACCCGAGTTCATCAGCGCCAGCAGCGTGAAGGTGGCGTCACGCAGCCAGCAGAAGCGGTAGTCCCAATTCCTGGCGCCGCCGAGCTTCTCCGGCAACGAGGTGGTCGGCGCCGCGACGATGCCGCCGGTCGGGCCGAAGGTCAGCGCCTTGAGCGTGATCAGCGAGCGCACGATCAGGTCGCGATAGTCGCCATCGCGATTGCAGTGGCTGCACCAGTCCTGCCAGAATTTCTCGGTCTCTTTGAGCGCGAGCTCCGGATCGATCGGCGCGGGTGGCTCGAGATGCGAGGGGCCGTAGGTCAGCACGAACGGCACGGTCTCGCCGGCCTTCACCTCGAAGTCGGAAACCGTGGTCAGATCCTCACCGCGGGTCTTCGCCGGCGTCCGCAGCACGGTCATGTCCTGCCCGGCGACCGCCAGTAGGGAATGGTCGATCCGCCGCACCCACGGGATGTCGACGCCGAAGCCGAAGCGGATGACGAGCTCCATCCGCATCTTCACCGTGCCGCTGACGCCGCGGACCAGCCGCACGATGTCGGAGGCCTTGCCACGCGGCGGCATGAAGTCGATCAGCGCAACGGTGCCGCTGTCAGTCTCAAAGCGCGTTTCCAGGATGAGGGTGTCGCCGAGATAGCGGCGCGACGTCGCGGTGACGTCCTCGCCCGGCGCGATCAGCCAGCGGCCGTTCTTGTGCGTGCCGAGGAGGGCTGCAAAGCAGGCATCGGAATCGAAGGCCGGCCAGCACAGCCAGTCGATCGAGCCGTTGCGGCCGACCAGCGCCGCGGTCTCGCAGTCGCCGATCAGCGCATAGTCCTCAATTCTCTGAGACAATGTCGTACGAGCCTTGAAAACGGCACCCTCGAAGCCCCGGCGATCAACGCCCGCCGGGCAACGAGCGTTCCCGTGTGGCGGCCTTCAAAGCCGCGAGATCGACTTTCGAGGCGATCTTGTCGAGCGTCACAGGCAGGCGCTGGCGCCAGTTCGGATGCTCGTCGATCGTGCCGGGAATGTTGGGCTGGTCGATCACGCCGAGCAGATCCTCCAGTGACACCGCAAGCAGCCGCGAGGGCGTGCGCGACAGGAAGGCGAGCACCGAATAGACATCATTGGCACGGATGCCGTTGGCACGCAGGATCTCGTCGAGCAGGCCGAGCGCATCCCAGCGGGCCTGATCGTTCTCGCCGGGATCGAGCCCGAGCGAGCGCTTCATCTTGAGATCGCTGAAGGAGCGCCAGCCGGCATAGGTCGACAAATCATGGGTGTTCAGCGTCACCAGCGCGTTGGGCCGGTAGTGATCGACGGGCCGGAAGTGACCGGCATCGTCGCGCTCGAACATCATGACGAGATAGGACCAGATGCCGAAATCCTGCATGGTCTCGCGAAATCCTTTCGGCACCGTACCGAGATCCTCGCCGATGACGATGCACTTATGGGCCGCGCTCTCGCGCGCCACGGTCGCCAGCAGCGCCTCGAACGGCATCTGCACATAGGCGCCGTTGTCGGGCTTGAAGCCGCGCGGCACCAGATACAGCCGCTTCAGGCCCAGCACGTGGTCGAGACGGATGGCGCCGGAATGGCGCATCGAAGCCGCGAGCATGTCGGCGAACGGCACGAAGGATTGCGCCTCCAGGCCGCCGGCATTGAAGCCGGCGAGGCCCCAATCCTGGCCGATGGTGTTGAGCACGTCCGGCGGCGCGCCGACCGCGAGATGACGGGAGATCGCCCCCTGCTCGTTCCAGGCGTCGAAGCCGTTCGACTGCACGCCGACCGCGACGTCGAGATAGAGCCCGACCCGCATGCCGAGCTGGCCGGCCAGCTCCTTGGCGGCATGCAATTGGCTATCGGCGGTCCATTGCACGAATTCGACGAACTCGACCTCGTGCTTGTCCGGGCCATTGCGCAACTCGGCGCACTTCGTCTCGTCCGGCTGCTGCCACTCCATCGGCCATTCCCACCACGGCGCCGCGAAACGATGGCGTAGCACCTCAAAGCAGGCAAAGCGGGACAACAGCGGCGCGCGAGCCGCGCGGAAGGCGTCGAACTGGTTGCGGCGGACGCCGCTCGCGGTTTTCACGAAGCTGTCGAAGGCGGCGCGGAGGCCGAGCCATTTCAAGGCCGCCATGTCCGAATAGGGCACACGATCGCCGTCGCGGAGCCGCGCGGCGGTCGCGGCCGCGTCGGGGACGAGGTCGGGCGAAAATTCCGGGATCGCCTCGACGTCGATATAGAGCGGATTGAGAAACAGCCGGCTGTTCGGCGAGTAGGGGCTGCAATCGGCCGGATGGTCGTCGAACAACACATGCAGGGGATTGAGCCCGACGCCGTCGGCTCCCAACTGCTTGGCGAGCCGGACGAGACCGGCGAGGTCGGTGAAATCGCCGATGCCCCAATTGCGCTCCGAGCGGACGCTGTAGAGCTGGACGGCAAGCAGCCAGCCGCGGTCGAAATCCCCGCCAAAGGCCCGCTCCGGCGCCACGATCATCGGCACCTCTTCGGTCACGCCTTCGGCATCGATCAGCGTCAGTCGGTGATAGCCGAGCGGCAGGCCGGCGGGCCAGGCAATCACGGGCTCGCGCGTCTCACCTTGCGCGATCAAATTGCCGTTGCCGGTCATCTTCCATTTGAGCGGCGGCGCACCGATCGTCACCAATTCGGTGCGCGGCTGTCCCAAGGCGCGGACCACCACGGGCCCGCTGACGAAGCGGTAAACCCGCTTCTCCGGTAGGGCGTCGAGGATGGATCTGAGGGCCACGGGATCGGTGACCCGCAGCTTTCCGAGGGCATCGACGAATTCGGATTGAACGCCCTTGATCCGGGCTTGAGCTAAAAGATCCATTCGGCACGCAGCTTGCAGGCCATGTTTTGGCCGGGGGCATCGATTTTAACGAGGTCGCGGAAGAGGTTAGTCAGGGTTAACTCGCGAGCCGCGCCTGCCGTTCCCAACGGAACCAATGACACACAAGCGGCTTTCTATAGTGGTATCAAGCGTAGGTTCCCGGCAAGGGAAACGGGCTCCTGCTTTCTTGTCAATGGCATCACCGTGAACAAGACAATTCAAACTGTCGAGAGTGCCGCAGCGGGCAGCACTTTCCTCATCGAGGACGTCTATCCCCTGATCGACGGCGGGCGCTTCGCCGTGAAGCGGATCGCCCGCGAACCGGTCGAGGTCTGGGCCGACATCTACCGGGACGGCGACGCCGTGATCGGCGCAGCGCTGATCTGGCGACAGGAGCAGGACCGCGAATGGCGGAGCGAGCCGATGATCCATCACGGCAATGACCGCTGGTCCGGCGCGTTCACACCCGTCGAGCCCGGCAAATATGTCTATGCGATCGAAGCCTGGACCGACGAATTCGCGACGTGGTCGCACGCGGTCGCGCGCAAGCAACGCTCCGGTGCCGACGTCACGCTCGATGCGATCGAGGGCGCCGGCCTTCTGACCAAGGCGCATGGCGCGCAGCAGGACGCCGCCGCCGTCATCGTCAGGCAATGCGAGGACTATCTTCAGACCGGCGACGTTGCCCCGCTGCTGGCAACCGAGCTCGGCGCAGCCATGGCCGAGAGCCAGTCGCGGCCTGATCTGACGCGCTCGGCGCTATTCCCACTGTTCGTCGACCGCGACAAGGCACGGTTCGGCGCCTGGTATCAGATGATGCCGCGCAGCCAGAGCGTGGTGCCAGGACAGCATGGCACGCTCCGCGACTGCATCGCGCGCGTGCCCGACATCGCCGCGATGGGCTTTGACGTGCTCTACTTCACGCCGATCCATCCCATTGGCCGTACCCGTCGCAAGGGCCGCAACAACACGCCGGTGGCGGGCGACGGCGATCCCGGCTCGCCTTATGCGATCGGCGCCATCGAGGGCGGGCACGACGCGCTGCACCCCGAACTCGGCACGATCGAGGATTTTCGCGCGCTGGTCGCGACCTGCCTGGAATACGGCCTCGAGCTCGCGCTCGACTTCGCCGTGCAATGCTCGCCGGACCACCCGTGGCTGACGCAACATCCGGAATGGTTCAAATGGCGCCCGGATCGCTCGGTGCGGACGGCCGACGGGCCCTATTCCGATATCGTGATCCCCGATTTTACGTCCGTCGACCGTGCTGGACTGTGGAACGCGTTTCGCGACGCCATGCTGTTCTGGATCGACCACGGCGTCACCATCTTCGCCATCGACAATCACGACACCGCGCCGCTCGCCTTCTGGGAATGGCTGATCCGTGACATCCGTCGCCGGCATCCCGAGGTGATCCTGTTCTCCAAGACGTTCGCGCGCCCGAAGCTGATGAAGGGCCTCGCCAAGCTCGGCTTTGCACAATCCTTCAGTTATTTCCCCTGGCGCACGGCGAAGTGGGAGCTGGAGCAATATCTCGGCGAGCTGACGCGCTATCCCGAACGTGATTTCTATCGGCCGAACCTGTTCGTGAGCACGCCCGATCTTTTGCCCTATCATCTCCAGGGCGGCGAGACCTGGGCGTTCAAATCGCGCGTCGCGCTGGCCGCGACGCTGTCCGGTAATTACGGCATCTACAGCGGGTTCGAGTTGCTGGAGCACGACGCGATCCCCGGCCGCGAGGAATATCTCGACTCAGAGAAATACCAGATCAAGCAGCGTGACTGGAACAAGTCCGGCCATATCAAGACCTGCATCGCGGAGCTCAATCGCATCCGCAACGAGAATGCTGCGCTTCAGCAGACGGCGAATCTGCGCTTCATCGGCATCGAAGACGGCGAGACGATCGCCTTCGTCAAGGAAGCGACCGACCCGGCCAATGTCGTCGTGATCGTGGTTGCGCTCTCGCGCCATGTGCGCGAATTCTGGTTGCCGCTCGGCGACGTCACGGTTGACGACGGCGGGCAGCGACGCCATGTGTCGGCACTCCAAAACCTCCTCACCGGCGAACAGGCCCGCATCGAATGGGGCGGGATCAAACTGCGTATCGATCCCGAGCGCGATCCGGCGCTGCTGTTCCGCTGCCTGGCGTAAGGGCGCACGCCATGAATGTATTGTCTTCCGTCGATACCAAGAAAGCCGAGGCTGCCGAGATCGTGGACGAGCTCTGGTACAAGGACGCCATCATCTATCAGCTCCACGTCAAGGCGTTTGCCGATAGCAATCAGGACGGCATCGGCGATTTCGCAGGGCTGACAGAGAAGCTGCCTTATCTCCAGGAGCTCGGCGTCACCGCGCTCTGGCTGCTGCCGTTCTATCCCTCGCCCGGCCGCGACGACGGCTACGACATCGCCGATTACGGCGCGGTCAATCCCGATTTCGGGACGATGAAGGATTTCAAGCGCTTCATCCAGGAAGCGCAGAAGCGCGGCTTGCGCGTCATCACCGAGCTCGTCGTCAACCACACCTCGGACCAGCACAATTGGTTCAAGCGCGCGCGCCGCAGCCCTCCGGGCTCGAGCGCCCGCAACTGGTATGTCTGGAGCGACACCGACCAGAAATACCAGGGCACGCGCATCATCTTCACCGATACCGAGAAGTCGAACTGGACCTGGGACCACGAGGCCGGCGCGTTCTATTGGCACCGCTTCTTCTCGCACCAGCCGGATCTCAATTTCGACAATCCTCGCGTCGTCAGCGCCCTCATCCAGGTGATGAAGCGCTGGCTGGATGCCGGCGTCGACGGCTTCCGTCTGGACGCCATTCCCTATCTCTGCGAGCGCGAAGGTACCTCGAACGAGAACCTCCCCGAGACGCATGCCATCATCAAGCGGCTGCGCCACGAGCTGGATTCCTACTCCAAGGGCAAGCTGCTGCTGGCCGAAGCCAATCAATGGCCGGAGGACGTGCAGGAATATTTCGGCCGCGGCGACGAGTGCCACATGGCCTACCACTTCCCGCTGATGCCGCGCATCTACATGGCGATCGCGCAGGAGGACCGTTTCCCGATCACCGACATCCTGCGCCAGACGCCGGACATTCCCGCAAGCTGCCAATGGGCGCTGTTCCTGCGGAACCATGACGAGCTGACGCTGGAGATGGTGACCGACGTCGAGCGCGACTATCTGTGGACCACCTACGCCAACGATCCGCGGGCCCGCATCAACGTCGGCATCCGCCGGCGCCTTGCGCCGCTGATGGACAACGACCGGCGCAAGATCGAGCTGATGAACTCGCTGCTGCTGTCCTTCCCCGGCACGCCGATCATCTATTACGGCGACGAGATCGGGATGGGCGACAACATCTATCTCGGCGACCGCAACGGCGTGCGCACGCCGATGCAATGGAGCCCGGACCGCAACGGCGGCTTCTCGCGCTGTGACCCGGCCCGCCTCTACGCGCCGCTGATCATGGATCCCGTCTACGGCTACGAATCGGTGAACGTGGAGGCGCAGTCGCGCAGCCTGTCCTCGCTGCTCAGCGCCACCAAGCGCCTGATCTCGGTGCGCAAATCGACGCTCGCCTTCGGCCGCGGCACCATGACCTTCATCCGCCCGGCCAACCGCGCCGTGCTGGCCTATGTTCGGCAGTACCGCGACGAGGTGATCCTTTGCGTCGCCAATCTGTCGCGCGCGGCCCAGGCGACCGAGCTCGATCTGTCGCCCTGGAAGGACCGCATCCCGCAGGAGATGCTCGGCCGCACGCGTTTTCCGGCGATCGGCGAACTGCCCTACATGGTCACGCTGGGGCCCTATGGCTTCTACTGGTTCCAGCTCACCGAGCGCGACAAGTCCGAGCCGGTGACACCGCGCGCAGTGCCGGAATTCGAGACCCTGGTGGTGCCGGTGAACTCGACCTGGGTGTCGCTGGCGCGCGAGCGCGGCGTGTTCGAACATGAGGTGCTGCCGGGATTCCTGTCGCGCACGCGCTGGTATCCGGAGCACAATCCCAAGCAGATCAAGCCGACGCTGACCTCGGCGGTGCCGTTCTGCGACATCGGCGACAACAGGCCCTGGATCGCGTTTTTCGAGGCGGCGCAGGGCGACGTCACCACGCGCTACGTGCTGCCGATGCAGATCGAATGGGTGCGCTTCGACCGCGAACGCTTCAATCCCAGAGCGCTCGCCGCCGTGCGTCAGGGTGCCCGCGAAGGGACGCTGCTGGATGTGGCAACCGAGCAGATCTTCATCGGCCTGTTCCTGCGCAACCTGTCGCAGAACCTGGTGGTGGAAGAGAACAATCTGCGGCTGGAGTTCAAGGCGACCAGCCGGTTTGCCGAGTACACCATCAAGGAGCCCGAGCGCATCCGCACGATCGAGCAGTCGAACAGCACCGCGCTGGTCGACAACCAGTATGTCGCCAAGATCTATCGCCAGCTCGAAGCCGGCATCAATCCCGAGATCGAGATCGGCTCCTACCTCACCGAAATCGCCCGCTTTGCCAATACGCCGGCACTGCTCGGCAGCGTCGAGCTGGTCGAAGACGACCGTCGCAGCGCAGTCGGCGTGCTGCACGCCTATGTCGAGAACCAGGGCGACGGCTGGGGCGTCACCGCGGGCTATCTCGACCGCTATATCGACGAGCAGCGGGTGCTGCCCCCGGGCGAGATGCCCCGCGAGACACAGGAGCAAGCGCCCTATCTGCACTTCATTACGCAGATCGGCCGACGGCTCGCCGAGCTGCATGTGGCTCTGGCCGCTGCAAAGCCCGGAGATCTCGCGCCGGAGCCGATTGGCTCCGCACAAATCAAGCGCTGGTCATCCGAGCTCAAGGCACGGGCCGAGCGGGTTTTCGAGCGGCTGGCCGCCAGCGGCGACGGCCTGCGAGAGGCAGATCGGCCGCTGATCAATCAGCTCGCCGCGAAGCGCGCGTCCCTGGCAGGTCGGCTCGACGCGCTATTACCTTCCGAGATCGGCGGGTTGAACATCCGTCATCATGGCGACTTCCGCCTCGGGCAAACTCTGATCGTGAAGGACGATATCTTCATCATCGACTTCGACGGAGATCCGCGTTTGCCGCTGGCCGACAAGCGGCGCAAGCTGCCTGCGGCGCGCGACGTTGCCGGCCTGATCCGCTCGATTGATCTTTCGGTTAACGCGGCGCTCCACCGCGCGCTCACCGGTGCTTCCGACGAACAGGGCCGGCTTACGGCTGCCCTCGACGAATGGCGCGAGCGCACCACCGCGACGTTCCTCACCGCCTACCGCGAAGCCATGACCGATCGGCGGCTGTGGCCGGAAGATCCGCAATCCGCGGCAGGCCTGTTAAGGTTTTTCCTGCTTGATCAAGCGTTCGAGGAAGTAGAGTACGAGCTGTCCAACCGGCCTGAGGGGCTCCATGCGCCGCTGTCCGGACTGCTTCGCATTCTGTCCAGTATCGAGAGCGAAGCCCATGCCTAAACTCCCTGCCGAAGCCTATGCGATCATCGAGGGTCGCCACTCCGATCCGTTCCACTATCTCGGGCTGCATCCCGAGGGCGACAAGAGCGTGGTGCGCGCGTTTCTTCCTGATGCCTCCAACGTCGAAGCGGTGGGCGAGCACGGCGAGGTGGCGAAGCTCGATCGCGTCCATGATTCCGGCCTGTTCATCGGCGCTCTTCCGAACGGCGCGAAGCACTATCAGCTCCGCGCGAAGTTCGGCGACAACGTCATCGAATTCGAGGACACCTATCGCTTTCCGCCGATCCTGACTGATTTCGACCTTTATCTGCTCGGCGAAGGCACTCACCAGCGCCTTTACGACAAGCTCGGCGCACATCCGATACGGCTCGAAGGCATCGATGGCATCGGCTTCGTCGTGCTGGCGCCCAACGCCCGGCGTGTCTCCGTGGTCGGCGACTTCAACTTCTGGGACGGGCGCCGCCATCCGATGCGGGTGCGGGGCGCGGGCTATTGGGAATTGTTCATCCCGCACGCCAAGGCCGGCGACCACTACAAGTTCGAAATCATCGGACCGCATGGCCATCTGCTTCCGCTGAAGTCCGATCCGATGGCCTTTGCAAGCGAGGTGCGGCCGAAGACCGCTTCCATCGTGTTCGACGAGGCGCATCTGCCGCGGCCGCGACCGGCTCCCGACGGCATCAACGCGTTGTCCGCGCCGATGTCGATCTACGAGGTCCATCTCGGCTCATGGCGGCGCAAGAACGGCAATGAATGGCTGACCTATCGCGAACTGGCCGAGCAGCTGCCGGCCTACGCCCGCGACATGGGCTTTACCCATCTCGAATTCCTCCCCGTCAGCGAGCATCCTTTCGACGGCTCATGGGGCTATCAGCCGACCGGTCTGTATGCGCCGACCAGCCGCTTCGGCACGCCGGAGGATTTCGCCGCGCTGGTCGATGCCTGCCACCGCGAGGGCGTCGGCGTGCTGCTCGACTGGGTGCCCGGCCACTTCCCGGACGATCCGCACGGGCTCGGCAGCTTCGACGGCACAGCGCTGTACGAGCACGCCAACCCGCTCCAGGGCCGCCACCTCGATTGGGGCACGCTGATCTACAATTACGGCCGCACCGAAGTGACGAACTTCCTGGTATCGAACGCGCTGTTCTGGCTCGAGCGCTACGCGATCGACGGATTGCGCGTCGATGCGGTCGCGTCCATGCTCTACCTCGACTACAGCCGTCCGCCCGGCGCGTGGATTCCGAACCAGCATGGCGGAAGGGAGAACATCGAGGCGATCGCGTTCCTGCGCCGCTTCAACACCGAGCTGTTCGCGCGTTTCCCGAAGGCGACCACGGCCGCCGAAGAATCCACCGCCTGGCCGCAGGTTTCGCGTCCGGTCGAATTCGGCGGGCTCGGCTTCGGCTACAAGTGGAACATGGGCTGGATGCACGACACGCTGAACTACGTCAGCAAGGACCCGATCCACCGCAAGCATCACCACGGCGACATCCTGTTCGGCCTGCACTACGCCTTCTCGGAGAATTTCGTCCTGCCGCTGTCGCATGACGAAGTCGTGCACGGCAAGCGCTCGATCCTCGGGCGTATGCCCGGAGACGAATGGCAGCGTTTCGCGAATTTGCGCGCCTATTACAGCTTCATGTTCGGCCATCCCGGCAAGAAGCTGCTGTTCATGGGTGCCGAGATCGCACAAAGCCGCGAATGGAATCACGACCAGTCGCTCGACTGGCACTTGCTCGAGTACAAGCCCCATTCAGGCATCCAGGCGCTGATCCGGGATCTCAACCGGCTCTATCGCGCGGTGCCCGCGCTGCACCAGATGGACTGCGAGCAGGCCGGCTTCGAATGGCTGATCACCGACGATGCCAACCGCAACGTCTTCGCCTGGTTGCGCAAGGGATTTGACGAGCACGCCCGGTGCATGGTGATCGTCAACTTCTCACCCAACGTCTATCGCAACTACCGGGTTCGCGCGCCGCTCGGCGGCAAGTGGAAGGAAGTGTTCAACTCGGACTCCGCCCATTACGGCGGCAGCAATGTCGGCAACATCGGCGAAGTCCACGCCGTCAATGGCGAGCTCCGCCTCACCATTCCGCCGCTCGCTGCGATCTTCCTCGTTCCGGAAAGCTGAACGATGCGCCTGACTGCTGGATCGCCCGCACGCCTCGGCGCAAGCTGGGACGGACGCGGCACCAATTTCGCGCTGTTCTCCGCCAACGCGCACAAGGTCGAGCTGTGCCTGTTCGACATGCAGGGCCGCCGCGAGCTCGAGCGCGTCGAGCTGCCGGAGCGCACCGAGGATGTCTGGCACGGCTATCTCAACGACGTCTCGCCCGGCCAGCTCTACGGCTACCGCGTCCATGGCCCCTACGAGCCCGAGCACGGCCACCGCTTCAACGCCAACAAGCTGCTGCTCGACCCCTATGCCAAGCGGCTTTCCGGGCGGTTGGTCTGGAGCGATGCGCATTTCGCCTATCGCACCGGAAGCCCGCGCGAGGACCTGTCGTTCGACCGGCGCGACAACGCGCGCGGCATGCCCAAGGCCGTCGTCGTCGACGAGACCTTCAACTGGGGCCGGCGCGAGATACGGCCCAACATTCCCTGGGAAGACACCATCATCTACGAGGCCCACGTCAAGGGACTGACACAGAAGCGCGACGACGTGCCGCCGAATTTGCGCGGCACCTATGGCGGCCTGTCCTCGCCGGCGATGATCGAGCACCTGAAGAAGCTCGGCGTCACCACGGTGGAGCTTCTGCCGGTGCACAGCTTCGTCGACGACCGCATCCTGGTGGAGAAGAAGCTTGCCAATTACTGGGGCTACAACACCTTGTCCTTCTTCGCGCCCGAGCAGCGCTACGCCCAGGACAACGCCCTCGATTCCTTCCGCACCACGGTCGCGCGCCTGCACGACGCCGGCATCGAGGTGATGCTCGACGTCGTCTATAACCACACCGCCGAGGGCAATCACCTCGGCCCGACGTTGTGCTATCGCGGGATCGACAACGCCTCCTATTACTGGCTGAACCGCGAGAACCCGCGCTATTACGACGACTTCACCGGCTGCGGCTCGTCGGTGAACCTCACCCACCCGCGCGTGCTGCAGATGGTGATGGATTCCCTGCGCTACTGGGTCGAGGTCTGCCACGTCGACGGCTTCCGTTTCGACCTCGCCACCACGCTGGCGCGCGGGCCGAACGGTTATGATCGCGGCAGCTCGTTCCTGACCGCGATCCGCCAGGACCCGGTGCTGGCGAGCGTCAAGCTCGTCGCCGAACCCTGGGACCTCGGCCTCGGCGGCTATCAGGTCGGCGCATTTCCCTCGCAATGGTCGGAGTGGAACGACCGCTACCGCAGCGCCATGCGCCGCTACTGGAGCGGCGAAGGCAGCCTGATCGGCGACATCTCCAGCCGCATGACGGCGTCCTCCGACCTGTTCAACCACGATGGACGGCGGCCGCGCGCCAGCGTCAACCACATCACCGTGCATGACGGTTTCACCCTGGCCGATCTCTTCAGCTACAACGAGAAGCACAACGAGGCCAATGGCGAGGACAACCGCGACGGCTCCAACGACAATCACAGCAACAATTGCGGTGTCGAGGGCCCGACCGACGATCTCCAAATCGTCAGCTTGCGCCGGCAGCTTCGCAAGAACGTGCTGGCTTGCCTCATGCTGGCGCAGGGCATTCCGCTGATCCTCGCCGGCGACGAGGTCGGGAATTCGCAATCAGGCAACAACAACGCCTATTGCCAGGACAACGAGGTTGGCTGGGTCGGCTGGGACAATCTCGGCAAGGACGGCGACGACATGGTCGATTTCGTCGCCGAGCTCGCCGACATCCGCCGCCGGTTCTCGCAGCTTCGCAGCCATCGCTGGCTCGACGGCCGCCCCAAGGACGGCATCTCCTACGGCGCGCTGTGGCTGACGCCGGCCGGCGACGAAATGACGGAAAGCGACTGGAAATTCCCGGAAGGGCGGTTCCTCTCCTATGTGATGGGGCCGATGGAACCCGGCAGCGCCGCGATCTTTATCGTACTCAACGCAGCCCCCGAAGAGATCGCATTCAAATTGCCAAAAATGACCGATTACAAGAGCTGGCAGCAAATCCTCAACACGACCGACGCCAAGCTGAACACGGTCGACTTCCAGCCCGGGAGCGACAGCAAGGCGCCGCCGCGCTCCGTGCTCGCTTTCGCGGGGGCGCTATGAGGCCATCCTTCGGGGCGAGGCCGACGAAGGACGGCGTATCGTTCCGGCTGTGGGCGCCTGCCGCGCGCCGTGTCGATCTCCTGCTCGACAGACGACACGCGATGCAGCGCCGGCAGGATGGCTGGTATGTCGCCGAGATTGCCAATCTGCCCGTCGGCAGCAACTACAAATTCAGGATCGACGACGAGATCGACGTGCCCGATCCGGCGTCTGCATTCCAGCCCGACGACGTGTTCGGCCCGAGCGAGGTGATCGATCATGACGCCTTCGCCTGGCGCGCATCCGATTGGCGCGGCCGTCCCTGGGAAGAGACGGTGCTGATCGAGACGCATGTCGGCACCTTCACCGCGGAAGGCACCTATCGCGCCATGATCGACAAGCTCGATCATCTCGTCGCGACCGGCATCACCGCGGTCGAGCTGATGCCGCTGGCCGACTTCGCCGGTCGCCGCGGCTGGGGTTATGATGGCGTGCTGTGGTACGCGCCCGACAGCGCCTATGGTCATCCCGATGATTTGAAGACGCTTATCGACGAAGCCCATCTGCGCGGGCTGATGGTGTTCCTCGACGTCGTCTACAATCATTTCGGCCCCGAGGGAAATTACCTCGGCCGCTACGCGCCGGCCTTCTTCACCGACGCGCACACGCCATGGGGCAGTGCGATCGATTATCGCGTGCCGCAGGTTCGCGCTTTTGCCGTCGAGAACGCGCTGTCGTGGCTCAGCGACTATCGCTTCGACGGCCTGAGGCTCGATGCCGCCAATCACATCATGGCGATCCCGGGCGAGCAATCCATGCTGCAAGACCTCAGCGTCGCCGCAGGCGAGCTTGCCAAGGCGACGGGGCGGCACATTCATCTCGTGCTGGAGAACGGCGACAACCGCGCCAGCCTGCTCGACGCGGCGCAGGAGCCTCCGAACGGCAAATATCGCGGACAGTGGAACGACGACTACCACCACGTCTGGCACGTGATGCTGACGGGAGAGCTGGCGGGCTATTACGCGGACTATCAGACGCCGCGGCTCGATCTCGCACGCGCGCTCGCCTCCGGCTTCGTCTATCAGGGCGAGATCTCGGAATTCTGGGGCAAGAAGCCGCGCGGCGAGAAAAGCGATGAGCTGCCGCCGGCAACCTTCGTCAACTTCCTGCAAAACCACGACCAGATCGGCAACCGGCCGCTCGGCGACCGGCTCGAAAGCCTGGCATCGCCCAAGCAGATCGAAGCCGCGCTTGCGGTGACCCTGCTCGCGCCGATGGTGCCGATGCTGTTTCAGGGCGAGGAGTGGGGCTCCACCGCGCCCTTCCCGTTCTTCTGCGACTTCCAGGGCGGACTGGCTGACGCCGTCCGCAAGGGGCGCAGGCAGGAATACGCCTGGGCCTATGAAAAGTACGGCGACGAGGTGCCCGACCCGCTCGATCCGGCAACGCTGCAATCGGCCGTGCTCGACTGGACCGGCCACACGCCGGAGCAGGATGCACGCCTCGCGCTGGTGCGGGAGCTGCTCGCGCTCCGCCACAAGGAGATCGCGCCGCGACTGAAAGGTGCGCGCTTCGGTGATGCCGCCGTGGCCGATAGCGGCCTGCTCACCGCACATTGGCACATGGGAGATGGTGCGACGTTGCGCCTCGTGGCCAATCTCTCCGACAAGGACATCACATATTCCGACGGCGGTGTGGGCACCCCGATCTGGGGCGGCGCGACTGGCGACCGGCTTGCGCCCTGGTCGGTGGTCTGGCGCCTCGGAGGTTGACATGCCTTCAGCCATTCCTCTCGCAACCTACCGGCTTCAGCTCACCGCGGATTTCGACTTCGACAAGGCCGCCGCGGTGGTGCCCTATCTGAAGGCGCTGGGCATCACGCATCTCTACACATCGCCCGTGATGAAGGCCCGCAAGGGCTCGACCCACGGCTACGACACCGTCGATCACAGTCAATTCAATCCGGAGCTCGGCGGCGAGGCCGGCTTCGCGCGGCTGAGCGAAGCGCTGATACGACACGACCTCGGCCTCATCATCGATTTCGTACCGAACCATGTCGGCGTCCACTTCGCCGACAATCCCTGGTGGCTGGACGTGCTGGAATGGGGCCAGGCCTCGCCGCACGCCGTCTCCTTCGATATCGATTGGGATCAACTGGCTTTCCGCGCCCGTGGCGGCGTGCTGCTGCCGATCCTCGGAGCGTCCTATGGCGAAGCGCTCGAGAGCGGCGATATCGAGCTGCGCTACGATCCCGACGAAGGTAGTTTTTCCGCCTGGTATTTCGAGCATCGATTGCCGATCGCGCCGGAGCGCTATGGCGAGATGCTGCGGATGATCGTTAAGGAAGCCGACGCCGCACAAACCGAACCTGGCAAGCGCCTGTTGTCGCTCGCGGCGCGCTACACGGGACTGCGCCGCCCCAACCGCAAGGAAGCGCCCGGCTTCAAGGCGGAGCTCAGGGAGATCGCAGGCAGCGCCGACATCATCGCGCGCGGCCTCGGCGCCTATCACGCCGCCAAGGACCGCGCCGCCCCGACGCTGGCGCTGCATCATCTGCTGGAGCGCCAGCACTACAAGCTCGGGCACTGGCGGCTTGCCTCCAGCGACATCAACTATCGCCGCTTCTTCGACGTCAACGGGCTCGCCGGCATGCGCGTCGAGGATCCCGGCACGTTCGCCGCCACGCACCGGCTGGTGAAGCAACTCATTGCCGACGGCAAACTGCAAGGCATCCGGCTCGATCATATCGACGGCCTGCGCGATCCCGCGCAATATTGCCAGCGGCTGCGCCGGCTGGTGCGCGACGCGCAGGGCACCACAAAGCCGTTCTATACGGTGATCGAGAAAATCCTGTGCGAGCACGAGCGCCTGCCGCATTTCGCCGGCGTCCAGGGCACCACCGGCTATGAGTGGATGAATGCCATCACTCACGTTCTGGTCGACGCCAACGGGCTGGAGGCCCTGGACGAGACCTGGCGGCAGATCAGCAACCGGCCGCCGCGGCTCGCGCCTTACGTCAAGGACGCCAAAAGGCGCGTGCTGGAGACGCTGCTGACCAGCGAATTTACCGTTCTGACGCGCCTGCTTGCGCGCATCGCCAACGGGCACTACTCGACCCGCGACTTTTCCGCCGACAGCCTGCGGCAGGCGCTCGAGCTCTACGTGCTGCATTTCCCGGTGTACCGGACCTATTTGACGACAGGCGCGCCGACGGCGAACGATCGCAAGCTGATCGACAACACTATCGAGTACGCTCGCCGGGAATGGTTCGCCGCGGACGAAGGCATTTTCGACTTCCTGCGCGACGCCCTCACCATGGACCTGCTCAAGCCCGGCCGTCCCCCGCACAGCGCCCCGCGGGTGCGCCGCTTTGCGCTGAAGGTGCAGCAATTCACCGGGCCGATGATGGCGAAGTCGCTGGAGGACACGGCTTTCTATCAGTTCCACCGGCTGCTCGCCCTCAACGAAGTCGGCGGCGATCCCGCGAGCAAGGGCCTCACTATTCTCGCGTTCCACGAGACAATGCAGGCCCGCGCCAGGGAATGGCCGCAAGGGATGACGGCGACCGCCACGCACGACACCAAACGTGGCGAGGACGCCCGGGCGCGGATCGCTGCCTTAAGTGAAATTCCCGGCGAATGGACCAGCGCCGTGGCGCGCTGGAAAGTCCTGAACGCACCGCACCTCGCGCTCGACGGCAATCTTCGCGCTCCGTCGGCTACGTTCGAATACATGCTCTACCAGACGCTGCTCGGCGCCTGGCCGCTCGGAGAGACGGCCGATGCCGGTTTCGTCGAACGTATCCAGGCCTATGCGCTCAAGGCCGCGCGCGAGGGCAAGGAGGAGACGAGCTGGCTCAACCCGCACGAGGCCTATGAGAACGGCGTCAAGAGCTTCATCGCGAAGATCCTCGATCCCACGCAATCAGGCGAATTCCTCGAGGCGCTGCAAACCCTGGCGCGCCGCGTCGCGCTGCTCGGCGCGCTCAACGCGCTGAGCCAGCTCACGCTCAAGGCGACTCTGCCAGGCGTCCCCGACTTCTACCAAGGCACCGAATTCTGGGACCTCTCGCTGGTCGATCCGGACAACCGTCGCCCGGTGGATTTTTCCGCGCGACACGCGGCGCTGGGCACGCTGGACAATCCGGATTGGAATCATCTGATCAAGAGCTGGCCGGACGGCCAGCTCAAGCTGTCCTGGACGCGGCACCTGCTCAAGCTGCGCAACGAGCTGCCCGACGTCTTCGCGCGAGGTGACTACCAGCCGCTTCAGGTGCGGGGCGCACATGCCGACCATGTCGTGGCCTTTGCCCGCCGCCACGGCCGCACTGCTGCGATCGTCGCTATCGGGCGCCACTTCGCACCTTTCACGCAAGCAGGACGCGAATGGCCGGCCCTCGATGGGGTCGATGCCACCGTCGACATCACGGGCTACAACGTGCCGGGCTTTGCAGGGAACGATCTGCCGCTCGCGCAGGCGCTTCGCGGTTTTCCCGCTTCTGTGATCCCGGCGCGCCCCGCGGGTGCGGCGAAGCCGGTGCGACAGCGCGCCCGCGCTTGAACGCTAACTTTTCGCGTCTTTGCCCAACAGCAGCTGGCCGCGCTTGCGGATCGTGGCCTGCGCCATTTCGGCAAAGCGCTGCAATAGCCAAGGCAGCACCACCTGCACCTTCACATGGTCGTCGGCGACTTCGACCTGCCCCGTTGCGATCTGCCCGAGGGCGCGGATGCGAAAATTCATGCTGTCGCCGTTCCAGCGCTCCTCCTCGACCTGCATCACGGGAATGCTGGCGGCCGCACGGCCGAGCCCGGTCTTGAGCCGGCGTACCGCCTCCTCGCGGCCGAGGCGGTGGGGAATGGAGACGACAAGCGGTGCTGACATGGCTCTGCCCGGTTAGTGATTGAACCTCACATAATCATGCCCGCCGGTACCACAAAGGTTCCATGCAAGTTGCGCGTGCACCCGGTGTTTCATTGGCGGAACTTTAAAACCTGCGGCAAGTTGCCCTCGCACCACGGGACAGGTTGCAAACGACCCTTCCAACGAAGGGCTGGAGGAGATTTCCGCATGTCTATCGGTACGATCATTCTGATCATTTTGGTCATCGCGCTGCTCGGCGGCTTCAGCGGCATCGGCGGCGGCCCGTTCTACGGCACCGGCTATTACGGCGGCGGCGGCCTCGGGCTCGTCATCGTGATCTTGCTGATCCTGTTGCTGCTGGGACGGATCTAGCGACCGAGCGAAGATCTAGTTCGGTAGGGTGGGTTAGCCGCGAGGCGTAACCCACCTCTTTTCTTTCCGCGTCAACAGAAGTGGTGGGTTACGCTTCGCTAACCCACCCTACTTCTTTTTCGCCGCGAGCTTCTTGATGGCTGTCTTGATCGACACGGCCGCATCGTCATAACCATCCCACGCCTTCGACCGCGGCAGCAGACCGGGCACGCTGCGCAGCGTGTAGCGCTTCGGATCGAGATCGGTCTTCACCTGCGCCCAGGTGAGCGGCATCGACACGGTGGCGCCGGGGCGCGCACGCGGCGACAGCGGGGCCACCGCCGTCGACATGCGGTCGTTGCGCAAATAGTCCAGGAAGATCTTTCCCTCTCGCAACTTCTTCGACATGTTGAGCAGGTAGCGCTCGGGAGCGTCGTCCGCCATCCACTGGCAAACGCCTTGTGCGAAGGCCTTCGCCTCTTTCCAGCTCACCTGATCGCGCGCGCCATGACGCAGCGGTACCACGACGTGCAGGCCCTTGCCGCCCGTGGTCTTGCAGAAGCTTTCCATGCCGATGTCGGTCAGCCGCTGCCGCATCTCCTTGGCGGCCTCGACGACCTCGGCGAAGACGACGTCGGGCGCCGGGTCGAGATCGAACACCAGCCGGCCCGGGGTGTCGTAGGCGTAGGGCGCGCAATTCCACGGATGCAACTCGACCCCACCAATCTGTGCTACGGCCGCGAGCCCCTCGACCCGATCGATCTGCAGATAAGGCTTGCGGTCGCCGGAGACCCGCGCGAGCTCCAGAAGGTTCGACGTGCCCTGCATGGCGTGGCGCTGGAAGAAGCATTCGCCCTTGATGCCGTCCGGGGCGCGGATCAGCGAGCACGGACGGCCCTTCAGGTGCACGATCATCCATTCGCCGATTGCTTCGAGGTAGCGCGCGAGATCCAGCTTGGTGACGGGATCGCCATTGCCGTCGTCCGGCCAGAGCTCCTTGTCCGGCTTGGAAATGACGACTCCCATCACTTCGGCACTGCCGGCTTGCGCTGTTCGTGCGCCGGTCTTCGCCTGCGCGCGCGGCTTGGCGCGTCGCTTCGTCGAAGGCTCGGCAAGCTCGGTATCGACCGGTGTCTCGGCCTCGACCTCCTTCGCCGGCTTGTCTTGCCGCAGCCCCTTGAAGGCGGCCTGGCGGATATTGCCGTCGGCGGTGAAGCCGGCGAACTCGATCTCCGCCACGAGCTCCGGCTTCAGCCAGTGCACCTCCCGCGCTTTCTTCGGTGCATTCTTGCCGCCGAACGGGCTTTGCTTCGCCTCCATGGCCTTCAAGGACGGCATGATGCGCTTGACCTTGTCGGCGCCGAAGCCGGTGCCGACCATGCCGACGAAGGCGAGATGATCACCGCGGTGCACGCCGGCCATCAGCGAGCGGAATTTGCCGTTGGTTGTCTTGTAGCCGCCGATCACGACCTCATGGCCAGCGCGGCATTTGGCCTTGGTCCAGCTTTCCGTCCGCCCCGAACGATAAGCCGCGTCCAGCTTCTTCGATACGACGCCCTCAAGCTCGAGCTTGCAGGCCGATTGCAGCACGGCGTCGCCGCCGCTTTCGAAATGCTCGACATAGCGGATCTGGCTCGATTTGCGCTTGCGCGCCTCCAGCAGCTCCTTCAACGGCGCCTTGCGCTCGCCGAGCGGTAGCCGCCGCAAATCGAGGCCTTCGACGAACAGGAGGTCGAAGGCGAAGAAGATGAGCTCGTCGGTCTTGCCGTCCGACAGCGCGGCCTGGAGCGACGAAAAGTTCGGTGCGCCGTTGTGGTCGAGCGCGACGATCTCGCCGTCGATCATCATATCCGGCAACGCGCCCGCTTCCTTCGCTATGCTTGCGAATTTTTCGGTCCAGTCGAGGCCTTTGCGCGTCTTCAACGTCGCCTTGCCGCCCTCGACCCGCAGCTGCACGCGGTAGCCGTCGAACTTGATCTCGTGGCACCAGCCATCGCCACCCGGCGGGCGCTCGACCGAGGTGCAGAGCTGCGGCGCCACGAAATCCGGCATCTCCGCCGCCTTCTTCGCGCTCGTGGCGGTCGTGGCTTTCTTCTTTACCGTTTTGCCGGTCTTCAACGCCGCGCGCGGTGCTGGCGTGACCGTGCGCCCTTTCGTTTCGTCGGCCCGGTTGGACTGCCAGACCGCGTCGGCCTTGGCCCTGGTGCCCTTCGCCAGCATGAACGGCTTTGGTGCGCGGCCCTTCCCCTCCGCGATCTGCTCCATCGCACGGCCGGAGGCGACCGACTTGTCCTCCTCGAGAATGTCGTTGTCTGCGCCCTCGCGAACATATTCGTCGCGATGCTTGATCAAGAGCCAATTGGTCCGTTTGCCGCCGGTGCGATCGTTGCGCATGCGCACCAGGACCCAGCTGCCGTGCAGCTTCTCGCCATGCAGGGTGAACTTCAGATCGCCCTTCTTGAAACCGCGTTCGGGATCTTCGGATTCCCAGGTGCCGCGGTCCCACAGCATGACCGTGCCGCCGCCGTACTGGCCTTCCGGAATCGTGCCCTCGAAGTCGCCATAGTCGAGCGGATGGTCCTCGACCTCGACGGCCAGCCGCTTGTCGTGCGGATCGAGCGAGGGCCCTTTCGTCACCGCCCAGGACTTGAAGACGCCGTCGAACTCGAGCCGCAGATCGTAGTGCAGCCGCGTGGCGTCGTGCTTCTGGATCACGAAGCGCCGCTGCTTCGATGGCGCCACCGCGGTTTTGCCCGACGGCTCAGGCGTCTTCTCGAAATCACGTTTCTGTCGATACTTGGAGAGCTTTTGCAGCACGACTGGTCCCGGATTCTCTTTCGGCGTGGAAGCCTATCACGGCCCGCATCCCACCCGGAACCAAAACCCCGCGGGACGGTTGGGGTTCCAAAATGACTCGCAGACGCTGGAGAACGGAATGGCACCGCGCGCCTATTGGAAGGGAACGTTGAAGCTCTCGCTGGTCAGTTGTCCCGTTGTGCTTTATCCGGCGACCACCGCGGCCGAGAAGACGCGGTTTCACATGATCAACCGCGAGACCGGCAACCGGTTGAAGCAGCAGATGATCGACGCCGAGACCGGCGACATCGTCGAGAGCGACCAGAAGGGCCGCGGCTACGAGCTGCGCAAGGGCAAATATGTCGAGATCGAGCCGGAGGAGCTCGAAGCCGTCCAGATCGAGAGCAACCACACCATCGACATCGAGAGCTTTGTGCCGAGCGACGAGATCGACCAGCGCTACCTCAACCATCCCTACTATATCGCGCCCGACGGCAAGGCCGCGGTCGATGCCTTCGCCGTGATCCGCGACGCCATGAAGGACCAGGATCGCATCGCGCTCGCCAAGATCGTGCTCACCAATCGCGAGCACATCATCGCGATCGAACCGCTCGGCAAGGGTCTGCTCGGCACCACGCTGCGCTTCCCGTACGAGCTGCGCGACGAGGACCAGTTCTTCGATGACATCAAGAGCCCGAAGATCACCAAGGACATGGTCGAGCTCGCCGGCCATATCCTCCAGACCAAGGCCTCCCATTTCGATCCCAGCAAGTTCAAGGACGACTACGAGAACGCGCTGAAGGCCCTGGTGAAGCGCAAGGCCAGCGGCAAGACAATCGAACTGCCGGAGCCCGAGGAGCGGCCGAGCAATGTGGTCAGCCTGATGGATGCGCTGAAGCAGAGCTTGAAGGGACGCGGCGGGAAGAAGACGGCGGCGAAGTCCCATGCGCGCCGGGCGTCGGGGCGAACGCGCGCCGCGAAGAAGACGCATCGGTCGACGGCGCGGCAGAGGAAGGCGGGTTAGCTCTCCGCCGCGCATACGGCTCTCTTCCCTCGTGGTGAGGAGGCGCGAAGCGCCGTCTCGAACCATGCAGGCCCCGCTGCAGCAGTTGGGTCTTCGTCCTTCGAGACGCGCGTTCCGCGCTCCTCAGGATGAGAATCGAGAGCTAATCCCCTGCCCTTAACCGGTACCCGATCCCCGTCTCCGTCAGCACAAATTGCGGCCGCTCCGGATCGGCTTCGATCTTCTGCCGGAGCTGGCGGACATAGACGCGCAAATATTGCGCGTCGGTCAACTCATCCCAGAGCTCCCTCAGCAGGAAGCGGTGAGTGAGCACCTTGCCGGCGTGCTGCACCAGCACGCGCAGGAGGTCATATTCCTTCGGCGACAGTTTGACATCGCGCTCGCCGACCCTGACGATCCGGCGCACCAGATCGACAGAGAGATCGCCGGCACGAAACACCGGCCGTTCGCCCTGGATCTGAAGCTGGTGCCGCAGCGCGGCGCGCAGGCGCGCCAGCAGCTCGTCCATGCCGAACGGCTTCGTCAGGTAATCGTCGGCCCCGAGATCGAGCGCCTCCACCTTGCCGGCCTCGTCGCCACGGCTCGACAGTACCACGATCGGCACAGCTTCATTGCGGGCGCGGATGGTGCGCAGCAGCTCGTGGCCCTGGATGTCAGGCAGGCCGAGATCGAGGATGATCAGCGCGGGATCCTCGCTGAGCTTCTCCAGCGCGATCTTGCCGTTCGACGCCTCCAGGATCTCATAGCCTTGCGTCGAGAGCCCCATCCGCAGCAATTTGCGGATCGGCGGCTCGTCGTCGATGACCAGCACTTTGATCGCGGCAGCGCTCATGCGGCGGTATCCAATGCGTGGGTCCGGGCCGGAATGGGCAGACGGATGGTCAGAACCGCGCCGCTCCGGTCGCTGCGATTCGCAGCCGAGATCGTGCCATGCATCGCCTCGACAAAGCCGCGGGAGATGGCGAGCCCGAGCCCAGTACCGGGCCGGACATGGTCACCCTTCTGCGCGCGATAAAACTTGTCGAACACGCTCTCGAGCTCCTCGGACGGAATGCCGTCGCCCTCGTCGGCGATCTGGAGCACCACATGATCGCTGTCGCGCCGGCTGCGGATCGAGACCGTGGCGTGGGGCGGCGAATATTTGGCGGCGTTGTCGAGCAGGTTGAACAGCACCTGCTCGAACAGCACCGCATCGAGCTGGAGCATGGGAAGATCTGCGGCCAACTCCAGCTCCACCTTGTGGGCGGTGAGGATCTTGGCTGCCCGCCGGAGCGCGCTGCCGACGATCTCTCCGAGATCGTGCAACGCAGCGTTGGGCACGATGGCGCCGGATTCGAGCTTGGTCATGTCGAGCAGATTTGCGATGAAGCGGTTGAGCCGTTCGGATTCGTCGATCACGGTCGCGAGCAGGTCGCGCTTCTCGGTGTCGGAGAGCGCGCTGGCGAGATCGCGCATGGTCGAGGCCGCACCCAGCACGGATGCGAGCGGCGTCTTCAGGTCGTGTGAAATCGACGTCAACAATGCGGAACGCAGCCGCTCGGATTCGACGGAGCGCTTGACGCGATCGACGTCCTCGACCAGCAGCACGCGCTCGATCGCCAGCGCGCCCTGGTCGACCAGGGCGTCGAGCAGCCGGCGCTGGTCCGGCGTCAGCAAGGGACCGGTGCGGTCGTCGTCGATGCCGATGACGCCGATCGGGCCGCGCCCGGTGCGCATCGGCAGGAACAGCCGCTTTGCGCCGGGCAGCGTGTCCGAGCCGCGGCCTGCAGGGCGGTCGTTGCTCCAGGCCCAGTTGGCGGCGGCGAGGTCGGCCTGATCGAGATCGTCCTCGGGCGGATAGCCCGACTTCACCGTGAGCAGGCCTTCGTCTGGCAACAGCAGCACCACGCGGACTTTCAGCATCAGCGCGATCTGGTAGGCGGTCGCCCACAGCACGTCGTCGAGCGTACCGGTGCCGGCGAGCTTGCGGCTGAAAGCATAAAGCTGCTCGGTGGTCCGGATGCGGCCGATCGCAGCATCAGCCTGGGTGCGGACCCTCCCCGCCACATTCGACACCACGAACGCAATCAGCATGAAGAAAAAGAACGCCGCGACATTGGTCGGATCGGTGATGGTGAAGGTATAGACCGGCGGCAGAAAGAAGAAATTGTAGGCGAGCGACGCCGCGACGCTCGCAAGCAGCGACGGCCACAATCCATAGCGCACGGCAACCGTCACCACGGCGGTCAGAAACATCAGGTCGACGTTCTCAATGCCGAAATACGGCTTGATCGCCACGGCAGCAGCGAGGCCAAGCGCGGTGATCCCGAGTGCCTTCAGATAGGGCCGCGCGTCAAACGGGTCCGATCGCGTTGCGGTCTGCACCGTCGTCTTCGGCGCCGGCTCGCTCGTGAGCTCGTCGCCAGGAATGACATGCACGCTGATATTGCCGGCGCGGCGCACCAGATCGTGCACGACGGAGCCGCGCGTCATCTCGAACCAGAGCGAGCGCGTCGACTTGCCGATCACGATCTGGGTGACGTTGTTGCCCTGCGCGAAGTTGACCACGTCGTCGGCGAGGCGGCGGCCGACGCCCGGGATCGTCAGCGCCTCGCCGCCGAGCGATTCCGCGAGCCGCAGCGTATCGGCCAGCCGGTCGCGCTCCTCATCGGACATTTGCAGGGACCGCCGCGTCTCGATCGACACCGCGATAAACGGCGCGTGCAGCCGGTCGGCCAGCCGCTTGGTGTAGCGCACGAGGCTGGCCGCGCGCGGATCTTCGCTGATGCAGACGAGGATGCGCTCGCCGGCGGCCCAGGGACCGGCGATCGCGTTCGCCTGCATGTGGGTGAGCAGCTGCTCGTCGACCCGTTCGGCCGTGCGCCGCAGCGCGAGTTCGCGCAACGCAGTCAGGTTGCCCGGCGAGAAATAATGCTCCAGCGCCCGCTCGGCCTGCCTGGGGACATAGACCTTGCCCTCTTTCAGCCGCTGGATCAGGTCGTCGGGCGTGAGGTCGATCAGCTCGATGGCGTCTGCGCGGTCGAACACCGAATCCGGTACGGTCTCCCGCACCCGCACATGGGTGATCTGCGCGACGACGTCGTTCAGGCTCTCGATGTGCTGGATGTTGACGGCGGTATAGACGTCGATGCCGTGGGACAGCAGCTCCTCGACATCGAGATAACGTTTCGGATGGCGGCTACCGGCGGCATTGGTGTGGGCGAGCTCGTCGACCAGCGCGATTTTCGGCCGGCGCGCGATCACGGCGTCGAGATCCATTTCCTCGACAATCTGGCCGCGGTAGTCGAGCTTCTTGCGCGGGATCACTTCCAGCCCGCGCACCAGCGCCTCGGTCTCGGCGCGATCATGGGTCTCGACGAAGCCGACCACGACGTCGATGCCGGCCTTGCGCTTGGCGTGGGCGCTTTGCAGCATCTCGTAGGTCTTGCCGACGCCGGGAGCGGCGCCGACGAAGATTTTCAGCTTGCCGCTCACGCCCTCCTCCCGGCGCGCGGCCTCCAGCAGCGCCTCGGGCGAAGGACGTTGTTCGGGATCGCGGCGCTCTCGGACCATCAGATCAATATAATCATCCGCGCGGACCTAGCCTAGACTACTTCGTGGCACGATCGAGCGCGAGGTTCAGAGCCAACACGTTGACCCGGGGCTCGCCGATCAGGCCGAGCAGGCGGCCCTGGATGTTGGAAGCCACCATTTGCTTGACCTGATCCTCCGCCACGTTTCGCGCCTTCGCGACGCGCGGCACCTGGAATTGCGCCGCTTCCGGCGAGATATCCGGATCAAGGCCGCTGGCCGAGGTCGTCACGAGGTCGACCGGCACGGCGACATTCGGATTCTCGCCCTTGAGCTTGTCCACATCCTCCTTCAGCCGGTCGGCCAGCGCCTTGCTGGTCGGGCCGAGATTGGAGCCACCTGAATTGGCGGCGTTGTAAGGCGCCGGTACCGTCTTGGTCGAATCGTTCGGATCCGGCGCCACCGTCGCCGAGGGACGGCCGTGGAAATATTTGTCGTCCTTGAACTCCTGCCCGATCAGGGCGGAGCCGACCACCTTGCCGTCCTTCTCGATCAAGCTGCCCTGCGCCTGCGCGGGGAAGATCGCGCCGGCAATAGCGGTCATCGCGAGCGGATAGGCCAAGCCAGTGATGGCGGTGAGCACCAGCAGCAGGACGATGGCGGGGCGGATTTCTCTGAGCATGCGTTTCTCCTATTTCTTTCGTCATTGCGAGGAGCGAAGCGACGAAGCAATCCAGTCTGTCAGCCGCGGCAAGAATTCTGGATTGTTTCACTTCGCTCGCAATGACGGGGCTAAGCCAGGTGCAAGGCAACGACGACGAGGTCGATCGCCTTGATGCCGATGAAGGGAATGAGAATGCCGCCGAGGCCGTAGATCAGCAGGTTGCGCCGAAGCAGTGCGCCGGCCCCGACCGCGCGATAGGCGACGCCCTTCAGCGCCAGCGGGATCAGCGCGATGATAACAAGCGCGTTGAAGATGATCGCAGACAGGATTGCGCTCTGCGGGCTGGACAGGTTCATGACGTTGAGCACGTTGAGCTGGGGGTAGAACGCCAGGAACATCGCCGGGATGATCGCGAAATATTTCGCGACGTCGTTGGCGATCGAGAACGTGGTCAGCGCGCCGCGCGTCATCAAGAGCTGCTTGCCGATCTCGACCACCTCGATCAGCTTGGTCGGGTTGGAATCGAGGTCGACCATGTTGCCGGCCTCGCGGGCCGCCTGGGTGCCGGTGTTCATGGCGACACCGACATCTGCCTGCGCGAGCGCCGGCGCGTCGTTGGTGCCGTCGCCGCACATCGCCACCAGCTTGCCCTTGGCCTGCTCGTCGCGGATCAGCTTGAGCTTGTCCTCGGGAGTTGCCTGCGCCAGGAAGTCGTCGACGCCGGCTTCCGCTGCGATCGCGGCGGCCGTCATCGGATTGTCGCCGGTAATCATGACGGTGCGGATACCCATGCGCCGCAGCTCGGCAAAACGCTCGCGGATGCCGCCCTTGACGATGTCCTTGAGCTGGATGACGCCGAGCAGCTTGCCGTCCCTGGCGACCGCCAGCGGCGTGCCGCCGGCCTTCGATATGTCGTCGGCAATGGTCTGGATCTCGCGGCCGATGTCCGAGAGCCCGGCGAGCTGGATGGAACGAGCCGTGTTGCCGGAGGCGACCACCAGCGGTGCACCGCCACCGACATAATTGAGGATCGCATCGACCGCGCCCTTGCGCACCGACGAGCCGCCGGCATCGACGCCGCTCATGCGGGTCTGCGCCGTGAACGGGATGAAGGTGGCTCCCAACTCGGCCATGTCGCGGCCACGGATGCCGTATTTCTCCTTGGCCAGCACCACGATCGAACGGCCCTCCGGGGTCTCGTCGGCGAGCGAGGCGAGCTGGGCCGCGTCCGCGAGCTCCTGCTCGATGACGCCGCGCACGGGGCGGAAGGAGGTCGCCTGGCGGTTGCCGAGCGTGATCGTTCCGGTCTTGTCGAGCAGCAGCGTGTCGACGTCTCCGGCGGCCTCGACCGCACGGCCGGACATCGCCAGCACGTTGAAGCGGACCAGGCGGTCCATGCCGGCGATGCCGATCGCCGACAGCAGCGCGCCAATCGTGGTCGGGATCAGCGTCACGAATAGCGCAACCAGCACAACCACCGAGATCGAGCCGCCGGCATAGGCCGCGTAGCTCGGGATGGTTACGGTGGCGAACACGAAGATGATGGTGAGGCCGGCCAGCAGAATGTTGAGCGCGATCTCGTTCGGGGTCTTGGCCCGCTCGGCGCCCTCGACCAGTCTGATCATACGGTCGATGAAGGTCGAGCCCTGCGCTGCCGTGATCCGCACGCGAATCCAGTCGGACAGCACCTGGGTGCCGCCGGTCACTGCTGAACGGTCACCGCCGGACTCACGGATCACGGGCGCGGACTCGCCGGTGATGGCGGCCTCGTTGACGGACGCGACGCCCTCGATCACCTCGCCATCGGAGGGAATGGTATCGCCGGCCTCGACCAGCACGATGTCTCGGACCTTGAGGCTAGTGCCGGGTACCAACTTGAAGGTGCGGTCAGAGCCGGTCAGTAGCTTGGCTTGGCTCTCGGTGCGGGTCTTGCGCAGCGATTCCGCCTGCGCCTTGCCGCGGCCTTCGGCCACGGCTTCGGCGAAGTTGGCAAACAGCACCGTGAACCAGAGCCAGACGATGATCTGGAAGGTAAAGCCGAGATTCCCGTCGCCTGTAACGAGGTCGCGCAGGAAGATCACAGTGGTGAGCGCGGCCACGATCTCGACCACGAACATCACGGGATTCTTGATCATCAAGCGCGGATCGAGCTTGGTGAAGGACGCGCGGATCGCAGGCACGACGATCTTGGGATCGAGCATCGCCGAGACGGAGGCGCGTTTTTGCAGTTTCATGGTATCCATGGAGGTCACTCCAAACAATCGGGAGGGTGTCGATCAGCACACTTGCTGGTCAGAAGATTTGGCCGGCGTTCATCGCGAGATGCTCGACGATCGGGCCGAGGGCGAGGGCTGGGAAGAAGGTCAGGCCGCCGATGATCAGGATCACGCCGACAACAAGGCCGATGAACAGCCCGCCCGTGGTCGGGAGGGTGCCCGCGGACGGCGGGATCGATTTCTTGGCGGCCAGCGAACCCGCGATCGCCATCGCCGGGATGATCATGAAGAAGCGGCCGACGAACATCGCGCTTGCAAGCGTGAGGTTGTAGAAGAAGGTGTTGCCGGTGAGGCCTGCGAAGGCCGAGCCGTTGTTGCCGGTCGCCGACGTGAAGGCGTAGAGCACCTCGGTGAAGCCATGCGGCCCGACATTCGCCATCGAGGCGACCGCCGCCGGATAGACCACGCCGACGGCGGTCCAGCCGAGGATCATCAGCGGCAGCACCAGGATGGCCAACATTGCCATCTTGACCTCGCGCGCTTCGATCTTCTTGCCGACATATTCCGGCGTGCGACCGACCATCAGGCCCGCCACGAAGATCGCGAGGATGACGAACAGCAACATGCCGTACATGCCGGCGCCAACGCCGCCAACAATGATTTCGCCGAGCTCGATGTTGATCAGCGGAATCATGCCGCCGAGCGCGGTGAAGCTGTCATGCATGGCGTTGACCGCGCCGCAGGAGGCGGCCGTCGTGATCACGGCGAACAGAGAGGACGCGACGATGCCGAAGCGAACCTCCTTGCCTTCCATGTTGCCGCCGATCAGGCCGAGCGCGTGCATGGTCGAAGTACCGTTGGCCTCCGCCCAATAGGTGATGGCGACACCAGCGAGGAACAGCACGCCCATCACGGACAGGATTGCCCAACCCTGGCGCTGGTTGCCGACCATACGACCGAACACGTTTGTGAGCGCGGCGCCAAGCGCGAAGATCGACAGCATCTGGATGAAGTTCGACAGCGCGGTCGGATTCTCGAAAGGATGCGCCGCGTTGGCGTTGAAGAAGCCGCCGCCATTGGTGCCAAGCATCTTGATCGCGACCTGCGAGGCGACCGGCCCGACCGCAATGGTCTGTTTAGCGCCTTCGAGCGTGGTCGCCTCGACGTAGTCACCCAGCGTCTGTGGCATGCCCTGCGACACCAGGAACAGCGTGTAGACGATGCAGATCGGCAGCAGGACGTACAGTGTGCAGCGGGTGACATCGACCCAGAAATTCCCGACGGTGCGTGCCGACGCACGCGAGAAGCCGCGGATCAGCGCCACCGCGAGCGCGATGCCGGTCGCCGCCGACAGGAAGTTCTGGTGCGTCAGGCCGAGCATCTGCACGAGATAGGAGATCGTGCTCTCGCCGCCGTAGTTCTGCCAGTTGGTGTTGGTGATGAAGGAGATCGCGGTGTTGAAGGACAAGTCGGCGGCGACCGCCGACTGCCCGGCCGGATTGAACGGCAGTACATCCTGCAGCCGCATCACGCCGTAGATGATGAGGAAGCCGCCGACGTGAAACAGCAGCATGGCGACCGTATAGGTCAGCCAATGCTGCTCGCGCTTCTCGTCGACGCCGGAGAACCAGTAGATGCCGGCCTCGATCGGACGCAGCACCGGCGACAGGAAGGTCCGCTCGCCGTTGAACACGCGCGTCATGTACCAGCCGAGCGGTTTTGTGAGCGCGACGATAATGACGCAAAAGAGAATGATCTGGAGCCAACCGATCACAGTCATGACATCAACCCTTCAAGGTTCGTGAGCACGGTCAGAACCGCTCAGGCCGCAGCAGTGCGTAAGTGAGGTAGAACAGGAGGCCGAGCGAAACGGCACCGGCGAGCGAATAATCGAAGATCATGGTCCGCTCCCTCAGAGCCGTTCGCAGGCGTAGGTGTAGCCGATCGCAACGGCGAAGAAGCCGAAGCCCAGCGCCAGCATCAGAATGTCCATCATGGAGATACTCCTCGTTGCGCCCCTGATTTCGGTGCAACCGTTTCTCGGGAGACCCGGTCGGCGCGTGAAAGGAGATGCCACTGCATTTCCACGGCGCCCACCGGGACTTTTGACCGTGCTGGAGTGCCACCCCAGGCATAGGTTTTCGAGACGAGGGCCGTGGCGAAGTTATAGGAATCTCATAAAAGGCCGGGGCTGACGGCGTGGTCGGACAACGCTCGCGAGGCACATCACATCGTCGTCCCGGCCTAGTGCGCAATTGCGCACGGGGGCCGGGACCCATAACCACGGAATCAGGTTTGACGAAAACTCGGGATTGATGGCTTCGCGCCACGACTTCTGCCCCGGCGTATGGGTCCCGGCCTTCGCCGGGACGACAGCGGAGAATGGCGCGCCACCGCCCCCATCCCACACTTATGAAATCCCTATATCTACCGCGCCTTCGCCATCTCGTTTTCAAATGACCATGTTTGCCTACGGGGCGAGCAACCTGCTCCGCAGCGCGGTCGCGACGTCCGGCTGAAGGCACGTCTGCCGCACCAAAAACACCCGACCGATCTGGCGCGGTTTCACGGAACCGTGTAGATCGGTTTCATGAGCATCAGCAACGTCAACGTCGTCGCCCATCCCCTGGTCCAGCACAAGCTCTCCCTGATGCGGGAGAAGGACCGCTCGACCAAGAGCTTTCGCGAGATCCTGAACGAGATCGGGATGCTGCTCGGCTACGAGGTGACGCGCGACCTGCCGCTGGAGCTGGTCGGGATCGAGACGCCGATTGCGCCGATGCGGGCGCCCAAGATCGCCGGCAAGAAGCTTACGCTGGCGCCGATCCTGCGCGCCGGCGTCGGCTTCCTCGACGGCATGCTGGCGCTGATGCCCTCGGCGCGCATCGCTCATATCGGGCTCTACCGCGATCCTGATACGTTGCAGGCTGTGGAATATTACTTCAAGGCCCCGCAGGACCTCTCGGACCGCACCGTGATCCTGATGGATCCGATGCTGGCGACCGGCAACTCGGCCTGCGCTGGCGCCTCGCTGCTGAAGGCGCGCGGCGCCCGCGACATCCGCTTCGTCTGCCTTCTGGCCGCGCCTGAAGGCATCGCGCAGTTCCAGAGCGAACATCCCGACGTGCCGGTCTGGACCGCCGCGATCGACGAGCGGCTCAATGACCACGGCTACATCGTGCCGGGCCTGGGCGACGCGGGCGACCGGATGTTCGGCACCAAGTAGACAGGTTCGCGCGGTCGGGTTAGTCCGGTTGCCATGAGCGCCAACGAATTTTCGCTGCAATCGCTGATCAGGACCGAAGCCGCCGCCGAACCGGCCTTCGTGTTCGACGGTACGCCGGTCTCGCGCGCAGAGTTCTCGGAAAAGATCGAGCAGACCGCCGCCTGGCTTGCCGCGCACGGTGTCGGCAAGGGCGACGTCGTCGCGGTCTGGCTGGTCAACCGGATCGAATGGATCGCGCTGCTGTTCGCCGCCGGCCGGCTCGGGGCAATCGTCGCCGCCGTCAACACACGCTACCGCAGCGCGGAGGTCGCGCATCTCCTGAAGCTGTCCGGCGCCCGGCTGATGGTGATCGAAGCCGCGTTCCGCTCGATCGACTTTGCCGTTATTCTCGCCGGCGTCGCCAAGGACGAGGTGCCTGCGCTGCGAGAGCTTGCAGTTGTGGGTGCGGATGAGATTCCCGCCCAATGGCCCTGCGTGTGCTTCGATGCCTTCGAGAAGCGCTATCCGCCTGCCCCGCCTGCCCAGGACGATTTCGATCTGCCGGTTCTGCTCTACACGACGTCAGGCACGACCAAAGGACCAAAACTCGTCGCGCATTCGCAGCGAACGCTGGCCACGCACGCCACCTCCGTCGCCAAGGCGCTCAAACTCTCACCGCAGCGCCATGCGCTGCTGGCCATGCTGCCGTTCTGCGGCACCTTCGGCATGACGAGCCTGCTCGGCTTCGTCGCGGCGGGCGCGACCGTCCATGCGCTCGACGCCTTCGAGGCCGCGCCGGCGCTGAAGCTTCTCCGCGAGTACGGGATCACGCATGCCTTTGGCTCGGACGAGATGTTCCGCCGCATCCTCGCCGTCACCGAGGCGCCGCATCCGTTTCCGCATCTCGAAGTCTGCGGCTTTGCCGCCTTCCAGCCCGGCTGGCGCGAGCTTGCCGCGGAGGCCGAGGCGCGCGGCATGCCGTTGCACGGCCTCTACGGTTCGAGCGAGGTGCAGGCGCTGTTCTCGATCGCACGCTCGAGTGACGCCTTCGCCGATCGGATCGAGGGCGGCGGCTGGCCAATGTCGCCGGAGGCTAAGGTCCGTGTGCGCGACACCGAGACCGGCGAACTCGCGGCTCGCGGCGTCTCCGGTGAGATCGAGATCCAGGCACCGTCACGCTTCCTCGGCTACTACAACAATCCCGACGCGACGCGCGACGCCATCACCGCGGACGGCTTCTTCCGCACCGGCGATATCGGCCGGCTGCGCGGCGACGGCTCCTTCGTCTATGAAACCCGCGCGGGCGACGCCATGCGGCTCGGCGGCTTCCTGGTTGCGCCCGGCGAGATCGAGGACGAGCTCAAATCGTGCGCTGGCGTGGCCGATGCCCAGGTCGTCGCGGTCGATCTGAAGGGAAACGCCCGCTGCGTTGCCTTCGTGATCCCTGCCCAGGACCCCCACCACGAGCCGCCGCGGCAGGACGCGTTGATCGCGCGCCTGCGTGAGCGGCTCGCCGGCTACAAGGTCCCGGCGCGGATCTATGTCGTGGAGGCCTTCCCCGTCACCGACAGTGCCAACGGCGTCAAGATCCAGCGCGGCCGGCTTCGGGCCATGGCGATGGATCGGATCGGATCGGTGCCGAATAAGCACGTCCACTGGGATAGCTAGTACGACTTGGCCAGTCCAAGCACCTTTTCCGCGATGAAGCTGAGCGCAAGCTGCGGGCTGACCGGCGCGATGCGCGGGATCAGCACTTCGCGCAAGTAACGCTCGACATGGAATTCCTTGGCGTAACCGAAGCCGCCATGGGTCATCACCGCCTGCTCGCAGGCGTGATATCCGGCCTCACCCGCAATGTATTTCGCGGCATTGGCGGCGCCGCCGCAGGGCATGCCCTTGTCGTATTGCCAGGCCGCCGACATCACCATCAACCAGGCCGCCTCGAGCTCGACCCAGTTTACGGCCAGCGGATGCTGAATGCCCTGGTTCTTGCCGATCGGCCGGTTGAACACCACGCGGGTCTTGGCGTATTCGGTCGCACGCGACAGTGCGAGCTTGCCGAGGCCGACGGCTTCCGCGGCGATGAGAATGCGCTCGGGGTTCATGCCTTCGAGGATGTACTGGAAGCCTTTGCCCTCTTCGCCGATGCGATCCTCCATCGGGATTTCAAAATCCTCGAAGAACAGCTCGTTGGAATCGACGACCTTGCGGCCCATCTTCTCGATCTCGTGGACCTTGATTCTGGTGCGATCGAAGTCCGTATAGAACAGGCTCAGCCCATGGGTCGGCGAGCGCACCTCCTCCAGCGGCGTGGTGCGCGCCAGCAGCAGGATCTTGTGCGCGACCTGCGCGGTCGAGATCCACACCTTCTGGCCGTTGACGATGTAGCGGTCGTTCTTGGCCACCGCGCGGGTCTTGAGCTGGGTGGTGTTGAGGCCCGTGTTGGGCTCGGTCACGGCAAAGCACGCCTTCTCGCGGCCCTCGACCATCGGTGGCAGCATGCGCTTGCGCTGCTCCTCGGTGCCGAACACGACCACGGGATTGAGGCCGAACACGTTGATGTGCACCGCGGACGCGCCGGACATGCCGGCGCCGGATTCCGCGATGGCGCGCATCATGATCGCGGCCTCGGTGATGCCGAGGCCGGAGCCGCCATATTCCTCCGGCACGCAGATGCCGAGCCAGCCGGCGTCCGCCATGGCCTTGTGAAAGTCGTGCGGGAAGCCGCCGTCGTGGTCCTTCTTCAGCCAATAGGCGTCGGGAAAGTCTTCGCAAACCTTTGCGACGGCGTCGCGAATGGCTTCCTGCTGAGCGGTGAGCGCGAAATCCATATTCCTGATCTCCTTCTTGGGAGAAGCGATCGCGCAATCTCCCCCTCGTCGCGTTCCCCACTCGACGGCCGTGGCGGATTGGTGCGCCCGAACGTGCCTTCGCTTGCGTTCTTTAACTTGAAAAACAGGGTACAGATACGTGAATTTCCCTATCAACTGTGTGTAGCATGCATAGGGTCATGCGGCGCGAGGACGCGGGCGCGCCGTTATTTCGCAGGGAGGAAGACCGCAATGGCGGGACTTTATTTCGAAGACTTTTCCGTGGGCCAGGAGTTCAGGCATCCCCTGACGCGGACCGTCACGGAGATGGACAACACCATGTTTAGCCTGCTGACCCTCAATCCGCAGCCGCTGCACATCGACGCGCATTTCGCCGAAAAGACCGAGTTCGGCCAGCGCATTTTCAACAGCCTTTACACCCTCGGCATCATGATCGGAATGACGGTCTATGATACGACCATGGGCACCACCGTTGCCAATCTCGGCATGACCGACGTCACCTTTCCGAAACCGGTCTTCCATGGCGACACGCTGCGGGCAACGACGAAGGTGCTTTCGTTACGGGAATCCAAATCGCGCCCCAAGGCGGGCATCGTCGAGTTCGAGCACCACGCTCTCAACCAGAACGACGAGATCGTCGGCAAATGCCGCCGCATGGCGATGATGCACAAGAGGCCGGTCTGATGCGTTCGATGCTGTTCGTGCCGGGCGATTCCCCGCGCAAATTCGAGAAGGCCAGCGAAGGCAAGGCCGACGCGCTGATCATCGATCTCGAAGATTCCGTCGTCACCGACAAGAAGCCAGAGGCGCGCGGGTTGACGCTGGCGATGCTCAACGGCCGCAACAAACCCCATCTACTCTATGTCCGCGTCAACGCGCTCGATACCGGCATGACGCTCGCTGACCTTGCCGCGGTGATTCCGGGCAAGCCTGACGGCATCGTGTTGCCGAAATCGCAGGGCGGCGACGACGTGCGGCAGGTCGCGACCTGGCTCGAAGCTCTTGAGGCTGCGGCTGGTATCGCCATCGGCTCAACACGCATTGTTTGCGTCGCGACCGAAACTGCGGGATCGATCTTCGGGCTCGGCAGCTACAAGGGCTGCTCCCCTCGCCTCGCGGGCCTGATGTGGGGCGCGGAAGATCTCTCGGCCTCCCTCGGCGCTACTGAAAAGGCGTCGGGCGGAGTGTTCCACAGCCCTTATCGCCTGGCGCGCGATCTCTGTCTGATGGCGGCGGCGGCGGCCGAAGTCGCGCCGATCGACACCGTCTATACCGACATCGACAATCTCACGGGGCTCGAACAGGAAACGCGCGCGGCGCGGCGCGACGGTTTTTCGGCGAAAGCGCTGATCCATCCCAAGCACGTCGACGTGGTCAACGCGGCGTTCGAGCCGACCGAGGCCGAGCGCAATTGGGCGGAGAAGGTGATCGCCGCGTTCGCGAACAATCCGAACTCCGGCACGCTGCGCCTCGACGGCCAGATGATCGACAAGCCGCATCTTCGCGCGGCGAAGAAGATTCTCGGCCAGAGCTAGAGCAGGACGCCGCGCTGCGACAGATGGGATCGAAGCCACTCTCAGCGTCGTCGTGGCCGGGCTTGTCCCGGCCATCCACGGGCTTCCACGCAACCGGCACCCAAAACGTGGATGCCCGGGACAAGCCCGGGCATGACGAAGCGAAAACGTCCCGCCCCTCACTTTCCGCAGGCAGGAGAGGCGAAGACCGCCGCTAGACGATCTTGATCGACATGTCCGGCAAGCCGTCGAGCTTGCACAACAGCACGTCGCCCTTCACCACCGGACCGACATTCTCGGGCGTGCCGGAATAGATGATGTCGCCGGCCTTGAGCTCGAACGCTTCCGACAGTTTTGCGATCTGCTCGGCCACGCTCCAGATCATCTTGCTGAGATCCGAGCTCTGCTTCACCGTCCCGTTGATCGCCAGCGAAATGGCGCCCTTGTCGAAATGACCGGTCTTGCTGGCCGGGTGGATCGGTCCGATCACCGCGGCGTGGTCGAAGCTCTTGCCGATCTCCCACGGCTTCTTCTCCGCGGCCATGCCGTTCTGGAGATCGCGCCGGGTCATGTCGAGGCCGAGCGCGTAGCCATAGACATGGTCGAGCGCCTTCTCGGCCGGAATGTTGGAGCCACCGGACTTCAGCGCGGCGACCAGCTCGACCTCGTGGTGATAGTTCTTGGTCAGCGACGGATAAGGATGATCGGCGACCTCGCCCACGGCGACGTTCTGGATTGCGTCGGTCGGCTTCTGGAAGAAGAACGGCGGCTCGCGGTTCGGATCCGAGCCGCGCTCGATCGCGTGCGCCGCATAGTTGCGCCCGATGCAGTAGATGCGGCGGACCTGAAACACCTGGGCTTCGCCGACGATCGGGATGGTGACCATCGGCACCGGAAAGATCGGCTTCGGCCCTGCCTGCGCCGCAGCCGGCGCAACTTCCGCGATTGAGGCAGCACCTGCGGCCGCGGCAATTGCGAGCAGCTCTCGTCGCGTTGCTGATGTCTCTTTCATGTTTTGTGCTCCCTTTTTATGTTCGTTGGGCGCATCATGCGCGCCGAGCCGCCTGATAATCAATATTCAGTATGCCAGCAATGCTGGACCGGCACGTCGTCTAATTGATGAGAACAGGCCGTCTGCGACCGAGCCTTCCCACCCCGGCTCCCTTTCGCCCTAGCATGGAACTTGCATAAATTCTGGGCGACATGGACGCCGCATGAACCTCATCAGCCTCGATATCCGCATGCTCCGGTCGCTGATCTCCGTGGTCGAGACCGGCAGCATCACCGAGACCGCGCGGCGGCTGGGCCGCACCCAGCCGGCGATCACCCTGCAATTGCAGCGGCTGGAGGAGCTCACCGGCAAGCAATTGTTCGAGCATGCCGGGCGCCGGCTGACGCTGAGCGAGGACGGCACCACGGTTCTCACCTACGCCAAGTCCATCCTGCGGTTGCATGACGAATTGATTTCGCAATTGGCGTCACAGGAGATCGAGGGTCAGGTCGTACTCGGCACGCCCGACCTCTATGCCGCCTTCATGCTGCCGCAGATCCTCAGCGTGTTCCGAAAATCCTTCCCCCGGGTCCAGGTCGAGCTCAATTGCGCGCTCTCGACGCCGCTGGTGGGCCTGGTCAAGCGTGGCGATGTCGACATCGCGCTCGTCACCCGCATGAACGATTTTACGGGCGGCCAGGTGGTACGGCGCGAGCAGCTGGTCTGGATGACCGGTGAGCAGTCCGCCGCGCACCAGGAACGGCCGATTCCGCTGGCGTTGCTGCCGCCCGGCAACATCTATCGCGACTACGCGATCGACACGCTGGAACGCGCGAATTTGCGCTGGCGCATCGCCTGCGTCAGCGAAAGCGTCGGCGGCCTTCAGGCGGCGGCCTTCGCCGGCATGGCCGTGACCGTACTCGGCCGCAGCGCCCTGGTGCCGGCGATGCGTGAGATCGGCCCGAACGAGGGCCTGCCGCCGCTGCCGAAGATCGAGCTGCTGCTCTACAAATCGAGCGGCGCGACCTCGAAGGCGGCGACCGCCTTGCACGACTATCTCGCGCACTATCTGCGCCTCGACGAAGAGCTCAGCGGCCGCGGCGACCCGATCGAGCTGTCTTAGCTCGGGCCTGTTCCCGCTGCGATGGTGCGCTCCCTCGCCCCGTTCTTACGGGGAGAGGGTTGGGGTGAGGGGCTGCCTCCGCACATTCGGCGACAGCTGCCTCGCGGAAACTCCCCCTCACCCGGATTGCATCTCCGATGCAATCCGACCTCTCCCCGCAAGTGGGGCGAGGTTAAGGCGCCGCTTTCGTGCGCGCAGGCTTCTCCCGCAACGCCAACTGCGGCCAGCACGCCGCCCATGGCTGGGCCGCTTCGAACGCAGCGGCGATGCGGAAGATCGTGGGCTCGTCGAGCCAGCGCGCCACGATCTGCAGGCCGATCGGCATTCCGTCGCGATCGAAGCCGCAGGGCAGCGTCGCCGCCGGAAGACCGGCGAGGTTGATCGGCCAGGTGAAGGGCGACCAGCCGAGATGCGGATCGACCTTGCCGCCGTCGACCGTGTCGATGCCGATGCGGCCGGCTTCGAACGCGGTCACCGCGACCGTCGGCGTCACCAGCGCATCGACGCGCTCGAAAAGCTTCAGGAAGCCGCTGCGTGCCTGGCCGCGGCGATACCCCGCTTCGATGTAGTCCGTGCCGCTGTAGCGCCGGCCGGCACTGATGACGTCAAGATAATCTGCTTCGGAGCTGGCGAGATCGGCCGTGGTCCTGGTCGCGACCGCGGCCGCCTGTTCGGTGAAGGCGATCGGCTTCAGCGTGTGTTCGAGGATCCCCGGATCGAGGCCAGGACCATCCATGGTGACCTGCGCGCCGCAGGCATCGAGAATGGCCAGCGCCTTGCCGAACGCCGCGCGCACATCGGGGCTGACGGCGGCGTAGCCGAGATCGACGCTGGCGCCGATACGAATGCCGTTCAACGGCGCGGGCTTTGTATCGAACCGCCGCGCCGCCACCGGCAGGCTCGCGGGATCGCGCAGATCGTAAGCAGCGATGATTTCCAGCGTCAGCGCAGCATCGGCGACCGTGCGCGTGATCGGCCCGGTATGCGCGAGCGAGCCCCAGGACGGCGGTGAGAAGCCGGGCGAGCGCGGCACCAGGCCAAAGGTCGGCTTCAGGCCGAACACACCGCAGAAGGACGAGGGCACGCGGATCGAGCCGACGCCATCGGTTCCGATCGCGATCGGACCGCAGCCGGCGGCAACGCCCGCCGCCGCGCCGCCGCTCGATCCGCCGCTGGTGCGACCGGGATTCCAGGGATTGCGCGTGGTGCCGGTAACCGGGCTGTCCGCCGTCAACTTGTAACCGGACTCGCAGGTCGTGGTCTTGCAGGTGACGATTGCACCCGCCTCCTTCAGCGCCGAGACAACCGCCGCATCGACATCGGGCACGAATGCCTTGTTCATCGGCGAGCCGCCATAGGCCGGCACGCCCGCGACAAAGACCAAATCCTTGATTGTCACGGGTACGCCCGCGAGCGCCCCCTTGGCTTCGCCGGCGCGCATCTCCCTGGTGAGACGATCGGCCTCCGCCCTCGCCTGCTCGTACATCGGCGTCACCACCGCGTTGCAGGCCTCGTTCGTTGCCTCCAGCGCGGCAATGGTGTCGTCGATGACGTCGCGCGGCGTGAACGCCTTGTGCCGGTAGCCGGCCAGGATCTCGATTGCGGAAAGCGAGCCAAGGCCAGTCGGCGCCGGCGGGAAGGCCGTTCGGCCGGAACCATCAGTCATCATCAACCCTAAAAGTGCTAGCTGAGCGCCGCGTCGACGGCGCGCTTGGCCATGACCGTGACGAGATGCGCGCGGTAGTCGGCTTCGGCATGGATGTCGGAGGTGAGACCGTCGGTGTCGATCCTGATCGCCGCGATCGCGGACGGATCGAAATTGCGCGACAGCGCTTCCTCCATTGGGGGAACGCGGAATACGCCGGAGCCCGCTCCGGTCACGGCCACGCGAACGCCATCGGCGGATTTCGCGACGAACACGCCGACCAGCGCATAGCGCGACGCCGGCGCCTTGAACTTGGCGTAGCCCGCCTTGAGGGGTACCGGAAAACGGATCGCCGTGATGATCTCGCTAGGTTCGAGCGCGGTCTCGAACAGGCCGCGGAAGAAACCGTCGGCCGCGATCTCGCGCGTGCTGGTGACGACGGTCGCGCCAAGGCCGAGCACACCTGCCGGATAATCGGCCGCCGGATCGTTGTTCGCGACCGAGCCGCCGATGGTGCCGCGGATGCGGACGGCGGGATCGCCGATCATCGAGGCCAGCGCGGCGAGACCGGGGATCTTCGCCTGCACCAGCTGCGAGGCGGCCACCGCCGCATGTGGCGTCATCGCACCGATGGTGATGGTGGCGCCGTCGTCGCTGATGCCCTTCAGATCTCCGAGCTTCGACAGATCGACTAGGGCAGGCGGACTGGCGAGCCCCTGCTTCAGCGTCGGGATCAGCGTCATGCCGCCGGCGACGAGCTTGCTGTCCTCGATCGAGGTCAGCAGTTTGGCAGCGTCGGGAAGCCGGTCCGGCTGGTGATAGGCAAACGGCTTCATTGTTATCCTCCCTATTCCGCAGCGACCGGCAGCGATGCATTTTGCAGCAGGCGCCAGATCCGATTCGGCGTCGCCGGCATGTCGACATGGGTAACGCCGAGATGCGACAGCGCATCGACCACCGCGTTGATGACGGCGGCCGGCGAACCGATGGTGCCGACCTCGCCGCAGCCCTTCACGCCCATCGGCGTGTGCGTACACAGCGTCGAATGGGTCGCGATGTTCATCATCGGCATGTGGTCGGCGCGCGGCATGCAATAGTCCATCAGCGAGCCCGACAGCAGCTGGCCCGAGCCCTCGTCATAGACCGCGTTCTCGTACAGCGCCTGACCGACGCCCTGCACGATGCCGCCGTGCAACTGGCCCTCCACGATCATCGGGTTGATGACCGTGCCTACGTCGTCCACCGCGGTGTAATTGACCAGCGTCGCCGTGCCGGTTTCCGGGTCGATCTCGACCTCGGCAATGTGGCAGCCGCCGGGATAGGTGAAGTTGACGGGATCATAATAAGCCTGCTCTTCCAGTCCCGGCTCCAGCACTTCGAGCGGATAGTCGTGCGGCACGTAGGCGGCGCCCGCGATCTCCTCGAACGTCTTCATGCGGTCGGTGCCTGCGACCGAGAATTTTCCGGCCTCGAACTGGATATCCACTTCGGCCGCTTCAAGCAGATGCGCCGCAATCTTCTTGCCTTTCGCGACCACCTTGTCCGTCGCCTTCGACAGCGCCGCGCCGCCGACCACCAGCGAACGCGAGCCATAGGTTCCCATGCCGAACTGCACGCGATCGGTATCGCCGAACACGATGTCGACATTGTCAAACGCGACACCGAGCTTTTCCGAGACGATCTGCGCGAACGTCGTCTCGTGGCCCTGGCCGTGATTGTGCGTGCCGATCATGACCGTGACCTGGCCGGTCGGATGCACCCGCACCGTGGCGCTCTCATAGAGCCCGCCGCGCGCGCCCAATCGTCCCGCGAAGCGCGACGGCGCGAGGCCGCAGGCCTCGACATAGGTCGAGTAGCCGAGCCCGCGGAATTTGCCCCTGCGCGCCGACTCCGCCTTGCGGATACCGAAGTTCTTGACGTCGGCCGCGACAAGAGCGCCGTCGAGACACCCCATCGGATCGCCGGAATCGTACTGCACCAGCACCGGCGTCTGGTAGGGATAGGCCTCCTTCGGGATCATATTGCGTCGGCGAATCTCGACGCGATCGATGCCCATCTCGTTAGCTGCGACGTCGACGATGCGCTCCAGCACGAAAGTTGCCTCGGGTCGGCCCGCGCCGCGATAAGCGTCGACCGGAACGGTGTTGGTGAACACCACCTTCACGTTGCAGTAGATTGCCGGCGTGGTGTAGACGCCGCCGAGCAGCGGTCCGTAGAGATTGGTCGGGATGTTCGGTCCGAAGGTCGAGAGATAGCCGCCCATATTGGCGAGCGTGTTGACGCGGAAGGCCAGAAACTTTCCGGTCTCGTCGAGTGCGAGCTCGGCCTCGGTGACGTGATCGCGGCCGTGGCGATCAGAGACATAACCCTCCGACCGGCTCGCAACCCATTTGATCGGCCGCATCACGCGCTTGGCAGCCCAGGTGATCACGGCCTCCTCGCCGTAGTGGAACTGCTTGACGCCAAAGCCGCCGCCGACATCGGGCGCGACCACGCGCAGCTTGTGCTGCGGAATGTTCAACACCAGCGCGCCCATCAGAAAGCGCACGACATGCGGGAACTGGCTGGTGGTCCACAGCGTGAAGCGATCGGTGCCGGGCTCATATTCGGCGATCGCCGCGCGCGGCTCCATCGGGTTGCCGATCAGCCTGTTGTTGACGAGGCTGAGCTTTGCGACATGCGCCGCTTTCCGGAAGGCGGTCTCGATCGCGGCCTTGTCGCCGAGCTCCCAGTCGCAACAGATGTTGTTCGGCACGTCGTCGAACAATTGCGGCGCGCCGGGCCGCACGGCTTCGAGCACGCCGACCACCGAGGGCAGCACCTCGTAATCGACCGTCAGGAGCTCGGCTGCCGCGCTGGCCTGCGCCGGCGTCTCCGCGACGACGAAGGCCACCATGTCGCCGACGAAGCGCACCTTGCCCTGCGCCAGCATCGGGAACGGAGGCTCCTTCATTGGCACGCCCTTGGCATCCGTGATGCCCCAGCCGCAGGGCAGCGAGCCTAACTTGTCCGCGGCGGCATCCTCGCCGGTCAGGACCGCGATGACGCCGGGCGATGCCAGGGCCGCACTCTTGTCGATGCCGCGCAGGATCGCGTGTCCGTGCGGCGAGCGCACGAACACACCGGCCGTCATGCCGGGACGCTTGATGTCGGAGACGTAATTGCCGCGGCCGGTGAGGAAGCGCTGGTCCTCTTTCCGTTTCGGTGAGGCGCCGATCCCGATCACATTGCCCATGGTCACTCTCCCTTGGCGGCGTTCATGGCGGCAGCGCCAGCCATGACCGAGACGACGATGTTCTGATAACCTGTGCAGCGGCAGATGTTGCCTTCAAGGCCGTGGCGGACGTCGGCTTCCGTCAGGTCCGGCTTCTCGGTCGCGAGCGCCACCGCCGTCATCAGCATGCCGGGCGTGCAGAAGCCGCATTGCGAGCCGTGATGTTCGCGAAACGCTTCCTGCATCGGATGCAGCCGGTTCGAACCGGGCGCACCTTGCAGGCCCTCGATGGTGAGCAGCGTCGCACCGTCGATCGCAGGCGCCAGCAACGTGCAGCTCTTCACCGGCAGGCCGTCGAGATGCACCACGCAGGCGCCGCACTGGCTGGTGTCGCAGCCGATATGGGTGCCGGTGAGGTTGAGCCGCTCGCGCAGCAGCTCGGCGACGAGCGTCGCCGGCTCGACATCGACAGTGGTCGGCCGTCCGTTGAGTGTGAAGGATATCTGCACGATCATACTCCTGTGCGCGACGGGTCTTTAGGCGAGTGGAAGCGCGCTGCCGGTGGCCCATGTGGCCATCACGACGTCGCCGACGGTGAACGGATCCGCGAAGAAGGTCTTTTCCGGCACATAGGCGACGAACGCGTCGTCCGGCACGGTGTCCAGCATGACCTTGACGAAATAGCCCTGGTATTCGATCGCGAGCACGCGACTCGGCAACGAGGTGGAGCAACCCGGCGGCAGCTCCCTGCCCGGCCGGACCAGCGCGACATCGTCGCGACGCACGGCGATATCGATCTTGTCACCGACGCTGACCGCGGACCGCGCCTGAAGCGGGACCTCGATGCCATCAGGCGCGGCCTGCGCGAGCGTAAAGGTCGAACCGTTGACCTTCTCGACCCGTCCCGACAGCACATTCTGCCCGCCCATGAACTCGGCGACGTAACGATCGTGCGGATGGGCATAGACGTCGCGCGCCGCGCCCGCCTGCTTGATCCTGCCCTGCTCCATGACCACCACCAGATCGGCGAGCGCGATCGCCTCGAGCTGGGTGTGGGTGACGTGGATGAAGGTGATGCCGAGCTCCTGCTGCATCCGCCTGAGCTCCTGGCGCATCTGCACGCGGAGCTGCTCATCGAGGGCGGACAGCGGCTCATCGAGCAGCAGCACCCTCGGCTCGGTGATCGCCGCGCGCGCCAGCGCCACACGCTGCTGCTGGCCACCGGAGAGCTGCGCCGGCAGGCGATCGGCGAACTGCGTCAGCCGCACCTTCTCGATCATGGCATCGGCTGCGCGCAGGCGATCGGCCTTCGACATGCCGCGCACGCGCAGCGCGAAGGCGATATTCTCGCGCACGGTCAGATGCGGGAACAACGCGTAGGACTGAAACATCATCGCGGTGCGCCGCTGCACCGGCGCGAGCCCGACGACGTTCTGGCCGCCGATGACGATCTCGCCCGCGGTCGGGTCCTCGTGGCCGGCGATCATGCGCAAAATCGTGGTCTTGCCGCAGCCGGACGGGCCGATGAAGCAGCAATAGGCGCCGTCGGCGATCTTGAGGTTGACGCCGTCCACCACATTGGTGACGCCGTCAAAGCTCTTGCAGATGCCCGCCAGTTCGATATCGCCGCGATCGCTCTTCATTTCCCAGCTCAAGCCTTTGTGCTGCTGCCGCGCTTCTTCTGGATCAGCACGATGCTGCCCAGGCTCGCGCCGATGACGATGAAGGACACGATCGTCGTCACCGTGCCGAGCGCGTAAAGCGAGGGCGACGTGACGTTCAAGGTCATGCTCCAGATCTCCAGCGGCAGCGTGTTCAGTGAGCCCGCGGTCTGCAGGCTGCGCGCAAACTCGTCGTAGGAGAGCGTGAAGCCGAACAGCGCGACCGCGACCAGGCCGGGCGCCAGCACCGGGATCATCACCAGCCGGATCGATTGCCAGCGGCTGGCGCCGAGATCATAGGCCGCCTCCTCCCAGACGTGGTTGAAGCGCGACATCACCGCGAACATCACGAGCACGCCGAACGGCAGCGTCCAGGACAATTGCGCGCCGAGCGCCGAGGTGTACCAGCTTGCGTTGAGCCCGAGGGCCTGGAACAACAGACCGGTGCCGAGGCCGAGCACGAGACCCGGTGCGACCAGGCTGCCGATCATCATGTAAAACACGACGGTGTCGCCGCGAAAGCGCTTGCGAAAGCCGAGCCCGGCCAGGAACGAGACCACCACCGTGATGACAGTGACAATGACGGCGAGCTTGATCGAGCGATCGAACGAGCCCTTGACGTCGCCGGTTCGCACCTGGGTGAAGAGATCGACGAACCAGTGCAGCGAAGTGCCCTTCATCGGGAACACGAGGCCGCCACGGATATCCTGGAACGACAGGACGTAGATACAGAACATCGGGCCGTACAGCGCGATCACATAGAACGCGAACAGTGTCGCCAGAACATAGAACGTCCACGGCCGGCCGCCCTTGCTCGGTGCAATCGCCTTGGTCGTCGCCGGTGCGACCGTCTTTGACATGTCGGCCTTGGGCAAGTCAGTCTTGGGCATGTCGGCGAGAACCGCGCTCATCGCGTGATCTCCTGCCTGATGTCGACGGTGCGCAGGATCAGCGAGACGATTGCGACCAGCACCAGCGTCAGCAACACCGCGCTTGCCGCCGCCGTTGGATACTGCAGCACGCCGACGTCTTCGTAGAAAGCGCTGACCACCGAGGCCGAGCCGCCGCCGGACATCACCTTGACCACGAAGAAATCGCCCATCACGATCGAGACGACGAAGATGGTGCCGAGGGCGATGCCGCTCTTGGACATCGGCACCACGATCAGGCGCATGATGTCGAAACGGCTGGCGCCTGCATCGATCGCGGCCTCGATCAGCTTCTTGTCGATCCGTGCCATGGAATTGAAGATCGGCACGATCATGAAAATGGTAAGCTGATGGACATAGGCGATGACCACCGCGAGGTCCGAGAACAGCAGCACTTCCAGCGGCTGGCGGATCAGACCGAGCCCCAGCAGCGCCTGGTTGATCAAGCCTTCCTTGCCGAGCAACGGAATCCAGGAAATCATCCGGATGATGTTCGAGGTCCAGAACGGCACCGTGCAGAGCAGGAACAGACCAATCGCCAGCAGCTGGTTGCGGACGTGGAAAACCAGGAAGTATGCGACGAAGAAGCCGATGATTAGCGTGAAGACCCAGGTCAGCACCGTGAACTTGATCGTCGCCAGGTACAGTTTGAGCGTCAGCGCCGAATGCAGCACCTCGACATAGCTCGCTAGCGTGAAGCCCGGCGTCAGCCCGCCAAAGCCATCGGTGGCGAAGAAGCTCGCGGCCAGCACGACCAGGATCGGCGCAACGAAGAACGGCACGAGCACCAGCACGAGCGGCGACACGTAGAGCCAGCCAGCGAGATTTGCGCGTGGTGAGGTTTGGGCTGGATTAAGAGCTGGACTAAGGCTTGGCTGCATGTCGGCAAACGCCTCGAAGTTGGTCATTTGGCACCGGCGCATTACCGCGCCGGCGCTTCATTCACGTCAGGTGAAGCAGGTTTCAGGCCACCTTGAAGTCGTTCCAGCGCTTGTTCATGTAGGCGGCTTCGTCCATCAGCGTGTTCCAGCAGGAGATGTTCTTGACGCGGTCGAGGAACGAGCCGCCGTCACGCTTGGTGCCGCTCTTCTCCATCGGCACGCCATAGGGGTCGTTGACCACCTCGGGCGCGGGCTGGCCCTCGTACCAGAATGCCCATTCGGCCGACGTGAGAAATTTCTTCGCAGTCGAAGGCACCGGGCTGTAATAGCCGTAGCGCGCGACGAAGCCGCCCTGCCAGCCCGACAGATACCAGTTGAGATATTCATAGGCCGCGTCCAGCTTCTTGCCCGAGAGATGCTTCATCAGGCCCATGCCGTTGCACCAGCCGCGATAGCCTTCCTTGCCGTTCTTGATGTTGACCGGCGCGTAGACGCAGGGGATTTCTTTCACGCGCACCGCGGCAACCGCCGGCGACCACATCGACTGGATGACCACTTCGCCCGCCGCCATCAGCTGCACCGACTGGTCGAAGGTGGTCCAGGTCGCGCGGAACTGGCCCTGCTTCTTGAGCTCGATCAGCTTATTGCAGGTGAAGTCGATCTCCTCCTTGGTCATGTTGCCCTTGTTGCCGTACTTGATCAGCCCGGCGCTTTCGAAGCAGAGCGCGGCATCCATGATGCCGATCGCGGGCACGTCGAGGATCGCGGCCTTGCCTTTGAACTTGGGATCGATCAGATCCTTCCATTCGGTGACTTCATGGCCGACGAGGTCGGGGCGGTAGCCAATGGAGTCGGCGTTGTAGACCTGCGGCAGGAAGGTCGCCCATTCGGTCACGCCGTCGTTCAAATCGGTCGAATCGGGCTTGGCGATATACATGGCCTCGTAGGGCGAGATGCCCTGGCGCGGGATCTTGTGACCGTCGATCTCGCCCTTGGTGAAGATCGGCAGGATGTTGTCGAACTCCTTGACCTTCTTGACCTCGATGCCCTGGATCACGCCGCGCTTGGCAGCGAGCTTGGCCTGCCACCCCTCGAGATCGGCGATGTCGACCGTATTAGGCTGGCTTATGAAGCGGTTGATGGCGGCGGAGGTGTCGAGGTTCTGCATCGTCACCTTGAAGCCGAGATCCTTGGCCGCTTGGTCGCCGATCGCCTTCACCACCGAATAGGACACGCCGACATGGCGCAGCTCGATGTCCTTGATCTCCTGCGCCCAGATCGTCGGGAATCCGCGGATCGCGTCCGATCCTGCGGCCGCGCCGGCCACCGCCGCAGCGCCCTTCAACAGCGTGCGCCGGCTCAGCTTTTTCGCAGGCTTGTCGCTCGTCCCCGCCGGATTGGCAGTGGATGTCCCCTTGTCCCTGTCAAGCATGGCAACCCTCGTTGGCTACGATGAACGCTGCGCACCGGTCGCCATTGACCGGCTGCGGATGTGATCAATTGCAAGGGAGGCTATGGGCGGGATGTTGTGAAGTAAAATTGGAAGTAAAAATTCGCTGCATAAACGCGGCTAATGGTTCGCCCCGCTGCACCGGCTTTTGGCAACGCGCATAAGAAGGCGTCAGGACCTGCATACAAAAACGATAGCTTCGAACGTGCGGGCCCGCTCGCGCGGCAGACGCGATGAAGGCGCTCCTCAGGACCTGAGCTGGTCCCGCGCCGTCTCCGGCGCCATCAGTGTCGCGATGATGGTGATGATCGAGAGTGCAATGATGTAGACCGACACGGCCCAATAAGAACCGGCCCATGCCAGCAGTGCCGTCGCAATCAGGGGCGAGAAGCCGCCGCTGATTGCGGCGGCAACGTTGGCTCCCAGCGATGCGCCGCTGTAGCGCACCTGGGTGCGGAACAGCTCCGGCATGAACGCCGCCTTCGGCCCGAACAGCAGCGCATGCGTCAGTGTCATCGTCACGACGAGCGCGAGCGTGATCAGCGCCGGCTCCCTGGTGTCGAGGAACCAGAACAACGGAAACGCCAGCGCCACCGAGAACACGCCACCGGCGAGATACAGCGCTTTGCGGCCGAAGATGTCGGACAGCCAGCCTGCGAGGGGCAGCGTCGCGAGCTCGACGAGCGCGGCATAGACCACCGCATTGAGGATCACCTGCCGCGGAAGGCCGAGCTGCGTCGTGGCATAGACCACGGTGAAAACAGTGAGGAGATAAGCGAGCCCGACTTCGGACACCGTGATGCCGATCGCCAGCAGGAAGCTGCGCCAGTCGCGGCGCAGGACTTCCAGCGCCGGCTGCGCCAGGACCTCCTTGCGCTCGAGCACCTCCTTGAAGTGCGGCGTCTCCGCCAGCTTCAGCCGCACGATGAAGCCGACGCCGACAAGCAGGATGCTGATCAGAAACGGCACGCGCCAGCCCCAGCTCAGGAAGTCCGCCTCGGGCAGCTGCGTCATCAAACCGAAAATCCCGGTGGACGCGGCGACGCCGACGGGGAAGCCGATCTGCACCAGGCTGCCGTAGAAACCGCGACGGTGGCCGGCGTGCTCGGCCACCATGACCACGGCGCCGCTCCACTCGCCACCGAGCCCGATGCCCTGGACGAAGCGCAAAATGACGAGGAAGATCGGCGCCCAGACCCCGATCTGGCTGTAGGTCGGCAGGCAGCCGATCAGGAACGTGCCCAGTCCCATCGCGATCATGGTGGCGACCAGCATCTTCTTGCGGCCGAGCCGGTCACCATAATGCCCGATGATCGCACCGCCGATCGGCCGCGCGACGAAGCCGACGGCATAGGTCGAGAACGCCGCCAGCGTACCGACGAAGGGATCGAAGCTCGGGAAGAACAGCTTGTTCAGCACCAGCGCCGCCGCCGTGCCGTAGATCAGGAAGTCATACCACTCGATCGCGGTACCGAGCGCGCTGGCCCACACCACATGCGCCGTCGTCGATTTCTCGCTCGCCGTGGAGACCCCCGATGCTGCCGTCATCGCCATGCCCCAAGATTCCTGGGCGCCATCATGGCCAATCGCGATGGCGGTTGCAACTTGTCCGGGCATGGTCGTTGAAGAGGATCACAGTGGGTGACGATTGCGCGCTACTGCTTCAGCACCGTCATTGCGAGGAGCCCTTGCGACGAAGCAGTCCAGCATCCCGCAGCGGAAAGAACCTGGATTGCTTCGCTTCGCTCGCAATGACGTTGTTGAAACAGTCGCGTGCGTCGCTCGGCAACCTCTTCGCGGCCTTCACGGAACCTGCATCCCCTTTATTCGCCATTGACAAACTTGTTCACCATTATCTAACTTGCTCTCACAATAACCAGCCGCGCCAAGCGGCCCATAAACGAGAGGGAACCACGATGAGAGGGCTTTTGGCCTGCGCCATGTTCGCGGCCATGACTTCGGTTGCCATGACCACCGTTGCGAACGCGCAAGTCTCCGACGACGCCGTGCGGATCGGCGTGCTGACGGATCTGTCGAGCTGGGGCCGCGACAACAGCGGGCCGGGCTCCGTCGAGGCCGCGAAAATGGCGGTGGAGGAATTCGGGCCCACCGTGCTCGGCAAGCCGATCGAGATCATCAGCGCCGACCACCAGATGAAGACCGACGTCGGCGTGCAGATCGTGCGCGGCTGGTTCGACAACGGCAAGGTCGATGCCGTCGTCGACATCCCCAACTCCGGCATCGCGATCGCCGTCCACAATATGGTGCGCGAGCGCAACAAGATCGCGCTGCTCTCCGGCCCCGGCGCGAGTTCGCTGACCGACGAGCTTTGCAGCCCGAACACCGTGCACTTCACCTACGATACCTACGCGCTGTCGAAGGTGACGGCATCCGCCGTGATCAAGGAAGGCGGCAAATCCTGGTACTTCATCACCGCCGATTACGCCTTCGGCCAGCAGCTCGAGAAGGACGCCACGCGCTTCATCAACGACATGGGCGGCAAGGTCTTGGGTGGCGTGAAGCACCCCACTAACACGGCCGATTTCTCCTCCTTTGCGCTCCAGGCGCAAAGCTCGAAATCGGACGTCGTCGCCTTCGCCAATGCCGGCCAGGACACCGACAATGCGATCAAACAGTCGGGCGAATTCGGCCTGGTCCAAGGCGGCCAGAAGCTGGTCGGCCTCCTGATGTTCGACACCGACGTGCACGCGATCGGCCTCAAATCCGCGCAGGGCACCTACATGACCACGGCGTCCTATTGGAACATGGACGAGGCAACCCGCGCCTGGTCGCGGAAATTCTACGAGCGCACCAAGGTGATGCCGACCATGATCCAGACCGGGGTCTACGGCTCGGTGCTGCATTATCTCAAGGCCATCAAGGCCGCCGGCACCGATGATCCCGCCAAGGCGATGGCCAAGATGCGCGAGCTGCCAATCGAGGATACATTCGTTCATGGCGGCAAGTTGCGCGAGGACGGCCGGGTCATTCGCGACATGTATCTCGCCAAGGTGAAAACGCCCGAGCAGTCCAAAGAACCCTGGGATTATTTGGAGATCATCAAGACGGTGAAGGGCGAGGACGCCTTCCGCCCGGTCTCCGAATCCAAATGTCCGCTGCTCAAGAAGTGAGGCCTGCATGACCGGCAACGAGCGCAACGCAATTGAGACTTACGAGTGCGATGTGCTCGTGGCTGGATCGGGCTGCTCCGGCATGTCGGCCGCGATCACCGCGCGCTATCGCGGTCTCGACGTCCTGATCGTCGAAAAGGAGCCACGCTTCGGCGGCACCACCGCGCGCTCCGGCGGCTGGTTGTGGATTCCCGGCACCTCGCTGGCCAAGGCTTACGGCATCGAGGAGACGCCCGAGCAGGCGCGGACCTACCTGCGGCACGAAGCCGGCAACAACTTTGACGCCGCGCGCGTCGATGCATTCCTGAGCGCCGGGCCCGAGGCGGTCGATTTTTTCACCAGCAAGACGGCGCTCCGTTTCGACATGCCGCTGGTGTTCCCGGACTACCACGCCGAGGCGCCCGGCGGCACCCAGGGTGGTCGTTCGATGGTGGCGCGCCCGTTCGACGGCCGCGAGCTCGGCGATCAGATCAAGACCTTCGGTATGCCCCTGCCGGAGTTGACCGTATTCGGCATGATGCTCGGATCCGGCAAGGACATCGTCCATTTCATGCGCGCGACGAAGTCGCTGACCTCGGCGGTCTATGTCGCAAAGCGCCTGTCGCGGCATCTGATGGACGTGCTGCGCTATGGCCGCGGCATGACGCTGACCAATGGCAATGCGCTCGCCGGGCGACTGGCAAAATCCGCGCAGGATCTGAAGATTCCGATGTGGCTGTCCGCGCCGGTGCGCGAGCTGACGGTCGAGAACGGCACTGTCACCGGCGCCATTGTCGCCCGCGAGGGACGCGACGTCCACATTCGTGCCAGACGAGGCGTCGTGCTCGCCTGCGGCGGTTTCCCGCATGATGTCGAACGGCGCAAGAAGATGTTCCCACACGCGCCGACCGGCAACGAGCATTTTTCGCCGGGACCGACCGGCAACACCGGCGACGGCCTGCGGCTTGCGGAAGGCGCCGGCGGCCATGTCGAGGACCGGCTGCCGAACGCGGCAGCCTGGGTCCCGGTCTCGGTCACCAAGCGCAAGGACGGCTCAAACGGTGTGATGCCGCATTTCATCGACCGCGCCAAACCCGGCGTGATCGCGGTGATGCGTGACGGCAAGCGCTTTGCCAACGAAGGCAATTCCTATCACGACTTCGTCCAGGCCATGGTCAAGGCGGCGAAGCCCGGCGAGGAGATCGCGGCGTACCTCATCTGCGATCACCCGACCCTGCGCAAATACGGCCTGGGCTGCGTGCCGCCATTCCCGATGCCGCTGGGTCATCATCTCAAGACCGGCTATCTCATGCGCGGCGAGACGCTGGAGGCGCTCGCGGCAAAGGCGGGCATCGACCGCATGGCGTTCGTCGAGACCGTCAACCAGTTCAATGCGACCGCACCACAGGGGCATGATGCGGCCTTCGGCAAGGGGTCAAAGGCCTATAACCGCTATCAGGGCGATGCGCTGCACGGCCCGAACCCTTGCGTCGCGCCGATCGAGAACGGCCCGTTCTACGCCATCAAGATGGTGGTCGGCGATCTCGGCACCTATGCCGGCATCGTCACCGACGAGAACGCGCGGGCACTCGATGCGGAAGGACGGGTGATTCCCGGACTCTATGCCGCCGGCAACGACATGGCCAGCATCATGGGCGGCAATTATCCCGGTGCCGGCATCACGCTTGGGCCGGCGCTGACCTTCGGCTACATTGCCGGCCGTCATCTCGCCGACAGCGCCGCCAAGCGCAACGCGGCGTAAGCCACGCCAGGAGGCGCATGAAAAGAGAGAGCCGCGGCATCCAGTCGATCGAGGTCGGCGGAGAATTGCTCCGCGCGCTTGCCAGATGCGGCGAGCCGATGATGCTGCGCGATCTCGCGCGCGAGGCCGGCATGACGCCGGCCAAGGCGCATCCCTACCTCGCCAGCTTCTCCCGCATCGGCCTGATCGAGCAGGACGAGACCACCGGCCGCTACGAGATCGGCGCGCTGGCGCTGGAGCTCGGCCTGATCAGCCTGCGCCGCCTGTCTGGCGTACGCATCGCAGGACCCAAGATCGCGGCGCTCGCAAGTCAGATCGGGCATGCGGTCTCGCTCGCGGTCTGGGGCACGCACGGCCCGACCGTGGTGCAGCTGGAAGAACCCGGCCAGCCGATTCACATCGTGATGCGCGCCGGCTCGGTCATGGCGCTGCTGGAGACGGCCACGGGCCGCGCCTTTGCGGCCTTCCTGCCGGAGAAGACGATCAACGCCGCACTCGAAAGCGGCCTCGATCGTCACGGCGTCGGCTATAATCCGAAGCGCGCTGTGAAAGGCGCGAAGCTCACTGAGATGCTCACAGAGGTCCGCAAGCACGGCCTCGCCCGCGCGCTCGGCGACCCCCTGCCTGGCGTCAACGCATTCTCTGCGCCGGTGTTCGACCATTCCGGCCATGTCGCGCTGGTGATCACCGCGATGGGGCCGGAAGGCACTTTCGACGCCCGCTGGGACGGCGCCATCGCCCACGCGCTACGCGACTGCGCCGGCGGCATTTCGAAACGGCTGGGTCACGGGATGACCGCCGCGGCGGAATAGCCGCATACAACCATCGCTGTCATGCCCCGCGAAGGCGGGGCATCCAGTACGCCGCGGCCCATCGAATCACCGCGGGCGTCTCGGCGTACTGGATCGCCCGGTCAAGCCTGGCGATGACAGAGAATGGGTCCGCCCTATTTCTCCTTCACCGGCACCGTGTAATTCAGGATCAACCGCCCACCATCCGGATAGATGGTCTGCCCCGTGATGTAGGAGGCATCGTCGCTCGCAAGAAACGCCACGACCGAGGCCACCTCGCTCGGCTCGCCGCCACGGCCGGCCGGCGTGCGTGACATCACGGTCTTGCGGGCATCCTCCGAGGTGTAGATGGACGATGCCACCATGTCGGTCAGGATCGTGCCCGGTCCGACGGCCACCACGCGAATGTTGTGCGGGGCGAGCGCGACGGCGGCCACCGATGTGAGCTGCTTCATGCCGCCCTTGGACATGGCGTAGGTCGCAAGCGCTGGGATCGCCAGCAGCGCGTTCACCGACGACATGTTGATGATGACCCCGCCGCCGCCTTGCGCGATCATCTGCTTCGCCGCCGCCTGCACGCCGAAGAACGCACCCTTCAGATTGATGCCGATGATCTCGTCGAATTCTTCTTCAGAAATCTCCAGGAGGTCCCGGTTGCGAGCGACGCCGGCGTTGTTGACCATGATGTCGAGCCGGCCGAACTCCTTCACGGCGGTTGCGACCAGCTGGTCGACATCGGCGCGCTTCGCGACATTGCCGATGACAGTGCGCAAGGCATCCGGTCGGGCGAGTTCGACGGCCGTCGCGGCCAGGCCCTCGGCATCGACGTCCGAGATGACGACTTTGACGCCGTCGTCCAGGAATCGTTTCGCGCAAGCCTTGCCGATGCCGCGCGCCGCGCCGGTGATGGCGGCGACCTTGCCGGTTAGTTTCATGGTCTCACTCCAGAGTAGCTGCTTCGACAGCAGACTGTCGCCGGGTGAGAAACCCGGCTCAGGCCGCCGCGAAGCCCAGATGAGCACGGAACCGGTTCTTGATAAAGACAGCATCGCGCGAGGGTAGCGAGCGCGGCGGATTTTCGGCCAGAACCTTGATGACAAAAAGCCGCGGGCCTTCGGCCGGCTCAGCCATTTGGGTTGCGAGGCGCTGCACCTCCTGGATCGTCCGCACGGTTCCGGCAGCGGCAAAACCGCAGGCCACAGCAATCGCGGTGAGATCGACGCCGCGCCCGGTGTGGCTGGCCTGCATGCCGGTCTCGCCAAAATGCTGATTGTCGATCACGACGATGTCGAGATTGCGCGGGCGCGCGACGCCGATGGTGGCGATGCCGCCGAGGCCCATCAACTGCTCGCCATCCCCGGTCAAAGCGAGGACGCGCTTTCCCGGCTGGGCCTGCGCGAGGCCAAGCCCGATCAGCGCGGCGCCGCCCATGGCGCCCCAGAGATAGAAATTGCCGTCGTGGTCGCCGACCGAATGAAGGTCGTAGGTCGGCGAGCCGAGGCCGGAGACGACCAGAGTGCCGTTGCGATTCTTCAGGAGCGCGGCGACGGCGGCGCGGCGGTCGAGTTGGGCTTGCATGGACATCACCACTTCTTCTTGCCGATCAGACGCTGCCCGATCAGCACCGCGATCTGTTGATCGGATTCGTAGGCGAGCGCTGCGGCCGATTCCACGGTCTCAGCCAGATCCTCCGCCGTCTCCGCCCGCATCACCTTCAGGCCGATCGCCTCCAGCGAAGGCTGCGTCGCCCGGCTCATCGGCACCTGCCAGGGATTGAACTCGGCCCATTCGCCGCGCATCGTCACCAGCATCAGCAGTGGAAATCGTCCGATTGCCGACAGCGACAGCATGTTGATGCAATTGCCGACCCCGCTCGACTGCATCAAGAGCACGCTGCGCTGACCGCCGAGCCAGGCGCCGGCGGCGATGGCAATGCCCTCCTCTTCCGTCGTCAGCACGTTGGTGGTGACGTCGCGATCTGCCGAGAACAGGCGGATCAGCTGGCTGTGGCCGGCGTCGGGGACGTAGGACATCTGCCGCACGTCGGCGGCTTTCAGGATGCGGTAGAGCTCTGACGGCCAATCATCTGCGCGCGTGTCGGGACTGGATTGAAGGCTGTGCACCGCATGTCTCCGTGAATTCGAGCGGTACTCTAGCGATATTCAGGCGCGAAAGCTCTGACCGTCTGGCGCGATCAGGTATCGAGGGATTGTATAGCTGCCTCTTCCGCTGCCGGTGGGACAGCGCACGATGCGCATGGCTGCGCCCTCTCCCCTTGCGGGAGAGGGCATCACCGCTGACAGATACAAACTCATTTGGGTGAAGGGTATCTCTCCGCGCACTCATCCGCATCTATATGCGCGGAGAGATACCCCTCATCCGGCGCTTCGCGCCACCTTCTCCCGCAAGGGGAGAAGGAAGAGGAGCCATAGGCGGCTTCTCGACCTCTAGCCAAACTGGCGCGGGCGCAGTCCGGCATGAAACCACGTGATCATGGAATAGATATCGTAGACGGGCAATCCGACCTCGGCCTGCAGCGCCGCTGCATAAGGCGGCATGTTGGTGCATTCCAGCACGATCGCGCCGACATCCGGGTTCCTGGCGACCAGCTCCTTGCCGGCCTCGACCACATCACGTTCGGCCTGCGCGATGTCCATGTCGTCCTTTTCGGCCTTGATCAGGACACGGAAGAATTCCTTGCCGTGCTCGGTGCCGACCAGCGGCGTATCGAGCGGCACGCCGGCACCTGCGAGATGGGCCGGCGTCAAGGACGAACCGGACACCGTGACGACGCCGACGCGCTTGCCAGGCGGCAAGGTTGCCTGCACCCACGGCACCTGCATCAGTGACGAGGTCGCAACGGGAACGCCGACCGCGGCGGCGATCTCCTTCTGGAACAGTGAGAGGAAGCCGCAATTGGTGGTGATGGCTTCGGCCCCGAGCCGCACCAGATCCCTTGCCGCATCGATGAAGTCAGGCAGCAGACCGGCGGCACCCTTCAGCACCACCTTCTCCGGCGAAGCCCCACCCACCACGCGATAGAGCACGGGGAAAGGCCAGGTGGTGCCGTTACCCATGTCGCCGGGAATGCGGGGGAAGCGCGCCTCCAGCATCAGGATGCCGAGCGGCGCCCCATAAATGGCTTTGCCGCCGCGGGCGATTCGGGGGGACGAGTTGGCTGGAGTGGTCATGATGCGATCTCAGAGAAAACGATCGGGCGAAAACGGTGCGAGCGGAATTTCCGGCGGCTTGCCGCTCAGAAGCTGGGCGACGAGACGGCCGGTGCGGGCCGAACCGACCAGGCCGATATGGCCGTGGCCGAAGGCATAGACGATGTCGCGCGAGGCCCGCGCGTAACCGATGCAGGGACGTCCGTCCGGCATGCTCGGCCGATGGCCAAACCAGGTCTTGATACGCGAAGCCGGAATGTCCGTCGGCAGTTTCGGGAACATGCTGAAGAGGTTGTTGCGCAAAATCTCGGCGCGCTTCCAGTTCGGCGCGGCCTCGAGGCCCGCGATCTCGACCGTGCCGGCGGCGCGCAAACCCTTGTCGGTCCAGTTCACCACCATCTTCGCATCCGAGGCCATCATCGAGCTGCGCGGGCCCGATTCCGGATTCTCGATCATGACGTGATAGCCGCGCTCGGTCTCCAGCGGCAGCGGATCGCCGACGGACGTCGTGAGCCGCTTCGAATGCGCACCGGCGGCAATCACCGCGGCATCGCACACGATCTCGCCGGTCTCGGTCAGGACAGCCACGAGCTTGTTGCCGGACAGCTTCAGCCCAATTGCCTTGGTCCGCACGAGCTTGGCGCCGCTTGAAAGCGCATGCTGCGCGAGCGCGGCGACATAGGCGCCCGGGTCGCGGCAGCGCCCGGCCTCTTCAACCACCACGCCGAACGTGTAGCGCGGATGCAAATCGGGCTCGCGCTGACGCATCTCGTCGGCCGAAAGCTCCAGCCATTCGACACCAACGCGTTTGCGCAGGCGCCAGCCGAGATCATTGTCGAAATTGCCGCGCGACGGGAAGACATGCATCACGCCGTTACGCTCGATCAATTCAGGAACGCCCGCCTCCTCCGCGAGCTTCCTGTGCAGCAGTGGCGCGTCCTTCAGGAGGTCGCGCAGCGCAAATGCCGTCGTCTCGACCCGCGCCTCGGTCCAGCCCGAGAGCAGATATTTGATCAGCCAGGGCAGTGCCTTCGGCAGATAAGACCAGCGGATCGCGAGCGGTCCGAGCGGATCCATCAGATAGCCCGGCACCTTCTTCCAGACGCCGGGCTCAGCCGGCGGGATCACCGAATGCGAGGAGAGCCAGCCCGCATTGCCGTAGCTCGCCGCCTGTTCGCCACCGGGCTCGCCCGCATCGATCAGCGTGACGCGATGTCCCTCGCGCAGCGCCTCGATGGCGCTGATCACGCCGACCGCGCCGGCACCGATGATGGCGACGTGGCGGCCCTCCGACATCGCTTAAGCCTTCACCGCAGGAGCAAAGTCCTTACTGACCGACATCGCGCGCGGATCGATGATGCAGTGGAGGATCGACGGCTTGCCCGAGGCGAGCGCACGCTCGAAGGCCGGCGCGAACTCTTCGGTGCGCTCGACGCGCTCGCCATGGCCGCCGAACGCTTTTGCGTACATCGCGAAATCCGGGTTCTTGAGCTGGGTGCCGACCACGCGTCCCGGATAGTCGCGCTCCTGGTGCATGCGGATGGTGCCGTATTGCGCATTGTCGACGACGATGACGACGAGGGCTGCGTCATACTGCACGGCAGTCGCGAACTCCTGGCCGTTCATGAGGAAGCAGCCGTCGCCGGCGAAAGCTATGACGGTACGGTCCGGATATTGTCGCTTCGCGAGCACCGCGGCCGGCACGCCATAGCCCATCGAGCCCGACGTCGGAGCGAGCTGCGCTGCAAAACTGTGGAAGCGGTGATGGCGATGGATCCAGCCGGCATAATTGCCGGCGCCGTTGCAGACGATCGCGTCCTTGGGCAGGCGATCGCGCAGCCAGGTCATGACCTGACCATACTGGAACGTGCCCGGCAGCTCGCGCGCCTTGTCGGTCCAGGCGAGATAATCGGCATGCGCCTTGGCGGCCTCGCCCTTCCAGGCGAGTGCGCCGGCGGGCTTCAGCGTCTCGACCGCAGCGGCGAACGCGGCGGGCGTGGCCTGGATCGCGAGCTCAGGCTGATAGATGCGGCCGAGCTCTTCGGAGCCCGGGTGAACGTGAATCAGCTTCTGCCGCGGGGTCGGAATGTCGAGCAGCGTGTAGGATGAGGACGGCATCTCCGACATGCGGCCGCCGATGAGCAGAATGACATCGGCGTTGTCGATGCGCGCCTTCAGGCCCGGGCTCGGGCCGATGCCGAGATCGCCGGCATAGTGCGAATGATCGGCGTCGATCAGCGACGCGCGGCGGAACGAGGTCGCGACCGGCAGGTCGAAGCGCTCGGCAAAGCGCGCGATGCTCCTGGTCGCCTCATCGGTCCAGCGCGAGCCGCCGAGAATGACGAGCGGCGCCTTGGCGCTCGCAAGCATGGCTCCAACGCGCTCGATATCGGCAGGCGCCGGCCAGCTCACCGCCGGCTCGATCCGCATGGCATCCGCAACGGCAGCAGTCTCGGTCAGCATGTTCTCGGGCAGCGAGATTACGACGGGACCGGGCCGGCCCTGCATGGCGACGCGGAAGGCGCGCGCGACCAGCTCCGGAATGCGGTCTGGACGATCGATCTCGACCGCCCATTTCGCCATGGTGCCGAACACCGCCTTGTAATCGAGCTCCTGAAACGCCTCGCGCTCGCGCATGCCGGTGTCGACCTGACCGACAAACAGGATCATCGGCGTGGAATCCTGCATCGCGATGTGGACGCCGTGGCTGGCGTTGGTGGCGCCGGGGCCGCGGGTGACGAAGCAGATTCCGGGGCGCCCGGTGAGCTTGCCATAGGCTTCCGCCATCATCGCGGCACCGCCCTCGGCGCGGCAGATCATGACGTCGATCGGGCTGTCATGCAGCGCGTCGAGCGCCGCAAGGTAGCTCTCGCCCGGCACGCAGGTGACGCGCTCGACGCCCTGCGCGACCAGCTGATCGATCAGGATCTGGCCCCCGGTGCGGGTGTTGCGAATGGTCATGACGGCTCCCTCAAGGCTTTGGCGATGCGTTTCGCAGCTTCGCGAAAATTTTGTTCCGGGCTGGCGTAGGACAGCCGGAAACAAGGTGCAAGGCCGAAACCGCTGCCCGGCATTACGGCCTCGTCATGCCTCTCCGGCAAATGGCGGCGGCGGCCATGCCTCTCTCGGACGTCGACCGGGAAGCAGGCCACCTTGCCGTCATGCCCCTTTGCGCTGCCGCGCGCTCGCCAGCAGCACCAGCATGAACGAGGCCGCCGTCATCAGTGTCGAGATGGCGGCGATGGTCGGGTCGATCTCGTCGCGGAGCGCGGTGAACATGCGCTTGGTCAGCGGCTGATACTGGCCGCCGGAGATGAACAGCGCGACGATGGTCTCGTCCATCGCCGAAATGAAGGCGAAGATGCCGCCTGCGACCACGCTGGACTTGATCTGCGGCAGGGTCACCGCGAAGAAGCTGCGCAGGCGGTTCATGCCGAGGCTACGCGCCACCATCTCCTGCGCCGGATCGAAGCTCTGCAAACCCGCCAGCACCGAAATGATGACGTATGGTAGGCCCAACATGACGTTCGCCAGCACCAAGCCCGGCAGCGTCGCGACCAGGCCGGCTTTGGCATAGAGGAAGAAGATGCCGACGGCGGTGATGATGATCGGCACCACCAGCGGCAGCAGCAGCGCCACGTGGATGACGCGCATGATGCGCAGCTTCGACTGGCTGATGGCATAGGCGGCGGAGACGCCGAGCGGCGTCGCGATCACCACGGTCAGGAGTGCCACCGTCAGCGTCACCCGCGTCGCCTGCATCCAGGCCGCGTTGGAGAAATACTGTTGATACCAGCGCAGCGAGAACGACGGTGGCGGGAAGGTCAGGAAGCGCGCGCTGGAGAAGGAGATCGGCGCGATGATCAGGACCGGCAAAATCAGGTAGACCAGCGCCAGCGCGCTGATCACATAGAGGGCGATCCGGGCGGGCGACCATCGCGTCATTTCTGCCCCAATATGCGATCGAGCGAGATGAAGCGGCTGACGGCGAAGAAGATCGCGAGCACGCTTAAGAGCAGCACGACGGCGACCGCGCTCGCAGCCCCGAACTGGTTGTAGAGCTCGACATTGCGGCTCACGAGCATCGACACCATCACCGTGCGGCCGCCGCCGAGCAGCTCCGGCGTGATGTAGAAGCCGAGGCAGAGCACGAACACCATGGTGCAGCCTGCGAGCACGCCCGGCAGCGACAGCGGCAGGAAGACGCGGACGAAGGTGAGCAACGGGCTCGCCCCCAGGCTGGCGCCGGCCTGCATGAGATCGCTCGGGATCTTCTGCATGGTGGCATAGAGCGGCAGCACCATGAACGGCAGGAGGATGTGTACCGTCGCAACCACGGTGCCGAAGGTGTTGTGCACCAGCGCGAGCGGTTCGCTCGTCACGTCGAGATAACGCAAAAGCTGGTTGATCACGCCGGTGCGCTGGAGCAGCGCCAGCCAGGCATACGCCCGCACCAGCACACTGGTCCAGAACGGCAGCACGACCAGCGACAGGATGAGAATACTCCATCCTTTCGGCACCGAGTTGGCGAGGTAGGCCACGGGATAGCCAAGCAGCAGCGCGATTCCCGTGACCGCGAGGCTGATCTCGAAAGTCAGCGCAAAGCTGCGCCAGTAGATGTCTTCGGTGAAGACGCGGCGATAATTCTCCAGCGTGAAGCCGTCATGGTAGATCGATTGCCAGGCGAGCCAGCCGACCGGCAGCACGATCAGAGCCAAGATCACCAGCAGCGCCGGCGACACCAATGCCAGCATCAGCGCATGCTCGCGGCGCTGATGCTTTTGCGATGGATCTGGCACGGATGTCGTCAACGCGGCCTCGCTTGGCTTACTTCTGCATGAACGACGCCCAACGCTTCTCGGCGGCTTCGCCGGCCGGCGAGGACCACCAGGCGTAGGACATCAGCGCCTGCTTCGCCGCGTTCGCGGGCTCGCTCGGCAACTGCGCGGCGCGCTCGGGCTTGATCACGTTGGTCTCGAACGCCTTCGGGTTGCCCGGGCCGTAATCGATATGCAGCGGCAGATTGGCCTGGTGCACGGGATCGACGGCCTCGTTGAGGAATTTCACCGCCGTCTCGAGATTCGGCGCGCCCTTGAGGATGCAGAGCGAGGTGCTTTGCAAAACGCCCTGATTGTAGGTGAAGGCGACCTTGGCGCCTTCCTTCGCGACGGCGCTGACGCGGCCGTTCCAGGCCATCTCCATGTCGACCTCGCCGTCATTGAGAAGCTGCGCCGACTGTGCGCCGGAGGTCCACCACACCGTGATGTGCGGCTTGATCTCTTCGAGCTTCTTGAAGGCCCGGTCGACGTCGAGCGGATAGAGTTTGTCGGGCGCGACGCCGTCGGCCATCAGCGCCGCCTCGAGCGTGGCGAACGGGTGGTTGCGCAGCGCACGGCGGCCGGGGAATTTCTTGACGTCCCAGAAATCGGCCCAGCTGTTCGGCGCGTCCTTTGGAAACGTTTTCTGACTATAGGCCAGCACGCTGGAATAGAACTCGTAGGACACCGAATAAGGACTGCGATACGCCTCCGGCATCGCGGCGCCATTCGGAATCTTCGAGAAGTCGAGCTTCTCGATCAGCCCCTGCTCGCCGCCACGCAGGCAGTTCCCGGTCGGGGTATCGACAACGTCCCAGATCGGCTTGCCGCTGCCGACCTGGGTCTTGATCGCAGGCCAGGCGTCGGGAATCGAATCCTGATTGATGGTGATGCCGAGCTTCTTGGCGGAGGGATCGAGGATCGCCACCGTCTGCGCCTGCTGATAGGCACCGCCCTGCGAGACGAAGGTGATCTGCTCGGCGGCACTGGCCGCGGTCCCGCCAAGCGCAATCGCGCCAACCAGCGCGTAGCCAAATCGAAAATTCCGCTTCGTATTCATCCTCGCCTCCTCCAGATAAATCTCACTGTCCGATCGCATCGAGAAACTGGTACCAGCCGGCGACGATGCGCACGGCGGGCTCGCGCAACGGATAGAACGGGATGGCTTTCAATCGCCGCGCATCGAGCAGCCCGACCTCTGGCGTCTCGCCGCGCACGAAGGCGGCGAGATAGCGGCCCATCAGGCTCGACATCGCCACGCCCGCGCCGTTGTAGCCCATCGAAAACAACGTGCGGTCGTCGAGCCGGCCGATATGCGGCACCGAGTCCAGCGTCATCCCGACCAGGCCCGACCATTTGTAGGCGAGCGGGACCTCGGCGAGATCCGGGAAGATGCCGACCATCGCCTTGCGCAACGCGCCGAAGGCGGTTTCCGAATCCTGCTTGCCGAACGCGCCGCGGCCCCCAAAAACCACGCGGTTGTCGACCATGCGGAACCAGCGCATCATGCGCTTGGTCTCGGTGTAGGTGCGCCCGGTCGGCATCAGGCTTCCCGCGAGGTTGCGCGGCAGCTTGTCGGTCGCGATGATGGCGCTGCGGAACGGGATCAGCGTGCGCTGCATGCTCGCGGTCGCGCCGGTGAGGTCGGAATAGCTGTTGGTGGCGATGATCGCTTGTTTCGCCCGCACCGCGCCCTGCGGCGTTTCGGCGACGATGCCGCTATTGTCGCGCCGAAGCTTTACGACCGGCGACTCCTGGAAAATCGGGACGCCGCGGCGCGCCACGCCAGCGGCAAGGCCGCGCAGATAATTCAGCGGATGGATGCCGCCGGAGCCGGGATTGAGCACGCCGCCGACGAAGATGCCGGAGCCGGTCTCGTCGCGCACTTGCCCCTTGTCGAGGATGCGGACCTCCGCATCGCCCATCTCGCGCTTCATCCAGTTGGCTTCGGCGATCGCGGCCTTCAGGGTCGTCTCGTTGTGGGCGGCCTTGACCTGGCCGGTGCGCGTTAACGCGGCACTGGTGATGCCAAATTCGGAGACCAGCTCCTCCACGATATCGGTGGATTCATGCGCGATCCCGTACATGCGCTGCGCCATGGCACGACCGTGCACGGCGTCGATCTCGCGGAACGACAGGCGGAACTTTGCGGTGATCACGCCGCCATTGCGGCCACTCGCGCCCCAGCCCGGGCGGTTGGCCTCGAGCACAATCGGCGACAAACCGCTTTTGGCGATGTGGTGCGCAGCGGACAGGCCGGTATAGCCCGCCCCGATGATCACCACATCCGCCTGGTGCTCGCCCGACAGAGCCGGAAACTCGCGCGCGGGCTCGGCCGTGGCGGCCCACAGCGAGTTGGCCGATGGCAGCGCGTTCCGGTCCCGTGTCATGCCACCGCTCATGCCTTACGCCGCCGGCCCGATGGCCGCATCGGCAAGCGCCTTCAAGGTCGGAAAATGGAAATCCGGCTTGGTCAGCGTCTCCACGGCCGGTGTGCCTCCGAAGCCGGCCACGCCCTGGCGACGCTCGATCCAGCACACCTTGTAGCCGAGCTTCCGCGCGATCCCGATGTCGTGATACTGGCTCTGCGCGACGTGAAGGATATCGGACTGCTTGTAGCCGAAAGCGGACTGGCGACCCTTGTTGTAGGCGAAGAACTCCGGATCGGGTTTCGCAACGCCAGTCTCGTCGGCGCACACGGTATCATCGAAGGGATTGCCGAGCGCATGCGCGTAACAGGAGAGCGCGACGCGGTCGGCGTTGGTCATCGCGACCAACCTGAATTTGGTGCGCAGGCGCTTGAGCGCTTCGACCGAGTCCGGGAACGGTCCCCAGCGCAGCACCGCGAGTTGGAACACGTCGCAGGAGGCGTCATCGGCCTGCAGCCCGAGCTCCTTGGCGAGATAGCGATAGACATGGAACATCACCTCGCTCGAACGCTCGTGGTGATTGTCGCGACCGCGCTTGTAGGATTCGAAGATCTTGTCGTCGCTGAGCTCGGCCGGCGACTTGCCCGAGATCCGGCGCACCGCGGAGAGCACGCCGGTCTCAAAGTCGATCAAGGTGCCGACGACGTCGAAGGTGAGAACCTTGAAATTGCTGAACGAGGCTGCTGACGACATTTTGGCTTCTTCTCTCGGTTGGACAAGGCTTGGGTTCAGTCCCTCACTCTGGGCACCACGATGGTATCCTCGGGATGAAGGGTCACGGTGAGGCTGCCGCCGAGCGGCGGGATGCGCCTGTAGGCCTGGTGATAGCTCGCCTGGCGCAGGCTGAGCACGATCCCATCGGCGAGCGCCAGGAAGATGCGCAGGCTCTCGCCCTGATAGACGATGTCGGTGACCGTGCCGGTCAGCCGATTGCAGGCGGTGTCCGGCGCGCCGTCGTCGATCAGCAGCTTTTCGCTGTGCACGGCGAGCATCAGTGCGTCCCCGTCGGGAATGGCGCGGGCGCTGCGCAGAAGGACGTTGCCGAGCGCAACGCCGGAGGCATCGACGCGTCGCACGGGAAGCATCGTGGCCTCGCCAATGAAACTCGCGACGAAGGAATCCGCGGGATGATCGTGCAGACGCTCGGGCGCGTCGATCTGGATCAGCCTGCCGTCCTTCATCACGGCGACGCGGTCGCTCATGGTCAGCGCTTCGCGTTGATCGTGTGTGACGTAGATGATGGTGGCGCCGATGCGCTTGTGCAGCGTGCGCAGCTCGATCTGCATGGATTCGCGCAGCTGCTTGTCGAGGGCGGACAGCGGCTCGTCCATCAGGATCAGCCGCGGCTCGAAGATCATGGCGCGTGCGAGCGCCACGCGCTGGCGCTGGCCGCCGGAGAGTTGCGCGATACCGCGCTCTTCGTAGCCGGCAAGGCCGACCATCGAAAGCGCCGCGCGCACCTTATCCGGCCAGGCCGCCTTCGGCAGCCGTCGCGCGCGCAAGGGAAAGGCGACATTCTCGCCGACGCTCATATGCGGGAACAGCGCGTAGTTCTGGAACACGACGCCGATGTCGCGCTTGTGCGGCGGCATCCACGTGACGTCGCGGCCGCCGAACAGGATCGTTCCGCTCGATGGCAGGATGAAGCCACCGAGGATGCCGAGCAACGTGGTCTTGCCGGAGCCGGAGGGGCCGAGCAGCGAGACGAACTCGCCGGCCGCGACATTGAGGGACACGTCGTCGAGGGCGCGAACGGCGCCATAGGCCTTGCTCGCGGATCTGATCTCGACGCTTTCCGCTCGTTTGTCCAACGATCGACCTCACCATGTCCCTACAATGGCGTGCCTCACTGCGCGCCATAAGCCTGCTTTATAGACAAGACATTCGAGCACTTACGGTCGAAGCGTGCACCGCACCAACTTCTTCGCTCGCAAGCCTTGTCTTTAGGCTGTCATGTCGATGACACCAGACTTGGCAAAACTCGGCAATTGCCAAATTCTCACCCGGCTCATAACATGGCGTTATGCCTGAGCTACGCCGGATGCTGCCCTCAAGTAACGCCCTGTTCGTCTTCGACGCAGCGGCACGCAATGGCAGCTTCACGGCGGCTGCCGCCGAACTGAACGTCACCCAGCCTGCGGTGAGTCGGATGCTGGGTCAGTTCGAGGACCATCTCGGCGTCCGCCTGTTCGATCGCAAAGCGGGACGCGCCGTGCTCACCGAGGAAGGCGAACTCTTGTATCGCCGCGTGCTCGAAGGCTTTCGCAGCATCGAGAGCGGACTCGTGGAAATCGAACGGCGGCGCAAGGGCACCGAGACGGTGACGCTGTCGGTCTCCTCCGCCTTCACCACGCATTGGCTGATGCCGCGCATCGACAAGCTGCAGCGGCAATTCCCACAGGTCGATTTGCGCTTTCAACTGATCTCCGGCGCGCTGCGCGGACCGGTGGAAAATGTCGATCTCGGCATGCGCTTCCGCGATCGCGAGGAACCGTCATCCGGCGGCACGCTGGTGATGAAGGAGGTCATGCTGCCGATGTGCAGCCCTGCCTATCTCGGAGAAACCGATCCCGCCGAGGGCAACACCATCATTCGGCTCGCCGAGACGCCGGGCGACTGGGCCGCGGATTACGCATCGCTTCTCACGGGGCGCCGCGGTGCGGCCAAGGCGCTGAGCTTCACGGATTATGCCGTCGTGATGCAGGCTGCCCTGCTCGGCCAGGGCATCGCGCTCGGTTGGCTGACGGTCGCCTCGCATTGGATGCTGACCGGCGCGCTGGTGCCGGCCTCCGACACGCTCACCACCACACGCCGCATCTGCGAATTCCTGCCACCGCGCAACCGGCCGATGCGCCCCATCGCCGCCGAGATCCGCGACTGGATCACCGCGCAGATGAAAAGCGAGATCGCCGCGATCGATCGGCTCTATCCAAAGCTCGGCGCGATGGCGGCCTGCTATTGAGCGAGCGGGAGGTGTTGGAGTGAGGCACCTCTCCCTCCACGTCATTGCGAGCGCAGCGAAGCAATCCAGAGTCTTTCCGCGGAGAGATTCTGGATTGCTTCGCTGCGCTCGCAATGACGACGTGGGTAGATTCCGGCCTCTCCCCGCGAGCGAGGAGAGGCGAAGCACGCCTCAGTGATGCTCGATCGCGCGGATCGCACCGCGGAGCTCGGCGAGGCCGCGGAGGCGGCCGATTGCGGTGTAGCCCGGATTGGTGCGCTTGGTCGCTGCGAGATCGTCGAGCATGCGGTGGCCATGATCGGGCCGGAACACAATTTGCCGGTCGGGCGAACGCCGCGCGTTCTCCTTCAGCAGCGCCTTCAGCAGCGCCTTCAGCACCGCGACCATGTCGACGTCACCGTCGAGATGATCGGACTCGTAAAAGGACAGGCCATCCGCCTCGCGCTTGGTCGCGCGCAGATGCGCAAAGGCGATGCGCGGACCGAAGCGTTCGGCCATCGCGGGGAGATCGTTCTCGGCGCGCACGCCGAGCGACCCCGTGCACAGGCAGATACCATTCGCCTTTGACGGCACGGCATCGAACAACGCCTGATAGTCATCGGCGCTGGACGCGACGCGCGGCAGGCCGAACAGCGGGCGCGGCGGGTCGTCCGGATGAAGTGTCAATGAGACCCCGAGTTGCTCGGCGACGGGTGTGACGCGGCCCAAAAATTCGGCGAGATGCTGCCGCAGGATTTTTGGCGTGACATCGCGATATGTTTCCAGCCTGTCGCGGAATTGCGGGATGGTCATCGGCTCGGTGGTCGAGCCCGGCAGCGCGCTGGCGATGACCATGACGAGATAGTCGATATCGGCCTGGCTCATCTGCTCGAACAGCTTTTTCGCGCGGGCCTGCTGCTCGGGTGAGTATTCCTGGATAGCGGCCGGCCGCTTCAGGATGTGCAGCTCGAAGGCGGCGAAACGGTCCTGGTCGAAGCGCATGGCACGAGCGCCGTTCGGCAACTCCCATTCCAGATCGGTGCGGCACCAATCCACGACGGGCATGAAGTTGTAGCAGATGATCTTGATGCCGGCCGCGGCCACCGCCTCCATGCTGGCGATCCACGTCTCGATCGAGCGCGTCGCCTTGGCCCCGAGACGCTTGACGTCGTCGGGGATCGGAATCGATTCCACCACCGACCAGGTCAGCTGCGAGCGGCCGGGCTGGCCACGCTCGATGAAGTTCTTGCGCTCCTCGACCGCCTTGCGTGTCCAGGCTTCCCCGATCGGCACCTGATGCAGCGCCGAGACGATGTCGCTCGCCCCGGCCTGCCTGACATCATCCAGCGACACGGGATCATCGGGCCCGTACCAGCGCCATCCCTCTAGCATCATGCCCGTTTCTCCGATCAATTCGCGGTCAGCACGACCTTGACGCTCTGCGAGCGATCGAGCGCCAGCCGCAGCGCGTCCGGCGCGGTGGACAGCGGCCGCTCGGCGGTGACCAGCGACAGCACGTCGACGCTGCCGTCCGCGATCAGCTCCACCGCATTCATGAACTCGAGCCCGAAGCGGAACGAGCCGCGCAAATCGATCTCCTTGGCCATCACCGCATTGGCCGGCACCGGAATCTGACCGCCCGGCAAATTGCCGATCTGCACCACAACGCCGCCGCGCCTGACGATACCGATCGCGCTGGCAAGGCCTGCAGCCGTGCCCGAGACTTCGAACGCGATATCGTAGGGGCGCGACGCGGCCTGCGCCTTCAGGCCTTCCTCGCCGGCTGCGACATTCTCGACGTGAGAGGCGCCGAGCCGGGTCGCAAAGGCCAGCGGCGCTGGCGCAATGTCGGCCACCGTGATGTCGGTCATGCCGGCGCGGCGCGCGGCGAGCATGGTCAGAAGCCCGATCGGACCGGCACCGAAGATGATGCCGCGTTTGCCTTCGATGTTGCCGGCACGCGCGACCGCGTGCAGGCAGACCGCGAGCGGCTCGGCCAGCGCCGCGGCCTGATAGGACACGTGATCGGGGATCTTCACGCACTGCGCCGGGATTGCATCGAAATAATTGGCGAAGCCGCCCTGCATGTGCGGAGTCTTCGAGGCCGAGCCCATGAAGTAGATATTTTCGCAGAGGTTTTGCCGGTCTTGGCGGCAGGCGACGCAATGGCCGCACCAGCGCGACGGGTTGACCGCAACGCGGTCGCCGACCTTCAGGTTCGCCGCGGAGCCCGCGATCTCCACGACCTCGCCGGAGATTTCATGGCCGAGCACCAGCGGCGATTTCGCCACGAAATCGCCGGTCCGGGCATGGCGGAAATAATGCATGTCCGAGCCGCAGATGCCGCCGGCGCCGAAACGGAGGCGCACCATGCCTTCGGCGAGCTTGTCGAGCGGATGCTCGACCATGCGCAGATCTTCGGGGCCAAACAGGGTTGCGGCGAGAGCAGTTGAGGTCATTTGGAAAGTCCCATGTATTTCGGCAGCCAGAGGGTCAATTCGGGGATGTAGGTGATCGCGATCAGCGCGAGCATCAGCGGCACCAGCCAGGGCAGGATCGCCACCGTCGTGCGTTCGACCGAGAGCTTTGCGACGCGCGCGAGCACGAACAAGACCATGCCGAGCGGCGGATGCAACAGGCCGATCATCAGGTTCAGCGTCATGATCAGACCGAAATGGATCGGGTCGATCCCGAGCTTGAGCACGATCGGCAACAGGATCGGCACCAGAATGGTGATCGCCGCCGTGGTGTCGATGAAGCAGCCGACGAACAGGATCAGGACGTTGGCGAGCGCCAGGAACACCCATTTGTTGTGGGTGATGCTGAGCATCCAGTCCGACAGCATCTGAGCTGCCTGCGACACCGTCAGCAGCCAGGCGAAGATCGAGGCTGCGGTGACGATGAACAGAACCGACGCCGTGGTCTCGATGGTGTCGAAAGTCGCTTTCGCGACCGTTTTCATCGTCATGGTGCGGTAGCGCACGAGGCCCAGGAACAGCGACCAGATCACGGCGGCGACGGCGGCTTCCGTCGGGGTGAACCAGCCGAGCGTCATGCCGCCGATCAGGATCACCGGCGCCATCAGCGCCATCACCGCGGAGAAATCGAAGTACCAGTCCATCGCGAGCAGCACGACCAGGCCAATCCCAACTGCCCAATTGGTGGAGAGACCGGCGACCGTCAGAAGCCAGACGGCCATCGGGAAAGCGAGCACGACGAGGATCTCGAGCCCCGCCGATCCCAATTGCGGCCAGGAGAACGGCGTATCGCTGCCCCATTTGTTCTTGTGCGCGAAGTAGGTGACGGTGGCCATCATCAGCAGCGTCAGCACGACGCCTGGAATGACGCCCCCCAGAAACAACGCGCCGATCGAGACGTTCGCCATCATGCCGTAAATCACGAAAGGCAGCGACGGCGGGATGATCGGGCCGAGCGTGGCGGACGCCGCGGTGACGCCGACGGAGAATTCCGTGGTGTAACCGTGATCCTTCATCGCCTTGATCTCGATGGTGCCGAGACCCGCGACATCCGCGATCGCGGTGCCGGACATGCCGGAGAAGATCACCGAGCCGATGATGTTGACGTGCCCGAGGCCGCCGCGCATCCAGCCGACCAGCGCGACCGCGAACTTGTAGATGCGGCCGGTGACGCCGGCGATGTTCATGAGATTGCCGGCCAGGATGAAGAAGGGCACGGCGAGCAGCGGAAAGCTTTCCACCCCGGCGATCATGCGCTGCGCCAGCGTGACGTCGGGCGTCACGCCGCTGACCAGGATGTAGAGCAGCGACGACGTCGCCATGGCAATGGCCACGGGCACGCCGAGCAGCATCAGGATGAGGAAGCCTCCAAGCAACAGCAGCATGAAATTACCCTTCAAAACCGTCGTAGGCGCCGGGACGTTCGAGGATCGAATAGCCCTGTCGCAAATGTTGCACCGCCACTTGCAGAGAGCGCACGAACATCAGCACGAAGCCGAGCAGCACCGCATAGTAGACGTAGTCCTTGGGAAGATTGATCGTCGTCATGGATTCGTCGCCGATGATCTGGATGTAGACCCAGACCAGCTTGATTGCGTAGCCGAAGAAGGCGATCCGGATCAGGTCGATCACCGTCGACAATGCGCGCGCCGCGAGGTGCGGCAGATAGCGATAGAGCAGATCGACCTGGATGTGCCGCGACAGCCGCACGCACATCGAGGAGCCGATGAAGACCACGCCGATCAGGCAGTAGGTCGCGATCTCCTCGGTCCAGGCGTAGCTGTCGTTGAGCACGTAGCGGGTAAAGAACTGGAGGAAGACGGCGAGCGCCATCACCCAGAAGATCGCCAGCGCGACCCAGTCCTCGAAAGCGTAGATGCCGAGATCGACCTTGGGTGCCGCCTCCTCCTCAAAAGTGTGGGCGATCTCGTCCGCGGTGATCTGCCGGTGCGTTTCGGCGGTGGACATGGGTGTGCTCCCTAAAACACTGACCGTCGTTCCGGGGCTCGCGAAGCGAGAACCCGGAACCTCGAGATTCCGGGTCTGGTCCTTCGGACCATCCCGGAATGACAGCACTGGCTATTTTACCGCCTGGATCCGTTCCCAGTCGGCCTTGCGATAGCCAAACGTCTCGAACGCGACGTTCTTCAGCACGGTGTCGCGGAACTCGTTCTTGTCGACCTCGGTGACGGTCAGGCCCTTCTCCTTGAAGAAGGCGACCAGCTTGGCCTCGTTCTGCTTGATCTCCGCGGTCGCCTTGGCGGCGGCTTCCTGCGCCACGTCGGTGAAGATCTTCTTGTCCTCGTCGCTGAGCTTCTTCCAGAGCGCGCCGGCCACCACCGTGTTGAGATGATCGACGATGTGGCCGGTCAGCACGATGTGCTTCTGCACCTCGTAGAACTTCTTGGCCTCGATCGTGGTCAGCGGGTTCTCCTGGGCCTCGACGGTGCCGTTCTGGAGCGCGAGATAGACTTCGGCGAACGCGATCGGCGCGGTGTTGGCGCCGCAGGCGCGCGGCATCGCCAGATAGGCGGGAACGTCGGGCACGCGCATCTTCAGGCCCTTGAGGTCGGCACAGGTCTTGATCGGCTTGTTCGACGAGGTCTGACGCACGCCGTAATAGGTCACCGCGAGGATGTGGTGGCCGCTCTTGTCCTCATAACCCTTGGTGAGCTCCTTGAAGATGTCGCTCTTGGTGTAGGCGAGCAGATGATCCGCATCGCGGAAGGTGTAGGGATAATAGGTCACGCCGATCGGCGGAAAGCTCTTGGCCGCGAAGCTCGAGCCGGAGATGATGATGTCGACCGAGCCGAGCGAGAGGCCCTGGTTGATGTCGGCTTCCTTGCCGAGCTGCGATGCCGGATAGACATCGATCGCATAGCGCCCGTTGGTGCGCTTGCCGATCTCCTGCGCGGCCCAGACCGACGCGGTGTGGAACGGCTCCGAGGTCTCGTAGACATGGGCCCATTTGAGCTTGGTCTGCGCCATGCCGGCGCCAGTCGTCGCAATCATCGCCGCGGCCGAGACCGCCAGCACCATTGTCATCTTTTTCAACACTGACTTTCCTCCATTTTTCAAGTCTGCTTCTTTAAATCTGCTTCTTGTCAGCCCGCCCCCAGCGCGGGGGCGGGCTGCACAATGTCATCGCTGTCGCGCGCTGCTGCTCGCAGCTCGCTTCTTCGGCGCACGTTCCGGTTTTGACGGCTTTGCCGTCGATCGCGCCGCGCGCCCGGAAGACGGCCCTGCCGCCTTCTCGGCGCCGAAGTTCTGCGCAAAGCGCTCCTGGGATCGCGCGAGATGATCGCGCATCGCATCGCGCGCGGCCCCGGGATCATGCGCCGCGATCGCGTCGCGCACCGCGCGATGCTCGTCGAGCGCAGTGCGCCACGTGCCCGGGCTCTCGAAATAATGCGCAAGCTGCGCGAAATAGGGATTGAGGCGCTGGTCGAACAACTCGCCGACCACACGGACCAGAACGGCATTGCCGAGGCTTCCGGCGATCGCGACGTGGAAGGCGCGGTCGTGGACCATCGAGGCTTCGCCGGGGTGTTCTACATTCTCCATCGCGACAAGGGACGCATCGATGCGGGCAACGTCGTCCTTCGTCGCCACGCGCGCGGCTTCTTCGGCGATGGCGCTTTCCAGGAACTCGCGGGCGCGCAGCAGCTCGAACGGGCCCTCGATGACGGAAGCAGGCGCGGTCGCCGCAACCGCCGCGGGCTCAATCACATAGATGCCGGAACCGACGCGGATACGAAGGCGGCCCTCGACTTCGAGCGCGATCAGGGCTTCGCGCACCGTCGGCCTGGAAATCCTGAGCTGCTCGGCGAGCTCGCGTTCGGTCGGCAAGCGGCTGCCGACCGCGTACTCGCCGCTGTCGATCAGGCTTCGCAATTGATCGGCGACCTGGCGATAAAGCCGTCGCGCCTCCACAGCTTCCAGCGGCACGCTGGTCCTCCCGAAAGGGTCATGCCGGCAGCTCTCGCCGCCCGCGGCCCGCCAATTTTGGAAAATTGGTCTTACCAATTGACCGCAGCATTGACCGAGGACAGGCGCCATGTCAAGCAGCGGCCAAACAAGGGGAGAGACGACCATGCGCCCTGATTCAACGCGCCTTGGCCGCGCCAATCTCGACCGGCTACCACCTGGCATCCGCCGCCCGGCCTACGACCGTTCGCGCGTCACGCCTGGCATCGTGCATCTTGGCCTTGGCGCGTTTCACCGCGCCCACCAGGCCGTCGTCATCGACGATTGCCTTGCGGCCGGCGCCACCTCGTGGGGCATCGTCGGCGCCAGCCTGCGCAGCCCTGACACACGCGACGCCCTCGCCCCGCAGGATCATCTCTATACGGTTGCCATCCGTGCGGCCGAAGGCACCGAGCACCGCATCATCGGTGCGCTGCTCGACAGCGTGGTTCCGCGCGAGAGCCCGGCACGATTGGTCGAGCGAATGGCCGATCCCGCCATTCGCATCGTCTCCCTCACCGTCACCGAGAAAGGCTATTGCCACACGCCGCAGACCGGCGATCTCGACGAACGCCATCCTGATGTCGTGCACGACCTCAACAATTTCGACGCGCCGCGCTCGGCTCCCGGCTTCATCGTGGCGGCGCTGGCGCGCCGGCGGGCCCTGGGCGCCCCGCCCTTCACTGTGCTGAGCTGTGATAACCTCGCCGCCAACGGCCACACCGTGCAGCGGATCGTGACGCAATTCGCCGCGCTGCGCTCGAAAGATCTCGGCAAGTGGATCGCGGATACAACCGCCTTCCCCTCGACCATGGTCGACCGCATCGTGCCGGAGACGACGGATAGTGACCGCGATGCGGTTTCATCGGCGCTCGGTTTGCGCGACGCATGGCCCGTCATGACCGAGCCGTTCACGCAATGGGTGGTCGAGGACCGTTTTTCAGCGGGCCGGCCCGATCTTGCCGCAGCGGGTGTCGAGCTCGTCACGGACGTCAAGCCGTTCGAGTTGATGAAGCTGCGGCTGCTCAACGCCAGCCATTCGGCGCTGGCCTATCTCGGCTATCTCGCCGGCTACGAGACCATCGCCGACACCATGCAGGATCCGCATTTCGCGCGCCTCGCCGCGCAGGTGATGGAAGAGGCCGCGGTGACGCTGATGATGCCATCAGGCGCAGACCTGGCCGCCTATCGCGCCTCGCTGCTCAAGCGCTTCGCCAATCCGGCACTGCATCACCGCACCTGGCAGATCGCGATGGACGGCTCGCAAAAGCTGCCGCAGCGCCTGCTCGGCGCGATCCAGGATCGTCTCGCCAGCAACCTGCCGATCGCGACGCATGCGCTCGCGGTGGCCGGCTGGATGCGCTATGTCACTGGCCTCGACGAGAAGGGCCGCACCATCGACGTGCGCGATCCGCTCGCCGCCGAGTTCACCGGTTTGGCGCGCGAGGCAGGCCCCGTCGCCGAACGATTGGCGCCCGCACTGCTCGGCGTCGGAAAAGTGTTCGGGCCGCTGGGGGCGGAGCCGCGCCTGCGCGAGGCCGTGACCGCGGCGCTCGGCCGACTCTACAAGGATGGCGCGCGGCGTACGGTGGAGACGCTGATCGCGGCGTGACCACAAAACGGGCAGCAATGCTGCATTGCGGTCCAGAGCGAACGGAAAGTCGACGGAAGTCGCGCTTGATTTTTCCCTGTCATTGCCCCACCCGAGAGGCATGGCGAAGGACACCAAGGTGATCGCGGCGAACGCAGCGTTCTACGCCGCCTTTTCGACCGGCGATTTCGACGAAATGGAGCGGATGTGGGCGGACGATGACGCCATTTCCTGCATTCATCCCGGCTGGCCGGCCATCATCGGCCGGGCCACAGTGATCGGAAGCTGGCGCGACATCCTGCAGAGTCCGGAACGGCCGCAGATCGTTTGCGCGGAACCCCAGGCCATCGTCGACGGCGACAGCGCGCGCGTGCTCTGCATCGAGATCGTCGACGGCACGGCATTGGCCGCTGCCAACCATTTTCGGCGCGTCGGCGACGACTGGCGCCTGGTGCACCACCAGTCGAGCCCGATCGCGCAAATTGTCGAGCAAGCTGAGGACGATAGAGCGAGCCACCGCGTCCATTGAGGGCGGCCGGCCCGCAGGCACATTCTACTGTGCATGGGGTTGTTTTTCAGCTTTTTGTTTTGGCGCCTCACCCGAGCCCGGACAGGTCATCCAGCACGACCCGCGCCTGGCTAAAATCGTCGTCCCGGAAGAACATGCTTCTGGTGATGAGCACGGGAATGTTCGCCCTTGAGGCTGAGATCAGGCCGTTGGCGGAATCCTCGATCGCGACGCAGTCGGACGCGTTGAGCTTCAGCCGCGCCAGGACCTCGAAATAGACATCCGGCGCAGGCTTTTTGTGCTGCACGTCATCCCCCGCGACGATCGCATCAAAATCCGCGGCCCAGCCCCTTCCCAGCGTCCGCGACAGCAGCGCGTCGATGTTGGCGTGCGACGTGGTCGTCGCGATCGCGAGCCGCTGGCCGCGCGCCTTGGCAGCAGCGAGCAGATCCGTCACCCCGGGCCGTAAGGGGCAGCAGCCGGTCTCGACCAGTTCGGCATAATACGCGGTCTTGATGCGGTGGAGTTCCGCGATCTCCACATCCGATAGTGGCGCGGCAATCCTTAGCCTTTCATGGTGGGCGCGGATCCGTTCCTTGCCGCCCGTGACCCGCAGCAGGTCCTTGTAGACGGCCCGGTCCCATTGCCAATCGGGACCGTGGCGGGCGAAGGCATGGTTGAAGGCCTGCCGATGCAGCTCCTCGGTCTCGGCCAAGGTGCCGTCGACATCGAAGATCAGCGCCGCGGCGCGATGGACCAACTCAGCGGCGTCAGATGGCACTGTGGCGAGCACTTCTGCCTGCATGATCGATGCGTCCCTCCGATGAGCGACCATCGCCTGCACAGGCGGGCGGGACAAATTGCAATATCTTTTGCCGGACCCAAAAATCTCTTATGAGCGGAGGACGCGCTGCGGCGCGAACGGGAACTCCGACCTGCAAGGAAGATGTATGCGGCTCTTTATCCTTGGCCTCGGCTACAGTACCCGGCACTTCGTCCGCCTGTTCGGTGGCCGCTTCTCGCATATCGCCGGCACGGTGCGCGATCCCGCGCAGCGGGGCGATCTCGCCGGCATTGAGGTGCACGCTTTCTCCGGAAGCAATCCGGCACGCGAGACGGTCGAACGCATGCGCGACGCGGATGTCCTTCTCGTCTCGATCCCGCCCGGCAGCGCGGGCGATCCCGCAATCGCGGCCTTCTCCGGCGTCCTGGCGGCGGGCGCGAACCGCAAGATCGTCTATCTGTCCACGATCGGCGTGTATGGTGATCACGCCGGCGGCTGGGTCGACGAGAGCACACCGCCGAAGGCCGACCTCGACCGCACGCGCATGCGGGTCGCGGCAGAACAGGCCTGGACCGACACGACCGGTGGCGACGCCGCGATCCTGCGGCTTGCGGGCATCTATGGCCCCGGCCGTAACGCACTGGTGACGCTGCGGGCCGGAACGGCCCGGCGCATCATCAAGCCGGGACAGGTGTTCAACCGCATCCACGTCGACGACATCGCAAGCGCAATCATGGCCGCGATTCATCACCCGAGCGGCGGCATCTGGAACGTCTGTGACGACGAGCCGGCGCCGCCGCAGGATGTGATCGCTTACGCGGCGAAGCTGATGAACGTTGCACCGCCGCCCGAAGAGGCGTTCGAGACCGCCGAGATGTCGGCGATGGCCCGCAGCTTCTATGCCAGCAGCGCTCGTGTTTCCAACGCGAAAATGAAGCGCGAGCTCGACGTTACGCTTGCTTATCCGACCTACCGCCACGCCCTGGATGCGTTGTGGCAAGCAGGGAAAGGAGGATCATGATCAAGCGTCAGCTCAACACGCCATACTTCTTGAACCAGGCCTGGGCCTGCTTCCAGGCATCTTCGGCGGCGTCCTTGCGGTAGCTGCTGCGGTAGTCGGCATGGAAGCCGTGCGGCGCTTCCGGATAGATCTTGAACTCTGCCGTCTTCTTGTGCTGCTCGAGCGCGGCCTTCATCTGCTCGACCTGAGTGACGGGAATGCCGGTATCGGCACCGCCATAAAGGCCGAGCACCGGTGCCTTCATCTCGGGCGCGAGCTGCATCGGGCTCTTCGGCCACAGCGGGTTGGCGGGATCGACCACGGTGCCGTAGAACGCAACACCAGCCTTGAGGCCGCCGCTGTGAGCGGCATATTCCCAGACGGTGCGTCCGCCGCGGCAGAAGCCGATGATGCCGAGCTTACCGGTGTCGCCGCCTTGCGATCCCGCCCACGCCACCGTCGCATCGAGATCGGACAGCAGCTCGGCGTGCGGCTTGGCATTGACGATCGGCAGCAGGTCCTTGATCTCGGTGACCTCGGTCAAATCGACGCCCTTGCGAAAGTAATAGTCCGGCGCGACTGCGAACGCGCCGAGCTTGGCCAGGCGCCGCGTCACATCCCTGATGTATTCGTGCAGGCCGAAAATCTCCATCGCCACGATGATCACCGGCGCCTTGGTGCTGCCGGCGGGGCGGGCAAAATAAGCAGGCATTTCCTCGGAGCCGACCTTGATCTTGACGTCGCCAGTCTGGAGCCCATTGACGTCAGTCGTGATCGCCTCGGCGCGAACGGGCCCGGCCGCAAGCGTGTAGCCGGCCGCGACCGCCGCCGTGGCGCTCATGAATCCGCGGCGCGAGACCGAAGCAACCTTGGTCAGCCCGACGACGTCGGATGTCATGGTGGTTTCGATACTCATCGGTTCGTCCTTCCTGATGCGCGGCCGTGATCCTTCAGGCGCGCATTCGCCAATAGTTGCCGGTGAAACGCAAATCACCAGCCTGCGAGCGCGCCGCTTTCGGGCTTGTTTTCAGATCTTGGTATGACGCTGTCTCACTGGCGCAGTCTCGGGCATGAGGCTCATTGCGCCAAGTCCGACGATCGCCGCAAGCAGCAGGTACCAGGCCGGCGCCAGCGGATTGCCGGTGACGTGGAGGAGCCAGGTGACCACGAGCTGCGCCGTCCCGCCGAAGCTGGCGATCGCGACCGCATAGACGGTCGCGAACACGCCGCCGCGGATGTTCTGAGGCAGCGCCTCGGTGAAGGTCGCGTAGAACGCGGTGAACGGCAGCGAGCCGATGACGGACAGGACACCGAAACCAACCAGGAGCGACAACGCGCCGGGTGCATGGACGATCCACAGGAAGGTCGGGTAGGTCAGCAGCAGCGTTGCGAACTGCGGCCAGATCATCACCGGCTTGCGACCGAGACGATCCGCCAGCCAGCCCCCGACCAGCGCGCCGACAAACTGAATGCCGTTGCTGACCAGCGACACGGTGAAAGCCAGTGTCGACGACACATGCAGCGTGTTCTGCGCATAGGTCGTCATGTATTGGGTGACGTAGGTCGAGATCGTACCGCTTGCCAGGATCATCAGCGCAAGTCCAATGATGCCAAGGTGCCGTTTCGCCTGCGAAAGATGACTGGTGTGCTCGACGGCGCGGGCACCGGCTTCGGCCTGCGGGATCGTCTCGGGCAGCGTCCGGCGCATCCAGACGCCGAACGGCAGGCAGACCGCCCCGATCAGAAACGCCACCCGCCAGCCATAGGCGTCGAGCATCTCCGGCGCCATCGTCCTGCTCAGGATGACGCCAACGAGCGCGCCCGCGGTCGCGGCGATCTCCTGGCTCGCCGGTTGCCAGGCCACCACCAGCGCGCGATGCTCGGGCGGGGCGATCTCGATCAGATAGGCGGTGGTCGGTCCAACCTCCCCGCCCAAGGCAAAGCCTTGCGCCATGCGCGCCGCGATCACGATGACGGGCGCTGCAAGGCCGATCGTTTGATAGGACGGCGTGAGCGCGATGGTCAGGATCGATAGCCCCATGAGCGCGAAGCTCAGCAGCATGGCAGGCCGCCGGCCGATCCGGTCGGAATAGATCCCGAGCACGATTCCGCCGATCGGCCGCGTCACGAAGCCGGCGCCGAACGTCGCCAGCGACAGCATCAGGCTGCCGTACTCGCTGCCCGTGGGGAAGAAGGTGTGGCCGATCTGGATGGCGAAGAAGCTGTAGGTGATGAAGTCGTAGAACTCGAGCATGTTGCCGACGGTGGCGGCCAATGCTGCGCGATTGACGCTGAACGGCTTCACTTGCTCGATCACGGACGACACTCTGGCATTCCCGGGCTCGATCCTATTTCGATTTAACCGCCTGGCCGCACTGCAACGCAACATCCATTAACCGCAAACGGTGGTTCCTCGCGCCCCCTTTCCGCCGGCCCGAGTTGCGGCCGATCCGCCTGCTCGCGCAATTGGAAGCGCATCGCGCAATAAATGGGCTTTGCGGTGGTCTCAACGCTGCACGCACATCCCGCGCTAGCGGAATTTGCGCGTACACCGCGGTCATTTGACTGAAATTTTCAGAAGAGTTGCGCCGGGCGATTTACTCGAACTTTCTTCGTGACGCTCTAGTTCCACGTCCGGAAGGTTCCACCTCTCTGGGATCCTCACTATCAGCCGCTCGGATTGCGCTACCAAAAGCTCAATTGAATTAAGATTTATCGACCTGGAATTGAAATGAACTTGGCTCGTGAATCGATTGAACTGCTGGAACAGGTCGCCCGTATCCTGTGGTTCGAAGGCGCCAAGCACGGCTTGCGCGACCGCGAGTGGATGGCGCTGCGTTTCCTTTCCCGCGCCAACCGGTTTTCCCGGACGCCGTCAGCGCTCGCGAGTTACGTCGGCACCACGCGCGGCACCGCCTCGTTCATCATCGGCGAGCTGGAGCGGCTCGGCTATCTCGAGCGAAAGCGCTCGGCCCAGGACAAGCGGTCGGTGATGCTGAGCGTGACACAACAGGGCAAGAAGTTCCTGGTGCGCGACCCCGTCAACGTCCTCGTCGACTCCATCGCCGTACTCGAGGACGAGGCGAAAGTCAGCTTCCGCGACGCGCTCCGCCACGTGCTGGATCAGTCGGACGCGGCCGAACAGCGGCACCATACCGACGTCTGCAAGCGATGCATCTTCCTCCGCGAAGATCGCACCACCGCGGACAGCAGGACGACGGCCGAGTTCAGCTGCCGCCTGTTCCGGGCGCCGATCGCGGAGGCGGAGGTCGAGCTGCTATGCACCAGCTTCGAGCATCACCGTAAATAGAAGGCGGCCCTCGATCAGGGCGTTGCCTTGCGTGACGAATAGATGACGCCCCCGCTGGACTCGACCACCAGACGTCCGTTCTCGTTTCTGATCTCCTCGATGCGGCCAAGGCCGGGCACCTGCTGTCCCAGCACCGCCTCGACGACGCCGTTCGGGCCCTGCAGGATCGCAATTCCCTCATAGGCCTGGCGGACTGACCAGCCCTTGACCGTTTTGTGCGGCGCCGAAATGCGCTCGGACGGCGCTACCGATCCCGTGACCTCGGGCGTAGCGGCCGAGGCCATCATTGGCATTGGCTGTGAGGCGACGGGCGCCGGAGCCTGGGCCTGCACCTGGGCAAGCTTGTCGAGCTTCACCGTAGAGGACGAGCTCACTCGTTCGATGCGATCCAGATTCTCGCCAAAACGGCCAAAACGGTCATTGGTCGCCTTGCTCGATTGATCGACCGCGGTGCGCAGGCCGTCGAGATTGTCGGACACGCCCGACACCTGCCTGCGCAGTTGCGCCACCGTCTCGCGCAGATTCCTGATCTCAGTGTTGGCCGCGACGTTGGTCTGGGCGGGCTGCATGGCGAAATAGGCGATCACGCCGGTGCAGGCACAGACGACCAGGATCGCCGCGACCGCCAATGTCGCGAGCGGCGCGACCCATGTCGGACGCGGCGGCGGCGGTTTGGCCACGATCACGGCCGGCTTGATCACGATGGGCGTAGGCTTGGAGATTGCCATCTTGTCGAGGCGCGCCTTGGCGCGAATACGCTTCAGACCCTCGAGCGCCTCTTTCGCCAGAGTTTCATCACTCGCTGCTGCCGACGCAGGCTTGGTGTTCGCAGCGGGCTTGGTATTCACAGCAGGCTTGGTATTTGCGGTGGGCTTGGTACTTGCAAAAGACTGGGTATTTGCAAATGGCTTGGCCGTCGGCGCCGCATTGTCTCTGGCATCGCGCGTCTCCGCAGCCGGTTTCGCCGCTGCGGAAACATCGGCGGTCGCGTTGGGACGAGCTTGTCCATCGGACAACATGCGAGAATGCTCCGTTCGGTTCGGTCTTTCGAACGGTGACACTATTTGCCGAAGCTTGCCTGAAACGTGCGCGTCGAACACTTTTCATCACGCGCGATGCGACGTCGCATGAGTCAAACGCGTCACGCACGTGGCGAGAGTGCGACTCGAAAGACACACCCTCGCCAAGATTTCGCCAAGCTGGAGTCGCCTCGCCATACATGAGTCGAATTGTCGCACGTGGAAAGACGATGACGAGAGTCAATCCGGGGTTGAAAACCCATCAATGTGCATGAAGCGCACCACCACCCAAAATAGCTGTAATCATACGGGGATGCGGAACTTTAGAACCGCCAGGGTGCAAAACTAGTTCGAATTCCAAATCAACTGATGCGATTGAATATACCAAGAAACAACTCGAACCGAATCAACAGCATCAAGCACGTGTAGCAAACGCTTAGTTGCGCACGCTTGATCGGAAATCGGCAATTGTTACGGTCCTACTCAAGTGATTCTCGCCAGTTGGCGAGGAGATCGACACAGTACAGTGGCGTTCGGACGCAATGAGCAACTTGGCGCAACTGTTCTAGGTCGCTTTCTCAATCCGCTCCGCGAGGTGATCCGTAAGACACCCGCCGAGCCTCACGCAGTAAGCGTTCAGTATCGAGTCGAAGTAGCAGGCCTGCGAGACGCAGGCACTGAATGCGTAGGGCTGCCCGCGAATATCGAAACCATAATAACGGTTCGCGGGAAGGAATATCGTCAAACAGCACAGTTGTAGAGCCGGGCATCACAACAACGAACCGGCCGCAACAAGTGCGAAACAGGGGCGAAAGACTGATGTATATTATCGTTGATGATCGCGAGAGCGTCACGAACAGCTATGTCGGAGGGCTCGTTCGCGAAGGTGTATCGTCGATCGGCTTCTCCTCCGGAGAATTCTGGGACTGGCTGCAATCTGCGAGTGAATCGGATCTGGCCGCGGTGGACGCCTTCCTCCTCGGGGATTGCGACACCCGCGGAAGCCTGCCGCGGGCGATGCGCAAGCGCTCCTCGGCGCCCATCATCGCCATGAGCGGCCAGAAGATGCTCAAGAACACGCTGGAGCTCTTCGAATCGGGCGTCGATGACGTCGTCCACGTGCCGATACACCTCCGCGAGATCCTCGCCCGAACGGCCGCGATTGCGCGCCGCCGGGTCGGGGAACTGCCGAGGCCCTGCGAGACCAGGATCCAGGTCTTCTTCAACGGACGTGACCCCGAGATCGCCGGCCACGCCCTCACCCTGCCCCGCCGCGAACTGCGCATTCTCGAATATATGGTCAGCAACCACGGCAAGTGGGTCACCAAGACGCAGATCTTCAACGCGGTCTACGGCATCTTCGAAGCGACATTCGACGAGAGCGTGATCGAGAGCCACGTCAGCAAGCTGCGCAAGAAGCTCCGCGACCGCCTCGGCTTCGATGCAATCGTGGCCCGGCGCTACGTCGGATACCGCCTCGACATCCCGGCCGGCGAAACCATCGACGTGCCGATGCAGGAGCTCGACGAGGTCGGCATCCTGCTGAACAGGTCGCATGCCGCCCCAGTGGCGTATCCGGCCGGAAACTGATCGATAGGGAGTTGCCACGAAACCGGCAACGGCCTCTGCGAACCACCTTCGCAGAGGCCGTTGTACTTTCAGCGACGTCAATGGCGAACAGAGGCGCGGCAATACCGGCGCTGCGGCTCGCGTGTAAGTATAATTCTAGAGGCTCGCTTCTGATTCAATCAGAACCGGTAATGCCCTAGGGCTTCTGCTGGAATTCTTCCTTCGACACGTAATTGAAGTCCTCGACAAGGACGTCCTGGACGACTTCGGCCTGCATTCGCTCGTTGACACGCTGCTTGATGGCCGTCGTGAGGATGGAGAGGTCGTAACGGGCGAGTTTTCTGAAATCGAGGCGGTCGTCGGCATAGATCCTACGGAAGGCTTCATCGACGACGAACGGCTCGGGCGGAACGTTGAGCTGATGCATGGTCCGCGCCTCCACTGTGTAGACGAAGCGCGCGACGATGTAGCCCTGCACGTTGCCACTCTCGACCATGGGCACGCTCAGCGCCCGCGTCTTCTGGTACTGTAGCCCGTCGAGATATTCGTCCTTTGCCGGCAGTAGGCTGCCATTTTCCTTCCAATAGGCCACGGCATAGCTCGTTCCCGCGGTGAGGATACATACCCAGAGCCCGGCTAGCACGAGTCTGATCATTTTCCGTCCTGTGCTGCGCGACCGGTATAGGTGCCGTCCGACTCGGCGTCCTTGATTGCCTTGACGATGATGGTCGCGACCTCGCGCACCGCATCGTAATGCATTTCGAGGATGGAACGGTTGCGCTCGAGCTTCTCGCGCAGCCGCTGAATCTCCTCGGTGATCTCAACCTCGCCGCCGAGGTGCATTCGAGCCCGCATCAGGCGGACGAATTCCAGCATGCTCCGGCTCTTCCGGGCGCTGAACTCCTCGAAGTCGATCTTCTTGCCCGTCGCGAGCGCCGCCGTCTCCTCTTCCACGATGCCTTCGAGCCGGCGGATCGCAGCCAACAGGCCGCGCACCTCGTCCGATCTCGCCGCGTCCGCACCGTCGTTCGCCTCCTCGCCGCCGACATCCGACAGCAGCACGGGCAACAGCGCATCGCCCGACACGGCTGCCGTCGTCATCGCCTCGGTGTCCACGGCCGGCTGTTCCATCACCATGGCCGCCGCGCCTTCTTGTGCCTGCATAGGAAATTCACCCTTCAACTTCTGTCATCCATTGCTCGGATCGTCATCCGGCCTTGCCCGTAGCGTCCGGTCCCGCCGGATGCGCAGCAGCGAGCTGCTTGGCAATGCCAATGCCCTTGCCCTTTGCCAGCTGAGCACCAAGCTGCTCCGCCAGCATCGACTTCCAGACGCCGCCGGCCGTGCCCTTGCCAAAGACCTCCTCCGACTCCTTCGGCAACATCGTCTCAACGAAGGTCTGGAGGATGAAGGCCTCAAACTTGCGGTACACCTCTCCGGATGCCGGCGCCTTGATCACCTGCACCGGCGCCCCGTTCACCGCACCCGACTGCGGTTCCGAAACCTTCGCCGCGGATTGGTCGGCAGCAGCAGCCTTGGTCTTGGCCTTGCCAACCTCGGCGTCCATCGTGGCGGCGAAATCCGTGTCCGATGATTTCAGCGCGTCGAGCTTCGCGGTGGCCGCGCGCTGCGTCACGGGATCGGCGGCGTCGAGGACGTCGAGAACGAGGTCGGGTGTCGCTGTCACGATCATGTCTTGGTCCGATTTGCTGGCCGTGGCGTCCACTCGCGCACGGTGAGGCTTGTTCCCGTCATCTCCTCGAGCGATCGCTTCTCGGCGTCGCGAAGCTTGTCCGCGAGCGCCGCCTTCGCGACTTGCTCGAACTGCTTCACACGGCGGCTCTCCGCGCGAACCTGGTCGAGCTGCTGCGAGGCTTGGGCCTGAACCACGCGAGCGCCGACGCTGGTTCTGGTCAGGCGCCGCGCGATCGATTCGCTCGATGATCCCGCCGGCGGCTTTCCCTCGTTGAGAGTTCCGACCAGCCATTCCTGTTCGTCCTGCAAGCTGCGCTCCTGCTGCCGCAGATGCGCGAGCTGCCACTCTGACAGCCGGAGCTGGAGCTTCACGAGCGAGACCATCCGGCCGAGCTTGTCCGCGCGCGACGTCATGGCCGATCACTCCGCCAGCCACGAGGAGACGCCAAGCATGAATTGCGTCAGGAGCTCGTCGCTGGTGAGGTAGAGCAGCAGGAAGCCGCCGAACAGCACGAAGGGTACCGAGATGAAATAGACCGGGATCGCCGGCGTCAGCTTGTTGATCAGGCCGACCGCCAGGTTGACGACGACCGAATAGACGATGAAAGGGCTGGCGATCCGCAGCGTCAGCACGAATGCCTCCGACAGCCTGCCGACGAGCTGGTCGAGCGGCATGCTGCCGCCGAGCCGGTCGCCCGGATGCCAGACGTCGTAGGAGTTCATCAGCCCGCGCAGGATCTGCCAGTGCTGGTCGGTCATGAAGAACAGCGTGGTGACGGATGTCATGATCAGCGGCACTAGGGCCGGCGCCGGATCGGTGTCGCCGACCGGCGTCCCCGGGATGTTGCTCAGCCCGATCGCGCTGGCCATCACGGTGGCCATGGTCTGGAGTGCGAGAAAGAACACGCGACCGCCGAGCCCGATGACGCTGCCGACCACGAGCTCGGAACAGATCAGCAGCACGAGGGTCAGCGGCGCCGCGTTGTCCGTAAGTGGTTTCAGGACGGCGATCAGGATCGGCGTCAGCGCAAACGTCGTAACGAGCGCGACGAACAAGCGGACCTGGGCCGGAACGTTGACGCTGGAATAGCCGGGCACCAGCATCAGGCAGGCACCGATGCGGCAGAACACGATGAACGTCACCAGCACGCTGTCGGTGAGGCCGCTGATCACGATATGGCTCCGAGGGCCCTGATCTCGGTGCTGCGCGCGACTTCGACATGCGACAGGATCGGCAGGGTCGGAAAGACCCGCTCCAGGATCATCCGGACGTAGGGACGCGCTTCCGGGGTCACGGCCAGCACCACGCTGGTGCCGTTCTCGGTGAACTTGCGGATCGCGGCGCTGGCTTCGGTCGCAAACTGCTCGATCAGGCGCGGATCGGCGTCGAATTCGACAACGTCGCCCTTGGCGTCGCGCTTCAGGCTCTGGTGGAACGCGAGATCCCAACGGTTGCCGAGACGGACTACGTTGAGCACGCCGTTGTCGGAGAGATCGCCGCAAATCTGCTGGGCAAGACGTGTACGCACATGTTCTGCCACCTGCTCGGAGCGCCGCACATGGGGCGCGATCTCGGCGATGGCTTCGAGGATCAGATGGAGGTTGCGGATCGACACGCGCTCGGCCAGCAGGATCTTCAGGATCGCCAGCAGCCCCGAATACGATATCTGCGACGGGCAGAGATCCTCGACCAGTCGCTTGTATTCGGGATCGAGCCGGTCGAGCAGGCCGCGCATGTCCTTGTAGGACAGGAGCTGGGCGAGATTGGCCCTGATCACTTCGCTCAGATGCGTGAGCAGCACCGACAGATTATCGACCGGCTTGCAGCCCTGGCGCTTGACCTCATCGGTGAACGCGTCCGTCACCCACAGCGCCTTCATGCCGAAGGCCGGCTCGATCACCTCTTCGCCGGGAACGTCGGGCTTGCCATCCTTGTCGACGAGCACCAGCACTTCGCCAAGCCTGAGCTCGCCCTGGGCAACGCGGGTGTCGTGGATCCGGATCTGGTATCCCTTGGGATCGATCGACAGATTGTCGGTGAGCTTGATCTCGGGAACCACGAAGCCGTACTGCTTGGCGAACTTCTTGCGGATCTTGGCCACGCGGTGCGCCAGCTCGTTGCGCGAGCCCAGCAGATGGACCGAGAGGTGGCCGCCGAGCGCCAGCTCGATCTCCGCGGTCTTGAGCGATTCCTTGACGGATTCCTTGGCATCGACCTGGGCGCGTTCGTCGGCCTTGTGCGCATCTTCCTTCTGCTTCAGGGCTGCCTGCCGCCTCGGCAGCGAGTACCCGACGAAGGCCATGACGCCGCCGAGCAGCAGGAAGGGTGCGGTCGGCAGCCCCGGCATCAAGGCGAGCACGAACATCATCAGCGCGGCGGCCGACACCGCGCGCGGATAGCCGCCGAGCTGCCGCAACACCGCCTGCTCGGCCGAACCTCTGGTGCCGCCCTTCGAGACGAGCAGGCCCGCCGACAGCGACACGATCAGCGCGGGCATCTGCGTTACCAGACCGTCGCCCACGGAGAGCTTGGTGTAGACGTCGGCGGCGCGTGCCAGCGTCAATCCGTGATGCGTCACTCCGATGATGATACCGCCGAAAATGTTGATCGCGGTGATGATCAGGCCGGCGACGGCGTCGCCGCGGACGAATTTCGAGGCACCGTCCATGGCGCCGAAGAACGCGCTCTCCTCTTCCAGCTCGCGGCGCCGGCGCTGGGCTTCCTTGTCGTCGATCAGGCCCGCGGACAGATCCGCGTCGATCGCCATCTGCTTGCCGGGGATGGCATCCAGAGTGAAACGGGCGCCGACTTCGGCGATACGCGTTGCGCCCTTGGTGATCACGACGAAGTTCACCGTGACCAGAATCGCGAAGATGATCAGGCCGATGACGAAGTCACCACCCATGACGAACTTCGAGAAACCGGCAACGACATGGCCGGCGGCGTTTTCCCCCTCCCCGCCGCGCGACAGGATGAGACGGGTCGTTGCGACGTTGAGCGCAAGCCGCAGGATCGTCGCGATCAGGAGCACGGTCGGGAAGGCCGAGAAATCGAGCGGCCGCTGGATCCACAGCGCGACCATCAGGATCAGCGCCGACAGCGCGATCGAGAATGCGAGGCCGAGATCGATCAGGATCGGCGGTATGGGCAGGAACAGGATCGTGAGCATGGCCACGATGCCGCCTGCGAAAAAGGCGTCGGCGCCCAATCGTCGCGGGGTCGGCAGGCTAGCAGCTAACGTATCCGTCATGGGTCACCGGCAGAGGATCCGGCCCGTAATCTGCCGTGCAAAGCTTACGCGGGGGTGGTGGCAGGGGCGACAGAGGAGGTCGGGCCGTCCGGATCAGAAGCCGCGCTCGATGTGCGAATAGACCATCTCGGTGAAGGTGGACAGATGGGCTCCGATGAAGGAGCCCGAGACGGCGACGACCACGAGAATGACGATGATCTTCGGAACGAAGGTCAGCGTCACCTCCTGGATCTGGGTCAGGGCCTGGATCAGCGCGATGATGGTACCCACCAGCATCGCGGCACCGACCGCAGGCCCGGAGGCGACGATGATGGTCCAGATCGCCGCCTGGACGATGTCGAGAGCATCCCGTTCGTTCATGACTGGCTGATCGTGAGACCGGGGCCGATCGCGACTTTCGTGCCGTTCTCGAGCGTCGCGACCGAGCCGTCGCTGTTGATGGAGATCGAAGCGACCTTGCCGCTGAAGCTTGCTCCTGTCGCGTCCGTGAAGCTGACGGTCTTTCCGATCAGCCCGTCGGCCTGCGACAGCGACTGCGAAGACAGCAGAGCGTCGAGCTTGGTATTTGTCTGCATTGCCTGCTCGACCGACGAGAGCTGCGCAAACTGGCTCATATATTGCGAGGTATCCATCGGATTGGTCGGATCCTGATTCTTCATCTCCGCGATGAGGAGCTGAAGAAACGTGTTGTAGTCGACCCCGGTGCTCGACGTCGTCGTTGTCGTGCTGGTTGACTTGTTGGTACTATCGGTCGCGCTGGTGACGTTCATGTCGCTCTCCGCTGTCAGGCAGCCTCGAATGGGGAATCGATCTTGGCGCCGGCCAGGATGGCCTGCTCCACCGGAAACAGTGCCCGGATCCGCTTGAGCGCCTCGAAGTAACGGCTCGCCCCGACCAGGTCGTCGACCGCGCCAAGCCCGACCAGCATCTCCTGGCTCTCGCACACCGCGAGCAGAGCGGCGTGATGCTGCCCGTAGAGAGCCGAAGCATCCCGGACGTCGGTCGGATTCATCAGCATGAGCTGGACGATGAAATAGAGCTGCCGCAGCGCCGTGGTGGCGTCGGAGGCCTGCATGATCTGCCCTTCGAGCAGGAACATCACGTCGTTGACAAGCTCGACGGAGACCTTGCGGTCCACACGCAGCACCGCGCCGTTGATGTAGACCCGTTCGCCCGCACGCAAGGATATCTTCATCAAAGAGCGTCTCGGATCAGGCGGTTGATTTCGATGAGCTGCATCACGTCATTGGACTTTTCTTCGCGAAGGCGGTCGGCTTCCTTGACCACCCACAGCCCGATCGAGATGATGTCGGCGCGCAGCTTTTCCGGAAGCCCGTTTTCCGGATGCGCGAGATCCTCGATGAAGATCGTCCACAGCCGCCGCACATAGAGCAGGCTCTCGACCAGATCCTCAAGGCTGAAGCGGTCCTCCTGGATCCGCTCGAGCCGGTCGATGCCGAGGCTGAGCGCCTGCCGCTCGCGGCCCCGCGCCTCATAGCCGCTCTCGTCGACGACCGATTCATAGGCTTCAAACGTCATCAGGACAACTCTGCGCAGGAGACCGAACAACAAGACAAGGGTTACGCGCCTTACGAAGGAGCTGGAGTTAGAGATAGTTGATGAGGCTGATCTTCTGGAGCTGCGAGGTGAGCGCAAGTGCCGTCTGGATCTGCGCCTGCAAGGTGTTGACCCTGACGGAGGCTTCCGTCGGATCGACCTTCTCTATACCGACGATCTGATTGTTCAGAATGTCCTGCTGCGTCTTGAGCTTGTCGGTTGCGGAGGTGATCCGCTGCTGGACCGTGCCGATGTCGCCGCCGAGGGTCGCAAGGTCAGTGATGGCGTTTCCGACAAGGCCGATGGCCTTGTCCACGACGACCTGGAACGTCGCTTGGTCCAGGTTCGCGTTCCCGAGATCTGCCATCATGGTGTAGGCCTCGGCGAGCTTGCGGAAGCCTGTCTGATTGGCGCTGACGGAGGTATCGGCGATCTCGGTCGTCGAAATACGGCTTTGCATCACCTGGTCGGTAGCCGATGACCAATTCGTGTTCCAGGCCGGGCTCGCGAACTCGGCATCGAAGGTGGTGTCGAGGAAGGTCTGCATCTGGGCCGGCGTGATGGTGTTCACGCTGGGGGATGATTGCGAGAAGCCGAAGGTCGCAAGGAAGTCGGCATCGACCTGGTTCTTGCTGGCCGAGCCCGCGGTGTAGGCCGTGATCGGCGTGTTCTGCGTATTGATCCCCGCAAAGAGAGACGAGCCGTTATAGGAGACGTTCAGCGCGCCAATCAGATCCTGGAGGTTGGAGGACGCAGGCGGCAGGATGATCCGCCCGCCGCCGTCGGTGCTGCGCGCCGCGATCAGATCCTTGAGGAAGTCCGTCGCGGTCGAACCAAGCTGGGTGATCCGGCTCTGCGTGATGTCCAGGCGTCCCGAGACCAGCCCGTTGGTATCGACGAGCTGATCGGCGAAGCTCAAATCCGCCCGCAGGGTGACGTCGCCTCCCGTCGTGGCGCCAAGCTCGAGGCCGACATCGGCGAAGCGACCGGTGGTGGCTTCCTTCGAGGCCTTGGCCAGCGCGGCCTGATTGTTGGTGATCGATGACCTCAACGACGACGACAGCATCAAGGTCGAGATGTAGTTCGCGCTCATCATGACTTAATTTCCCACGGCAGCCAGCAGGCTCTGCAACATTTCGTCGACGGTCGAGATGATCTTCGACGACGCCGAATAGGTGCGTTCGACCTGGAGCATCAACGACATCTCGTCGTCCATGTTGACGCCGCTGACGTTCGACAGCGCAGCGGTGCTGCGGTCGAGCAGCGTTTTCTGGTAGGTGACGTTGGAGTCGGCGGTCTTGCGCTGGTTTTCGATCCAGCTCGTCGACGACGACGCGAAGTCGATCAAGCTGCCGTTCGGTTTGCCTTGCGTGGTTGCATCGAACGGCTGCGACGCATCCATGGCGCCGATGAGCTGCTGCAGCCGGGCCGAGTAACCGCCATTGCCGGCGGTATTGTATTGGTATGCGACGTTGCCGCTGATCGCACCGTCGCGCAGCAGATTGGGATTGCCGCCCTGGGCCGGATCGACCGATGCAGCAACGGAAATCGTACCAGCGAGGCCCACCAAGACGGTGGCGCTCGCCGGCATTGCCGGCGCGCCGGGATAGGTGAAGAGACCGGGGACGTCGGGCAGCGCCGGAACAGGCGACTGGTCACTTTCCTTGAAGGCATCGACCAGGCCGCGCGCGATTTCGTCGAGCTGGCTCTGGTAAGTAACCGTATCATTGTCGCGCAGCTGGGCCAGGCCAGCAAGCTTGCCGGACTTGAGCGGCATCGCGGAATTGGCGCCGGTCACCGGAACGCCGTCGATATAGACCGCATTGCCGGTGGTGCCGGCCGTATAGGCGTTCGTCGGTGCAAAGCTCACCGTTCGCGCCGTCTTGTCGAACAGCACGACGCCGCTGTCGGTATAGAGCGCCGCGTCGCCGTTGGGACGGAGCGACATCGAGACCCCGACCTCCTGCGACAGCTGCGAGACGATGCTGTCGCGTTGGTCGAGGTAGTCGGTGATGTCGTCGCCGGAGATCGTCCCCTTCACGATCGCGGTATTCACGGTCTGGAACTGGGAGAGCAGCCGATTGATGTTTTGAACCGACGTATTCATGTCGGCATCGGCGCCCTCACGGGCCGACTGCACGGTCCGGGTCGCCTGGTTGAGCGCGATCGCCATGTCCTTGGCGGACGTCACCGCTGCTTGCGCCAGCGTGGTGTTGTCCGGGGCGTTGGCATATTGCTGGAGCGCCTTCTTCAGCGCATTGAGCTGCGCCGTCGGCGACTGGTCGAGTTCCGGATCGTCCACCGTGGCAGCTGCGATCTTCTGGAGACCATCAAGGATCGCGCTCTGCTTGGCCGACGTCGAAGTTGCGGTCAGCACGTTGGTGTAGAGACCCGAACTCGCGGCGCGCTGGATCGCCGCCACGTAGACGCCGGTTCCCGGGAGGTTGTCCAGCACGGCAATCTTGCGCGAATAGCCGGCGGAGCTGGCGCCGGCGATGTTGCGCGAGATGACCGACGACTGGACGCCCGACGCCATCAGCGAGGAGCGGGCGGATTCGAGAGCGGCGGTAAGGTTCATGATCTGCTCTTGCCGGAACGAGCGCTGAGAGGCTCAGCGCTTCAGGTTGACGACGACGTCCAGCAGATCGGCGCCGGTCTGGAATGATTTCGAATTCGCGGTGAAACCTCGCTGCGCCTCGATCATGGAGGTCAACTCGTCCGCGAGATCGACATTGGAATCTTCCAGAGCACCCGACTGGATGGTGCCGAGCCCGCTCTTGCCAGAGACATCGACCTGCACGTTTCCAGAATCCAGGTTCGGCGAGTAGACGTTGCCGACTTCGGGTGTCAGACGATCCGGGCTCGGAACGGTGGCGAGCGCGATCTGGAAGCTCGGCAGCGGAGTGCCGTTCTTGAGGACGGCAGTGACCACACCCTTGCTGTCGATGTTCACCTTCTCAACAGCGGAGGGCGCGTTGCCGTCGACGTTCGCCTTGAAGTCGAAACTGGAGGCGACCTGGGTCATGGCCGAGAGGTCGATGTTGAAGGCAGCCGAACCACCGGGGATCGCCACCGTAAGCGATGTCGCACTCGGCGGCGGGCCCACCAGATCGAGCTTGCCTTTTCCGGTCGAGCTTACGTCAAACGTGAACGTGGTGCTGGGCCCGCTTGACGGAAGCGCCGTCGCGCCGTTGTAGACCTGCATATCCCAGGTATTTGCCGCAGTCTTTTTAGCGTAGACGTCGAGCGTCACGGCATTTCCGATATTGTCGTAAGTTACGATCGACGTCTTGGACGTGTAGTTGGCGGGGCCGGCCGGTCCAGCAGAGAAGGCGGCGCTCGGATCAAGATTGGCGGCGACGGTGGCCTTGGTCGAGGGTGACGCCTGCAGCGCCATCTGATTGACGTTGATGACCTGCAGGTTGCCGAAACCGTTGGCGGAAGTGTTGGGCACGGCGCCGTTCTGGATGTTGTAACCCATCAGCTGGAAGCCGGCGGCGTTGACGAGGTTGCCCGTGCTGTCGGGCACGAACGCACCGGCGCGCGTCAGGAAGTTGTTGCCGTTCGGATCCTGCACCACGAAGAAGCCGTTGCCCTGAACCGCGAGATCCGTCGCCGAGGTCGTGAACTGGTAATTGCCGGCATCGGAGATCGCGTAACGCACCGTGGTCTCGACCGCGCCGGAATCGTAATTGCCCGAGCCGCTCTTCAGGATCAGCGAGGAAAATTCGGTCGAAGCCCGCTTGTAGCCGGTGGTGTTGACGTTCGCGATGTTGTCCGAAACCGTCGACAGCTTGTTGGACTGCGCGCTCATCCCGGAAACGCCGGTGCGCATAACACCATACAGGCTCATGAAGTGGGCTCCTTTGGTAGGTTGCAGTTACAATGGAGGCTGTTGCTTGCGCGGGGCTGATGACGGGGAACATGCAAAAATTGGTATCGCCTCCTTAGGTCGTCTTGGGCTGACAGAACGATCGCGCCTTGTCGGTCCACGCGCCGAAGCCGCTGGAGACGAGATGCGCGACGATGTGACAGACGTAGCGCTTCTGTGCCGGCTGATTGTTGGGGCCTGCATTGTACCGGGCGACCGCCATGGTCCAGCTGCCCTCACGCTGCTTCAGCTCCTTCAGGAAGCGCGCGGCGTAGTCAACATTCCCAGCGGGATCGAACATCGCCCGGACCGAGGCGAATTTGTCGCCGTGATAGTAGTGGTTGATCTGCATGCAGCCGAGGTCGATCAGCTTGATCCCCCTAGCTCGCATGGCTTCGAAGTTGGCGATCGCGTCGTTCATGTCCTTGGCGAACACGGTCTGTCCTTCGGCGCCGAGCGCGTAAGGATGAAGCGCGCCGCGCCGCCCGGTCTCGGTCAGGCCGACCGCGTAGAGAATGCCGAGGGGAATTCCGTGCTGCTGGGACGCACGCGCCATCTCGCGCTCGCACGGGCGCGAATTGTCGGTCGCAGCAGTCGCGGCGCCGGCGTTACAGATAAACAGGGCCGCGACGAATCTGCGGCGCCACGTCCTGGTCATGACCGGTCTCCTGGTTGGACGGGCGCTCCTGTCGGGCCTGCTTCGCGCCGCCGTCGGCTTGTCCCGACGAATTGCTGGTACCGTCGAACGTGCCTTGCGACTGCGACGATGGCTGCTGGCCCGAAAGCTGCGGCTGCGACTGCCCGGAGCCGCTCTGGAAACCATCCAGCGAGCCGTGCTGGACCGGCGCAATGTCGGCGACGTAGCCCGCCGATTGCATCAGGTCGCGGATCGAATCGCGCTGCTGATCCAGCATCTGGCTCGTGTCCTTGCGCGCGGCGGCAAGGTGGACGGACACTTCGTTGCCGACCAGACGAAGGCGCACGGTGACATTGCCGAGCGCGGGCGGCTCGAGATTGATGGTCAGGATCTTGAGCGGCTGATCGGGCGCATTGGCTTGGGACACGGCAACATCTGCAGCTGCGGACGCCGTCGGTGCTGGAGCTTCTTTCAGCTCGGCGATAACGGCGTTGGCAACCTGCTGCGGAGCGTTGAACTGCACCGGCGGCAGATGGGTCTCCTGCTGGACCACGGTGACCTTGGTCGTCTCGGGCAATGCGTCCCGCGCCGAAGCCCTGGCGGCACGCTCGACATTGGCCGCGACGGCCTCGAAGCCGGGTGCCGTCGGCTTCGGCGATGGCTCACTGCCTTGCGGCGATGTCGCCTGGTCGGCAGCCGTCGCGTGCGACGCCGCGGCGTGCGAATGCGCGGCGGTTGGAGCCGCGGGAGACGCGGGCTCGGCTGTCGTCGCCTTCGCCATGCCCAAGGCCTGAACGTCGCGCTTCGTCGTGGAAGACCGCTCGTCACGCCCGGACGAATCCTTCTTGTCGCCGGTCGGTGCTTGCATCTGCGGCATCACGACCGGCGGCCCGGCGACGATCTCCTGTCCGATGATCCCGGCAATGCTCGATCGGCTCTGGACGTTGGCCTGCTCGGTAGGATCGAGGAATCCATGTTTCCCGGACGATTTCTCGGTGGGTTTCTCGTTCGATCCGGGCTCCTCGGCCGCCGCGTTACGGTTGTGCACCGTCTCGTCGTTCGCGTTGGCCTTCCCGCTGTGGTGCGCCAGTCGCGTCCGCAGCGTTCCGGCTTTCGCGGCCGTGTCGCTGCCCTCGTCGTTGAGCGCCCGCTTCGCGAGATTCGAGACGGTGTGCAGCAGATCGTTGAAGGACGAGTCCGCCGGCGCTTTCGCCCCGGCGCTCTTACCGGAGCGCGATGTGCCCCGCATGTTGAGGCTTTCGGCGAGACTCGAAAAGACCTGTCCGGAGGTTCCACTGAGCTTCGTCATGGACGGCGATCCCTGGTGAGAAGTTCGAGTTCTCCCAGCTGCTTCCGCGCGCGCGCAAGCGTTGCGGTCGACGACGCGAGGTCGAGACGCGCCGGCGTGACCGGAGGCTTGTCGGCTGCGGCGGCGGATCCGCCAGCGAACGGCTTGCGAACGTCGAGTGCGAGCTGCACCGTTGCATTGAGAAAGGGAATGTCGCGCTCGGGCAGCTTCGACCGGTCGAGCGCCTTCAACTCGGCGAGACCGCCGTCATATTCGTCTGTGAGCGCCCGCGACACGCCGCGGAATAGATGCGCCCGCTCGCGCTCCGCCGAGGCATCGGCGCTGAGCGCCAGCGCGCGTTCGCCGGCAAGCCGGGTCACGACCAGCCCTCCGCGCACCATCGCGGTCCGCGCGATCACGAGATAGAGCTTGAGGCGGCTCGCGCGGTCGATCTGCTCTAGCAGGGTGGTGATCCGCGCAAACCGACGCTCGTCGAGCGCGAGGCTCGATTGCGTGAGAACCGTGGAAAAACGCTGCCAGAAGTCTCCTGCATAGACCGAGTTGTGGTAGTGGCGGATGTAGGCCAGCGTCAGGAACTCGAACTTGTCGAAATCCTCGGCTTGCCCGACCAACAGGATCTCGCGCCGCAGCGCGGCCTCCTCCACCAATGTGCCCGGCAAGAGCAGGCGCGCGTCATCCAGACGCTCGATTGCAAGCGATGCCTCGGCGCGTGCGAACAGCGCGCCCTGGACCAGCGCGAGCTGCCCGCCCAGGCCCGCCGGAACCGTCCGCGGCTTGACGTCCTTGAGCAGTTCGCGCGCTTCGTCCTGACGACCCTCGACATAGGCCAGCGCGCCATCGAACAGCCGTCCATCGACGTTTAGCTTGTCGCGCGGCAGCTTGCGGATGATTTGCGGCGCGCCGCCGCTGAGCAGGTAGATGACGGCGGCCTGGCCGTTCTGCGGGTTGCTCCACACGCCCGGATCGGCTGCGAGAAATTTTTCGCCGATCTGCCGGATCAACGCGCTGTGGCTGCCGTGCGCCGCGCTATCGCCGTTGGCGATGCCGTCCTGCACGGCCTGCAACGCCCGAACGAGTTCATATGGCTCGCCCGATGCCGATACCATCGGTGCCGGCTCGGCGAATGCGCCTGCCACCGTGAACGACAGCAGTATCAGCAGCGCGGCGCAGAGAAGAGGCCTGATCAAGGACGCTTCTCCCGGACCATGATCTCGATCCGGCGATTCTGCGCAGCCGCCGGATCGTTTTGAAGTTTCGGCCGCCGATCGGCATAACCCTCGACATGCTCGATGCGCTGCGCATCGACGCCGGAGCGGACCAGCATGTAATAGGCCATCTGCGCACGGGCCGTTGACAGTCGCCAGTTGTCATAGGTCTCCGAACGGTACGGCCGATTGTCGGTGTGGCCGCGGACGATGATCACGCCGGGACGCTTCGTCAGCAGCGGGCCGATCTTGTCGATCACACGGATGAGTTCGGGCCGCGGCTCAGCAGAGCCGACCGCGAACATGCCGAAGTTGGCATCGTCGGTCAGGCTGATCAGCAGGCCTTCCTCAACCTGACGCACCTCGGCCACCGGTCCGGCGCCAGCCTTGACGTCCGACAGCGCGTCGGCGATCGCCGACTGAAGCTGCTTGACCGCTAGTTGCTGGGCCTGAGCCGCGTCGCGTGGCTCGGATTCCTTCGTCGTGTCGTTGGGACGCGGCTGCGCGGCGGCATTGACTTGATTACCAGCCTGGGCGCCCGGCTGCGCGCTCCCTTCGCGTGAGGCCTGTGATGGCGCGGGCCCCGGCGGCAGCAGAGCCGACAGATTTGCGGACGACGCATCGGCGTTCGGGGCCACGCTTCCGCCGGCATCGTCCTGCCTGGCTCGGCGTGCCTGCGGCTCGCCCTCACCTGTGCCGGACGCAGTGTCGCGCGCGGACGCATTCGGCTTGAGCTCGGGCTTGGGCTCGATGATGCGATCGGCATCCTTGGGTGCCTGCGGCGCAAGCTTCCAATAGCCGGGGTCGAACGGATCGCGGTAGGCGTCGCCTCCCTTGAGGCCATCCTCTTCGGCGGACGTCAAAGCGCCGGCGCGCCGCTGGCCCGAGGCCTGGTTCGCGCTGCTGGCGATCTCGGCGAGTGTCGTATAGGGATCGCGGAACAGGACCTTCTCCTCGTAGAAGGGCGGCTTCTCGGCCGTCGGAGAGTCACCGCGACGTTCCTCGCTCGGTCCTCCCGGCTGGCGCCTGCCGTCCTGGCCGTCGAACGACGACGGCTCCTTCTTGGAGAGATCCTTAAGCCCCTTCGGGGCAGGTGCGTTCTCCGCGAGCTTGATCGGATTGAAATAGCTCGCGACCACCTGCTTCTGATCCTGGTTGAGCGCATTGATCAGCCACATCACCAGGAAGAACGCCATCATCGCGGTCATGAAGTCCGCATAGGCGATCTTCCAAACGCCGCCGTGCGGTTTCTCGTCGTCGAAGGCGCTCCGCCGGCGGATGATGACCAGTTCTGACTTGACTTCATTCATGACGGACTACCGGCGCGCCTCTTTCAGGCGCTCGCTCCAGGCCGTGATCTGCGTCTCGATCACGGTCTGGTCGGCCACGACACGAACCTCGAATGTATCGGCGGCCTCATACTCGAAGCCCGTTCGCCGGGCCGTCCCGAGCTGCGTCTTCACCAGGTCGAGCAGTTCGCTTGGGCCGGTGACCTTGAACACCGGCACCGGCGAATTGCCGGTCAGCGCCGCAATCTGCTCGACCAGCGAGCCGATCGCCTTGTCGCGGACCGCATCGGCGAGGAACGGCAGCAATATCCGCGCAACGGAGCTCGCGATGTTGGTCTCGATTTCGCGGCAAGCCGTCTCGAAGCCGCTGACGACCGTCACCGCCTGCTGGTCGGACCACTTGGCCCGCTCTTCGCCGAGGCGGATCGCGCTGCGAACTCTTTCCTCGGCGATCCTGGACTCGCCCTCCGCGACGCCGGCCGCATGGCCGCGCCGAAAGGCATCGTCCAGGAGATTGGCCGCCGGGGCTTCCGCCTTCGGCGCCACAGGCGGCGACTGAAGCTGGGGCTGCGACTGCGGTTGCGAATGGGTCTGGAGCTGCGGTTGCGGCTCGCGCCGGGCTTCCTTCGGCCTCGTCAGCACATCCTGGATTTTGGGCGGCGGTGGAGGCGGAGGCGATTTGACCCGCCCGTTCGCGTCGAACTGCGTCAGGAGCTTTCCGATTGCCGCGTTCATGCCGCCTCCTCGCGTCGCATCCAGTCTTTAAGGATCGCTGCCGCCTGCATCTGATCGAGACGGACGATCTGCTCCAGCCGCTTCTGCGGCGTTCGTTGCATCTTGCCTTCGAGGTCTTCGACCAGGTTGAGCTCGGCCTCTTCGCTGTCCGCCAATGCGAGGGCACCCGCGGCCGACTCGAGCTGGGCGGCTTCTGCCGCCTCGGTCTGCTCCTGTGCCGCGCGATGGGTCAAAATGCCGTTGACCGCAGGACGAAGTCCGAACCACACCAGCATCGAAGCTACGGCCAGGATCGTGACGGCGTTGATGACGCTGCCGAGCTGCTTGTTGATCATCTCGACGAAGCTGATCGGCGGCACCGGCGCCAGTTCGCGCGAGCCTTCGATGAAATCGACGGCCGTCACCTGGATCTGGTCGCCGCGCGCCTTGTCCAGGCCGCCGGCGGTGGCTGCGAGTTGGCTGATCTCGGCGAGCTTGCTGTCGACGATGGCCTGGTTGCTCTTGTCGCCCAGGTCGGCAATGAGCCGCCCACGGTTGACCAGCACGGCAATGAACAGCTTCTTCACCGAATAGCCGTCGCTCACCGTCGTCGTGGTCTTGGATGAGACCTCGAAATTGGTGACGTCCTCGCGGCGGGTCTTGTCCTCGCTGGAATTCTTGGTGCCGCCGGCGTTCACCTGCTGGTCGGGAAGATTCTGCTGCACCGTGGTCGGCTGCGACCGGTCCGCGTTCTGTGACTTCTCGTTCTCGCGGACGTTCCGCACCGAACGCTCGGCGCGGCTCTCCGGATCGTAGACGGTCTCGTTGGTCTGCCGCTTGTCGGTGGAGAGCTGCGATGCAACGCTCACTTCGAAATTGTCGAGGCCCAGATACGGCGTCAACGCCTTGCGGATGTTCTCCTGCACCATTCCGCCGACCGTCTTCTGCAGGCTCGCCATCTTGGTCGGAGCAGCAGTTGCCTCGTCCTCTTCGGCAAGCAGCATCGAACCGTCGGCGTCCAGCACCGTGACCTTGTCGCGGCTCATGCCCGGGATCGCCGCCGCGACGAGATGGCGGATCGACTGCGCCGTGCGTGCCTCAATCGCGCCGTCGGTGCGCAGCACGACCGATGCCGAAGGCGGCTGCTGCGTCGCGCGGAACGACCCCCGTACCGGCATCACGATATGCACCCGCGCTGCCTTCACGCCCTTCATCAACTGCACCGTGCGCGCGATCTCGCCTTCCAGCGCCCGGAGCTTGGTGACCTCCTGCATGAACGAGGTCAAACCGAGCGAACCGATCTTGTCGAACAGCTCGTAGCCGGAATTGGCGCTGGTCGGCAGTCCCTTCTCAGCGAGCAGCATCCGCGCTTGCATGGTCTGGCTCGGACGGACCGAGACCGCGTCGCCGGCGGTATTGACGTCGAAGGTGATGTTTTGCTCGCGCAGTGCGGCACCCATGCGCGTCACGTCTTCGCGGGAAAGGCCGGTATAGAGCGTTTCGAATTCAGGCCGGCTCAGATAGTAGGCGCCGCCCACGACGGTGACGAGAACGGCGAAACCGATCAATCCCAAGGCCATCAGGCGTCGCGGCCCAAGCTCCAGCAGATTGTTGAGCAGTTGCTGTATCTGCGCACGACTGAACAGCATGTGACCTCATACCAATGCGAACGTAGAGGACACTCTGCTGCCAACCTTGTCTGAAGGTTGCGCGAGACCACGAACGTGTCGGTTCGCAGGCGAGGCGTTGCAATTTTACAAGAGACTGAGTGACGCAATCGCGCGCGTCGGCAACACGCGGACGCCGGTCGGATCGCGATGCGATGGGCGACGGAGTGTCGCCTGGGACGTGCGTCAGGAGATCGATGTGGGCACGTCGTGTGCCGTCGGATCCGCCGTTCGGCGGAGACCGTGCTCCCCGGGGAGCACGGTCGTTTTCGAAGCCGCGGCTTAGCGGAACAGCGACAGAATGCTCTGGCTGTTCTGGTTGGCGATCGAGAGCGCCTGAACGCCGAGTTGCTGCTGGGTCTGGAGCGCCTGAAGGCGGGTCGATTCCGCGTTCATGTCGGCGTCGACGAGCTGGCCGACACCGCGGTCCACGGAGTCCATCAGGGTCTTGACGAACTCAGTGTTGGTCGCGAGGCGGTTCTTGACGGCACCGAGATTGGCGGCGGCCGAGGCCACCGAGTTGATGCCAGCGGTGACTTGCGCGATGTAGCCGTCGAGCGTGGTCTGGTCAGCTGCCGAGTCGGTCAGTGCGGAGATGCTCATCGTGTCGATCGACGGAGAGGTCGAACCGGCCGTGTCCAGAATGCCGCCCTGCGCCGAGGTGTAGAGCGAGTAGTTGGCGGTGGTCACGGTGATGGAACCGATGGTGGGGGTGCCGCCGACACGCGAGTACGACGACACCAGGTTGAAGGTCGCCGGCGTGGTGGCGGTCGTGCTCAGCCAGTTGATGCCGTTGAAGGTTGCCGAGTTGGCCTTGAGCTTCATATCCTGCTGGATCTGGGTGATGTCAGCCTGGATCTTGGTGCGATCGATACCAGCGGTCTTGGCTTCGACCAGCAGCGCCTGGAGCTTGGTCAGGCCGGAGTCCTTGTCGCCGATAACCGAGGTCAGAGCGGTATATTCGGTGTCGACCGTCGCAGCCGACAAACCGAGCGAGTCGGACACCGCGGAGAGCGCGGCATTGTCGGAGCGCATCGACGTCGCGATCGACCAATAGGCAGCGTTGTCCGAGGCGGTCGAGACGCGCATACCGGTCGAGATCCGGTTCTGCGTCGTCGCGAGCTGCGAGCTCACGTTGCGAAGGGTCTGCAGCGCGGTCATTGCAGACGAGTTGGTGAGAAGGCTAGAACCCATTTTGATGTCCCTTTGGAGATTGAATTAAATTTGGGGACATACCGGACTTGCACCGGTACGGCAGGGCGGCGTCATGCCTTTGGGCTGCGCAAAAGCGTCAAGGCCCAACCTGTCGTAACGGCGACCATAGCCCGCGAAGCTTGTGCGAGGCTTGTGGCTCTGTGTCTTTGCCGCAACAAGGCGGCCGAAATTGCGGCGCGCGACGTCACGCCAAAACAAAAGGGCCGCGCTTCGCGAGAAGCGCGGCCCTCCCCGAATGGTTCGAGGTTTAGCGGAACAGCGACAGGATGCTCTGGCTGCTGTTATTGGCGATCGAGAGCGCCTGCACGCCGAGCTGCTGCTGGACCTGGAGGGCCGACAGGCGGGTGGACTCCTGGTTCATGTCGGCGTCGACGAGCTGGCCGATACCGCGATCCACCGAGTCCATCAGCGACTTCACGAAGTCCGAGTTGGTCGAGAGGCGGTTCTTGACGGCACCGAGATTGGCGGCGGCCGAGGCCACCGAGTTGATGCCAGCGGTGACCTGCGCGATGTAACCATCGAGCGTGGTCTGGTCAGCCGCCGAGTCGGTGAGCGCGGAGATGCTCATCGTGTCGATTGACGGAGAGGTCGAACCGGCCGTGTCCAGAATGCCGCCCTGCGCCGAGGTGTAGAGCGAGTAGTTGGCGGTGGTCACGGTGATGGAACCGATGGTGGGCGTGCCGCCGACACGCGAGTACGACGACACGAGGCTGAAGGTCGTCGGCGTCGTGGCGGTCGTGCTCAGCCAGTTGATGCCGTTGAAGGTCGCAGCATTGGCTGTCGCCTTCATCTGCTGCTGGATCTGGGTGACGTCGGCCTGGATCTTGCTGCGGTCGATACCGGCGGTCTTGGCTTCGACCAGCAGGGACTGGAGCTTGGTCAGGCCGGAGTCCTTGTCGCCGATGACCGTGGTCAGAGCGGTATATTCGGTGTCGACGGTCGCGGCCGACAGACCGAGCGAGTCGGAGACCGCCGAGAGCGCGGCGTTGTCGGCGCGCATCGAGGTCGCGATCGACCAGTAGGCAGCGTTGTCCGAAGCGGTCGAGACGCGCTGGCCGGTGGAGATGCGGGTCTGCGTGGTGGAGAGCTGCGAGCTCACAGACCGCAAGGTCTGGAGTGCGGTCATGGCGGTCGAGTTCGTAAGCAGGCTTGACATTGCGAATGTCCCTTTATGTACGCGTTACATTTTCACGAGGGGACATACCGGGCTTTCACCGGTACGGAGGGGCGGCATCATGCCTTTGGACTGATGTTGGTGGGGTCCAACCCGCCGTGACGCATTGCTAGCACGCCGAATCTTGCGCGCGGATTAAGATCGGCTTGAATTGCGCTGTAAAATCAGTTGGTTAACAGTACCTATTGCTAACCATAATCCGGTACTTCCCGCTAACCATAACCATCCCTCTGGCGCTCGTTGCCGTCACGAGAACGACCGCACCAGCCCGGAGGCGAGCAGGTTCCAGCCGTCGATCAGCACGAAGAACAGCATCTTGAACGGCAGTGCGAGGATCGTCGGTGGCATCATCATCATTCCCATCGACATGGTCAGCGTCGCCACGATCATGTCGATCACGAGGAACGGCAGGATAATGAGAAATCCGATCTCGAACGAACGCCTGAGCTCGGAAATCATAAAGGCCGGAATGATGACGCGCATGTCGACGCGCTTGTCGTCGAACTTCCTGCGGAAGCTCTCCGCGGCGAGCGATTCGAAGGTCTGCAGATCCTTGTCGCGAACATGGGCCAGCATGAATTCGCGGAACGGATCGGTGATCTTCAGATAGGCCTCTTCCTCCGAGATCTCGTTCTTCATCAGCGGCTGGATGCCGGTCTCCCAGGCGCGGTCGAAGGTCGGCGCCATCACGTAGAAGGTCATGAACAGCGCGAGGCTGATCAGCACCAGATTGGCCGGCGTGGTCTGGAGGCCGAGACCGGCGCGCAGGAACGACAGCGCCACCGCAAATCGCGTGAAGCTCGTCACCATGATGAGCAGTCCCGGCGCCACGGACAGCACCGTGATCACCGCCATCAACTGGATGATCCGGCCGCTGGTCGAGCCGTTGCCCGGCGGCAGCAGCGAATTGAGGTCCGGAATCTGGGCCAGTGCCACTTCGGGCAGCACGACCAGGAGCAACGCAAGCAGCAGGACTCTCAGTTTCACTGAATCACCAACGTCTCAATGATCAATTCGCGGATCTTGCCCGAGGAGCGGATATTGGCGCGTTCGGTCAGGTCGTCGCGCAGATGCTGAAGCCCGCGCGATCCCTCGAACTGCGCAACCGTCGCCGACCGCAGATAGGTGACGATGTCCTCGCTGATATGGGCCGCCAGGATGCCGGCATCCTCGTCGCTCATGCTGTCGGTCACCATGGAAGCTTCGATGCGGGCCCAGTTGTTGGCCGGCGCGCCGAGATTGGTCACGATCGGCGACAGCTTCCTGAGCCGCGCGCTGCCGGCGTAGCTCGAGGCAAGAGGCGGCGGCGTGGCGGTTTTCTTCGCATCGGCGACGCGTTCGGCGGCCGCAAACAGATGCAGGCCTGCAAGCGCGCCCGCGCCGATCGCGACCAGGGTCAGCACCAGGACGGCCGCAATCAGGCGCATGACGTCCCCTGCCCTCGTGACGCGGCCCGACGGTCGCGCATCTCAGAACGGTGCCACGGCGTCATAGATCCGATGTCCCCATCCAGGCTGCTGCACGTCCGAGAGATTTCCGCGGCCGCCATAGGCCACGCGCGCCTCGGCAATCTTCTCGTAGGAGATCGTGTTAGTTCGCGAGATATCGCGTGGACGCACGATGCCGCCGACGTTGAGCACGCGCATTTCCGTGTTGACTTTGAATTCCTGCGAGCCGCTGATCATCATATTGCCGTTCGGCAACACGTCGGTGACGATGGCTGCGATCGACAGTTTGATATCCTCTGTGCGGTCGATCTGGCCGTTGCCCTTGATCTGGGTGTTGGTGTTGAGGTTGGCGCTCGTCGAGCCCTTGTCCTGCCATCCCGCGACGTCCATCAGCCAGTCGAGTCCGAACTTGATCTGCGAATCGCGCGAACGGCCGGTCTTGTTGTCGAGCTTGGCCTTGTCCTGCATCGAGATGATCACCGTCACGACGTCGCCGACGCGCCGGGCGCGGGGATCGCGGTAGAGGTCGGTGCCGTCGTCCCAGGTCGAGCGATAGCTGACGGGCGAGTGCATGCGGGGCGTCACGGGAATCGGATCGGCCTGCGTCCTCAGGCCGCTCCCGACCGGCGACAATCGCGGGCCAGTCAGGACCTCGGCCGGATCAGTGACGCATCCGGCAAGCGATAACAGCGACAGGATGAGGATCAGATTCTTCATCTATTTGGTCTTTCCGTCATCCACGCGACGCATTCCGCCGAGCAGATCGGCGAGGTGCGCCGCGCGCCCCGTCTCCATCTCGTTGAAGATTGCGCTCGAGCTCCTCGGGCTGAGCTTTGCGAGCACGGCCGCAGCCGTCTCGTCCGCCATCCCGGCGATCTGGGTTGCGGCGGCGTCCGGCTTCATGCGCGAGTAGATCTCGACGACGCTCGCTTCGGCCTTCTTCAGGAAGTCGTCGCGCAACGCCATCCACTTCTCATATTCCGCGCGCTTGGCCTCGACCTCGGCGATCCGCTCGCGCAGCTGGTTCTCGGCCTTCTCCAGCTCCTTGAGCTGCCAGGCCAGTCTTGCATCGACGGCGGGGTCGGCGACATTGCTGCAGAACAGGGCGACTTCGTTGTCCGCGGTTGCAGCGGCCGGGGGTGGCACCGGCTTCGGCGGCGCCGTGACGCTGCCGGGCTTGGCCGGTCGCGGCGCGGCTGTGGGTGCCGGCGCGGGCTTCTCGGAGGCCGGCACGGCAGCCGTGGTCGCCGGTCCCGAATCCTCGGCTGCCCACGCCGTCGCCCGCATCGACGCATTGTCGCTCGGGATCGACGAGATCGGCTTCTGCGAGCCAGGCGCGCGGGCGCGCGCGAAGGACAGCAGGTTGAGCGGCTTCGACGGCTTGGCCTCATCCAGCGCCAGAACGGGCGAAGCGCTCGCGAGCGCGGAGGCCGCGACCAGGAGGAGGAGTTTAGCTTTATGATCCAGCTTCAACATCGGTCCGCGTGCGATTCTCGGTCGAGAGAGCATTGAGCGACCAAGCTTGCAGGGCGCTTGCGCGTCATTGCACGATGACATCCGCCTGGAGGGCGCCGGCCGTCTTGATCGCCTGGAGGATCGCGATGATGCCGGATGGTTTCAGGCCGATCTGGTTCAGGCCGCGCACCAGGCGCTGGAGATCGACGCCGCTCAGGATCGCCACCTGCGATCCGGCCTCGTTGGCCTCGACCACGGTCTGGGGTACGACCACCGTCTGCCCCTTCGAGAAGGGCGCCGGTTGCGATACCACGGGAAGCTCGGTGACGCGGACCGTCAGATTGCCGTGCGTCACGGCAACGGTCGATATCCGTACGTCGCGTCCGATCACTACCGTGCCGGTACGCTCGTTGATCACCACCCGCGCCGGCGTGTCCGGCTCGACGGTCAGCTCGCCGATTTCGGCGAGGAAGCGGACCGGGCCGATGTGGCGCGGCTTCGACAGCACGATGGTGCGGTAGTCGCGCTCGAAGGCGATCTGCGCGCGGTAGCGTCCGCCTGCGTAGCGATTGATGGCGTCGAGGATTCGCGTTGCGGTGACGAAGTCGGGGTTCTTGAGCTCCAGCACAAGATACTCCATTTCATGGAGACTACCCTGCACCTCGCGCTCGACCAACGCGCCGTTCGGGATGCGGCCCGCGGTCGGCGTGCCCTGGCTGACGTTCTGGGCCTGGCCTCCGACGCTGTAACCGGCGACCGTGACCGCGCCTTGCGCCACTGCATAGACCGCGCCGTCCGCCGCGCGCAGCGACGTCATCACCAGCGTGCCGCCGAGCAGCGAAGTCGCATCGCCGAGCGACGACACCGTCACGTCCATGCGCTCGCCCGCACCGATCGAGGGCTGCAGGTCCGCGGTCACCATCACGGCCGCGACATTGCGCGTGCGCAGCGTCGTCGGACGCGGCGGATTGTTGGTGCTCGTGGTCTCGTTCCTGACATTGATGCCCATGTTCTCGAGCATCGATTGCAGGGACTGCTCCGTGAACGGCGCATTGCGGAGCGTGTCGCCGGTGCCGTTCAGGCCGATGACGAGGCCGTAGCCGACGATCTGGTTTTCGCGCAATCCCTTGATATCCGCGATGTCCTTGATGCGGACGGCGGCCTGGGCGCTGGCGGCGGAAACGAGCAGGACGAGCGCAAGCAGGACTCTGGTCATGACCCGTCCACGACCTTGACGGTGCCGTCCGGCTGGACGATGCCCCTGATGATCACGCCCGTATCGGTGTTACGTATCGGGATGAGCGCACCGGGCGCGCCGGACTGCATCGCTGCGCCGTAGGTCACGATCGACAGGCCGCTGTCTTCGACCACGACCTTGACCATCGCGCCGCGAGCGACCGTCCAGGGATCCTCCACCGAGTTGGTCGGGATCGGTTGGCCGGGGAGCAGCGCGCGGCGCGCCATGCGGCCGACCAGGACCTGGCGTCCTTCGATGAACATGGCGACGCCGAGCACGTTGGACGCGAAGGCCCGCTCGGTGATCATGTCGTCCCGGATCAGCTCGCCGGCGCGGATCGAGACGGCCGGCACGGGAAGCCGCTTCTCCTCGGCCGCCGCGACTCGCGCGAAGACGAGAACCAGCAGCACGGCGGCCAACCCGCGCTTGATCGAGCCCATCCTGTTCAACATGGATACACCGGAACTAGCGCATGCCCTTCGAGACCGTCTGGGCCATTTCATCCGAAGCCTGGATGACCTTGGCATTCATTTCGTAGGCGCGCTGGGCAGAGATCAACTCAGTGATCTCCTTGACCGGATCGACGTTCGAGGCTTCGAGATATTGCTGGTTGATCTTGCCGTAGCCGGAATCGCCGGGCAGCCCGACCACCGGCGTGCCGGACGCCGTGGTCTCGCGATAGAGATTGCTGCCCAGCGGTTCGAGGCCAGCCTCGTTGGCGAAATTGGCGAGATTGAGCTGGCCGATCTGCCTCGGGTTCACTTCCGTATCCAGCTTGGCAAACACCTGTCCGGTCTGGTTGACCGTGACCTGGACCGTTCCCTGCGGCACCGTGATTGCGGGATCCAGCAGATAGCCGTCGGTCGTGACGAGCTGGCTGTTGGCATTGGTGTTGAACGAGCCGGCGCGGGTATACTGCACCTCGTTGTTCGGGCCGAGCACCTGAAACCAGCCGCGGCCGTTGATCGCCATGTCGTAGGGATTGCCGGTCTGCGTGAGCGCGCCCTGGATGTGCAGCTTGCGGATCGCCGCCGACTTGACGCCGAGGCCGAGATTGGCGCCTTCCGGAATCGGAGAGGAGCCGCTGGTGTTGGCAACGCCCTGCATGCGGTCCATCTGGTAGAACAGATCGGTGAACTCAGCACGCGCCCGCTTGTACGAGGTCGAGTTGATGTTGGCGATGTTGTTCGCGATGACTTCGATGTTGGTCTGTTGGGCGTTCATGCCCGTGGCCGCGATGGCAAGCGATTTCACAGCGTCACTCCTTGATCAGATCGACATCCGAACGACTTCTTGGTAGGCTTGCACGACCTTGTCGCGAACTGCGACCGCCGTCTGCAAGGCCTGCTCGGCCGACATCAGCGCCTCCACGACGCGCCGCGTCGATTCCTTGCCCTGCATTGCCGAGATCGAAGCCGCCTCGCCCGCCTTCAGCGTCCCTATCGCGTCCGTCGTCACCTGCTTCATGACGGATTCGAATCCGACGTCGCCGCCGGATTGGATCGCGGGCGTCGCCGTCGACGAGACCGCCTGCGCCTCGGTCGCGCGGCTCGCCGCCTGCGCATTTGAGATCGCCGTTGATGAAATTGCCTCAAGCATTGTCAGCTCCTCAGCAGGTCGATGGTCATGCCCAGCATCGACCTCACCTGTTTCACGACCTGCAGATTGGCTTCATAGGAGCGGTTGACTTCCCGCATGTCCGCCATCTCGATCATCATGTTGACGTTCGGCAGCTTGACATAGCCGGCCTTGTCGGCGGCGGGATGCCCCGGCTCGTACTCCACGCGGTACGGCGTGGTGTCGACCCCGATTTCCTTGACCTTCGCCAGCTGCGCGCCCGAGGCGCGGTCCATCGCGGCATCGAAGGTGATCGTCTTGCGTTGATACGGATCGGCGCCGGCGACGCGCCCCGTCGACGTCGCGTTGGCGAGGTTCTCCGAGACGATGCGCATGCGCGTCGACTGTGCTTCGAGCCCGGAGCTCGCGACCGTCAACGAGGATTGCAGTGAGTCCAGCATGTCAGTTCACCTCAGGTCTTCGCGCTCGACAGCAGCATGCGGTGAAACGACCGCACGACCGCCGAGTTCATCGAGTAGTCGCGACTGACGTCGCTGCCCTTGATCATTTCCTGCTCGAGACTGACGGAGTTGCCGGAGTGAACCACGTCCCAGCTGTCCTTCTTCGCGGTTGCCCGCGTGTCGCTCTCGGCAGCGGAGAGTTGCATGTGCGACGGCGACGTGGTCGCCAGTCTCACCGGCGTGCTGTCGAGCACCTTGTTGAAGGGCTCGACGTCGCGCGCCTTGAATCCCGGCGTGTTGGCGTTGGCGACGTTGGTGGCAATCGTCGATTGGCGGAGCTCGAGGTATCGCGCCTGCGACGATGCGAGTTCGAAGAGATAGAGCGGTCCCACGGCAGCACCATTCTGGTTCAGACGGTGTAACCTTAGGGTCGCAAGCTTTCGTCAGGCTGATGGAAGGGACGCCGTCCTCGGAATTCTACTGGACCTTCTCGGACCGCGGCGTCTGCTTGGACTGCAGGAAGTAGATGATCTCGGCGACCGGCCGGAAGAACTCCGCCGGAATCACCTGGTCGACCTGAACCGCCTCGTAGAGCGCGCGCGCCAGCGCCTTGTTCTCGATCACCGGAATCCGGTTCTGCTCGGCGACTTCGCGGATCTTCAGCGCAATCACGTCCATGCCCTTCGCCACGACGATCGGCGCCGGATTTTCCTCGCGATTGTAGCGCAGTGCGATCGCGAAGTGGGTCGGGTTCGCGATCACCAGCGTCGCCCGCGATGCGGAAGCGATCATGCGCTGGCGCGAGCGATCGCGCGCCAGCGAGCGCAGGCGCGCCTTGATCAACGGATCGCCTTCGGCCTGCTTGTGCTCGTCCTTGATCTCCTGCCGCGTCATGCGCAGCTCGCGCCGCCAGTGGAAGCGTGCCCAAGCCAGATCGACCGCGACCAGGACGATGGTCGCGATGCAGATCGCCGAGACGATTCGCATGGCGATGTTGAGAATCATCTCCGGCAGCGCGACCGGATCGGTGTACATCGCCTCGAACGCCTTCGCTTCCGACGAGCGCAGCACGAACGCGACGACGATAGTCACCGCGGCGAGCTTGAACAGCGACTTGGCGAACTCGACGAGGCCCTGCGATCCAAACAGCCGGCTCCAGCCGCCGAGCGGAGAGATTCGCGAAAGGTCCGGCGTGATGCGCTGGAGCACCAGGCTGGGAGCATTTTGCAACAGCGAGGCTGCGAGCCCGAACGCCGCCAGGGTGACGACCAGCGGCGTCAGGAACCGCAGTGCCTGAAGCCCGACCACAATGAGGAGATTCTGGGCATCGGCCCCGGTGCTGAGAGGAAAGCCGTCGGGATCATCGAGAAAGCCCGTCAGCATCGGCGTCAATTGCTGCACGCCCTGACCGATCAGGAACGCCTGGATCACCATCAGCGCGGCCATCGAGGCGAAGATGGAAGCCTCCCGAGAGACCGGGATTTTGCCCTGTTCGAGCGCATCGCGGACTTTTTTCTCGGTCGGCTCTTCTGTCTTGCTCTCCTGATCGGTTGTTTCTGCCATGCCGGTTCAGCGGTCAGCGGAAGACCAGCTCATCCTCCTGCTCGGGGTTGAGCTCGATTTCGCCCTTTTCCGCAAGGTCGAGCGCGAGGTCGGTGATCACGCGCCGCGCCTCCAGCACGTCGCGCTGGTTCGACGGTTCGCCGATGGCGAGTTCGTGCTCGACGACCCGGCGGACGCGCGAGGCGACCGAGGACAGGATCATCTCGCGGAAGTGCTTGTCGGTGCCCTTCAGCGCGATGACGATGCGATCGGTCGGCACCTGGTCGAAGATCATGGTGCGCGCCTTCGGCGTCAGGTTGGTGACGTCGTCGAAGGTGAAGAGCAGCTCCTTCAGCACTTCGGCCGACTTCGGCCGCTTCTCCGACAGGCTCTTCAGCATGTCCTCGATGTGTCCACGCTCCATCTTGTTGATGATGTCGGCGACGCGGGCATAGGTGTCCGCGCCGAGGTTGCGGGCGAAGTTCAGCGTCAAATCCTCATGCAGCGTCTTCTCGAGGACCCTCAGGGCGTCGTCGACGATCGGCTTGAGGCTGAGCACGCGCCGCATCAGCTCGTTGCGCAGGCTCGACGGCAGCTGGCTCATGACCTTGGCGGCGCAGGACGGCTTGACCTTGGACAGGATGAGCGCCGCGGTCTGCGGATGCTCCTTGGACAGGTAGCTTGCCAGCGAGTTTTCCGACACCGACGAGACGCGGTCCCACACGGACCGGCTCGAATTGCCGAGCAGGTCCGACATGATGGCCGAGACCTGGTCGGCCGGAAGCACGTCGCCGAGCACGGCTTCCAGGCCGCCGAGGGTGCCGAGAATGTTGGCGCCCATCGAGAATTGCTGGGCGAATTCCTCGACGATCGCTTCCAGTTCCTGCGCCGTGATCGGCCGCAGCTCGGCCGCGGCCTTTGTAACAGTGCGGATATCCTGCGGCTCGAACTGCGCGAGCACGCTGGCGGCCGCCTGCCGGCCCATGGCGAGCAGGAGTGCCGCAACCTTCTCCGTTCCGCCCAGCGTGGCGACGCCTCGCTGCTTGATGGGAGCCATGCCGACCTGTGCCGCCATGGTCAGGTATCACCCTGCCCCAACGGCCCGACAATCTCGGTGAGCGAGACGCCGAAGCGGGAATTGTCTTCTTCGACCACGACCACCTCGCCGCGGGCGACGACGCGGCCGTTGACCACGACGTCGACGGGTTCGCCGACCCTGTGATCGAGCGGAACCACCGCGCCGCGGCCGAGCTTCATCAGATTTGCCACCGGAATGGTCGCCGATCCCAGCACCACCTGCATGGTCACGGGAATGCGCAGGATGGCATCGACATTGGCGAACTTGCCGGTCTCCTCCGCAGTGCGCGCGGCGATCTCCGCCAGCCGCTCTAGCGGAGATGTTTCGGTATGCCCCTCGTCGGCCGCCGATGCTGACTCATAGTCGAAGGATTGCGCCATCTGGTATCGCCTCTTGGTATTTCCGCTCCCGGAGCGCCGTGACGTTCCGATCGTATTTATTCCGCCGGCTTCGGCTTCAATGCTTGTTCACGTCGGCGCCGCCCGCGGTCGCCGCGGATGCGAGCCCGCTCCTGGCATCAAGCGCCGCGATCGCCTCGTGGGCCTGATCAATCTTCGTGCTCAGCACGTTGGCGAGCCGCCCGAGATTTGCGGTGGAATCATGCGCCGCGGTAATGACCGTGTCGAAGGCGCCCGCCGTCTCCTGGACGATGGTCGAGAACTCGCCCTGGTAGCTGCGCAACCGCGCCAGCTCGCGATGCATCCGGGTCACCCGCATGCTGGTGAAGGCGAGCGCGATCAGCAGCACGGCATCAACGAGATAGGATATCATCGACGAACTCCCGTTTCTGATCGACGGGATCTGCCACCTGCATGGCATAATAGCCATCAAGCTGGCCGATCTGACACCAGAACAGCACCTGGTTGTTGCTCTCGAGTCGAGCCAGCGTACGCGGCGTGGCTTCGAGCTCGAGCACCTGTCCGACCTGGAACTTCACGACGTCGCCGAGCGAAATCATCTTCTCGTCCAGCACGGCGCTCAGCGTCACCTCGGTGCGGTGAACCTCGGTCTCCATCTGCTCGCGCCAGCGCGGATCGGCCGCACGGCCGTCGCTGACGACGACGGTCGCGAGCTTCTGCCTGAGCGGGTTGAGCGCGGAGTGCGGAATGATGAGGAACATCTGGCCGCCGCGGTAGAGTGCCTGGAGCATGATGTTCGCGCAGATCGACATGTTGCCGCTCCGCCCGATCGCCAGCGACGCCATGGCGGTCTCGACCCGCTCCACACGGAAAGTGACGTTGGAGGTGCCGGCGAAGGCGGATTGCAGCGCCTTGGCGAACCGCTCGAACAGCGCCTGGACCAGGCGGATCTCGATGTTCGAGAAGCTGCGCTCCACGTCGAGCGGCGGCTCGGCACCATCGGAGCCGAACATCGCCTCGACCATGGTGAACACGAAGTCGCGGTCGAGCATGATGATGATGCGGGAGTCCCACTGCTCGGCATAGAGCACAGCCGCAACCGCGTTCGCCTCGTAGTCCTTGATGATGTCGCCGACACGGTCGTTGGTAATGCCGTTGACCGAGAAATAGCATGGCGTTCCAGCCATCGGCTGCAGGCTGTCCGTGCACGATGCCGCCATGCGATCGAAGATCACATTCAGCATCGGCATGCGCTCGATCGAGATGCCGGCGGCGTCCAGCAGATAGTTCGGCAGCGGCTTGCGCTGATCGACGTCGAGGGCTTCCATCATGATGCGCGCGCAGCTTTCGGTTCAACCTCGGTCACGACCGGCTTGGGTCCCGCGATCGTCTCGTTCTCGACGACGTCGATCGAGGGCCGCTCGGGGCTCGCGATCATCTTCCGGCCGTGCTCGACGGCGATCTGCGGCATGGCGCCGTTCATGAACGCCAGCAGCGTCTGCTTGACGATGATGTAGGGCCGGCAACGCTTCTCGCGCGTCATCTTCACCTTCATCGCGAAGGGCGAAATGATGCCGTAGGACAGGAAAATGCCGGCGAAGGTGCCGACGAGGGCGGCGCCGATGAAGCCGCCCAGCAGCTTCGGCGACTGGTCGAGCGCGCCCATGGCCTTGATGACGCCGAGCACCGCGGCGACAATGCCGAGCGCGGGCAGAGCTTCCGAGACCACCACCAGCGCGTGGTAAGGCGCCAGCTTGCTCTTCACGATGGTGTGGATCTCCTCGTCCATCAGCGCTTCGATCTCGTGCGTTCGCGCGTTACCCATGATGATGAGACGGACGTAGTCGCAGATGAACTGGAGCAGCGACGGATCTCCGAGCACGCTCGGGAACGCCTTGAAGATCTCGGACGACGCGGGATCGTCGATATGCGCCTCGACCTCGTTGCGGCCCTTGCCCCGCAGCTCCCGCATCAGCGCGTGCAGCGCGCCGAGCAGATCGAGATAGTAGCGTTGACCGGGCACCGCCCCCGTCACTGCCTGCACGCAGGCAAGCCCGGTATCCGCGACCGTCTTCCAGGGATTGGCCATAATGAAGGTGCCGGCCGCGGTGCCCATGATGATCACGAACTCCCAAGGCTGCATCAGCACGCCCAGATGCCCGCCCATGGCGGCAAATCCGCCCAGCAGTGCCGCTACCGTGATGACGATCCCCACGAAACTGCCCAACGCGCCGCTCCATCACCGATCCCATCGGGAATATCTAGTCGGCGAGCCTTGCGCGAGGCTGGCTTCCCCCTCGCCAGCCTCGCGCAAGCGATTCACGGCAGCTTGCGACGACGTCGCGAGAGCGGCCAGAGGGGCGCGTGTCATGCTATCCACCATCGCGGACTACACCAGACTGACCAAGGACATGGGCAAGTCGCTGACACAGGTCGCGACGCAGCCGGACGTCAGCCGCGACACCGATTACTTCCTCAGCCACATCGGCAACGTGAAGACCATCGACGACTTCCTGAAGGACTATCGCCTCTATTCCTACGCGATGAAGGCATATGGCCTCAGCGACATGGCCTACGCCAAGGCGTTCATGCGCAAGGTGCTGACCGAGGGTATCGCCGACAACAAGACCTTCGCCAATAAGCTGACCGACACCCGCTACCGGCAATTCGCCGCCGCGTTCAATTTCGCCGCCCTTGGCGACAAGGCGACCCAAACCGCCGCGGCCACGACCGGCACGGCGACCCAATACGTCACGCAGACGATGGAGGAGAGGCCGGCGACCAGAACGAGGGCCTGCGGCTGGCGCTCTATTTCACGCGCAAGGCCTCCACGATCACCAATTCCTACCAGATCCTCGCGGACAAGGCGATGACGCAAGTGCTCCAGACGGCGCTCGGTCTGCCGTCGACGATCAGCTCGGCTGATATCGATGCCCAGGCCAAGATGATCACGAGCAAGATCAAGCTCACCGATTTCCAGGACCCAGCCAAGGTCACCAAATTCGTGCAGCGCTTCGCGGCGATGTGGGATGCGACCCAGGCCCAGAGCGACAGCTCGACCAACCCGGCGCTGGTCCTGATCGGCGGCGCCGCAACTTCGATCAGCATGGACAGCAACGTGCTCACGACACTTCAGAACATCAAGTTCAACAGGTAAGTCATGCAATCGGCCCTCTATGTAGGATTGTCGGCGCAGGTCGCCCTCGAAAAGCGCCTCCAGACGATCGCCAACAACGTCGCCAACGTCAACACGGCGGCGTTCCGCACCGACGTGGTGAAGTTCGAGACCGTGCTGTCCAAGGCGGGCGCGAACCCGGTCGCCTTCTCCTCCCCCGGCGACAACATCATCTCGCGCGAGATGGGCAGCATCACCGAGAGCGGCAACCCGCTCGACGTCGCCGTGGTCGGACAGGGCTGGATCGCCTTCGCCGGTCCGAACGGCACGGTCTATACGCGCGACGGCCGTCTCCAGATCGCCGCCAACGGCGACCTTCAGACGGTGTCCGGCTTCCCCGTCATCGATTCCGGCGGCGCGCAGATCACGCTCGATCCGAACGGCGGACCGGTTTCGATCGCGCGCAGCGGCGCGATCACCCAGGACAACAACGAGATCGGCACGATCGGCCTGTTCAACATTCCCGCCGATGCCAATCTCGACCGCTACGGCAATTCGGGCGTCACGCCCAACCGGCCTGCGACCGCCATCGCCGACTTCTCCCGCGACGGCTTCAAGCAGGGCTATGTCGAGGGCTCGGGCGCCAATCCGATGATGGAATTGACGAAGCTGATCGCGGCCTCGCGCGCCTTCGACGGTGCCAATTCGATGATCGAGGGCACCGAGAGCTCGCTCCAGAACGCAATCCGCACGCTGGGCGAACCCGGCAAATAGACTGCGCCCCGCGCGCAATGAGGTTGGACGGTTTCCTTGAACGCTCTTCGGCAACTTGAGTGGGCGCTGCTGGAGCTTCAGCAGAGCACTCCCCTGGCAAGCGTCAGCGGCGCGATCTCCGAGATCGCGTCGACGCATTTCCGTGTCTCCGGCCTGTCGCGCTTCGTCAGGCTCGGCGAACTGATCGGCGTCAACTCCGGCGGCAAGCCCCAGATCGGCGAGGTGGTGCGGATCGACAGCGAGGGCATCATCGCCAAGCCGTTCGACCGGCAGTTCGCCGGCGGCCTCGGCTCGGTCGCCTACCGGATGCCGCCCCTGTCCTTCGCGCCAGATCCGAGCTGGAAGGGCCGCGTCATCAACGCGCTGGGGGCGCCGCTGGACGGACAGGGCCCTCTCACCCCCGGGTCGCGTCCGGTCTCAGCCGAGGCGGAGGCGCCTTCTGCCATGAAACGCGCGCGGGTCCACAAGCCGCTGCGTACCGGCGTACGCGTCATCGACCTGTTCGCCCCGATCTGTGCCGGCCAGCGCGTCGGCATCTTTGCCGGGTCTGGCGTCGGTAAATCGACGCTGCTTGCGATGCTCGCCCGCAGTCAAGGCTTTGACACCGTCGTGCTGGCCCTGGTCGGCGAGCGCGGCCGCGAGGTGCGCGAGTTCATCGAGGACGTGCTGGGCGCCGATCGTCACCGCGCCGTCACGATCGTGTCGACGGGAGACGAGAGCCCGATGATGCGGCGACTGGCGCCGAAGACGGCCATGGCGGTCGCCGAATATTTCCGCGACCGGGGCGAATCGGTCCTGCTCATGGTCGATTCGATCACCCGCTTCGCCCACGCCGCCCGCGAAGTCGCGCTCGCCGCCGGTGAACCCGCGGTCGCGCGCGGCTACGCACCCACCGTCTTCACCGATCTGCCGCGCCTTCTGGAGCGCGCCGGGCCCGGCGAGGAGGGGTCCGGGACGATCACCGGGATTTTCTCCGTGCTGGTGGACGGCGACGACCACAACGAGCCGATCGCCGATACCATCCGCAGCACACTCGATGGCCACATCGTGCTCTCCAGGCACATCGCCGACCAGGCGCGTTACCCGGCCGTGGACGTTCTGGGTTCGGTCTCGCGCCTCGCCCATAACGTCTGGGACCCTGAAGAGCGCGAATTGGTGAGCAAGCTGCGCGCCATGATCGCGAAATACGAGGACACGCGCGACCTTCGCCTGATGGGCGGATACCAGGCGGGACGTGATTCGGGTCTCGACCAGGCGGTCGACATGGTCCCGAGAATCTACGGCGCAATGCGGCAGGACGCCTCGGCTCCGCCAAGCGCCGATCCGTTCCGCGAGCTGCGGGACATGCTCAAGGGCGACTAGCAAGTCTCAGATTGAGTCGGCGCGCGAGACGCCCCGCGATCGCACCTTGCTCGTTGTTTTCGACAGGCGATGGCGCATGCCGCCACGCTCACAGCGCATGCGCCTGCGCCGCCATCTCCCGGTTTCCGCCGTGATCGCCTCCACCGTTCGGGTGAGGCAGCCGCGCCGAATGCGACTGGACGGCGATTCCTTGATCCGCCCTGGACAACCGCCGCGTGCAATTCCTGTGAGTTCCCTCGGACAATTCTTGGCAGAACGCACAAGTTGTGGATGACATGTCGAGGCACATCGTCGTCGTGCACAAGCTTCGATCAACTTGCATCAACCACAGCCAACAACAGGCCGTGCAATAAAACCGTCGCATAGTCGCGTGCATGTTGCTCGTGGGACAGGGTATTGCGTTCACCATCATGTGTCCCGAAGAGCGAGATTGTCTTGAACGTTACATTCGCCTGCGACGACATCCAGTCTCCGCGAGGGTCTCTACTTGATTTTGTTGAGAAGCTCATTCATCGTTTCGTCGAACATAAGAAACGTCTGCGTGTGACTTGAACCTTAGGGGCTTCGGTTGAACTACTCCGATCCATCGTCTGCTGGCGACGGCTACTCGGGCTCCCGTGCGACGACGCCGCGAATGGCATACCATCAGCAACACCGCTTCCCGCGCCATAGCTTGCAGTGCCCATCGGTCCAGGTCGGGCGCCGGGCTGTCCGTGCCTTCATGCGAGAGAAGAGCACGGTGCATGTGTCGAACATTGCCGGTAGTAAGGCTTCTCGCAAACGGCTCGTGCGCAACGACGGAAGGCGGCTCCGGGGCGCCGCAGACGTTATTCCCGGGGCAAGGTAGGAATTCATGCCATTGGCAAGAGAAGCCGTGGAGCTGCTGGTTCAGGCAGCGAGGGCTTGGTATTTCGAAGGCGATCAGCATGGGTTGCGCGATCGGGAATGGATGGCGCTGCGCTTTCTCGGCCGCGCCAACAGGTTTTCGCGCACGCCGTCCGCGCTCGCCGGCTTCATCGGCGCAACCAGGGCAACTGCATCGCAGATCGTGAAGACGCTGGAGAGCAAGAGCTTCCTGGTGCGAAAGCCGTCGCACGAAGACAAGCGTTCTGTCGTGCTGCACGTCACGGCGCAGGGCGAGAAGTGCCTGAGCCAGCACGATCCGATCAATCACGTGCTGAACGCGGTCACGGCGCTCGGACCCGATGAGTGCGTCAGGCTGCGCGATTCGCTGCGCGAGATCCTCAATCACCTCGACGCGGCACATCAGCGGCTCGATGCCAGCATCTGCCGGGACTGCATGTTTCTCGCCGAACGCGGGCCGGGTACCGGCAAGGGACGCGCAACGGCCGAATTCATGTGCCGGCTGTATCGCGCCCCGGTCTCGCTCGAGGAGACCGAACTGCTCTGCACCAGTTTCGAGCGCACCCGCGACCGTCCCAAGATCGAGGAACATCTCGATCGCGCGCGTGTGGCGAACCAGGGGTGAGGCACGCGTCATTTCCGTGCGCGGATGCTGCGCTGAACTTGCGGAAGATTGCGCAGCGTTGGCGAGAACGAAATGTGGTGCACACTCCGTCAAACCGTCATTGCGAGCGCAGCGAAGCAATCCAGTATCCCTCCGCGGCGGCAGACTGGATTGCTTCCGCCTTCGCTAAAGCTTCGGCGGACAAGTCGCTGCGCTCGCAATGACGGAGTATGAGGCGGCAGCGCCACTCTTCCAGCTCGCATTTTGAATTACAGACACGCGTTCGCATGCTCGCGGCGCATTCGCCCGAGTTTTGCTTGGTCACGTCACCCTCAAAGCCAAGAGGGCGCAGGGAAGGCCGGGTGCCGGCTGGCACCCGCGGTCCGCTGCGCGAAGATGTAGCGCAAGGAAACCGCACAGCAGCATACAGGTGTAGCCAATCACTCGGCCTTCCCTGCGCGATGGTTGGACGGCTTATGCCGTGCTCTCCCGGGAGCCGAGTTCCTGCTGGCCTCCCTCACCCCAGCGAAATTCACCGACACCGCGCCGGTTGACGCAGATGCCGCATCCGCAAGAGCTTGACCGTAGCAACGACGGCCAGGACCACACGGTTTTGCCGTACGCACGGCTCGCCATTTCGCCGCAGTTTTTCCAGCCCTGTCGACGGAGCCGGAAACTTACAGACGAGACGAAGCCTAGCAGCGCCGCTCGTCGGCACGAAGTTTTGGGCTCACGGAGAGCAATCCGCCCTGCCCGACTCCTCGCACCCGAACGCTGCCGCGTCCACCGCAAGCCCGGCTCGCGAACATGACGACCACAAGATCGCCCCTCAAGGATGAGCCGGGATGGCCGACACATACGCCATTTCCGAATTTCGGTAAAGCGGAATATTTTGCGACGGCCGATTGACAGCCTCGCGGGTGTTTTGCCCGTCGGGTGATGCGGGTCGTCGCCCCAAGCGCGCCCGCAATCCGAGCAAGGTCTCGCGCCGGAAGAGTGGCCGCGGATCACGCTTGCAATCCATCCGGGCACCGTGCCTCGGGGTCGCCGCTTTACATCATCTGCCTTGCGCAACAAAAAACACCCGGCGGTTTCCCGCCGGGTGTTCGTTCATGTGTTTCGACAGATCTTACCAGTTGCGCTGAGCGCGGAGGATCATGGCGATCGAGTCCTGGTCCTTCAGTTCGTAAACCGCGGCCGGCTTAGCGGTAATAACGTTCGGGACGAGGCCAACCGTCCCGGAGTACTTCTGGTCGAGGTGAGTCCAGGAGACGTCAGCCGAGAACGTCAGGTTCTTGACCGGGGTCCAGCGGGTGACGACACCGAGCTGGCCGATGGCGAAGTCCGGATTACAACCCGTCACACCGGCCAGGCCGCCGAACACGCCGCCAGCACCGCCGGCGCCGCAGAGAGTGGTCTTGGCCTGGGTACCGAACTGAGCCTGAGCATAGGCACCGTAGAGCGAGGAGTTCCAGTACGCATCCCAGTTATGGGTGTAAGCGCCACGGAAGCCCCAGGTCTTGACGGTTTCCTGCGAGCCGCCGGTCACGAACACCGTATCGGGAGCGCTGGCGAAGCCGAGGCTGCCGTAAGCGCCAGCAATGCCCGAATTGCCGTACAGCGCGTAGGTGCTGCCCGACAGGTTCTGGAAATTGTAGCGGGTCGCACCGTCGGTGTAGACGCCCTGGATGTTGATCGTGTCACCCGCGCCGGTCGGGATGTTCTTGATCGACAGAGCGAGCTGAACCGCCCAACCCCATTTGTCGTCGGGGTGGCCAGTCGGCTCGGTGGCGCCGTAATAACCGACGTGATTGTCATGCGCGGCCACCGACGCCTGGAACAGGCCCCAGGCCTGGTCGACACGGACCTGACCGACGAGGTTCGGCGAACGAGTGCCGCCGATCGCGTTGGTGCCGTACGAGCCGCCGATCATGCCGCCTGCGGTCGCGCCGGTCATGTTGACGTTTCCGGCCTGATAGTAGGCCGAGACGTCTTCAGCCGAGAACGACGCCGTGATGCCCTGACCGAAGTCGGCGGTGTAGGTGAACTGGTTGACGCCAGTGACCGTGCCGCTGCCGCCGACGAGATTGTCGGTGAGGTTGCCGGGATAGTTGGTCCAGGGGGCGTCGAACTGCGACACGGCCTTACCCATGGTGAAGCCGGCGAACTGGATGAAGGCATAGTAGACGCCGAGCGCACCACCGGAGGTGTTGCCGTCGGTGCCGTTGACGCTGCCGCTACCATTCGAGCCGACGAGGGCGGTGCCCGCAGCGTTCAGACCGAGTGCACCGCTGTACTGGGTACCACCCGTTGCCGAACCGGTCGGGGTGTAGTTGCCGCTCGTCCAGGTGAAGACGCCGTCGAAGAAGGTGCGGACCACGCCGTACTCGGTCGCGGTGCGGGTGTCGATGTTGAGGTCTTCACGAGCGCGGAAGGTGTAGTAGTTCATCAGGCGGTTGCGAGCACCGGCAGTACCGCCCTGGTTCGGATTGAAGTCCGAGTTGGTGTTGAAGTTCGCGTCAGCGCGCACGTAGCCGCCGAGCTTGATGCAGGTGTCGGTGCCCGGGATGTAGTAGTAGCCGGCGCCGTACAGCGAGCAGATCTTCACGTATTCGACCGCCTTGGCCTTCACGGGAAGATCGGCAGCGAACGCCCCGGAGGCGGCCATCAGGCCGGCAGCCGAGCCGAGAAAGAGTGTCTTCGTCAACTTCATTAGTAAACCTCCAGGTCGGTTCAGGGGGGGGTCGGGTCCTCGGTGGACGCCGCTTTACCCTCTCAATTTCGCTCAATTCAGATCCGCACGAAGGTCCGGACTGAAACGACAGTGAGGTGCCCCCTCCGTCGTGGCTTCACATATAGTTTATAAAAACAACTGCCTCAATTTATTGATTTGATGAATCGACAGTTCAAGCCGCGATGTGTCTTGAGAGCAACAGCGGCGATATCACCTCACAAAATTGCTGCAAAAAAAAGGAAAAGCCCTCGGGGGGCATCCCGAGGGCTTCTTGGAGGTCTCGCATCGCTGTCCGTCGCGTGGGTCAAGAGCAGCGAAATAGAGTGGAATAGTCGATAATAAAATTAATTGTTCTTTGCAAGCAATAATTGAGACTACGATTCCTTCCGCGCGGTATCTCCCTTTGGTCGGCGCGCGATTTTCGAGACGCTTCCAAGATATCCCATTAAGGATAGGCAAGGGATAAACGGGGAGGCAGCCACATGATCGAGAAGAAACTCGACAGGGCGATTACCGACTTCATCTGGAACGTCGTCGAAATTCATTCCCAGCTGGAGGACATCCACACCAGCTGGGCCGGACTGCTGGGCATTACCGAGCCGCAGTGGCTGATCCTGATGGCCATCACCGAACTGGACGAGGGGCGAGGTGTCGCCGGCATCGACATCGCAAACAAGCTGCGGGTCCACGCCGCCTTCGTCACCAACCAGACCAAGGCCCTCGAAAAGGGCGGCTTCCTGTCGCGACGGCCGGCAGCAGACGACGCACGCTACGTCCTGATGTCGCTGACGGCGAAAGCAACGGCGGAGATCGAAAAACTATCGAAGAGAAAGCTCGCCTTGAACTCGACCATGTTCAACGAACTCGACGAGAAAACCTTGGCCGATCTGAATGCCGCGCTCGCAACGATTGCCAAGAATGCCCGGCTGGCCGCACGGTTGCTGGCCATCGACGCTTCATGACCCCTGACGTCAGGCGCGGAACGTGCGCCTCGATTCATCCCCAATCTCTTCTCGCCTTCCCAATCTCTTCTCGGTTTCCCAATCTCTTGGCGCCTTAGAGGTAGGTCACAGAATCCAGCTGACGGGCAATTCCAAGTTTGCTGTCGAGCCATTCGAAAATGAAATCGTCCACCGCGATGAAATTCTCGACCTCGCCCAGTGGGTGCGGAATGCAATTCGGCACAACGGTCGCGCAATCGGCTCCGGCCTGCCGATAGCCGGCTTGCAGTTCGAGAGCATCCTCCTCCCAAATCATTGAGCGGCTCCCGACGACCATCAGAAGCGGGCAAGGTATCCGACGCGACGGCAGCAACGAACCCGTCGAGGTCCCGTCACGGACCGCCTGCTCGACGCCGATCATCCAGCGCAGCGATGCCCGGCGCATGCCCGGCGTCCCAATGCCGCCGTCGCACACGGCGGCAGCGATCCTGCGATCCAGGAGGGCAAGACGGGATGCGTGACTGGCGGCCGCCCCCTCGCCATAGACCGCGATCTGCTGCGAATCGACGTCCGGACGAGCTTCCAGGTAATCCAGCCAGCATTGCAGAATATGCGCCGCCTTGAAGGGGCTACGACCGGATGAACCGCCGGCATCAACGAGCAGGAGTGACATGTTCCGTCGCCCTGAGGCCGGCAACAGCCTGCTCATCATCGAGCCCACGGTGATGTCCTCTTCGCTGACACAGATGACCGCGGGTGCGAAAGACCGATCGGGGAACGCTGGCAGAAAGTAGCCCGCAAGCGAGCCTTGATCGAAGCAGTCGATCTCCACGCGCTCGATCGCCGAACCGGCGTCCTCCTCGAAGCCCTTCAAGCTGAGTCCGACCTTCTCTACGAGGTCGGTACTCCCGGGATCTCCGGGCCAAGACAGGTTCCTCGCGACTTCAAGGGCCGTCAGCGAGCACAGCCACGCTTCCCCCGCGATCTGAGCCGAACTGGCTACGCGCGCCGATTTGGCGGATATCCGGTACTCGCCTGCGATCCTCAACCAGTCCGAAATCCACCGATGCCTGTGCGCCTCGCGCACGAGTTCCGCGACGGACAAGCTTTCGAGAAAATCGGACGCGCGTTTCCGCAAGCACGCCAGGCTTCGGCCGGCGCCGTCGCACGCGCCGTGAGGCCAATGATCATCTTCCATGTCAGTCCCCGAACGGCGCGTCGGCGGTTGCTTGGACCAGGCGCAGCGCTGTCAGCGCATCGCCCTGCATGTCTGCTCGATGCGATGTCACGCGTGCGTGATCGCGCTTGCGTCTGCCGTCCCGATCATCGTTCCGTTTTCCCTTCGCGGGCGGGGGCACTGGACCAGACAGACTACGGTCCGAACCAACCGGTCGCAAAACAAGTCTCACGCCGACTCCAACTCAATCGTCACGTCTCAGCTCCGTTGCTGATACCCAGTTTAGGCCCCGCACCACTCTGCCATTTTTTGCTGTCCCGCGTTTGCAGTTTTTTGTTGCGATGGACGACTAAAAATTGGATCTCGTTTGATGGCGAAAAACGCAGGGCCTATGTCGGCTTCCATCATGAATTCCTCATGACACCGATCCGGCGTGCCACCCATCACGATGGCGATAAGGGATGCGGAATTGCCGGCCGATCGGTGCCGATGCCCTTCGCCACAGGACTTTCAGGCGGTCGACGTCGCAGGAAAACCGGCGCGACAAAATCCTCGAAGTCGCTCATCCGCACCCGGCGCGCGAGCCGTGACGAGGTATGATCGCGTTCTGGGTGAGCCCGGGCGATCGAGACGTGCAACATTTCTTACTTCGGTAAGCCAGTTATTTGAGCAACTCAGGGACCTGCAGAACCCGCCACCGGTGAGGCGTCGTCGCGCTTTCGGCGTCACGCAACACGCCGCCCCCCCTGCCGAGCCCGTCACGCCTTGTATCCATTATCCCAGTTGCCATCCCCACGCACTTTGCCTTACATGCCCGCCAAACTCGCCCGCGGATGACGGCCGGGGCTCAAAAACAGCACAAATTGTCAAAGGGACGAGACATGGCGCGTAACATCCTGATTCTCGGGGCATCCTACGGCTCCCTGCTGGGCACGAAGCTGCTGATGGCGGGACACAACGTGACCCTGGTCTGCCGCGCCAAGACCGCGGAGCTGATCAACCGCGAGGGTACCGAGGTGCGCATCAAGTTGCGTGACGAGGCGCTTCACCGCGCCATCTTCTCACGCGACCTGCCCGGCAAGCTCGACGCCGTGACACCCGCCAATGTGGACTTGTCGCGTTACGACATGGTCGGCCTTGCGATGCAGGAGCCCCAATACACCAACCACACGGTGCGCGTTCTCATGGTCAGGATCGCCGCGGCGAAGCTGCCGTGCCTGTCGATCATGAACATGCCGCCGCTGCCCTATCTGAAGCGGATTCCCTCGCTCGCAGACATGGATCTCGAGGAGGCCTACACCAATGCGCAGGTGTGGGAGCGCTTCGAGCCCGGGCTGGTGACCCTGTGCTCGCCCGACCCGCAGGCGTTCCGTCCGCCGGAAGAGGCTGCGAACGTGCTTCACGTCGGCCTGCCCACGAATTTCAAGGCATCCGTGTTCGCCGACGAGAAGCACAACAAGGTGTTGCGCGAGCTCGAAGCCGACATCGACGCGGTGACCCTCGACGGCCACGACGTGCCGGTGAAGCTGAAGGTGTTCGATTCTCTGTTCGTGCCGCTGGCGAAATGGTCGATGCTGCTGACCGGCAACTACCGCTGCATCACGCCGCACGAGCCGCAGTCGATCCGCGATGCCGTGCACGGCGATCTCGCGCGCTCGCAGACGATCTACGAGCATGTCGACGCCATCGCCCGGCGTCTCGGCGCCGATCCGCAGGACCAGGTGCCGTTCGCGAAATACGCCAAGGCCGCCGAGAGCCTGCTGAAGCCGTCATCCGCGGCACGCGCGGTGGCCGGCGGCGCGCCCTTCATCGAGCGCGTCGACCTGCTGGTCAAGCTGATCTCGCATCAGCTCGGCGCGCCCAATGCAGAGATCGACCGCACGGTCGAGACCGTCGACCTGAAGCTCAACGAGAAGATCGTGCAGGGCGGATCGGGCGCGCTGTAACGGGCCGCGATCCCCTTTGCCCGACTTCGCGCACCCATCATTGACTGGCGCATGCCGAGCGCACGGCGCAATGGCGGTTTCGCACATCAGCGGGGGAACTCACGCAAGCGATACCCAGGACGACGATCCGCAAGCCCCCTATCGGCCCGCACTTCTACGGCAATCGAATCACGCCTGAACTCCGCCGTGGGCAACGATGCATGATTTTCGCCGTGGCGCTCGACGCGCCGCGACCGGGTTGATAAGCCCCTGTCCGCGAATGATGGGACTTGAGTCGGGCATGACGGTTGCGATCGAGATGGGGCAGACCACGGCGGGCGCCGCGGCGGCCATGGACCTCGAAGAACTGCTGGCGACCCGCCTCCTGGTGCAGGGCAATTCGGGTTCCGGAAAATCACATCTGCTGCGGCGGTTGCTGGAGCAGAGCGCGCCCTGGGTGCAGCAGGCCATCATCGATCCCGAAGGCGATTTCGTCTCGCTGGCGGAGCATTTCGGCCATCTCGTGATCGAAGCCGAGGATCACACCGAACGCGGCCTTCAGGTCGCCGGCGAGCGCGCGCGGCTGCATCGCGTCTCCACCGTGCTCAATCTCGAGGGGCTCGACGCCGAGAACCAGATGCGGCGCGCCGCGGCCTTCCTCGGCGGGCTGTTCGACGTCGACCGCGACCATTGGTACCCCATGCTGGTGGTCGTCGACGAGGCGCAGTTGTTTGCGCCTGCGGTCGCGGGCGAAGTCTCGGACGAAGCGCGAAAGCTATCGCTCGGCGCGATGACCAACCTGATGTGCCGCGGCCGCAAGCGCGGGCTTGCCGGGATCATCGCAACCCAGCGGTTGGCAAAGCTCGCCAAGAACGTCGCGGCGGAAGCGTCCAACTTCTTGATGGGCCGCACCTTCCTCGACATCGACATGGCGCGCGCCGCCGACCTGCTCGGCATGGAGCGGCGGCAGGCTGAGTCCTTTCGCGATCTCGAACGTGGACAATTCATGGCGCTCGGCCCCGCGCTGTCGCGACGCCCCCTGCGTTTGAATATCGGCGCGACCGAAACCCAGCCGCGCAATTCCACGCCGCGGCTGATGCCGATGCCCGAAGCTGCACTCGAAAACATGCGCGCTGTGATCCTGGCGGCGCCGCCGCCCGATGCCAGCCGGCCGCAGCGCCGGCCCGCGCCCGATCTGCTCGAGCAGCTCCGCGCCGCGAAGGCTGCGGCACCGGAGATCGGCCCCGACATGATCGAGGTCCCGGTCAGCGCCGAAGAGCTCGCGGAGCGGCGCGAGCGCGTGGATCGGACCCTTCGTGCCGTGCTCGCCGCGCCCGACGCCGGTTTCCGCGCGGTCGGCGTGCTGTACCAGGAATTCGTCGTCCGCTGCCGCATCGAGGGACTCGGCTCGGCGGTGCCCGACCTGACCGAATTCCGCCGCATGCTGACACGCGCACGCGCCGGGCTCGGCGCCGAGCATGCCGAGGACGACGCCTGGCAGGACGTGTCGCTGCGCGCCTCGATCCTGCCCGACGACATGCAGGGCGTGTTCATGATGATCGCGCGCGCGGCGAAAGAAGGCTGGCCTTGTCCCGGCGACGCCGCGATCGCCCGCGCCTACGGTTCGCATTCGCTGCGCCGGGCGCAGCGCCTGCTCGGCTACATGGAAGAGCAGGGCCTGATCGTCTGCCAGCTCGACGGGGCCGGCCGCCGGTTCGTGACGCTGGTGGAATTGGCCTGGGCCACCGCGCCGGGCGATCCCAATGCCGACGATCTGCCGGCGGAGCAGGTCGCGAGCGCGGCGTCGGCTTGAGCCAGCGGATTGTCGATCAGGCCGCTTCGGTGGCCTCGGCGCCGATCAGCGCATCCGCGGCGCGCCGCCGCTCAACTGCAAACATGCGCCGGTAGAGCACGACCGAAACGAGCCAGGCGATCGCGAACAGCGCGATCACGGCGAAGCCGACATTGGCGAGCGAGTCGTTGAGGGCGTCAACCAATGCCCACACGCCGCCGGATAGGCTGAGCCGGTCCGCGATCAGCCCGAGCGCCTCGATGCCGCCGATCAACAGCGCCACTGCCACCGAAGCCCCTGTGATCGTGAGGTTGTACCAGAGCTTTCGCAGCGGATCGACGAAGGCCCAGCGATAGGCGCCCACCATCAGCGCGGAGTCGGCGGTGTCGACCAGCGCCATGCCTGCTGCGAACAGCGCGGGGAAAACGAGGACATCGGCAAACGATGCGCCGCGCGCGGCTTCGCCGGCAGAGATGCTGATCAGGCCGATCTCGGTTGCAGTGTCGAAGCCGAGCCCGAACAGGAAGCCGAGCGGATACATGTGCCAGGGTTTTGTCACCAGGCGGAACATCGGGCCGAGCAGCCGCGCCAGAAGGCCGCGACTGGCAAGCAGGGCATCGAGGCCCTCGGCGTCGTGAACGCCCTGCTCCCGTGCCGCGCGGAACGTCCGCCACAGGCCGGCGAAGATGACGAGATTGATGGCCGCGATCACCAGCAGGAACAGCGCCGAGACCGACGTGCCGATGAAGCCGCCGATCTCCTTGAGCAGGCTGTCGCCACCGAGGCTCACGACGCCGAGCGCGAGCAGCATGGTCGCGACCACGACGATCGTGGAATGGCCGAGCGCGAAATAGAGACCGACACTGCGCGGCGCGCCACCTGCCTGCATCTGCTTGCGCACGACATTGTCGATGGCCGCGATGTGGTCGGCATCGACGGCGTGGCGCAGGCCGAACACCCAGGCCAGCAGTGCGGTCGCCATCACCGTCGGCCGGTCACCGAACGCCGCGAACGCCCAGGCCCACGCCACGATGTTGGCCCCAATCAGCCCGCCGAACAGCAGCACCATTCCGGGCTCGACCGCCCGCAAAGATAATCTCGTCACGTCGTTGATTCCGTCCGCTGCACGCCGATCGCGCCGACGGTATGATCTTTTCATAGGACGGTCATACTGACCAGACCCGGCGGCCGCCCGATGATCGCATATGCGAATTTGCGGGAGGTCGTCATGGCAGGGCTTGTCCCGGCCATGACAATGAGGAGACGTCAGCGCACTGCATTAAGCCGCCTCGGAGCCGCCGAGATAGGCGTCGCGGATGCGGGGATCGTCTTTCAGCGCGCGGGCGGAGCCGGACAGAACGATCTTGCCGGTCTGGAGCACATAGGCCTCGTGCGCGATTTCGAGCGCGAGGCTGGCGTTCTGCTCGACCATGAAGACCGAGACGCCCTCCTGGTTGATGGTGCGGATCAGCTCCAGCACGCGGTCAACGTAAAGCGGCGACAGGCCCATGGTCGGCTCGTCCATCACGATCATCCTAGGACGGCTCATCAGCGCGCGCGCCATCGCGACCATCTGCTGCTCGCCGCCGGAGAGCGAACCGGCGCGCTGCGACAGCCGCTGGCCGAGCTTCGGGAACAGCGTGAGCATCTTGTCGAGATCCTGCGCGATCGCCTCGCGGTCATCGCGCACGAACGCACCCATCAGGATGTTCTCGCGCACGCTCATGTCCGCGAACAGCCGCCGTGCCTCCGGCACCGAGGCGATGCCGCGGCGGACGATCTGCGGCGTGGTCAGCCCGATCAGCGAGGCGCCGTCGAAAGTCACCTGGCCCGAGCGCGGCTTCACCAAGCCCAAAATGATCTTCATCGTCGTCGATTTACCGCTGGCGTTGCCGCCGAGCAGGCAGACGATGTGGCCGCGCGGAACTGATATCGACAAGTCGAAATGCACCTGGGCCTGGCCGTAGAAGGTATTGACGTCGGTGAGCGCGAGCAGCGCATCGGGAGGCGAGTTCGTCATGCCGCGCTCTCCTGCTTCGTCGCCAAGCCGTGGCCGAGATAGGCCTCGATCACCTTGGGATCGCCGCGCACCTGTTCACCCGGGCCTTCCGCGATTTTCTTGCCCTCGTCCATGACGATGACGCGATCCGAGAGGCGCATCACCATTTCGAGCTTGTGCTCGATCAGCAAGATCGTCAGCCCTTCGGCCTTCAACTCGGCGACGAGCCCTTGCATCTCCGTGGTCTCGGTCGGGTTCATGCCGGCGGTCGGCTCGTCCAGCAGCAGCAGGCGCGGCTTCAAGGCGAGCGCGCGCGCGATCTCGACGCGGCGGCGGTTGGCGTAAGAGAGGCTGTAGGCCGGCTGGTCGATGCGCGGCAGCAGCCGCTCGCCGAAGCGCGCGAGAATGACCTTCACCTCCTCGCGCAGCCGCTCCTCCTCTGCCCTGACGCTGGCGGGGCGCAGCAGCGCCAACCCCAATTCCAGTAGCGGACCGATCACCGGCACGGCCGGCTTGACGGCACGCAGCCGCGTGTGGGCGCCGATCAAGACGTTGTCCATGACGCTGAGATTGCCAAACACGCGACCGAGCTGGAACGTGCGCGCGATGCCTCCGGCGGCGAGCCGTTCCGGCAAAAGACCCGTGATGTCCTGACCTTCGAAGCGAACCGTCCCGGCGTCCGGCAGGTCAAGCCCGGTCACGATATTGAACAGCGTCGTCTTGCCGGCCCCGTTCGGGCCGATGATGCTGATCAGCTCGCCTTTGGCAAGATCGAGATCAATGGCGTCGACGGCGGTGAGGCCGCCGAAGCGCCGCGTCAGCCCGCGCAGGGACAGCATGGTCGTGTGCTGCTCCATCATCACATCGTCCCCAGCAGGCCCTGCGGCCTGAACCGCACCAGCAGCAGCAGCACGATGCCGTAGATCAGAATGCGATACTCCGCCGCGATCCGGAACACTTCCGGCAGGCCGACCAGCGCGACCGCTCCGACGATGGCGCCGACGACATTGCCGAGGCCGCCGAGGATCACCACGGTCAGCGCCAAGATGGATTGCTGCGTGTTGAAGGTCTCGTGGTTGATGTAGGAATAGAGATGCGCGGCGATGCCGCCGCTGATCCCGGCGGCGAAGCCGCCGAAGATGAAGGCCAGCGATTTGTAGCGATTCAGGCTGAGCCCATAGGCACGCGCGGCAATGTCGTCATCGCGGATGGCCCGAAAGCTGCGGCCGAGATGCGAGCCGAGCAGGCGTCCCTGCAGCAGCGCCAGCACCACCATCACGATGAAGCTGAACCAGTAGATCGAAATCGGGCTGACCAGCTCATAACCAAATAGCGCCAGCGGCGGAATGCCGGAAATGCCGATCGGACCGCGCGTGACGCTCTCCCAGTTCAGGATCACAAGCGAGACGATCTCGCCGATCGCGAGCGTCGCGATCGACACATAGTGGCCGCGCAGCCGGAACGACGGCGAGATCAGCGCCGTGCCCAGCGCAGCACTCATCAGGCCGCCGCCGATGATGGCAAGGACGACCGGGACGGCGAACGTGAGCGACAGCAGCGCGGAGGTGTAGGCCCCGATCGCGAGCAGCGCGGCGTGTCCCAGCGAGACCTGACCGATCGTGCCCGCGACCAGCGTGAGGCTCAGCGCGAGCATGCCGAGCAGCCAGGCGTTGATCAGGGTCTGGAGCACGTAGAACGACACTGGCAACAGCGGCAGGATCGCGAACACGGCGGCAGCGATCAGCAGAGCCCAGCGCGGAATCCGCACCGGCCGGCTCGGCGCGATGAAGGTGCCGGTGAGCGGCTCGGGCGGCGCCTGCCGGGCGCTGGCGAACAGGCCATTCGGGCGCAGCACGAGCACGACGACCAGCAGCAGGAACGCGAACAGATTGCGGTAGCTGGTGCCGAACACGGCGACGCCATAGCTCTCCACCAATCCCAGCAGCAGGCTGCCGATCACCGCGCCCGGCACGTTGCCGGCGCCGCCGACGACTTCGGCGACGACGCCCTTGAGTGTCGCCTGCAGGCTCATCGCGGTGTCGATCTGGTTGTAGTACATGCCGACCAGAAGGCCGGAAACGCCGCCGAGCGCAGCCGCAATGCCGAACACGGCCTGATTGACGCGGTTGACGTCGACGCCCATCTGCATCGCGGCGTCGCGGTCCTGCGCGGTGGCACGCACGGCCCAGCCAAGCTTGCTGTAGCGCAGGAACACGAACAGCAGCAGCGCGCTGGTGAGGCCAACACCAGCGATGAGCAGATCGAGCGGGCCGATCGTGCCGCCGCCGATCTGGAATCGGACATCCGGCAACTGGCTCGGCAGCGCGCGCGGATTGGGCGAGAAGGTCAGCATCACGAGCTGATCGAGCACGAAGCTGATGCCGATGGTCGCCAGCAGCGGCGCGATGCGCACCGAATTCTGCAGCGGACGCAGGCCGAACCGCTCGATGATCAAGCCGACCAGCGCCGCCGCCACCGCGACCACGATGATGGTGAGCGGCAGCGGCGTATGCAGCTGCACCACCGCGACCCAGCCGATATAGGCGCCAACGAGATAGATCGAGCCTTGCGCAAAGTTGATCAGCCGGCTGACGCCGAAGATCAGCGCGAGCCCGACCGCAACGAGGGCGTAGACGTTACCGACGATCAGCCCGTTGATCGTGTAGTCGAGCCAGGAAGACACGCAGGAGATCCCCTCAGGTCGGCTTGCCGTCCCAGAGCGCGAACTGGCCCTTGCGCACGACGAGCTCGGCGTTCATGGCGCCCTTGACTCGCCGGCTCTCGACGTCGAACGTCGCCTTGCCGAAGATCACGCTCGAGACGTCCTTCACTTTCGTGAAGGCGTCGCGGATCGCGCGCCGGTCGGCGCCGCCGATCCTCACCACGGCGGCCGCCATGTTCATCGCGTCATAGGCGTAAGCGTTGAACGCGTCGGGCTCCACGCCGTTGTACTTCTTCTTGAAGCCCGCGATGAACGTCTGCACCTCGGGGCGCGGGTCTTCGGGGAAGTAGCGCGTGCCAACATGGACGTCCTCGACGGCCTCGCCGCCGAGCTCCAGGAATTTCGGCGAGTAGACCGAGCTCGCGGCGCAGATCACCTGCTTCAGCCCGACCTGGCGCGCCTGGCGCGCGATCAGCGCACCGTCGGAATAATAGGAGATCAGGATCAGCCCGTCCGGATTGGCATCGCGGACACGTACCAGCGTGGAGCGGAAGTCGCGCTCCTCCGCGATGTAGCCTTCGGTGACGGCGATTTCGGCGCCGTTCTCCTTGGCGGCCTTGACGAAATAGTCGCGGCTGGTGCGGCCCCAATCGGTGTTGAGGTGCAGCACGGCGAGCTTCTTCAGGCCGAGACGCTTCACGGCATAGGCCGCCAGCAGCGGCTGCTCGTCGGCCTGACTGACCGAGGTGCTCCACATGAAGTCGCCGCCCTTGGTGAAATCGGGATGAGAATTGGTGAAGCCGAACTGCACCAGCCCGCCGCGCTGATAGATCGGCGAGGCCGCCATCGAGGCGGGGCTGGAGAAATCGCCGAGCTCCATGACGATCCTGGGATCGGAGACGAACTTCTGGGCGATCGCCACCGACTGGCGCGGGTCGCTCTGGCTGTCTTCGAAGCTGTAGGCGAGCTTGCGGCCGTTGATGCCGCCCGCTGCCTGGATCTCGTCGAGCGCGAGATCAAAGCCCTGCTTCCACTGCGTGCCATATTGTGCGTTCGGCCCGGTCAACGGACCGCTGACGCCCAGCAAAATCGGTTCGGACGATTGCGCAAGCGCGGCGCGCGAGAAGGCCACTCCCGCCATCATGGCGGCAAGCGAGCCCTTGACCAGGGTACGACGATCGATGTTGCTCATGGACGGCTCCCTCCTCTTAGGTGTTGAAACAACCAGCAATTTCCATGCCGATGAGATTGGCTATTTCGAGGGCTCGCCGAGCGACAGCATCAGCCGGTTCGCCCAGTTGAAGAACGACGCGCCGTTGATGACGTCGACGATCTCCGCATCGTCGAGACCCGCGCGGCGCAGCTCATCGATATTGTCGGGGCCGAACGCGATCGGCGTTGCGGCCAGCGCCACCGAGGCCTTGACGACCGCATTCCAGCGCTCGCCGAGATCGGCGCCAACGCCCTCGTCGAGCAGCCGCTGCACATCGTCGCGGCGCTTGGAATAGGTGCTGGCGAAACGCGCATGTACGGAGGCGCAGTAGATGCAGCCGTTATAGCGCGAGGTCGCAGCCGCCGCGAGCTCGCGCTCGGCGCGCGGCAGGCCGTCAGCGACGTTGTAGAAGATGTCCTTGTCGGTCTTAGTGCGGGCTTCCAGCACCTCGGGATCGCGCACCAGCAGGCGGAAATACTCGGACTTGGAACGGGAGCGATCGACGAGGCCGGCGAAATGCCGCTCGGTTAGCTCGGCTTCGGGCAGCGGATCGATCCAGGACACCCAGCCGAGTTCATCCTGGGTGAAGACGACGGGCGGAGTGACATTGCTTGCAGCGCTCATGATACAGCCTCCTTACGCGCCGGCCGCGACGTTCGCGGTGCGCCTGAGCGAGGCACCGAGCACGCGCAACCCGGTGACGACGCGCACCTGGAACGACAGGAACGCAACGAGCTGAGAGAACGTGACGATGCCGGTGTTCGACCAGCCGGCGGCGAGCAGAGCCTTCATGTCGGCTGCAGCCGCGTCGCGCGGGCGGAACACCAGCAGATGCGCATGCTCGAACGCCGCAACTAGCCGGTCTCCGAGATCGGGCTTGCGCTCCGCGCCGACGCGATAGATCAGGCCGGCCTTGTTCTCGACCGACAGGGGGCCGGCCGGAAACGCACCGTAGGGGCCCGAGGTCTCGCCCCGCGCGATTTCGACATCGACCGCTTCGACCAGGCGCGCGCCATCGGCGGTCGCAGCTAACTTCGTCCGATAGAAGGCAGCTACAGTCGGCTCGCGGTGAAGGCCGATCACGAACAGCGCGACCGCGGCGCGCTCCACCAGCGAGACATCGCCGGCGTCGATCGGCTCGAACAGCGAGAGATAGCTCTTCTGCGCATTGTCGCGCGCCTGCACGCGCTTGGCGCGAATGCCGTCCAGAGCCGAACCCGGTTCGATCCCGGCGAGCGTGTCGATGATATCTTTCGTAGCCATCATTGAGCCTCTTGCAGCCTCGTGCAACGCGATTGCGTTCATTCCGACTATCCCGCCAGCGCCACGTCGGGCGCGGTCCGCGCCCAGCCCAGCGCCGGCGCGACCTTCTCCGCGACCAGCTCGATCGAGCGCAGGATATGGGGATGCGGGGCGTCGACCGAATGCGCCTGGAAAACGAGATCGGTCACCCGCTCCAGGGTGGCGTCGGCGCGCAGAGAGGCGATGACGTCGTCGGCCGCGCCGACATGGGTGTCGAACGCCGCGATCATCTCCTCCAGCGTCTCGCCCGGCTTGGCGTGGCCGCCTTTGAGGAATTGCGGCAGAGCGCGCCGCAGGCCGATATCGGCAAGGCGCATCGCCTCGCTTCGGTCGTCGGCAACGAAGACGGTACGCGAAGCCATGATGCGAGGCTCGCGTCCCGGCGGTAGCGCTTCGAGATAGGCATCGATCACCGGATTCTGAATCTCGGCCAGCGTTGCCTTCGGCGCCTCCTTGGTCCGGGGCTGGGTACGCGACAGCAACAGGCCATCGCCCGCCTTGCCGGCACGCGCGCCGCCCGCCACAGAGAACGTCGCCTGCCAGATCCGGTTGTCCAGTTGCGGCCGCTGTGGATAGAGCGTGTCGCCACCGTCGAGCGGCTTGCCCACCAGCGCGGTGCGGACGACCTCGAGATTGCGCGCAAAGATCTCGTTGCGCTGGGCGCTGTCGAGGCCGAACGCGGCAAAGGCCGAGGGATTGCCGCCGGTGCCGACACCGAGCTCGAAGCGACCGTTGCAGAGCAGATCGAGCACCGCGGCGTCTTCCGCCACCCTCACCGCATTCTCCAGCGGCAAGGTGACGATGCCAGTACCGAGCCGGATGCGCGAGGTCTGCGCTGCGACGTAACCGAGGAAAGTAAAGGGCGACGGCAGGCCGCCCTCGCGCTCGTGGAAATGATGCTGCGCGATCCACGCGGAATCGAGGCCCGCCTTCTCGGCGCGCACGATCTGTTCGGCCGCGAAGCGATATCGGTCGGCCGGCGGGGCCTCGTCGAGAAGCCGCGTGAAAAACCCCAGGCGTTTCAGGTTTGCTAAGCGTTTCATACGACCCCTGTCGGACGAGGATGGGCCCCGATGATGTCGGTTGCCGCAGCTCCAGACAAGCGGGCATTGCGCAGGGCTCGTACGCAAGCCTGCCCGCCGGGATCGCCCTGAGCTGAACTTTGGCTGGGCAGACTGCCTACCAGCTCGGCAGTACCGCGCCCTTGAACTTGGTCAGGACGAACTCCTTGACCTCCGCCGTGTGGTAGCTGTCCACCAGGATCTTGACCCAGGGCTTGTCCTTGTCGACCGTGCGAACGGCGATGAGATTGACGTAGGGACCCTTCGGGTCCTCGCGCAGGATCGGATCCTTGACGGGATCGAGGCCCGCCTGGGTTGCATAATTGGTGTTGATCGCGGCGGCGTCGACATCGTCGAGCGCGCGCGGCGCCTGCGCCGCGTCGACCTCGATGAACTTCAGCTTCCTGGGATTCTCGGTGATATCAAGCACCGTCGGCTTGAAGCCCGTGCCATCCTTCAGCTTGATCACGCCCTTGTCGCGAAGCAGCAGCAACACGCGGCCGCCATTGGTCGGATCGTTCGGGATCGAGACCTTGCCGCCTTCGGGGATGTCGGCGAAGGCCTTGTGCTTCTTGGAATAGACGCCGATCGGGAAATTCACGGTCAGGCCGACGGCTTCGATCTTGTAACCACGGTCGGCCTTCTGGTTGTCCAGATACGGCTGATTCTGAAAAGAATTGGCCTGGATCTCGCCGGCATCGAGCGCGGCGTTCGGCACGACGTAGTCGGAGAATTCGATGAGCTGGATGTCGAGACCCTGCTTGGCCGCGACCGGCTTTACGGCCTCGAAGATCTGGGCGTGCGGTCCCGGCGTCACGCCGATCTTGATGGTTTCGCCTGAAGCGGCGGCCGACCAGGCGGCGAGCACGGTCGCAAGGATCAGGGGGAGGCGAAACGACATCTTGGTCTCCATGGCTTGGCAATGATTGGAACCGTATTCGCTTCTCCGCAGCGCGAAATCAATGAAATTGAAATCCATATTGGCCTGCTGGAGCGGACGACGCTTCTCCGTTCGTCCGCATGTGGGGAACGAATGCACCTGCGCAAGCATGAGGCGCATCACGGCAAAACGGCACGGATCGTTGGGCCCAAGCCGCTGGAGCGAAGCGCAATCCGGAGCGCCGCCTGCCGCTGCTGGACTTATCCTGATTTGCGCTCGGCCCCATCCGGGCTTCAGACCTCTCCCCGCACATTCGTCATTTCGCCGCAGGTTTTTTTCACCCCGTCGGCATTGCCGCCTCGGCCTTGATGAAACATGATGGGCCCTGGCCAGTGGCGACTTGTCTGCGACGTGGGGATCATCCGATGAACGAGAACGAAATCCGCAAATCCATCGCGGAGGTGAAGCAAGGCACCCTGTCGCGACGCTCGTTCATGCAGACGATGGCTGCGATCGGGATCGCAGCGCCGGTCGCGAGCCAGATCCTGGTCTGGAACGACGTCGCGATGGCGGACGCCACGCTGCCTTACAAGCCCACCAAGGCCGGCGGCGGCGGTCCGCTCAAGATCCTGCTCTGGCAGGCCCCGACGCTGCTCAATCCGCATTTCGCGCTCGGCACCAAGGACCAGATCGCCTCGCGCGTCTTCTTCGAGCCCCTCGCCGGCTGGGACAAGGAAGGCAACCTCGTCCCCTGCCTCGCGGCCGAGGCTCCATCCAAGCAGAACGACGGCCTTTCGCCGGACGGCCTGAGCGTGACCTGGAAACTGAAGCAGGGCGTGAGGTGGCATGACGGCAAGCCCTTCACCGCCGACGACGTCGTTTTCACCTGGCAATACGCCTCGGATCTCGCCACGGCGGCGTACACCACGGGTTCTTACAAGGACATCACGGTCGAGAAGATCGACGACTACACCGTCAAGGTGCTCTTCAAGGCCCCGACCCCGTTCTGGGCCGACCCGTTCGTCGGTTCGGTCGGCCCCATCCTGCCGAAGCATCATTTCGGCGACTATGTCGGCGCGAAGTCGCGCGAAGCGCCCGGCAATCTGAAGCCGGTCGGCACTGGCCCGTACAAATTCGTCGAGTTCAAGCCCGGGGACCTGATCCGGGCCGAACGCAATCCCGACTATCACGTCAAGAACCAGCCGCATTTCGACACGCTCGAAATCAAGGGCGGCGGCGATGCGGTGTCCGCGGCGCGCGCCGTGCTGCAGACCGGCGAATACGATTATGCCTGGAACATGCAGGTGGAGGAGGAGGTCCTCAAGCGCATGGAGGCCAGCGGCAAGGGCAAGCTCGACGTCACGCCCTCCGGCAATGTCGAGTTCATCATCCTCAACACGACGGACCCGTGGACCGAGGTGGACGGCGAGCGCTCCAGCCCCAAGACCAAGCACCCGACACTGTCCGATCCCGCCGTTCGCCGCGCGATCAACCTGCTGATCGACCGCGACTCGATCCAGAAGTTCATTTACGGGCGCGGCGGCATCGCCACCGCGAGCTTCGTCAACGCACCCAAACAGTTCAAGTCGCCGAAGCTGAAATACGAGTTCGACGTCGACAAGGCCAACAAGGTCCTGGATGAAGCCGGCTGGGCCAAGGGCGCGGACGGCCTCCGCGAGAAGGACGGCAAAAAGCTGAAATTCGTCTTCCAGACCTCGACCAATGCGCCGCGTCAGAAGACGCAGGCCATCATCAAGCAGGCCTGCCAGAAGGCCGGCATCGAGATCGAAATCAAGGCGGTCACGGCATCAGTGTTCTTCTCGTCCGACGTCGGCAATCCTGATACCTACTCGAAGTTCTATGCCGACATGGAGATGTACAACACCACGCAGCCGCAGCCCGACCCGGAGCGCTTCCTGAACCAGTGCGTCTCCTGGGAAATTTCCAACAAGGACAACAAATGGCTCGGCCGAAACGTCTCGCGCTGGTCCGATCCCGAGGCCGACAAGGCCTACAAGGCCGCGCAGAACGAGCTCGATCCGGTCAAGCGCGCCGCGCTTCTGATCAAGGTCGACGAGACTTTTTGCGAGGCCAACGTGTTCCTGCCGCTTCTATCCCGCAACATCGTCAACGCGGGGGTCAACAACCTCATGGTCGACATGTCGGGATGGGACGTCACGACCTGGAATCTGGCGAGTTGGTACCGCAGCTGACGACCTCCAGCTCAGGGCTTGCCAGCTCAGTGCTTGCCAGTTCAATCCTTGTAAGCTCAATCCCTGCCGGCGAATTGACGGTCGAGATTTGACGCCGTGTCGGCGCTTCTCAGCCGTTTCATCAGCTCGTCCCGCTCCTTGCCGTCGGGCAACGCCTCGGCCTTTTCGCGGATGGTCCTGGTGAACTGCGCAAGCCGCTCTTGAAGCGTGGTGGTTTGCGGAACGCGACGCCGCCTGAGCACGATCGGGTCTCCATGTCATGGCACGATGCGGTGCCTTTCTGGATGGCCAATGATAAGAGCGAGCCCAGCCATAGCTATATCAAATGATACAGTTCAAGCCATTTATAACGACGCGCTTTGTTCACATGTGAACAGTCGGAGCTGCCTTCAGCTGACGGTTCGGAACGAAAAGGTCGACTGTTACATTGACGCGGAGAGACAGCACGGACGCGCCATGGGCAAGATATTGATCAGCACCGCCGTCGTAAGCCTGGCACTCATCATTGCCTTCGCTGTCTATGTCATCACTCTTTGAATTACCGACAGAGGAAGCGGTGATGGTGCGGCTCGGACATCACCCGCGCGCGCAGCAATCGACCAACAGGTCCCATATCCGCTGCGCCTCGGCCGTCTTGCGGGTTTCAGGCCCCTTCTCCGGGCTGGACTCGGGGTGGCCCGCCACCCGACGTTCCTCGCGAGGCACGATCCATCGCTGCGAGATGGGATCGTACCATTTTCCGATCATCATTTCAGTCACGCCGATCGACTCACCGTTTTGATCCTGGGCGGAGCCACGGCTCGCGGGCTTCCTCGTATCCCGTTCGCCACGCCCCGCCCATTTTACAAATCGGCTTCTTGCGCGATCGTTCCCCCGCCGCGTCAGCCCGGCCGCGCCGGATGAAGCGTACGGGGATGCCGCTCGTGCAGCAGCCGCGCGAGCTCTTCCCGCTCCGCAGGCCGTCCCTTCATGGCGGTCTCGAACAGCGCTTCCTGGATGTCGCGCGGCATGTCGCCCCACACGTCCATCGCCGCCCGTCCGAGCAGGCTCGCTAGATGATCCGCACCATCGCTCATTCGGCTCTCCTGATCTGGTCACAGGAATGGAACAGCTGCGGCTGTGCGGCGTTCCAGTTCCATCATTGTGAAAGGAGACGTCGTTTATGGGATTCTTCACCAAGGACATCAAATCGATGGAAGACCTGCTGCTGCACGGGCTGCAGGACATCTACTACGCGGAACAGCAGATCCTGAAGTCGCTGCCGAAGATGATCGACAAAGCGACAAACAGGGACCTCGTCACCGGACTGAAAGCTCATCTGGAAGAGACCAACAAGCAGGTCGACAGGCTCGGCAAGGTGTTCGCGAAGCTCGGCAAGGAGCCCAGCGGAACACACTGTCCCGCCATCGACGGCATCATCAAGGAGGCCGATGAGACCGCGGGCGAGATCGAGGACAAGGCCGTGCTCGACGCCGCGATCGTGGCCAACGCACAGGCCGTCGAGCATTATGAAATGTGCCGCTACGGCACGCTGATCGCATGGGCAGAGGAGCTCGGGCACGACGACATCGTGCGCTTCCTCACAACGAACCTGAACGAAGAGAAGGCCGCCAACACCAAGCTGAACACGGTGGCGCTTCGCAAGGGCGTCAATGCCAAGGCGTCCAGCGCCGCTTGATCGAGACGTATTGGACGTGGCGGCCCTGCTCGCGGGGCTGCCACGTTCTCGTTGCACGATCGCTTAGATGAACGGCTTCCCGCCGGTGACCGCAAGGGTCGCTCCCGATGTGTAGCTCGAGAGCGGATCGGCGAGCATGACATAGGCGGTCGCGAGTTCGGCCGGCTGGCCGGCCCGTTGCATCGGCACCTGCTTGCCGAAGTTCTTGACCTTCTCCTCCGGCATCGTCGACGGAATCAGCGGCGTCCAGATCGGCCCCGGGGCGACCGCGTTGACCCGAATGCCCTTCGCCGCCAGCATCTGGGCGAGCCCACCGGTAAAGTTCTGAATGGCGCCCTTCGTCGTGGCATAAGCCAGCAGGGTCGGATTCGGCATGTCGGAGTTCACCGACGCGGTGTTGATGATCGCCGCTCCCGGGCGCATGTGAGGGACCGCAGCCTTGGTGAGATAGAACATGGCGTGAATGTTGGTCTCGAACGTCCGCTGCCATTCCTCGTCGCTGATGTCGGCGATCTCCTTGAACGTGTCCTGATGCGCCGCGTTGTTGACGAGGATGTCTATTGCGCCGAACGCCTCGACGGTGCGGGCGATGATCGCGCGACAATGACCGGGATTGCGGATGTCGCCGGGGATCAGGACGACCTTGCGTCCCTCGCGCTCCACCAGCGCCTTGACCTCGGCGGCATCCTCATCCTCGTTCAAATAGGCGATGACGATGTCAGCACCTTCCCGGGCATAGGCGATCGCGACCGCGCGGCCGATGCCACTGTCGCCTCCGGTGATAACTGCCTTCTTTCCGGCCAAACGGCCGGAGCCTTTATAGCTCTCCTCGCCGTGATCCGGTCGCGGATTCATCGCGCGGGTCGAACCGGGCATCGGTTGCTGTTGCGGAGGATAAGGCGGCTTTGGATAGTCGGTCATGGAGCGGCTCCAGGGATTTGCTCCGCTAACGGAAAGCTTTCGGAAGCGTTCCTCGCCGTTCCATCACGCTTCCTGGCCAAGCCGCACGATGATGTCGTTCGGCAACAGGGCTGGCGCGTCGGCCGCGCCCAATCGCCACAGGCTCTCGCCCGCGACCAGCGCCGGCATGGGCAGTTCGCGGTCGGCGAAATTGGCGACAATCTGCAAGATGTCTCCGTTCTCCGTCCGCCAACGGGCATTCAGGCCGCCCGTGCGAGTGTTCTCCCCCAGCAACTTGCAATGAGCCGACACGAAACCCCGTTTGATCAGCGGCACGATCTTCTCGCGCCGTATCTTCAGCAATTGGGCTGTCAGGCCGCGAAACCTGACGCTGACGGGAGAACGGTCGATGCCGTTCCAGTCGAGCTTCGATGCCTCGAAGGTTTTTTGATCGCACGGATCCGGAATGCTGGCACGCATGTCGGGGGTCGAGAATGCCTTGAAGTGAGAGAACTCCTTGCGCCGCCCTTCCCGCGTCAGCTCGGCAGCTTCGCCGGACCAGTCTGCGAAGAACTGGAATGGCGTGTCGGCCGCGGCTTCCTCGCCCATGAACAACATCGGAATGTGCGGGTTCAAAAGAACCAGCGCCAGGGCCTGATCCAGTTTCTCCGGACCGACCAGCGCGGAAAGCCGCTCCCCGAGCGCGCGATTGCCGATCTGGTCGTGGTTCTGGGCGAAGAAGATGGTGGCCTCGGGCGGCAAATGCGCGCTCGGCTCTCCGCGCGGTGCGTCATGCAGCGGAAAGACTTCGCCCTGATAGGCAAAGCCCTCGGTGAGCGCTCGCGCGAGATGTTCGAGCGGCCTATCCGCGAAGGCGCGATAATAGCCCTCGTCCTCGCCCGTCAGCAGGACGTGGAGCGCGTTGTGAAAATCATCGCCCCATTGCGCGTCATAGAGCCGGGTTCGCCCTTGCGCCCGGTCGAGCAGGCGAGCCTGATTGGCCTCGTTCTCCAGCATCAGATGCACGCGCCGGCCCGGCAGCTGACTGCGAACCGTCTCGGCAAGCTCGATCAGGACATGGCGGTCGGAATCGTCCTTCAGGGCGTGGACGGCATCGAGCCGCAAGCCGTCGAACCCGTAGTCGCGCAGCCACATCAATGCGTTCTCGATCAGGAACTCGCGCACGAACGCGCCGTCATGTCCCTCGAGATTGACCGCAGGCCCCCAGCCGGTGCTGTGGCGCGTGGTGAAGAAGCTTTCCGCATAGAGGTGCAGATAGTTCAGCTGCGGCCCAAAATGGTTATAGACGACATCGAGGTAAACCATGATGTCGAGGGCATGTGCCGCGCGTAACAGCCGCTTGAGGTCTTCCGGCCTGCCGTAGCGTGCATTCGGCGCATTCAGCAGCACGCCGTCATAGCCCCAATTGTGCCGGCCAGGGACGTCGTGGAGCGGCATCAGCTCGATTGCGGTGATGCCGAGATCGCGCAGATAGGGCAGCTTCTTCTCGATGCCGGCATAGCTGCCTTCCTCGCTGAAGGTGCCGACATGCAGCTCGTAAATCACGGTCTCCGCCCACGGGCGGCCGGGATAGAGCACCGAGTCCCGGAACGCCGCGGTGTCGACCACCTCGCTCGGCGCCCCGACGTCGTCGGGCTGGAAGAACGAGGCGGGATCGGGAACGACCAGATCTTCGTTGATCCTGAACTGATAGCGCGTGCCGACATGCGCGGTGGGACTCAACGACTGGTACCAGCCATCGTGGTCGCGCATCATCCGGAGTGGCGGCCGGCCGGCTTCGAGCAATTCGACCGATTGCGCAGTCGGCGCCCAGAGATTGAAGCAGACCCCGTGATCGAGGCATCGAGGACCGTGGTGTCGCGCCTGCCCGGCCATTCCCAATCTGTGACTCAAACCTGGTCGCCTTTACGTGCATGGCTGGAAGTGACGACACGCTTCGCGAGGCTCAATTTGACGATCGCTTAAGCATGCTCAGGACGAAAGAAGCCGAGATGCAGGCATTCGTTCCTCAGGCGAGCGCTGCACCCGGCCCACACGCTCTGTGTGCACTTTTGGACCGAGGACGAAAAATGTCTGATCGGTGGCGAAAGTTAGGAACGTTTGTTGCGGCGCAGAATTCAGGATTTGCGCTCCGTTGGGGAAGCGCCATTGGAATTTTCGAAGATGGTTGGCAGAGGCCAGTGTTGTCCATTGGGCCGGGGGGCCTAGCGCATGCGGATCCTTTTCGCGACGCCGGAAGTATCAGACTTCATTCAAGTGGGTGGACTTGCCGCCGTCTCGGCGGCTCTCCCGCGCGCCTTGCGCGACTTTGCCGACGTCCGCGTCATCATCCCCGGCTATCCGGCTGTCCTGCGCGGATTACAAGACCTTACGACCGTCGGACGATGCCAACCTTTCGCGGCCCTTCCGGCCTTTGCCATCGATCTCGGGCATACCGCCGACGGCATGACCTATTACGTCGTCCGGTGCCCGGCGCTGTACGAACGAGACGGCACGCCCTATGCCGATGGCCGCGGAGCTGATTGGGGCGACAACAATGTCCGGTTCGCGACCTTCTCTTATGCCGCCGCGCAGGTCGCGAGAGGATTGGTCGACAAGGATTGGGCCGCTGATCTCGTCCATGCCAATGACTGGCAATGTGCACTGATCCCCGGCTATCTGGAATGGCACTACGCGCACATTCCAACTGTGTTCACGATCCACAATCTGGCCTATCAAGGCGTCTTCGACCGCAGCTCGCTCGCGCCGCTGGGGATTCCCGAGGCGAGCTTCAACATCGACGGCGTGGAATTCTACAATCGCCTGTCCTTCATCAAGGCCGGCCTGGTCTACGCTTCCCACCTGACGACCGTCAGTCAGACCTATGCCCGCGAGATCACCACGGCCGAGTTCGGCTGCGGTCTCGAAGGGCTGTTGCGGCAACGGGCCGATCGCAACCAGCTTTCGGGCATCTTGAACGGAATCGACGAGAGCTGGGATCCGCGCACCTGCTCCTCGCTGTTCCAGCCGTTCGGAGCCGGTGACTGGGCCGAACGATCAATGAATGCCGACGATGTCAGGGAACAGTTCGGGCTGGCGGTCTCGAGAGGTCCCCTGTTCGCGCTCGTGGCGCGACTGGTGCACCAGAAGGGCGTCGACCTCGTGATCGAGAGTGCGCAAGCGATCGTCGATGCGGGCGGCCAGATTGTCGTGACAGGCAAGGGCGAAACGCGGTTCGAGGAGGCGCTGCTGCAGGCGCAGGTGCGCGCGCCGCGCTCGATCGCCGTGAAGATCGGCTTCGACGACGCCGAGGCACGAAAGATCTTCGCCGGCAGCGACTTTACCCTGATGCCGTCGCGCTTCGAACCCTGCGGGCTGAGCCAGATGTACGCCCAGCGCTTCGGCTCGCTGCCCATCGGGCATCGTACCGGCGGCCTCGCCGAGACGATCGTGGACGGCGAGACCGGCTTCCTGTTCGACCGCGCGTCGGCCCCCGGCTTCCTTGGAAGCCTTTGCCGGGCGTTTTCCACCTTCGGCATGAAGGACCGCCTCGATCACATGCGCCGCGCGGCCATGGCGCAGGCCTTCAGCTGGACACAGTCGGCCAAGTCCTACGCAGCGATCTACAAATCCTCGATCTAGACGGGCAACTGCAGGACGAGCAGGGAACGGAATCGCCTGAGGAGCGGTTGCAACTCAACACAGGAGTTTTCGCCATGCGTCGCCCGAAGCCACAAGCGATCCGCAACAAGCTCGACCTGGCCGACCCTACCCAGGTGCGCCTCGTCAGAAAGCGTCTTGGACTGTCCGACGCGGAGCTGACCGGCATCGTCGAGCGGATCGGCAACTCGATTGCGGCGATCAGCAAGGAGGCGGCGCTGCAAAGGGCAACCACGCTGCCCAAGCCGGACGATGTGCCTCCTGTCGCCGTGATTACTTCTGCGGTCGTCGGCGAGCGGGCGACGCGGAAGTGACGGCAACTGCACCAAATTGCTGAAGGGCTGTTCGGGGGCAACGATGGATCAAACAGTACATTCGGATGACGCACTGACGCGGGCGGCCTCGAGCCTGCGCCGCTCCCGCATCAGCGAGGGCAAGCCGTTTCCACTCGGCGCCACCTGGGACGGGCTCGGTGTCAATTTCGCGCTATTTTCGGCCCATGCCACCAAGGTCGAGCTCTGCCTGTTCGACGACGACGGCGAGACCGAACTGGAGCGGATCGAACTCCCGGAATACACCGACGAAGTCTGGCACGGCTATCTGCCCTCGGCGCGCCCCGGCACCGTCTACGGCTACCGCGTCCATGGCCCCTACGAACCCGACGCGGGACACCGCTTCAATCCCAACAAGCTCGTGCTCGATCCCTACGCCAAGCAGCTGGTCGGCCGGTTGCGCTGGGGACCGGAGCTGTTCGGCTACCAGCTCGACCATGCCGACAAGGATCTCTCCTACGACGAACGCGACAGCGCGCCCCTGATGCAGAAATGTCGCGTCATCGACCCGGCCTTCACCTGGGGCGCCGCGCGCAAGCCGGAAGTGCCATGGGAGCGGACGATCGTCTACGAGATGCACGTCAAGGGTTTTACCCAGCTGCATCCGCTGGTGCCCGACGTGGACCGCGGCACGTTCTCCGGTCTCGCCCATTCGGAAGTCCCGGCCTATCTGCGATCGCTCGGTATCACCAGTGCAGAATTGCTGCCGATCCACGCCTTCGTCGACGACAGCTACCTGATCGAGAAAGGCCTGCGAAATTACTGGGGCTACAACTCCCTTGCCTTCTTCGCGCCGGAGCCGCGTTACCTCAAGACACCGTTCGCGAACGAATTCAAAGCCATGGTCAACCAGTTCCACGCCCATGGCATCGAGGTCATCCTCGACGTCGTCTACAATCACACCGCGGAAGGAAACGAGCTCGGCCCCACCCTGTCGTTCAAGGGCATCGACAACGCCAGCTATTATCGCCTGCTGCCGGACCAGCAGCGCTACTACATCAACGACACCGGTACCGGGAATACGGTGAACCTGTCGCACCCGCGTGTGCTGCAACTGGTCGCGGATTCCCTGCGGTACTGGGCGACCGAGATGCGGGTCGACGGCTTCCGCTTCGACCTCGCCACCATCCTGGCACGGGAGCCCTACGGGTTCGACGAAGGCGGCGGCTTCCTCGACGCGTGCCGCCAAGACCCGGTGCTCTCCAGCGTCAAGCTGATCGCCGAGCCCTGGGACATCGGTCCGGGCGGATATCAGGTTGGTCAGTTTCCGCCGGGATGGGCGGAGTGGAACGACAAGTTCAGAGACACCGTGCGCGCTTTCTGGAAGGGCGACGAGGGGTCGATCGCGGACTTCGCTAAGCGCGTGTCTGGCTCCGGCGATCTCTTCAACAAGCGCGGCCGCCGGCCATGGGCCAGCGTCAACTTCGTCACCGCCCATGATGGTTTCAATCTCAATGACCTCGTCTCGTACAACGACAAGCACAACGAGGCCAATGGCGAGGACAATCGCGACGGCCACAGCAACAATCATTCCTGGAACTGCGGCGCCGAGGGACCGACGGACGATCCGGACATCATTGCGCTGCGCGAGCGCCAGAAGCGCAATCTGCTGGCGACCATGCTGTTGTCTCACGGCACACCCATGCTGCTTGCCGGCGACGAATTCGGACACACCCAGCACGGCAACAACAACGCGTACGCCCAGGACAACGAGACCACATGGCTCGACTGGATGGGCATCACCGCGAACGGCCGCAGCCTGCGCGAATTCACGCGCAAACTGATCGCCACGCGCAAGGCATTTCCGATTCTCTACCGCAGTCGCTTTCTGGTCGGCTCTCACAACGAAGAGCTGGACGTGAAGGACGTGACGTGGCTCGCGCCGTCCGGAGAGGAAATGACGACGGAGCAGTGGCAGGACGGCAACGCCAAATGTTTCGCTTTGCTGCTCGACGGCCGCGCCCAGGAGACCGGGATCAAGCGCCGCGGTTCGGACGCAACCATGCTGCTGATCTACAATGCTCATCACGACGTCGTCAATTTCACCTTGCCCGCGGTCGCCGAGGGACGCAGCTGGATCGGGTTGATCGACACCAACCAACCGGAGGGGCAGATGCCCGCATTCGAATTCGGGCACGTTTATGCGATGACCGGGCGATCCCTCGTGGTGTTCGGTCTCGCCACCGAGAGCATCGCCACGCGCCGTTTGCGACAGGGTCTCGGCGCCCTGCTGGACGTCGTGGAGGCGCCACTGCCCGGATAGTTCGCCATGACAGTGCGAGAAGACGTTTTCGAGTTGATGACGACAGGGAACGCACGCAGGTCACCGGCGTTCGAGTAGATGGGGCATCAGTCGGAGAACACCGAGATGAAGTTCACAGGTGCCGTTATCCTCGCCGCTCTCGCGCTGCCTGGAGCAGCCTGGGCGCAGGCCAGCAAGCCTGACGTTTCGTCCGCGCCGAGCGCGCAGAATTCGGGTGCCGGGATTGCCGGACAGCCCGGCAACAAGAACGGTCCGGCCGCCAAGCCCGGTGAGACCGTCGGATCGAGCTCGACGAGCTCCACTGGCAACACCGCCGTGCAATCGCAGGACCCGTCGAATATTCAGGGCGCACCAGGCAACAAGAATGGGCCGCCCGCCAAGCGTCCGGACCAGCGCTAACGAATACGCCCGCTATCCTGCCGCTCGACATTCAACGACCCGCGCCGGACAACACTGGCGCGGGTCGTATCAATAGGAACGAACGCTGCAACCGCCCGTTCGGGACTCACCTTCTTTCCACTCCCCCTCCAGCACCCGAGAGTCCACCATGTATCACCACGTCAAGAAGCTGATGTTCACCGTTCGCGTCGACGAACCGGATCCCCGCTTCGGCAACATGCTGCTGGAGCAGTTCGGCGGCGCCAATGGCGAGCTCGCCGCCGCGATGCAGTACTCGATCCAGGGGTTGAACTGCGAGGACCCCGATCGCAAGGACCTGCTGATGGACATCGGCACCGAGGAGCTCAGCCATCTGGAAGTGGTCGGCACGCTGGCGCGGATGCACCTCAAGCCGTCGAAGTTCGACCGCCAGGCGGCCGAAGCCGATCCCCTCATCGCCATCGCGGGCGGCGGCGGGGTCAATCTCTTCAACTCGCAGGGAAATGCCTGGACCGCCGACTATCTGAAGATCACCGGCGAGCTCGACGTCGACCTGCGCAGCAACATCGCCGCAGAGGCGCGGGCCAAGATCGTCTACGAGCGGCTGATCAATTTCTGCGACGACGCCGGCAGCAAGGACGCGCTGCAATTCCTGATGACCCGCGAGATCACGCACATGAAGGCGTTCGCGCTCGCGCTTGAGAGCATGGGCAAGCCGGCCTTCAGCATCGGCCGCATCGCCCCGACGCCCGGCCTCGTGGATCAGTTCTTCAACGATTCCACCGGCGCCGGCGATCATGGCGAGATCGACACACGCGGACCGTGGAACGAGGGCGGCGACTGGGTCTTCACGGAGTCGCCGGCGATCCAGGCGGGTGAACCGGGTCCGGCCTCGGCCATCGTCACCGAGAGCTCGCCGCCCGCGGACGAAGCGGGTCTCGGCGATCTGCTCATCAACGAGCTGCGCGATATCCTGCATGCCGAGAAGCAATTGACCAAGGCGCTTCCCAAGATGGCGGAGGCCGCCCGCTTCGACCAGTTGCGCGAGCTGTTCGAGCAGCATCTCGCGGAGACCGAAGCGCAGGTCGAGCGCATCAACGAATGCTTCGAAATGCTCGGCAAATCCGCCCGCGCCAAGCCCTGCAAGGGCATGATGGGCCTCGTCGAGGAAGGCCAGGAGATCATGGCCGAGGGCGAGGACAAGGAGGACGCGGCGGCCGACCTCGCCCTGATCGGCGCAGCGCAACGCGTCGAGCATTACGAGATCGCAGGCTATACCACGGCGCGCAACCTCGCCCAGCAGCTTCGCCACAGTGCCATCGTCGCCCTGCTGTCCAAATCGCTGGCGGAGGAGGAGAACGCCGATCAGCTCCTCAACCAGGTGGCCCGCTCGCTGATGTCGGTGGCGAAAATGCCCGCGGCAGTCGAGCAGACCGAATGATCCCTAGCCGTCGAGGAGTTCGAGGAATTCCTCGACGCGCCTGAACGGATCCTGATCACGGCGACCGGCGTAGACGACGCGGTCGCCGTCGCGCTGCAGTAATCGGCCATCCGACTTCCCCCTCGATTTTCGCAGCCGCCCGGGCAGGAACGTCGCGGCGACCGCCTCGGGCCCGACATCGAGCCTGACGATGCCACGCCGTTTGCAATCAATCCGGAGCCTGGCGGATGCGAAGAAGTCGCGGGCCTCCGGCGGCAGCCTGCCGAAACGACGCGAGATCTCCTCCTCCAGGTCTTCCAGATCGTCGTCGCTTCGGCACCTGGCAGCGCGGCCATAGATCTCGAGCCGTACCGCCTCGGATTGCACGTAGCCTTCGGGCAGCATGTCGGCCAGCGGCATATTGAGATCGGGCACCCACAGATCGGCGCCGGCATCGCTGCCACGCTCGGACGCCCGCTTCAGCAGATGACTGTAGAGCACGGGTCCGAACACCTGGACGTGGCCGGACTGCTGTTCCGAAAACAGATCGCCGGCGCCCCTGAGGTCGAGGTCGCGCTCGCTGATCGCAAAGCCGGCACCCGGCTTGCTGAACTCCTCCAGCACCGCCAGACGCTTCTCGGACTGCTCCGACGTCGATTCCGTCAGCAGATGGGCAAAAGCGCGCGTGCCGCCGCGTCCCACCCGTCCCCTGAGCTGATGCAGCTGTGCAAGCCCGAACTTTTCGGGCCAGCACACCACGATGGTGTTCGCGCGTGGAATATCGAGACCGCTTTCCACGATATTGGTCGCCAGCAGCACATCCGCCGCGCCATCGACGAAACTCATCATGCGGTCGTCGATCTCGTCCACGGGCAGTCTGCCGTGAAGACAGACGATGCGCAGCTCCGGCGCCACCGATTGCACACGGGCCAGCATCGGCTCCAGATCCTGGATGCGCGGGCAGATCAGGAAGCTCTGACCGTGCCGCCTGCGCTCGCGGAGCAGCGCCGCGGCGATGGCAGCGTCGGACAGCGGCGCGATCCTGGTCACGATGGGAAGGCGATGAACCGGCGGCGAGGCAATCACGCTGAGGTCCCTGAAGCCGGCAAGTCCCGCCGCGAGCGTGCGCGGGATTGGCGTGGCGCTCATCCACAGCGAATGGGCACCCTTGGCGAGGCCTGAAAGCTTCGCCTTCTCCGCCGCGCCGAAATGCTGCTCTTCGTCGATGATGACGAGGCCGAGGTCGGCGAACTTCACGTCCTTTGCCGCAAGCGCCTGCGTGCCGACGACGACTTTCAGTGTGCCGCGCCGCAGCCCCTCCTTGGTCTCTCGCGTCTCCGGGCCTGAACTGGCTCGCGACAGGCTTCCCACCTCAATCCCGAGAGGGCCGAACCGTTTGCGGAAGGTTTCGACATGCTGCCGCGCCAGCACGGTCGTCGGCGCCGCGATCGCCACCTGCTTGCCCGACAGCGCCACTGCGGCTGCCGCCCGCAGCGCGACCTCGGTCTTGCCGAAGCCGACGTCACCGCAGATCACCCTGTCCATCGGATGGCCCGCCGCAAGATCGTCGAGGACGTCTTGAATCGCCTGGCCCTGGTCCACTGTCGTGAAATAGGGGAACCGTGCGACGAATTTTTCGTAAGCCGGCCCCGGCGGCACCAGTTTGGGTGCGCGACGGCGGAGGCGCTGGCTGATGTGTTTGGCGAGCGCCTTGGCGGCGACCTGGATTTCCGCTTCCGCCTCGGTGCGCCGCGCCCACCAGCTGCTGCCGTCCGCCTTGTCGAGCGTCAGCTTGCCGGGCTCGCCGGCATAAGGCCAGATCACCGCGAGATCGGACGGCGGTACAAGCACGGCATTGTCGCCCGCGAATTTGAGCCTGATCATCTCGCGTCGCGATCCTTTGCCCATGTCGAGGGTCTGCAAGCCGTCGAGCACGGCGAGCCCGCGTTGCAGATGGACAATGGCGGCGCCCTTTTCGGGCACGTCGGGATGATCGAACGCCGGGTTCCAGGCGCGCGCCATCGGCTGGGGATGATGGGCCCGGCTGCCGAGCACGTCGGACGCGGTCACGACGACAAGCGGCTTGCGGCCGGCGCCAATGAACCCCGCGTCGAAATCGGCCAGCAGCGCGCCGTCACGGCTCCGTGCCTTCGTCACCTCGCTCCAATCGGCCAGGCGCTCCGCCTTGATGCCGCTCATGCGCTCCATCGCGCGAAGGTCATCCTCGACGGCGGCGACGAACAGCAGCCGCGATCCGCCGCGCTGCATGTCGGCGACGAAGGCGCGAAGCGCCTTGCGCGGCGAGGCCAGCTTCGAGAACTCCGGCGTCGAGATGAAGGCGGCCTTGCGCGGCAGCACGCTGATGCGCTTCTTCAGCTGCTTCCAGTCCGCCTGCCCCAGATACTCGCGCTCCGCGTCCCTGCGGCCGGCGGCGTCCTCGATCGTGCCCAGCCAGCTCTCGGCGTGGGTCGATACCCCGGCATCCGCGATCCATCGCGCGCGGCTGCAGTAATCCGGCAGTGTCGCCCGCTGTCCGCGCGTAGCTCCCAGCGCGATCCGTTCGGACATGGGATCGATGATCAATTCGGCGGTCTCGTAGACGACCTCGTGCTCGATGGGATCGACCGCGACGATCTTGCGGATCGTGTCTCCGGAATGCTCGATCCGGAAGGGAGCGAGCGCGCCGGCGGGAAACACTTCGAACGTCTTGCCATGGAACAGGACGCCGCCCGGATATTCCGCCTCTTCGTCGAGATCGTAGCCGAGAGCCTCCAGCCGCGTCTCCAGCTCGGGCCCGGAATAGGGTGCGCCCACCTTCAGCGTGAGGCTCGACCGCGACCAGCTCGCCGGCAGCGGCAGCCGTTCCATGATGGCTTCCGCGGTCGACACCAGGAAGACGGGTTTCTTTGCCTTGGCGAGACGCCGCAGCACCGAGCTGCGCCGGCCCGCGATCTCGCGGGAGGGCTCGAGGCCGTCGAAGGGCAGCGTGTTCAGGCGCGGAAACACCAGCACGTCGACCGAGGGATCGAGGGCGTGGATCACGCCGCCCAGCCGCTCTGCCCTGCTCTCGTCATCGCAGAGGAAGACGAGGCCGTCGCGGCCGGACTTCTCCCAGTGATCGAGCAGATGCAGCGCCAGCATGCCGAGCGGCGATGAGGAGGCGACCGCGGACCGCGAGGCGCTCTTGTCCGGGCGCTTGCTTGTCGAGCCCGTACTTTTCGAACTCGTGCTCCTCGAACTCTTGCTTTTCGCGCTCTTGCTTATCGAGCCTTTGCTTTTCGAGCTCTTGCTTTTTGTCTTTATCGCGCCGGTCGTGGCCCGGGCTTTCCTGGTGGGCGCCAATGTGTATCCAACTTTGTTTCGCAAATTGAGGCGAGCGACGACGAGCCCTCCCGTCGAGCTCCGTCGATAACGCGCCTCGGGCGTGAGCGCCCAATGACGTCATTACAATTTTGCAATTGCGTTGAAAAGCAGAGACAGCGGGGGAAGGCAAGCGGCCTGAGCGGGCAGAAAGCTGCCGGCAGGCGGCTATTGCAGGACCTTCGGCAGCACCACGACCACGTCCACGCTCTGCGCGAGGATATGCGTGGCGACCACAGCGAGCTGGTGCGAGAACTCGTCCTCGATCTCGGCCGCGCAGTCTTCGTCGCTGGCAATGGCAAACAGCAGATTACCGTCGATTTCGTCGAACCGGATGCCGGCGAAGAGGCGATCGAAAATCTCGGCGCCCGCGATGTACGCGATTCGCGCCTGGATAGCCTGGTCCTCGACGAGCGACAACTTTCTCATGGACGCAACATATGGCCGCACCACCCGAATGCAAGAGCAGGAGAGCGCTGGCGCCGCGTGCCTTGCGAACTATATTGGTGGCATCGTCCCGCCTGCCCGCGTTTGCCCTTGAGGAAATCCTTGATTCTGTTCCTGCTGCTGATCTTCCTGCCGATTGGGGTGTCGGCCGGCCGCTATTATTTGCGCGGCGACGGCCGCGGCAATTGGCAGACGGCGGATCGCTCCAGCGCCGGCCTGCTGCCGCCCGCATCCGCCAATCCGGACGCGCTGATCCGCGTATTCGCCGCGCGCACCGTGCGCTGGCGCAGCATCTTTGCCGTCCACACCTGGATCGTCGTCAAGGAGAAGGGTGCCGCGACCTACAGCCGATACGACTACACGGCCTGGGGCGATCCTGTTCGCAGCAACGGCTTTGCGCCCGACGGCCGTTGGTTCGGCGCCCTCCCGGAAACCGTCGTCGCCGTCGACGGCGCGCGGGCCGAAGCGTTGATTCCGAAGATCCGTACCGTCATCGAGAATTACAAGTTCCGCGCCTATGGCGACTACAGCGCCTGGCCGGGACCGAATTCCAACACCTTCGTGCAGGCGGCGCTGGACGCCGTTCCCGAATTGCGCGCGGTGCTGCCGCCGACCGCCATCGGCAAGGACTTTCCCTATAGCGGACGCTGGGCCGGCATCACGGCGTCCGGCACCGGGCTCTACGCCTCGCTGTCGGGCTATCTCGGCATGACCATCGGCTGGGTCGAAGGTGTCGAGGTCAATTTCCTCGGCGCGGTGCTCGGCCTCGACATCCGCCGCCCCGCGCTGAAGCTTCCTGGCATCGGCCGCCTGGGTGTGGCGGCCGGCACGTAGGCCAATGAAGGCGTGGTCCCGTCAAAGTCGGGGCCCTCCCAAGCTTCCCGAATCGTCCTTCCAATGTGTGCTTCAGGTCACAGCCGAATCGAGCGCCTTCGCGTAGAATGATCCTGCATGGCCGCAAACAAGGTAACGGCGGTACGCACGAGGCTGGAGAGGCGACCAACAGCTACGGACTTTTGAAGCCGCCAGGGCGAAGAGCTCGGCGGTTTTTTCTTTGTGTATCATTTTCGGTCCGATCGCTTCGCTTTCTAACGTTTCTCCGAGGAATCCGGGAGCCTCCGCTGATCGCGCTCTTGTTCGATCTGCCGTTCCGCTTCGACCCAGAACTCCAGATCGCGATCGGCCGGGCGACCGGCCTGCTCCCAGAGTTCGTAGGCGCGCGCTCGCACCTTGCCGCGCCCCATCATGCGAAGCAGCTTTTGCTTCAGCTCCTCGGCAAAGTTCCTGAATCGCTGGACGGTGGTTTCGTCTTTGACGAGCGCAGCCGCTCGCGTTGCGAGTTCGATCTGGTGCTCTATCTTTTGCTGCTCATCCACCGCAAACCCCGCCGTAGCCACGGGCATGCGTCGCAGCCCGTGCTGCTCACAACTCAATTCCTGCTGGAAGGGTCTGTTCCGCCTTCAATGCCACGTCCTTCAATGCCACGTCGTGCCCGCTTCGACGATCACCGCCCTTGTCTCGGGATCTTCGGTCGCGTTGCAGGTGCAGGGCATGCCCTCACCGCATCGGCAGCCGCCCAATTCGTCGCTCCAGGCGCGGAGCGGATGGTTTTCGCAGACCCATCCCAGACCGTGGCAGAATGGGCAGCTCTTGTTGGTCACAGCGTATCCGGCGTCCGCATGGGGTTCGACTTGTCCTCGTTGCGCAACTCCTGCTCGGCCGCGTGCCAGAACTCTTCCTCGCGGCCTTCCGGCTTGCCCGCCTGTTCCCACAAGCGGTGCGCGCGTTCTTTGATGTCGTGATCGGTCGGCTCGGGCATTGTATCTCCTGCGAAGAGACACGGCCCCACCCTGGGGGGTATGGGGGCTTGGAGGCGGGGCCGTGCAGGCCAGCAAATCGGCGGCGACGCTGGCCCGCTGAGTCAAGCCTCGATGGTGCGCAAGAGTTCCTAGGTCGAGCGATCACGCCAGCTCGAACGAAGCCGCCGTCGCCGCCTGTGCGGACCCCGAGATGAAGCGGTGCACTCCCGACACGGCGCGTTCCGCGGGTATCGGGATGTGACCTCAGCCAGTCATTCAGGCGAAGCTGACGTCGGGCAGCCGGCGGCGTAGTTCGGCGAGCGAGAACGTTGTCATCAGCCGAAATCTGCGATACGGGCGTCGAGCGCAAACATGCTTTGATAAACTTCCGGCTCGCTCGCCCCGGCCATGACGTTGGGCGCAAGCTCGCTCGCCCGCTGCAAGGCGGCCTGCAACGAGGCGACGTCGAGCGCCTCGATCAGTAAGAGTCCGGCGAAAAAGCCCTCGTTGTTCCGCATGCCCTTCTCGGTCGTCCGCACCGATGTCCGCGCCTCGTCGGTCGCGCCGATCTGCACGGCGGCAACCCCGTCGCACGCAACGAGCGCCTGAGCCAAACCTTGGGGATCTTTCGGCAACGTCTCGATCCGCAGCGCCACGATCGATGCGCCCTCGCCCCGCCCTGCCCGCGCGATCATGACGCCGCCGCCCCGAATGAAATTGCCGAGCTTCGGCATGATGCGCTGGGACCAAGGCGTCGGTGCGTTAAGGCGCGCCAGATAGGCCTCGCCGTCGAGGACCTCCGGTGTTTCCAGCTCATACAGAATGAAGAAGCGGTTGATGTCATCCCTTGCCGCGCGGAAGACACGCGATGCCAGGAACCCCTTCGTCGTCACGCGTTCGGTCGTGTGCTCACGCGTCAGCCAATGCCGGTAGTCGGTCAGGTCGTGAGCCTCGACGTCGCTCCAGATCGCGAGAAATCCCGTGCCGCGCATCCCGCCCTCCATGCCTACACCTTGCCGCCGGCCGCTAGCCCGTGCAGAGCCGGTGCGATGGTCTCAGGCAATTGCCCCAGCCGTTGGACGGCCGCAAGCATTGCGGCGAGATAGCCATAGGGACCGAGGCCGCAAATGACCGCCGTGCAGGCACTCGACGTGATCGAGTGGCGGTGCAATTCGTCCCGCGCGTGAATGTTCGAAATATGTACCTCGATCTTCACGCCCTCGAAAATCTTCAGCGCATCGATCAGCGCGATCGAGGTGAATGAATAGGCCGCGGGATTCATGATGATAGCCTCCGCATTGCCATGGGCGGACTGGATCAGGCTGACGAGTTCGCCTTCCATGTTCGATTGATGGAACGACATCGAAACGCCGAGCTGGTCGGCCAGCGCCTGGCAGCTCGCCTCGATCTGCTCAAGCGTCGTCGAGCCGTAGATGTGGGGCTCGCGGATGCCAAGGAAATTGAGATTGGGTCCGTTGAGGATCATGATCCTTGCGGCCATTTTCGCTTGTCCTTCCTTTGTTGCCGACGCGTCTAGCCGCTGAACCACTTGGCCGGGATCGTCACCAGTCCCGGGAATAGCACCATCGCGAACAGGACGATCAGTTGCGCGATCAAGAAGGGCCAGACGCCCTTGATTATTTCCTCCATGCTGATCCTGGAGACGCCGCAAACCACATTGAGCACGATACCGACCGGTGGCGTGATGAGGCCGATCGCATTATTGATGATGAAGAGGACACCAAAGTAGACGGGATCGATGCCCGCCGCCTTGACGATCGGCATCAGGATGGGCGTGAGGATGAGGATGGTCGGCGTCATGTCGAGGGCCGTTCCCACGATCACCACCACGACCATGATCGCCAGCATCAGGAGCGTGTTGTTGCCCATGAAAGGCTTCAGCAGGGTGACGATCTGTGCCGAAATCTCGGACACGGTGATGAGCCAGGACGATACCAGCGCCGCTGCCACGAGAAACATGACGATGCTCGTGGTCAGGGCCGAAGAGACGAAGACCTCATAAAGTTGCGACAGCTTCAATTCCCGATAGATACAGGTCGCGACGAACAGCGAATAGACGGCGACGACGACTGCGGCTTCCGTCGGCGTGAAGATGCCGAAGCGCAGGCCGACGATGATGATGACCGGCAGCATCAACGCCCAGAAGCCGTCGACCACCGCTTTCACCATTTCCGAGAGCGATGCCCTTGGCGGGGGCGTCAGGTTCTCCCGGCGCACCACCCACCACCAGGCCAGGCAGAGCCCTGCCCCGAGCAACATCCCCGGGACGATCCCGGCCAGAAACAGTTTCGAGATCGACACGCCTGCGGCAACACCGAAGATGACGAACCCGATGCTGGGCGGAATCACGGGCGCGATGATGCCGCCGGCCGCCACCAGACCCGCCGCATAGGACTTCTTGTGACCCGCCGCCACCATCATCGGCACCAGCAGGGCGGCCAGCGCCGCGGCGTCGGCTGCCGCGGAGCCCGAGAGCGACGCAAGGATGCAGGATGCGAGGATCGTCACGTAACCAAGTCCGCCGCGAAAATGGCCGACCGCGACGAGCGCAACGTTGACGATTCGCTTGGCCAGACCGCCCTTGTTCATGACCTCGCCAGCGAGCATGAAGAAGGGAATGGCCATCAGCGGAAAGCTGTCCGCGCCGTTGATGACGTTCTGCGCCACGATCTGGGCGTCGAACATGTCGATCGTGCTCATCAGGGCCACGCCGCAGACGATCAGCGCAAAGGCGATCGGCATGCCCAGCGCCATGGCGCCGAGCAGCGAGAAGGTGAAGACGGCGATCGTCATGGCGTGATCCCGGTGATTTTCAGGATGCGAGCGCCGGGCTGCACGATACGGGGAGACAGCATCAGTGCTCCTCCGATTCCCTGACGGCTACCATGTCGGCTTCGCTGGCCTGTCCGGAAATGACGCGGAACAGGTCGTAGAGGAGGATCATTCCGGTCGAAACGCCGAAGATCACGCCGACGCCATAGAAGATGCCAAGCGACAGCCCCGTCGCCGGCGCGCGGTCGTCGAGATTGATGATCGTCTGACGCCAACTTCCCGAGAGCAGAAGCCAGTCGGCGAACAGCATCAGGACGTAGCTGACGATGAAGCAGATGCGTTTGCCGTAAGCCGGCAGCATCCGCACAAGGCTATCGACGCCGAGATGGGCGTGTTCGCGCATTGCCACGATCGCACCGAGGAAAGTCAGCCAGACCAGGAGCCAGCGCGACAGCTCCTCGGAGATCGCGATTCCGGAGTTGAAGCCGTAGCGCAGCACCACGTTGCCGAACACCAGCACCACCATCACCGCAAGAAATGCGGCAATGATGCCCTTCAGCAGGGTGCAATAGAGGTCGAGAATTCGTGCCATGCGGGCCGTCCAGGCAAGGTCAGTTCAAGAGCCGGCCGACCGGTCGGCTCCTACTTATGCATGCTGACGAGGTCGACTATTTCACGTCCTTGCGGATGCGATCGAGCTCGTCGTTGAACAGCTTGACAGCCTCCGGCTTGAGATTGGCGGCAATCTTGTCGACCACCGGCTGCGCCGTCTTACGCATGCGATCGAGTTCTTCCGGCGCGACGGTGTTGTACTGCATGCCCTTCGCCTGCAGTTCCGACAGGGCCTTTTCGGTCTGAAGGCGCGTCTGCTCCTTCTGATAGCCTCGGCTTTCCTCGTACGCCTCGCGCATCAGGCGCTGCTCGGTCGGCGACAGCTTGTCCCAGAACGCCTTGCTCACCAGGATGATGTTCAGGGTGAAGGTGTGATTGGTGGCGGAAACGTATTTTTGCACTTCGTAGAACTTGTTAGAGAGAATGACCGTGAAGGGGTTCTCCTCGCCGTCGACGGTGCGGGTCTCCAGCGCTGAGTAGAGTTCGCCGAAGGCCATCGGAACGGGATTGGCCTTGAAGGATCCGAAGGTCTCAAGGTAGACCGGATTCGGAATCACGCGAAGCTTGAGGCCGTTGAAATCCTCGACCTTGGTGATCGGCCGCGTGCTGTTGGTGACGTTGCGGAAGCCGAGGCCCCAATAGCCCAGACCGATCAGCCCCTTCGGCGGCAAGGCATCGAGCATTGACGTCCCGAATTTGCCGGTGCCGAGCGCGTCGGCCTGCTCGATGGTCTTCACGATGAATGGGAAGTCGATGAGGCCGAACTCCGGCACGACGGTTGCGAGCGACGTCGTCGAGGCCGACAGCATTTCCTGCGTGCCGCCACGCAGTGCGGATTGCTGCTGCAGTTCGTTGCCGAGCTGCGAGGCCGCGAACTCGCGAACCTTCATCTTGCCCCCGCTCTTTGCCAGCAGGATCTCGGCAAACTTCTGCACCCCCGCGCTGACGGGGTGATCGGTGTTGTTCAGGTGTCCCCACCTGATCGTGCGCTCCTGAATGTCCTCAGCGGATGCGCCGACCGTCAGCGCCACGCAGATCGCCGTCGCAGACAGCGCCCGTACCAGCAAGCTCATCGTTTCCTCCCTGTTCGAACGGGCGCGAACGGTGGCTTAAGCCATCATTTTTCGTACCCTCAGTCTATTTAGACATCACACATGTATTTCGATGTCAAATGACGATACCTATTTCATATGATGATTTGCTGTACGTCAGACGCTCAAAATCTGCTATAGTGCTGGCAACATTGATGGTTCGGCCGCCTCCGAGGTGGCGGACCGATCGGGACAGGTGGGATCAGAAGGCATGACGTCACTCGAGGAACGGCCCCTGTCGGCGGGCGACAACGGCTATCAGCGCATCCGGGCCGACATCATTTTCGGAGTGCTCACGCCATCCGGACGCCTCAAGCTCGATGCCATGAAGGAAGATTACGGCCTCAGCGTCAGCACGCTGCGCGAGATCCTCAATCGTCTGACGTCCGAGGGATTCGTGGTTGCCGAGGGCCAGCGCGGCTTCGAGGTGGCGCCGATCTCCATCCAGAACCTGCGTGAGCTCGCCGGTCTGCGCATCCTGCTGGAGCATCATGCGATGGCAGAATCGTTCCGCGCCGGCGACGTGGAGTGGGAAGGCCGCGTGGTGTCGGCGCATCACAAGCTGGCGGCGACAGAACGCACAGTGCTCAAGGAGGGTGACGATCCCGAGCTGCGCAAACGCTACGACGGCGAATTCCACCAGGCGCTGATCTCGAGCTGCGGTTCGCGCGAGCTGATGCAGACCCACGCGGTCGTGTTCGACAAATATTTCCGCTATGCGCTGCGCTACCGCGGCGCAGAGACGATCAACCAGCACAAGGCGCTGCTGGACTGCGCGCTCAAGCGCGACATCAAGAGCGCCAAAGCCGTGCTCACCGAGCACATCAACGGTTGCGTCGCGCACGCCCTCGCCTCCTGGAACGAGGATTAATTGCCCGCGCCTGACGTCTTTCGACGGCAGCTCGTGGTTGGAATCGGATCGGGATGACCACCGACATGATCCCCGCACATCGGATAGAGACCGCGGTCGCCGCAGCCGACATCCTCGGCGAGACGCCGTTGTGGTGCGACCGCTCCCGCAAGCTGTGGTGGGTCGACGTCGACCGGCGGCTGCATCAATCGTTCGATCCGGCGACAGGTGCTCATCAAGTTGTGCCGTACGCATGCAACTTCCTCGGCAGTCAGGCTCTGACGGCGGATGGCTCCCACCTGCTCGCGCAGGATCTGGGACTGTATCGCCGCGCGTCCGATGACGGTCCTCCAGCTCAGCTCTGCGAGGTCGAAAGCGGCCCCGACAACCGCCTGAACGACGGGCGCGTCGACGCGCGGGGCCGGCTATGGATTGGCACCATGGACAACCAGCTGCATCGGCCGAACGGGGCGCTGTATTGTGTGGATTCGGACGGCCGCACGGCGCGCATGTTCGGCGGCGTCATCGTGACGAACGGCATCGCGTTCTCACCCGACAATCGCACGCTCTATTTCACGGATACGAGGCGATACCGCACCTGGCAGTTCGACTTCGATCTCGATGACGGCGTGATTGGCAACAGACGGCTGTTCGCAGATTACAGCACCTCCGGGGAGAGGCCGGACGGCGCTTGTATCGACGTCGCCGGCGGACTGTGGACCGCATTCTTCTCCGGCGGCCGGGTGATACGCTATCGGCCGGACGGCCGGATCGACACCGTCATTCCGGTGCCGGCGACCAATCCGACCTGCGTATGCTTCGGCGGGGCCGATCTGAAGACCTTGTTCGTGACGACGGCGCGAAAGTTTCTGGATCGTGAGCAATTGAGCCGCGAACCCCAAGCGGGTCATGTTCTGGCCATTGATGGCATTGCACAGGGACTTCCAGAACACCGCTTCGGCAATTCATCCTGAACCCTTTTCATTCCGAACCCTTGCACGGGCCGTCGTGAACCGGCTTCGCTACCATTTCTCGCCGAAGGGACGAATCTCCAGCTCGAAGGTCCAGGCGCTTTTGGGTTGCTGATAGAGCATCCAATAGGATTCGGCGACCGACGATGGCGGCATCAGGAGGTCGGGATTATCCAGCGCGTTCGGACCGAGCGCTTCGATCCGCCGTTGCCGGACCCATTCCGTGTCGACGCCGGAATCGATGATGAGGTGCGCCACGTGAATGTTCTTCGGGCCCAATTCGCGCGCCGCGGCTTGCGCAACCGCCCGCAGGCCGAACTTGGCGCTGGCGAACGCCGCATAGCCGCTTCCGCCGCGCAGGCTCGCCGTCGCACCGGTGAAGAAGATGTTGCCCTGGCCGCGCGGCAGCATCAGGCGCGCGGCCTCGCGGCCGGCGAGGAAGCCGGAATAGCACGCCATTTCCCAGACCTTGCGGAACACCCGTTCGGTCGTGTCGAGAATCGGAAAGTTGACGTTGGCGCCGACGTTGAAGATGCAAACCTCGAGCGGGGCGTGCTTGTCGGCATCGCCGAGAAACGAGATGATCTGGTCTTCCTTGCGCGCATCGAGCGCGCGCGCGTGAATTTCGCCGCCGGCCTGCTCGATCTCCTTGACGAGCGGTTCGAGCTTGGCGCCGTCGCGGCGTCCCGCGAACACCGTAAAGCCCTCGGAGGCGAACTTCTTTGCAATCTCGCTGCCGATAAAATCACCGGCGCCGATCACGGCCACGGTCGCGTTTCTCTTTTGCATGGGACTTCTCCCGGTCAGGTCTGGATCCGGTCGTCGGATCATAATTCAGACCGCGGATTGTCTTATAGTTCTAAAAATGAACTGTCAATTCAGGCGTATTTTCCGCTGAACTACGCCTTCGCAAGACATTGCCTCGCAGTCAGTTCCGATTTAGAATGATAATTGAACCAAAGGCTTCCTGGACGACATCCGCGCGGAAGCCGCGGGCGGAGTGGAGATCCGGAATGAAATGGGGTGAGCTGGAGGACGAGCCGTGCTCGATGGCCCGCACCATCGGCGTGATCGGCGACCGCTGGACCCTTCTGATCCTGCGTGAATGCTTCCTGCGCACGCGCCGTTTCGAGGGGTTTCAGTCTTCGCTCGGAATCACGCGCCACCTGCTCGCCGAACGGCTGAAGAAGCTGGTCCGGCAGGGCGTGTTGCGTCGTACCCCCTATCAGGACTCGCCCAAGCGGCACGAATACATCCTCACCCAGAAGGGGCTCGATCTCTATCCGATCATGATGGCGATCGTGCACTGGGGCGACACTCATATGGTCGACGTACGCGGGCGACCTTTGCTGCATCAACACCGCAAATGCGGCAAGGACTTCAACCCGGTCATGGTTTGCTCCGGATGCGGCGAGCCGCTTTCGGCGAAGGAGGTTCATACCCACCCCGGCCCTGGTGCTCGACGCAATCCGGTTTCGGTGGCGCCGGAGAAGCCCAAAGCAAAGCTGAAGGCAAAGCTCGAGACAAAGACAAAGGCGAAGGCCCGCCGCAGGGCCGCGTGAGATGGATGCGTAGTGCGAGCGCCGTTCGACATATTCCGGGAATGATGCGACTGATCTTTCCAACAGCGGACATGAGCTCTCGTTCTCGCGGCGAAATTCGCCCGAGGTTTGCCTGGTCACTCCACCCTCAAATCCAAGAGGGCGCAGGGAAGGCCGGGTGCCAGCTGGCACCCGCGGTCCGCTGCGCGAAGATGTAGCGCAAAAGAACCGCACAGCAGCATACAGGTGGTGCCAATCACTCGGCCTTCCCTGCGCGATGGTTGGACGGCTTATGCCGTGCTCTCCCGGGAGCCGAACTTTCCTTTTGGCCTCCCTCACTTCCGCGAATTTGGATGATGCTGTCCGCCCGGTTGGGCTCGCACACACCTCCGCGACAGCTTGACCGTAGCAACGACGGCCAGGACCACACGGTTTTGCCGTACGCACGGCCCGCCATTTCGCCGCAATTTTCCCGGCCGTGTCGACGAAGCCGGAAACTTACAGGCGAGACGAAGCCTAGCAGCGCCGCTCGTCCGCACGCGGTTGCGGGCTCACAGGGACTACCCGCCCTGCCCGCACCTCTCATGCCGACGCTGCCGCGTCCATCGCAAGCCCGGCTCGCAATCAAGACGACAACGAGATCGCCCCTCAAGGATGAGCCGGGATGAGCGACACATACGCCAAAACCGAATTTCGGTAAAGTGGAATATTTTTGCGGGGAGGGGTTGACGGGTGCGACACGGTCCTTTGCCCAGCAACCCAGACTTCTATACTGTCGGGCCAAACTAGCCCCCCTTGCGGCGCCTCATCTCTTTGTCGTGGTCTTCCCGCGCGACTTTCTTAGCTAGTTCCTCAACGAGATTAAACAGGAGCTCGATCGCCAAACGACGGGCCGGATCATCCTCGTCCATGCTCCAAACACCCCGCCCTAGCCTCAAGCCGACGAGAATCTATCTGAAATATCTGATTTAGATATTCTTGGAATCTGCATTATTTGCCTACCCCGTCTCTTCGGGGTTCGCAATGTCCAAGACTATTCGATCGGCCAGACATGAAGCGCTGCGCGCGCTCATTCGCGACCGGAGAAAGCGGCCGGATTTACGCAAGCGGAACTGGCAAAGCGGCTCGGAAGGTATCACCATACGTAGCGATGATTGAAGGCGGTGAACTTCGAGTGGGAGTGGTCGAGTTCTTGGAAATTGCAAAGGCGGTCGCTGGCTAAGGTTCGCGAGTAAGCAAACAAACTCAGGAAAAAGACAGCAAATCCAACACTTGCGCCGGTTCCCTTTTTCTAAAAAGAGTGCTCCAATAGCAGCACACGGAATGGGGGAAACAATGTCCGGTAAGAAACTGACCGAGGTGCATTCGAAGATAGTGGATTTACTCCAGCCCCTCGATAGCGACGAGCGCATCCGAGTTATCAATGCTGCGCTGATGCTTATTGGCGACGTTCCCATCGCAAATGTGGGACAGGCGGCTCCGGAACATGCTGCACAGGGGGGCACTGCGAGCGCCGAGAATGGCGGCCTGCCCGCTCTACACGCACGCGCGAAAACGTGGATGTCCCAGAACGGGGTTACTAAGCAAAACCTCGACCAAGTATTCCATATCGAAGGGCAGACTGGTGAACTGATTGCATCATCCGTCCCTGGATCAAACCAAAAGGAGCAAACCTACAACGTCTATATCCTTCTGGGAGTGTTGAGTCTGCTGACAACAAGCGAGCCGAAAGTTGATGATGAGACGGCGCGCGCTACCTGCAAGCGCCTGGCCTGCTTCAATCAGGGAAACCATGCAAACTATATGTCATCGAGACCAAACACGATCAGCGGCTCAAAGGCTGGTTGGACCATCACCGCGCCCGGTTTAACGCTTGGCGCTGAGTTGATAAAGCAGATGGCCTCAAGTTGACAAATAACAGCGCATCTCTTCTCGCAGCCATTCCTAGCGGCTTACGAGATCCCTTGCTCGCAACTTATCAGGAGATAGCTCAAAATTTTTTGGAGCATCGTTGGGAGCCGTCGGAATTGAACGGTGGCAAATTCTGCGAAGTTGTATTCTCTATTATCAGCGGAACCTTGTCCGCCAGCTATCCAGCGTCACCGTCTAAACCGCGCGATATGAAAGCCGCCTGCCTCGCTTTGGAGCAACAGACTCCGAATGCTGCGCGTCTTGGAGATCGTAGCCTTCGTATTCTCATCCCGCGGATGTTGATGCCGCTTTATGAAATTAGAAACAATCGGGGTGTGGGACACGCCGGCGGCGAGGTCAGTCCCAATCAAATGGATGCGATCACTGTCTACGGCATGGCTAGTTGGATTTTAGCCGAGCTAATCAGAATTTTTCATTCTGTTTCGATAGGTGAGGCGCAAGCTACCGTGGATGCACTGGTTGAACGAAAGCTTCCACTTGTCTGGCAATTGGACGAGATCAGTCGCGTTCTCGACACTACGCTCAAAGCAAGCGACCAAACGCTCGTCCTGCTGTATCAATCAACGTCTTGGGCATCTGTCGACAACTTGGTGAAGTCGGTAGAATATAGTGGAGCCGCGATGTTCCGCACGCGCGTTCTAGATCCCCTGCATAAATCTCGGCACATCGAACACGATAGCAAAAACGCTCGCGCGCGCATTTCACCACTCGGATCAAAATATGTAGAAGAAAAAATTCTGTCAGCTTGGCGCGCTCAAGCTTGACCCGCCACCATGACTGATATTTTATCTTTATATCAAACACTTATGCTGTTTTTGGTAGCGGGAGAGGGACTCGAACCCCCGACCCCAGGATTATGATTCCCGTGCTCTAACCAGCTGAGCTACCTTGCCACAAGGTAGCGAGGGCCAAAACGCCGATCTCATCCATCGCTCGAGACTCCAACGACGCTATCCAACCAGAACAAGAAAGCGCCGACGGCCAAGACTAAGGGGAGAGCGAGCATCAGGCGGATGAATTGGCGATTGTACGCGTGGAATTCCTTTGAGAGTTCGCTTGCCAACGGCCGCCGGAGCGTCAGCAGGCCGCGCCATTCCGGCAATTCTCCGGCTCTCAGAAATGCCAGGCGGCCTGCCATCGCTACGAGCACGACCGCGCATCCCCAATCCACGAAGATCAGGACACGCACCGCTTGGTGAAGGACGGACATGCGAAGCTCGGGGAAATGGTAGCGGGAGAGGGACTCGAACCCCCGACCCCAGGATTATGATTCCCGTGCTCTAACCAGCTGAGCTACCCCGCCACAGGGTCGCGAGGGCCGAAACAGGCCGATCTCGCGAACGCGCGGCATATAAGGAAGGGGGCGGCGGGCTGTCAAGCAAGGTGGGGCGGTTGTCGGGGGTGATTTGGGGGCGGAATCGCGCCTCTTGGGCACCAGACTCGCGGAGAGTCCCCCTCACCCGAAATCCGCGCTTTTGCGCGGATTTCGGCCTCTCCCCGCAGGCGGGGAGAGGCGAAGGAAGAACCGCCTATTTCGGCCGCACCGTCGGGTCGCCGCCGGGGCTGCCGGGGGGCGGGATGACGGGCATGGCGCCGTTCGTGCTGGGCGCCGGGGCGTGCATCTCGGGATCGACCCCGGAGGGCGGGCAGAGCACGCCGTCCGATTTTGCCAATTTGTCGCCGAGCGGTTCCCGGGATTGGCCGGTGGTGGTGCCATCGGCCGAGCGGTTCGGGCGGTCCTGCGGCGTGCAACCGGTGGCGTGCTGCGGGGATGGCGGCGCGGTTTGTTGCGGCGGCGTCGCCGGGGCGGGCGGGGCCTGCGCGATCGCGCTGCCGGAGGCGGCGATCAGGAGGCTGGCCAGAATGATTTTTGATGTCGTGCGCATGGGAGGGAAACGCGCGGGTCAGCCCGCGTGTTCCGCGCCCCCGATCACGATTTGAGGTAGCGGATCAGCGAAAAGTGCCCCATCGGCGGCATCGGGCGGCGCTCGGCCAGGGTGACGCCGCCGTGTTTCGCGGCCCAGTTGACCAGGCGCTCCCACGGAAACTCCGGGCGCCAGCCGAGACGGCGGGCCAAGGGCGCAAACGCGAGCTCGGAGAGTTTGCGCAAACCCTTTTCCGCACCGATGTGGTTGACCAGGATCAGCTCGCCGCCGGGCTTCAAGACGCGCACGAACTCGTCCAGCGTGCCTTCGGGATCGGGCACCGCGGTGATGACGTATTGCGCAACCACCGCGTCGAAGAAGTTTTCGGGGAAGGCGAGGTTTTTCGCATCCATCACCGAGAGCACTTCGACATTGGAGAGCCGCAAGCTCCGCACGCGCGATTGCGCCTTGCGCAGCATCGGCTCGGAGATGTCGACGCCGCATATCTTCGTGGTGCGCGCATAGTCGGAGAGCGAAAGCCCGGTGCCGACGCCGACGTCGAGAATGCGGCCGCCGATGCGGTCGGCCTCCGCGATGGTCGACTGCCTTCCGGCGTCGAACACCTTGCCGAACACGAGATCGTAGACCGGCGCCCAGCGGTCATAGGCCTTCTCGACCCCGGCCCGCGAGATGTCTGCTGCCATGCCCCTGCCCTATATTTTTTAGCCGCGGACCGCTTCTGCGAGCGGCCTCGTCGTGCTGCTTGCGGCCTTCGCGGCGGCGCTTTGAATGAAGCCGCCGCCGAGCACGCGGGCCTGGCCGCCAGGTGCCTCGTAGAACACGCAGGCCTGTCCCGGCGAAACGCCTTCTTCGCCGGCGACGAGCTCGACCTCGTAATGGCCGTTCGCGCCGCGCAGCCACGCCGGCTGGGGCGCGCGGGTCGAGCGCACGCGCACGAACATCTCGAGGCCATTGCCGATGGCGCGGTCGATGTCGCCATCGCCGATCCAGTTGACGTCGCGCAACACGATGCGGTGCATCTTCAACGCCTCGCGCGGGCCGACGACGACGCGGCGGTTGGCGGCCTCCAGCCGCACCACGAACAGCGGCGCGGCGGCTGCGATGCCGAGGCCGCGGCGCTGGCCGATGGTGAAATTGGCGATGCCGTTGTGACGGCCGAGCACGCGGCCGTCGAGATCGACGATGTCGCCGGGGTCCATCGCGTTCGGCCGCAGGCGGGTGATGATGTCGGTGTAGCGCCCGGTGGGCACGAAGCAGATGTCCTGGCTGTCGTGCTTGTCGGCAACCGCGAGACCGAAGCGCCGCGCCAGCTCGCGCGTCTCGGGCTTGGTCATGTCGCCGAGCGGAAAGCGCAGATAATCGAGCTGCTCCTGCGTGGTCGCGAACAGAAAGTAGCTCTGGTCGCGATCGGCGTCGGCGGCGCACACCAGCGCGCGCGAGCCGTCGTCGCGGCGGCGCGAGGCGACGTAATGGCCGGTGGCGAGCGCGGTGGCGCCCAGTTCGCGCGCGGTCTTCAAGAGGTCGCGAAACTTGACGGAACGGTTGCACTCGATGCACGGCACCGGCGTCTCGCCGAGCGCGTAGCTGTCGGCGAAATTGTCGATGACGGACTCGCGAAAGCGGTCCTCGTAGTCGAGCACGTAATGGGGAATGCCGAGCTTGGCCGCGACGTCGCGGGCGTCGTGGATGTCCTGGCCGGCGCAGCAGGCGCCCTTGCGATGGGTAGCCGCACCATGGTCGTAGAGCTGCAGCGTGATGCCGACGACGTCGTAGCCTTCCGCCTTCAACAGCGCAGCCGTCGTCGATGAATCGACGCCGCCCGACATGGCAACGACGACCCTGGTATCCTCAGGACGGCCTTCGAGATCCAGACTGTTGAGCATGGGCCTTAAAGCGTTGTGGACGGCGGCGTTGGGCGATCCGCTGGGTGCTTCCGGCGGGACAACGGCGACCCGCGGGAACTGAGAGTTCCCGAATGGCGCGGCCTGCCCGGTCGAAAGCGGCTGAGAGCTGTCTCTTTAATATAGGCGGCCTTGCGGTGAAGCAATCATGGACCCCGCAAGCTTTACGGCAATTCTTGCCGGGGAGGCAGAAATGGCGGGGCTTCGAGAGGCCTCGCGGCGGGGCGCCAAATCATCAAGCCATTGATTTTGTTCGTTAAAATTACTCAGCGCGGCGGTGGCCCGCTCTTTGCTACCTCTCATGGCGAAGATGTTTCCAAGGGGTTGCCTGTGGTCGGTCGTACGTCAGATGTCGTGGCAAGCGTGCAAGTCCCAAGCGCGCAGCAAAAGCCTGCCCGGTCGCATGCGCCGAAAGAGAGCGCCGCCAACGATTCCTTCGGCTCGTTGGTGGACAGCAACACCCAGGCGATCAACGACAGCGCGGCGTCCTCCGCGCAGGACTCCCCGCGCCGCACCGATTCATCGTCCTCCGCCTCGGACAAGAGCCCGCGCGATCGCTCAGTGACCGACAAGTCCTCGCAGAGCAAGGCCAGCGACGACGCCGACAATTCCGCGGCCGCCAAAAGCGACACCAGGAACGACGCCAAGAGCGACGCCAAGAACGACGTCAAGAACGACGTCAAGAACGACGTCAAGAACGACTCGACCGCCGATGCGGCCAAGGCTGATAGCAAGACCAAGGACAAGCCGAACGCGTCCGACGCCAAATCGGCCGACAAGTCGGCGGACAAGTCCGACGAGTCCAAAGCGGACAAGGCCGACGGCACCGATGGCCTCGCCGCCGCCATCGATACCGCCGCCGCCGCGCAGATTGACGCGACGCAGGCCGCCGTGCCCGATCCGAATGCACTCGTGGTGGCCGTGCCGGTCGATCCCAACGCGACCGCGAACCAGGCCGCCGGCCCCGCCTCCTCGCCGCTGACGATTGCCGCCGCCGGCATCGCCGCCAGCGCATCCATAACGGCGCAGATCGCCGGCACCAAGACCGACACCGCGACGCCGGGCGACAAGAGCGCCAAGACCGCAAGCGCCAAGGTTGATGCCGACACCTCGGCGACGCTGGCCGATGCCGCGACCGGCGCGACCGATTCGACCGCGACCGATGCCAAGACCAATGGCGGCCTGATCGCCGCCGTCGACCAGGGCACGCCAAAAACCACGTTCAAGGCCGCAGCCATTGCGCAAGGCGCGAGCGACGTTTCCAATATCGGCCAGGACACCGGCAAGGCGAACGCCGCACAGACTCCGGCAACGGCAGCATCCGCCACCACGGCGCATCCGCAAGCCGACAAGCCGCCGATCGACGCGAACGCGGCCGACACCAAGGCTGGGACTTCCGACCGCACCGCCGATGCCGCACCGGCGACGGCGACACCGCATGCCCATGCGGGCACGCAGGCGGCCGTCCCCACCACCGACACCAGCGCGCAGGCGGCCTCCGCCATTCAAGCGCCGCTGACCAATACGACTTCGGCCGCGACCGCTTCGACCGCGACGCTCACGGCGACCGCGGCGAATGCCAATGCCATTCCGATCAGCGGCGTGCCGATCGAAATTGCCGCCGCCGCGCGCGCGGGCAAGACCCGGTTCGACATCAGCCTCGATCCGCTCGACCTCGGCCGCATCGACGTCCGCATCAATGTCGACCGCAACGGCCAGGTCACCTCGCATCTCACCGTCGAGAAGCCGGAGACGCTGCAGATGCTGCGGCAGGACGCGCCGCAATTGCAGCGCGCGCTCGACGATGCCGGCCTCAAGACCGGCAGCAACGGGCTGTCCTTCAGCCTGCGCGACCAGAATTCATCGGGCCAGCACTCCGGCCAGAACAACGACAATGGCGGCAATGCCCGCCGGCTGATCGTCAGCGAGGAGGACGCAGTTCCCGCGGCCCCGGTCGGACGCAGCTACGGCCGCATGCTCGGATCGAGCAGCGGCGTCGACATCAGAGTGTGAGGAGTATTCGACCATGACCACCACGAATGCCGCCACCGCCCCATCCGTCGTCTCCGGCACGACGGACCTGCCGAAATCCTCGTCGAACCCAAGCCTGGGCTCGAGCACCGGCGCGACGCTGGCCGGCAACTTCCAGACCTTCCTGACGCTGCTGACGACGCAGCTGCAGAACCAGAACCCGCTCGATCCACTCGACACCAACCAGTTCACCCAGCAGCTGGTGCAGTTCGCCGGCGTCGAACAGCAGCTCAAGACCAACGACTCGCTGTCCCAGCTCGTCACGCTGCAGCAGACCACGCAGGCGACCCAGGCGCTCGGCTTCGTCGGCAAGACCGCCCTGGTCGACGGCACCACCGGGACCATGACGAATTCGTCGGCGACCTGGCATCTCAACGTGCCCAGCGACGCCACTGTGGACATCACCATCGCCAATGCCAGCGGCCAGACCGTATTCACCGGCAAATACACCGCCGGCGCGGGCACCGACGTTCCGTTCACCTGGAACGGCCAGGGCAATGACGGCACGCAATGGCCCGACGGCAAGTACACGATCTCGGCCACGGGCAAGGATGTCGCCAACAACAATGTCGGCATCGCCGCGCAGGTGCAGGGCACGGTGTCGTCCGTCGACCTGACCCAGTCGCCGCCGCTGCTGACCATCGACGGCTCCAGCTACACCCTGAGCCAGGTCAAGAGCATCATCGCGACGGCCAGCAATTAAAGGCCGGGTATTCGCCACACAAGCAGTGTCGTCCTGGCGAAAGCCAGGACCCATAACCACCGCAGTCGTTTTGGCGCGAGGACCTGACCCCGAGTCGCCGTAGCGACTACTCCCTGGGGTAATGGGTCCCGGCCTTCGCCAGGACGACAATTGGGGCCTTGCAGCGTCGCGCGCAGGCCTCGTTCGTTAGTAAAGTATTTACGAATACCCCCTCGGCCCGCCTGGACGCACCGTCCCGCCGGTCGAGACGGCTGCGTTCCAGCCATTTTCAACGAGAATTGTATTGAAGCCTTAGGCTTAGCGGATTTTTAAGCCGGCGCGCGTAGGGTTCCTGAGTGAGTTCAGTGGTTGAGAGTTTGTGAGTACGCCATGACAGAACCCCATCGCCCGAGGGTAAAATACGTCATCGGGCCGGACGGTAGTCCGTTGACGATTGCGGATCTGCCTGCACCCGGCACCAAACGCTGGGTCATCCGCCGCAAGGCCGAGGTCGTCGCCGCAGTCCGTGGCGGTCTTCTCTCCCTCGAGGAGGCCTGCAGCCGTTATACGCTGACGGTTGACGAATTCCTCTCCTGGCAGTTTTCGATCGACCAGCATGGTCTGGCGGGACTTCGCACCACCCGTATCCAACAATATCGCCAGTAGGCAATCCGGAAATCTGCGGCTTTTGACGAAAATCGGCCTCGCCTCGCGAGGCCGATTTTTTTCATGTTTCGTTTTGGCGCGACTTTTGTCGCAGCTCTTAACCTTCGTTAACCATATCGAAACCATCACCTAGGCAATAATTGCCCAGTCGGCCTTTCCTGTGAAAGCAGCCGAATCTGTCGGGGCGGTTGCTTGCAAGGTCTTGCGGACTTTCTGAAGGGTATTGGAGCCGCCCGGTTCGGGGCGATGATCGCGGTCACCGCCGCGCTCGTCGGCTTTTTCGCGTTCGTCATCATGCGCGTCACCACGCCGCAGATGACGACGCTGTTCACCGACCTCAGCGTCGAGGACTCCTCGGGCATCATCAAGGACCTGGAGCGCCAGGGCATCCAGTTCGAGCTGCGCAACGAGGGCACCATCATCATGGTGCCCAAGGACAAGGTCACACGCCTGCGGATGAAGCTCGCCGAGGGCGGCCTGCCCAAGGGCGGCGGCGTCGGCTACGAGGTGTTCGACAAATCGGATGCGCTCGGCACCACCTCTTTCGTCCAGAACATCAACCATCTCCGCGCGCTGGAAGGCGAGCTCGCCCGCACCATCCGCGCCATCGACCGCATCCAGGCTGCCCGCGTCCATCTGGTGCTGCCCGAGCGCCCGCTGTTCTCGCGCGAGGCGCCGGAGCCGTCGGCCTCGATCGTGGTTCGGGTCCGCGGCGCGCTGGAGGCCCAGCAGATCCGCGCCATCCGCCACCTCGTCGCCTCGGCCGTGAACGGGCTGAAGCCGCAGCGGGTCTCGATCGTCGACGAAACCGGACAGCTGCTCGCCGACGGCGCGCAGACCGACCCGGACCAGCAGATCGGCGACGAGCGCCGCACCGCCTTCGAGAAGCGGATGCGCAAGCAGGTCGAGGACATCGTCTCCTCCGTGGTGGGCACGGGGCGCGCCCGGGTCCAGCTCTCCGCCGATTTCGACTTCAACAAGATCACCCAGACCTCGGACAAGTACGACCCCGAAGGCCGCGTGCTGCGCTCGAGCCAGACCCGCGAAGAGCAGAGCATGACCGCCGACAACAACGGCCAGGTCACCGTCAATAACGAGTTGCCGGGCAACCAGCAGAACGGCGGCGTCGCGGCCAAGGACCAGAGCAAGAAGAGCGAAGAGACCAACAATTACGAGATCTCCCGCACCACCAAGACCGAGGTGACCGAGGCCGGCAGGGTCAACCGGATCTCGGTCGCGGTGCTGGTCGATGGCATCTACTCCAAGAACGAAAAGGGCGATCTGGCCTACCAGGACCGCACCAAGGAGCAGCTCGATCGCATCGCCACGCTGGTGCGCTCGGCGATCGGCTTCGACCAGAAGCGCGGCGACCAGGTCGAGGTCGTCAATCTGCGCTTTGCCGACGCCCCCTCCACCACCCCGATCGCGGAGCCGAGCGGCTTGCTCGGCATGCTCCAGTTCACCAAGGACGACGTCATGTACTTCGTCGAGCTCGGCGTGATGATGCTGCTCGGCCTAGTCGTGCTGTTCCTGGTGGTCCGGCCGCTGGTCAAACGCATCCTGGCATCCGACGAAGTCGCAGCCGCCATCTCCGGCGCCCTCACCGGCCCCGCGAGCGACGAGGCCGCCCCCGCCAGCCAGCCGCTCCTGCCGAGCGGCGCTGCGAGCGCGATCGACGTCGCCACCGTCCAGGGCCAGGTCCATGCCCAATCCGTCCATCGCGTCGGCGAACTCGCCGAGCGCAATCCCAACGAGACCGTCGCCATCATCCGCCAATGGCTGACCGAACCCGCGAAATAATTCGAGAAGTGATCTGACATGGCCGCTGCCCTGCAAAACGCCAACTCCAACGACATCACCAGCGTGATCTCCACGCTCGGTCAGCGTGCCGTCGGCCGCGCGGGCGCCAAGACCGAAGCAGTACCGGGGCCGAAGCGCGCCGCGATCCTGATGCTGGCGCTCGGCGAGCAGTATGGCGGCAAGATCTGGGGCTTGCTCGACGACGACGAGGTGCGCCAGCTCTCCCTGGAGATGTCGACGCTCGGCACCGTCGAGGTCGACACGGTGGAGGACATGCTGCTCGAATTCGTCTCGCGGATGTCGGCCTCCGGCGCGCTGATGGGCAATTTCGACGCCACCGAGCGGCTGCTCCAGCAATACCTTGCCCCCGAGCGCGTCAACGGCATCATGGATGAAATCCGCGGCCCCGCCGGCCGCAACATGTGGGAGAAGCTCTCCAACGTGCAGGAAGAGGTGCTCGCCAACTATCTCAAGAACGAATATCCGCAGACCATCGCGGTGGTGCTGTCGAAGCTGAAGCCGGAACACGCCGCCCGCGTGCTCGGCATCTTCCCCGAGGATCTGGCGCTCGACGTCGTCAACCGCATGCTGAAGATGGAGGCGGTGCAGAAGGAGGTGATCGAGAGCGTGGAGAAGACGCTGCGGACCGAATTCATGTCCAATTTGTCACAGACCCGCCGACGCGACGCCCACGAGGTGATGGCGGAGATCTTCAACAATTTCGACCGCCAGACCGAAACCCGCTTCATCACCTCGCTGGAAGAGGACAACCGCGAATCGGCCGAGCGCATCAAGGCGCTGATGTTCACCTTCGACGACCTCGTGAAGCTGGATTCCGGCTCCGCCCAGACCCTGATGCGCAACGTCGACAAGGACAAGCTCGGCGTCGCACTCAAGAGCGCCAACGAGGACGTCCGCAACTTCTTCTTCGGCAACATGTCCTCGCGTGCGGCCAAAATGCTCCAGGACGACATGGCGGCGATGGGTCCGGTCCGCCTGCGCGACGTCGACGAGGCCCAGGCGCTGCTGGTCAACCTCGCCAAGGATCTCGCCGCCAAGGGTGAGATCATGCTGACCAAGAACCGCGCCGACGACGAGCTGGTGTACTGATGGCCGCTCCGGCAAAATTCCTGTTCGACAACGACTTCGCCGCGCCCGACAGGACGCGCGAGAAGGCCGCAACCGCGGCCGAGATCGCCCAGAAGGTCGCGGAAGCCGAGGCACGCGCCTATCAGGAAGGCTTCGCCGCCGGGCAGCGCGAGGCCAAGGCCGAGAGCGACCGCCGTGTCGCGCTTGCCATGGAAGAGATCAACATCGCCATCCGGGGCATCGCTTCGGGCATCGGCAACATCGAATCCAAGATGGAGACCGAGGCGGTCGACGTCGCGGTCGCGGTGGCGCGCAAGCTGTGCGCCGATCTGGTCGCCGCCGAGCCGCTCGGCGAGATCGTCGCGCTGGTCAAGGACTGCTTCTCGCATCTGGTCGCGACGCCGCATCTCGTCGTCCGCATCAACGACGCGCTCTATGACGCCGCGCGCGAGAACATCGAGCGGCTGGCCAAACAGAGCGGCTTCGAAGGCCGGCTGGTGATTCTGGCCGAGCCCGAGATTGCCACCGGCGACTGCCGGATCGAATGGGCCGATGGCGGCGTCGTGCTGGAGCGCGCCGCCATCGCGGCCAAGATCGACGAAATGGTGGGGCGCTACGTTGCGTCCCGCAGGGGGAGTTAAACCATGAGCGACACTGACGGACAGGTCCCGCTGCCCGATCTCAACGGCCCGATGCCGCCCGCCGGCACCGACGTCGGCTACAACGAGGACGAATACGCGACGCGCGCCGCCGCCGACCTCGAGGCCGTGTTCGACGTACCGGTGCAGGTCTCGGCGGTGCTCGGCCGCTCGAAAATGGACGTCAGCGAGCTGTTGAAGCTCGGACCCGGGACCGTGCTCGAGCTCGACCGGCGCGTCGGCGAGGCCATCGACATCTACGTCAACAACAAGCTGGTAGCCCGCGGCGAAGTCGTCCTGGTGGAGGACAAGCTCGGCGTGACCATGACTGAAATCATCAAGACTGAACGCGCCTAAAGCGACGACGCGCGGCAGCGCGACCAGACGGACAGGAGACTGACATGCGGCTTCTCATCGTTGGCACATTGAAGGGCCAGCTCACCACCGCCACCAAGATCGCGATGGCGAACGGGGCTACCGTGACGCACGCCGAGGATAACGAACAGGCGATGCGCGTGCTGCGCGGCGGCAAGGGCGCCGACCTGCTGCTGGTCGACGTCGCCCTCGACATCCGCGATCTCGTGATGCGGCTCGAGGCCGAGCACATCCACGCCCCGATCGTCGCCTGCGGCATCACCAACGACGCCCGCGCCGCGGTCGCCGCGATCCATGCCGGCGCCAAGGAATACATCCCGCTGCCGCCGGACCCGGAACTGATCGCAGCGGTGCTGGCTGCCGTCGCCAACGATTCCCGCGAGCTGGTCTATCGCGACGAGGCGATGGCCAAGGTGATCAAGCTCGCGCAACAGATCGCGGGCTCGGACGCTTCGGTGATGATCACCGGCGAATCCGGTACCGGCAAGGAAGTGCTGGCCCGCTACGTCCACACCCGCTCGGCCCGCGCCAAGCGCCCGTTCATCTCGATCAACTGCGCCGCGATCCCCGAGCATCTGCTGGAGTCCGAGCTGTTCGGCCACGAGAAGGGCGCCTTCACCGGCGCGATCGCCCGTCGCATCGGCAAGTTCGAGGAGGCAACCGGCGGCACGCTGCTGCTCGACGAAATCTCGGAGATGGACGTCCGCCTGCAATCGAAATTGCTCCGCGCCATCCAGGAGCGCGTGATCGACCGTGTCGGCGGCACCAAGCCCGTGCCGGTGGACATCCGCATCATCGCGACCTCGAACCGCAACCTGGTGGACGCGGTCCGCGAAGGCACGTTCCGCGAGGACCTCTTGTTCCGGCTCAACGTCGTGAATCTGAAGATCCCGCCCCTGCGCGACCGTCCCGCCGACATTCTCGAGCTCGCCCAGCACTTCGTAAAGAAATACGCCGAAGCCAACGGCGTGCCGATGCGCCCGATCTCGGCGGAAGCGCGCCGCGTGCTTTCCACCAACCGCTGGCAGGGCAACGTCCGCGAACTCGAAAACACCATGCACCGGTCGGTCCTGATGGCGCAGGGCGACGAGATCGGCGCCGATGCGATCCTCACGCCCGACGGCGACCGCCTCGACCTCGCCAAAACCGTGCCGGCCGTGGCGCATGCCACCATGGCCGCCGAGCAGGTGACGCGGGCCCTGGTCGGCCGCACCGTCGCGGACGTCGAGCGCGACCTGATCCTGGAGACGCTGAAGCACTGCCTCGGCAACCGGACCCATGCCGCCAACATCCTGGGCATCTCGATCCGCACCCTGCGCAACAAGCTCAACGAATATTCCGACGGCGGCATTCCGATCACGCCAGCCGGCACCCCGGGTGAATATCCGCGCATGCCGATGGTGGGAGCGTAGGCGGTCCTGCCGAACATTGACACTGCGAATGCCCGGGCTGATCCCGGGCATTTTGTTTGATGCAAGCTGCTAACCTCGTCATTGCGAGCGCCCTCGCATAACGGGACCGCGTTCTCCGAGTAGGTCACACCGGCGCCAGGCCCTATAACCCCGCGTGAGAACCACGCGAGGATAAACATGTCTGAAGCTCAAATCACGGACTGGCTGGCGACGCAGCGGCAGGCGATGATCGATCTGCTGCGCGATGTCGTGAACATCGATTCCGGATCCTATGACAAGGAAGGCGTCGATGCGGTCGGGGCGCGGTTCGAGCGGCATTTCGGCGAGCACGGCATTCCGTTCCGACGCGAAAGCCATGCCACATTCGGCGATGCCATCCATGCCGAAGTCGCAAAGCCTGGCAGCAACGAGAAGCCGGTGCTGTTGATGGGACATCGCGACACCGTGTTCGGCAAGGGCGAGGCCGGACGGCGTCCGTTCACGATCCAGGGCACGCGCGCCTATGGTCCTGGTGTTGCCGACATGAAGTCCGGCGTCGTCATGAACATCTTCGTGGCAACCGCCTTCCACAAATTCGGCGGCAACCCGCACCCCATCAAGCTGCTGATCACCTCGGACGAGGAGATCGGCTCGCCCTCCTCACGGACCGTGATCGAACGCGAGGGACGTGCCGCGCGCGCCGTGTTCAACTCCGAGCCGGGCCGGCCCACGGGCAACGTCGTCACCGGCCGCAAGGGCGGCATCTTCATGCATTTCGCCATTACCGGCAAAGCCGCGCATTCCGGCGCCAATTTCGCCGCCGGCGTCAGCGCAATCGGCGAGCTCGCGCACAAGATCGTCCAGATCCACGCGCTGACCGATCTCGACAAGGGTATCACGCTCAATGTCGGCCTGGTCTCGGGCGGGCAGTCCGTCAACACCACCGCGCCTTACGCGGAAGGACAGATCGACCTGCGCTATGTCGATCCCGCCGATCGCGCGAGGGTGATGGCCGCGATCGAGACCATCATCGCGACGTCCTACGTTCCCGGCACCAGCGCGACGCTGACCGTCAAGGGCGAGTTCGTGCCGGTGGTGCAGAGCGCCGATTCAAAGGCGCTGTTCGAGAATTATCAGGCCGCCGCAAAGCAGGCCGGCCTCACCACGCTTCAAGGCGAGTTCTCCGGCGGCTGCGCCGATTCCGGCTTCACCGCCGCGGTCGGAACGCCGACCATCTGCGGGCTCGGCCCGGTCGGCGGGCTCGCGCACACGCCGGAGGAATATCTCGAGCTCGACAGCATCGTCCCGCGCGCGCAAGCGCTGGCGGTGGCGATCTTGCGAGGATGAAAACAGGTGCCGCGCCCGTCCGCGAAAACCTCACGAATAGCTCGGCGCATCCGGCCTGCGGAAGATCTGGATGGGGTCGCCAGGCACGATCGGATGGCCGCTGAACGTCGCATAGGCGTAGAGCGCGAGATAGGCGATCGCGAGCGCGCCGACCGCATAGAAGGCCCAGGTCGCGACGCGTTTCATGATTGCGCTCCATTGCTGTCCCGGCGGGAGGCTCAGGCAGCGCTTCTAGAGCGAGGAGGGGGAAAAGGCCAGCCTGCACGGCCTGTGGCTGGCGGCGATCAAATGCCGCGCCGGACCTTGGTGGGAACGCTGACGTCCGCAAGCCGGAGTGCGTCTTCGTCCTGATCCACCGCCACGTACTGGCCGTGCCAATAGGCCAGCGCAGCGTTGCGGGTCGAATTCCTGACGTCTCGCACCCGCCCGATGACGATGCCGTGCGAATGGCGCTCGAATATCTCCTCGACCTCGCAATCGACGGCCGACAATGCGCCCACCAGCAGCGGAACACCCGAGACGGCGGTCACCCATCTGGCGCCCGCGAAACGATCGGCACCCTTGAGCCCGCCCTTGCCGGCAAAGCGCTCGGCGATGTCGAGCTGATCGGCCGCGAGGATGTTCACACCGAAGGCGCCGTGGCGCCGGATCAGCGGGAAGGAGGAGGCGTCGCGGTTGATGCTGACGATCAGCGTCGGCGGATCGACCGAGAACGAGCTGACCGAGGTGACGGTCATGCCGGTGATGTCCTTGCCCCGTCCGGCGGTGATGACGCTGACGCCGCCGGTGAGATGGCGCATGGCGCCGCGGAAATCGGCGGAGGAGACGACATTTTCGGTCATGAGATCGCGGGGCACTACATTCATGGCATCGTCCCCAAGCGGGGGTCCCTCTCTATCTAGGTACGATCGTCCGCCGACAAAAGGTGGCTCAGGATCGAGCCTTCGAGACCCGCGAGCTCGGCCGAGCCGCGTTCGCGGGGCCGGGCCGTGTTAACCACAACGTCGTGGGCGATGCGCCCTTCCTCGATCACCAGCACCCGGTCGGCCAGCGCGACCGCCTCGGCGACATCGTGGGTCACCAGGATCGCGGTAAAGCCCTGGTCGCGCCAGACGCGCTCCAGCAACCGCTGCATCGAGATGCGGGTCAACGCGTCCAGCGCGCCAAGCGGCTCGTCGAAGGCGAGCACACGGGGACGCGAAACCAGCGCGCGGGCAAGAGCTACGCGCTGCTTCTGGCCGCCCGACAGCACCGAGGGCCACTGGTCGCGCTTGTCGGTTAGTCCAACCTCGGTCAACGCCTTATCGGCGCGTGTATGCGCATCACTGGATGAACGATCGCGGCCGAGACCGACCTCGACATTGGAGAGAACGCGGGCCCAAGGCAACAGCCGAGGCTCCTGGAACATCACGCGGATATCCTCGGGCTTCACGGCGTCGCCGAGCGAGATGCTGCCGGCGTCGATCTTTTCCAGGCCGGCAATGAGGCGCAGCAGCGTGCTCTTGCCGCAGCCGCTTTTTCCCACGATGGCGACGAACTGGCCGGCGGGGATGTGCAGGTCGATGCCGCGCAGCACCTCGTTGTCCCCGTAGGATTTGCGCAGGCCACGGATGCTGAGCGGCAGGCCGCTCGTTGGCACCGGGCGCTCCTCGCGCACCACGCGGGCGTGAGGCGCGAAATGGGCACGGCTGGCGAGTTCGGTGTCTGGAACGGAGGTACGAAGGGCTGTCTGCATGTGATTCCCGGTATGTCTGCTCAGCGTTTCCAATAAGCGGGGTGCCAGGAGAGCGTCAGGCGCTCCAGCACGCGGGAGGCGCTGTCGGCGAGCTTGCCGAGCAGCGCGTAGATCAGGATCGAGAGCACCACGACGTCGATCAGCATGAACTCGCGCGCCTGCATCGCCATGTAACCGAGGCCCGAAGACGCCGCGATGGTCTCGGCGACAATCAAGGTCAGCCACATGATGCCGAGCGCGAAGCGGATGCCGACGAAGATCGAGGGCAGCGCGCCCGGGAAGATCACCCGGCGGAACAGCTCGCCATCGGTCATGCCGTAGATGCGGCCCATCTCGATCAGCTGGGGATCGACGGTGCGGATGCCGTGCAGCGTGTTGAGGTAGATCGGGAAGAACACGCCGAGCGCGACCAAAAACAGCTTCGCGCTTTCGTCGATGCCGAACCACAGGATCACCAGTGGGATCAGCGCCAGATGCGGCACGTTGCGCACCATCTGCAGCGTGGTGTCGGTGAGCTTTGACGACAGCTGCGACAGGCCGTTGGCAAGACCGAACGCGAAGCCGATGCTGCCGCCGATCAGGAAGCCGATCGAGGCGCGCCAGAACGAGACCCAGATGTTGCGAACGAGCTCGCCAGAGAGCAGCAGCTTCCAGCCCGCAAGCAACACGTCGCTCGGCGCCGGCAGCACCCGCGTCGGCACGAAGCCGGTGACGCTGGCGACCTGCCAGATCGCAATGATGGCGAGCGGCACGATCCACTGGATCAGGCCGTCCACGCGCGGCAGGCGCAAGCCGCGGGGAAGCGAAACGCTGTCGATCAGGCTCATGATTGCGACACCTGCTGCTGCGGACGATAATCGCTGCCGACCGTTTCACCAAAAGGGCCACCGTTGAAGTGCAGCCTGGTCACGTTGCTGGGCTGCTCCAGCGAGAGCAGCGGAAACACCAGCTCGGCAAAACGATAGGCTTCCTCCAGATGCGGGTAGCCCGACATGATGAAGGTATCGATGCCGATGTCCTGATACTCCTTGATGCGGGCCGCGACCGTCTGGGCGTCGCCGACCAGCGCCGTGCCGGCGCCGCCACGCACGAGGCCGACGCCGGCCCACAGGTTCGGGGCGATCTCGAGCTTGTCGCGCTTGCCGCCATAGAGCTGCGCCATGCGCTGCTGGCCGACCGAATCCATCCGCGCGAAGTTCTTCTGCGCGGTCGCGATGGTCTCGTCGCTGACATGCTTGATCAGCTCATTCGCCGCACGCCAGGCCGCGTCATTGGTCTCGCGGACAATCACGTGGAGCCGGATGCCGAAGGATAGTTTTCGACCGCGAGCCGCGGCGACCTCCCTCACCTTCGCGATCTTCTCCGCGACCAAGGCCGGCGGTTCGCCCCAGGTGAGGTATTTGTCGACGGTGTCGACGGCGACGTCGATGCCGGCATCCGACGAGCCGCCGAAATAGAGCGGCGGACGCGGCGACTGCACCGGAGGAAACAGCAGCTTGCCGCCTTCGACATGGATGTGCTTGCCCTCGACGTTGACGGTCTTGCCGGCGAGCAGCTCGCTATAGACGCCGAGGAACTCGCGGGTGACCTCGTAGCGCTCGTCATGGGCGAGGAAGATGCCGTCGCCCTTGTTCTCGACGGGATCGCCGCCGGTGACGACGTTGACCAGGAGCCGGCCGTTGGTGACGCGGTCGAGCGTCGCGGTCATGCGCGCGGCCACGCTCGGCGATTGCAGGCCGGGCCTGACCGCCACGAGATAGCGCAGCCGCTCGGTGAACGGCGCGACCGAGGAGGCGACGATCCAGGAATCCTCGCAAGACCGCCCGGTCGGCAGCAGCACACCGAAATAGCCGAGCTGGTCGGCGGCCTGCGCGATCTGGCGCAGATAGTTGAAATTGACCTCGCGGCCGCCGATGCCGGTGCCGAGATAGCGGCCGTCGCCGTGGGTCGGCAGGAACCAGAGGATGTTGGCGTTCGCTTGCTTGCTCATTTGCTTGCTCATGATCCTGGCTTCCGCGCCACGTCGGAAATCTTGATGGATTTGGGGATCAGGTTGAGCGCGAAGAACGCGTCCGCAACCTGTTGCTGATCGGCGATGACGGCATCGGTCAGCGGCTTGATGCCGTAGGATTGCCGCTTCAGCGCGACCTCGACCACCGGGACTGACAGGCCGATCGACGGCGCCAGCTGCGCGGCAACCCCGTGGATATCGCCCTTGGCCCAATCGTCCACCGCGCTGAGCTCGGCCAGCACGGCGTCGACGATATCAGGATGGGCCTCGAGGAATTTCTTCGAGGAGAAATAGAACTGGTAGTTGGCGACGATGTTGGTGCCGTCAGCGAGCGTGCGGGCGCCGGTCGCGGCTTCCGCGGCGGCCTGGAACGGATCCCAGATCACCCATGCATCGACCGCGCCGCGCTCGAAGGCGGCGCGCGCATCGGCCGGCGCGAGAAACACCGGCTCGATCTCGGAATATTTGACGCCGGCTTTCTCCAGCGCCTTGACCAGGAGGTAATGGACATTGGAGCCCTTGTTGAGCGCGACCTTCTTGCCCTTGAGGTCGGCGACGGACTTCAGCGGGCTGTCCTTCGGCACCAGGATCGCCTCGCCCTTCGGGGCCGGCGGCTCGTAGGCGACATACTGGATCGGCGCGCCGGCGGCCTGCGCGAAGATCGGCGGGGCTTCGCCGGTGTTGCCGAAATCGATCGCACCGACATTGAGCGCCTCGAGCAGCGGCGGGCCGGAGGGGAATTCGGTCCACACCACCTTGTAGCCGTCGGCAGCTAGCTTCGGCTCCAGCGTGCCCTTGCTCTTGAGCAGCACCAGTTTGCCGTATTTCTGGTAGCCGATGCGGACCACCTTGTCCTGCCCATAGGAGGTGCCGACCGCAGCGGCGACGATGCCGATCGACAGCACGATGGCCGCGATCAGACGCTGGATGATACGCCTCATGTTCAAACCCTTTTGAATGGGAAGGCTGGTTGGCACGATCAGGCTGCCGGGTTGCGCCAGACGATGTCGCGGATCACGATCGGCTTCGGGATCAGGCCGAGCTTGTGGAAGCGGTCGGCGACACCCTGCTGGGTCGTGACGATGTCGTCGGTGACGGGGCCGACCACGAAATTCGCGCGATTGGCGGCGAGGGTCTGGATGTCCAGCGGGACGCCGGTGATCGCGGCGAGCGATTTGGCGACCTCGTTCCGGTGCTGTTCGGCCCATCGACCAGCTGCGCTCGCCACATCGATGATCTGTTGCAGGACTGCGCCGTGGCTCTTCGCGAAATCGCGATTGGCGATGAAGAAGGAGTTTGTCTTGGTGACGTCGCGCGCATTGATCAGGATGCGGCCGCCCTGCTTGGTCTCGCCGATCGCGAAATACGGATCCCAGATCGCCCAGGCTTCGATGCTGCCATTGGCAAAGGCGGGACCGGCATCCGGCGGCGTCAGATAGACCGGCGTGATGTCGGCATAGGTGAGGCCGGCTTTCTCCAGCGTCTGCACCACGATGTTGTGGGCGCTGGATCCCTTGGTGAAGCCGACGCGCTTGCCCCTCAAGTCCGCGATGGCGCGGAACGGCGAATCCTTCGGCACCAGGATGCCCTGCCCGTTGGTGATGGGCTGGCCGGCGGCATAGACGATCGCCGCGCCCGCGGCCTGGGCGAACACCGGCGGGGAATCGCCGACCGCACCGAAATCGACGCTGCCGACATTCATCGCCTCCATCATCGGAGGCCCCGACGAGAACTCGACCCATTTCACGTCGACGCCCAAGGGCGCGAAATGTTTTTCCAGGGCGGCCTGCTGACGCGTGACAACCAGCACGCCGGTCTTCTGGTAGCCGATACGAATTTCCTTCACCGCACCTTGCGACGTTGCTTGCGCGTTGGCGTGCGAAGCGAATGCGGCGGCTGCCGCAGTTCCAACGGATAGTTTCAGAAAGTCCCGACGTTGCATCCGACACTCCAGGCCGCGTGCGGCCGTCCTTCATTCGTGCTCGGGAATGATGGTGCGGCTTGTCGGAGGTGTCGAGACGCGCGGAAAAATAGCGATGCAGGCACTGCAAGCGCGGCGGAGCGCATGATTAATCTTTCAATCCACCGAGCAATGCAGGGGATATTTTTCCGCACGCGAATGTGAAAAACGCACGCACCCGACCGAGAAATAAAAAAATCGCGAAAACAACCCCATGCACAGTAGCCGGCGCGTGCGAAAACAATGACTTACGTTTATCCGAACTTGACTTGACTCGTCGGGCAAAACAGGAGCAGGATGGCATGATGGCGGCGTTGCGGATGGACCGGTCCCTGCCGGACTAGTGCAGCCACCTCACCGGCAGATTTTGCAGCCCGCGGAACGCCCATCCGCCGATCCGCACCGGCTCGTCGTCGGCGATCTCGAGCCGGCCGGCACGCGCGAACAAGGTCGGCAGTGCGACGTCGGCGATCATGGCGCGCGAGGCCCAGGCGCCGGCGCAGAAATGCGGGCCAGCACCGAAAGCGACACTCTTGGCCGTATCACGCCGCGCGTCGAACTGGTCGGCGCGCACGAAGTGCTTCTCATCGCGATTAGCGGAGCCGAACATGAGGAATACGCGTTCATCGGTTTCGAATGCGACGTCTCGGATCGTCCACGGCTTTGCGATGCGTCGCGGCGACATGCCGATCGGCGAGATCCAGCGGGCATATTCCTCGAAGGCCTGGAGCCACGTCACCTCGCCCTTGCGCACGAGATCGAGCTGGTCGGGATGGCTCAGCAGCGCCCACACCGTGCCGGCGATCGCCTTGCGCGGCTCGTTCTGGCCGCCGGATATCGCGAGCTTGACGTTGGCGCGCACGCTCTCCATCGCCATGCCCGAGGCGAACAGCACGCCGAGGATGCTCTGGTCGGGATGCTTGCGCATCACCGGCAGGATGTCGTCGATCGCCGCATCGATGCCCGACGTGGCCGCATGACACCGCGCCTCGACGGCTGGGTCGCCGCTGTAGTTGGCGATGCCCTCGATCATGCCCTGTGACCAGGCGTCCATGTCCGCAAAGCCGATATTGGTGAGGCCGGTAATCGACTTCAGGCATTCGCCGGAGAACGGCAACGCGAAGTCGCGCATGAAATCGATCCGCCCGGGCTCGATCGCGTCGATGATGCGGTCGGCATGGGCCTGGAACAGCGCGGCCCAGTGCGCCTTCACCGCCTTCGGCGACACCGTCGGAAACATCGCGCGGCGCTCGACCTGGTGCGCCTCGCCGTCCTTGCGCATCATGTTGTGGCCCATCAGCTGGTTCATCAGGCCTGCCGGCTGGTGCGAGGAGAACACGTCGATCTGCTTCTCGGAAATCGAGATATCGTCGCGGCTCGTCAGCAGCGTCGAGCCGAGCTGCGGCACGAAGGCGATCGGCGCCTCTTTCCGCATCTTGGCGAGCATCGGATAGGGGTCGGCCCAGAATGCGGCCGGGTCGATGTCGATGCGCGGCGCGGTGCTCAAGCTTCGCTCCATTGCTGTTCGCCGCCAACGTTAGCGGCTTCAGGAGGCGCCGTCTGTCCCCAGCGATTGGGACAGCCTCAGTTCAGGCCGCGCGGGCCGGCGAGCAGGCGCAGCACGATCGCAAACAGCTCGCTCTGCGAGGAAATGCCGAGCCGCTCATAGGCGCGCTTGCGGTACGTCAGCGTCGAATGCAGGCTGATTCCGAGCGCCTGCGAGATCGCCTCGGAGCTGAAGCCCGAGAGGATGCGCCGGCAAACGTCCTGCTCGCGCGGGGTGAGGCTGGCGAGCGGCGCGCGCGTCGCGAAGAGCCCGGCGAGAGACTGCTCGGTCGTCGCCGCCGAGCCGTGCTGGAAATGGCGTGCGACGCTCGCACTGATGGCCGGTGCGATGGCCTCAAGCCGCACACGCTGGGCGTCGCTGAAGCGGCCCTGGACGGCGATGCGATAGAAATTGACGTAGAAGCAGGTGTCGTCGACCCAGATCGCGGTCGCGCATTTGTCGACGATGCCGGAATCCACAAAGAACATTTTGCGGTAGCGCGCGCCGTACATGCGCGGCGCGAAGGCGGGCAGCACGAGCGTCGCGCGGCCCTCGCCTTCGAACAGCGCATCGCGGTTGGGATCGGATTGGTGGAACTGCCCGGCATAGGCGGCGCCGAGATCGCCGCCGATCGGGATGTTGCCGGCATCGAGCAGGCAGTGTGCGGCGCCCGCGCGGCTCAGCGCGAACACCATGCAATGCCCGACCCCGGCCTGCCGGCGCAGTGTATCGATCAGGATATCAGGGAAATCCGGACGACCGATGGCAAGCACCGCGGGCGTAACATCGCCAGCCGCCGGATTTGCGGGCGTCCCGTGAGGGCGCATCGTTTTCTCCACATCGCCTTTTGACGAAATTTATCAGCAATGGCCGCGCAGCGGAAGGCGGGTATCGCCGGATATCTCGTCGCCAAGCCAGGCGTACGAAGGGGCGGCTCAGCCAGCACTTGTCCGCAAAATCTTGTCCATTGCTTTTCCCTTGGCCAGCTCATCGATCAGCTTGTCCAGGTAGCGGATCTCTCGCATCGTTGGCTCTTGGACATCCTCGACCCGGACGCCGCAAACCACGCCTGTGATCAAGGCTCGCGAAGGATTGATCTTGGGGGCTTTCGCAAAGAAGGTTTCGAAGTCCGTCCGCTGTTCCAGTTGAGCTTCCAGCTCCTTCTGACCATAGCCTGTCAACCAGGAGATGACCTGATCAACCTCTGCTTTGGTGCGTCCTTTCTTCTCCGCCTTCGCAACGTAAAGCGGGTAAACGCTTGCGAAGCTGGTGGTGTAGATCCGGTGTTTTGTCATGAGCACTCCGGGATAGCTTGTTGCAGGACGTGACACTCTACCCGGCCGCCGCCTTCGCCGGCGCAACGTTGACGGCGAGTTTGCCGTAGCGGTCGGTGAAGGCCTCGGTGTCGATTTCCTCGAGCTTGATCTCGCCGCTCATGACGCCTTGCTTCCACGCCGCCTGCGCCGGATCATTCTGGAATTCCGGCATCACCTCGCGGCCGAACAGCTCCAGCGATTCGCAGATGTGCTCGTGGCTGTTCTTGCCCGCTTGGTTGAGCAAAATGACCTGGTCGACGTGCGAGCCCTGGAAGCGCTTCAGCTTCCTGCGGATGGTTTCGGGCGAGCCGATCAGGCCGCCGCGCAGCGCCGCCTCCTGCGCCTCCGGGTTGTCGCGCTTCCACTTGTTGTACTCGTCCCACATGTTGACGGTGTAGGGCGCCGGACGCTGGCGGTTCTGCGAGGCGCCGTAGAAGCGCAACGCGAACTGGAAGAAGGTGGCGCCGTCGGCGCGGGCGCGGGCCTCCTCATCCGTCTTCGCGCACATGAAGAACGACACCAGCGCCATGTTCGGGTTGATCTCGTAGTCGGCAAGCTTGGCGAGACGCTTGGTCATGGCGTTGTAATAGGCGTGCACCCAGGCGTGCGCGGCATCCGCGCTGACGAACTGGAAACCGAGCGCGCCAAAGCCGTGCCGTCCCGCGCGTTCGATGGTCTGTAATTGCGAGCAGGCCATCCACAAGGGCGGATGCGGTTTTTGCACCGGCTTCGGGACGACGTTTCGCAAGGGAATGTCGAAATATTTGCCGTGATGCTCGCTTCCCGCGTCCTTGAACATCGGGAAGATCGCGGCGACGGCCTCCTCGAACACCTCTTTCTTGGTCTCCATGTCGCGGCCGAACGGCGTGAGCTCGGTGATGGAGGCACTCTCGCCCATGCCGAATTCGCAGCGCCCGTTGGAGAGCAGGTCGAGCACTGCGACGCGCTCGGCGACACGCGCCGGGTGGTTGGTGGTGAGCTGGAGGATGCCGTGGCCGAGCCGGATGTTCCTGGTGCGCTGGCTTGCGGCCGCGAGGAACGATTCCGGCGAGGGCGAGTGCGAGTACTCTTCGAGAAAATGATGCTCGACGACCCAGGCGTGGTCGTAGCCGAGCTGGTCGGCCAGTTCCATCTGCGAGAGCGCGTTCTGGTAGAGGCTGAGCTCGTCGCCGGCCACCCACGGACGTGGCAGTTGCAGCTCATAGAAGATGCCGAACTTCATGACGCCTCTCCCAAGTTTTCTTGAGTTTTCTTGAGTTTTCTTGAGTTTTCTTGCCGCTCATATTTTTGTTGCGGGCATCTTAATGGGTGGGGCGGCGCTGTCTACGCAGTCGCAATTCCGCCTTGCGGGAGAAGGTGCTTTTCGGCGCGGCGGCCATTCAGGACCACACCGATGAAGGTGAACCGGACCAGCAGATGATAGCTCGCCAGCATCGGAGGAAGCGCGACGATGAGAAGAACGCCGAACTTGATCAGCCCGGGCCAGTCGAGCTGTGACAGCGCAACCTGCAGCGCCATCACGATCGGCAGGTGGATCATATAGAGCCAGTAGGATGCATCGGCGAGATAGCGCCACGTCCGACTGAAGCCGGACATGAAGCGGAGGGCGAGGCCGAGGACCGCGAAGGTCGAAATCCATATCGCCGGCGCATACAGGATCACGGAGACAAGCCGGAGCGTGGCGAAGCCGAAAGGCAGTTTCGGTGCACCCGGCGCGGACGTCATTGCCCCAACCAGCACGAAACTGATCAGGATCAGAGTGATTGCGAGCAGAAGATGCGGCAGCCAGCGCCGCTCAATCAGCCGCAGCAGATCGATCTGCCGATGCAGCAGCCAGCCGATCGCGAAGGCGGTGCCGAAGCCGATCCAGGCCTGCGCGTTGGTGATGAGCGATTGATCCGGCGTCCTCACGCCCATCACGTTGATCCAGCGTTGATCGAGACAGAAGGCGACGCCGATCGGGATTGCCAGAACAAGGGGGGCCAGCGGACTTTTCATGATCCCGGCGAAGACGCGGTCGATCCCCGCTCGCCACCCGCCTGACGCATCTAGCCAAACAAATGCCCCGCGCAGCAGCAGCACGGCGACATAAAGCTCCAGTAGCACATAGATGAACCAGAGATGGGTCAGGGGGAAATTCGGCAGCACCGGTGGCCAGCTGCGGGACCAGCCGCCGTTCGGGAAATGAGACGCCCAGATCGCGATGAAGTACATGGGCGTGAACAGGATCAGCCAACCGATCACGAGCGGCAGCCCGATTCTCAGGAGCCTGTCGCGGACGAAGCCCCTGACGCCCCGGCGATGAAAGCTCATGCGGGCGAAGAAACCCGCCATCAGGAAGAAGGTCGTCATCCGGAAGACATGGATGGTGAAGGTCAGCAGGCCCAGGAGCAGGCTTGGATGGGTGTCCTGGATGAACCAGAACCGGGGCGTGGCGGGCACGAACGACATGGCCGCGTGCAGGACGATGCCGAGCAGCAGGGCGCCGCCCCTGAGTGCATCAAGAGCGTGCAGCCGTTCCGATGCAGGGGTAGCGGCGGTCGAAGGTAACATGGGTGGGCTCATTCGGCTGGCGAGAGGATCTGCCGGACAGTCTGCCCAACGGGGCGCGGCGCTCTTGCCCGATCCAGAAATCGGCTAGCCGATTTCTCGACGCGGCTGGCTGATTGTCTGATCGCGATCGGTTTCCGGCCGGCTCAGCGCCTCGCGCCGGAATTCGGTCGGGGTCATGCCGGTTTCGGCCTTGAAGGCGCGATTGAAAGGTCCGATCGACTGGAAGCCCGCATCCATGGCGATGGTCAGCACCGGGACCTCCCGTTGCGTCACGTCGGACAGCGCCAGCCTGGCGTCCTCGATACGGTAGCGGTTGAGGAAAGCATTGAAGTTGCGATAGCCCAGCCCTTCATTGATCGCCTGGCGCAGCCGATGCTCGGGAACGTCGAGCCGAGCCGCGAGCGCTCCGATCGCAAGACCTTCCTGCCGATAGGTTCGCTCCACCGTCATCAGATGGTCGAGGCGCCGGAGCAGGATCGGGTCGACGACGACCCGCCCCGCGGCGGCGCGATCGGCGACCAGGGCTTGCCTCCCTACCTCGCCGGATGCGATCGCGGCGGTGGCGTCATTGACAGCCATCGCCGGCGCGCTGAACAAGCCGATGCCGGCAAGCATGGCCACCACGAACAGCCCGAGCGCGGTCGGAAGACTGCCGGGCGCACCGGGAACCGCGACGGGAATTGCGGCGAAGCCGGCGACGGCGACGGTCGCGATGAGCACGACATTGATCGCAAGCATCGCCAGCCGCAGTCGGCGTCGCCGCGCGACCAGATCGGCTCGCCAGGTCTTGACCGTCTGAATCGCGGCAGCGAGGGCCAGCACCAGGGTGGCCAAAGCCAGGACTCGCCCGCCTGCGCCGGCCAAAGCGGGCCAGTTCGCCCAGCCCAGCGTGATCGCAAACCCGAAAGCCACGATGCTCAGCCACAGGGCGCCGTGCCAACGCCTCAGCACGAAATCGTCGTCGAACGCCGCGCGCGCCCACAGCCAGAATACGGCAGGCTGCGCGGACAGGATCGGCAACACCCACCACCATGACGATTTGGGAATGTTGGGCGCCGTCGCGATCGCATAGAATATGCCGCCTGCGCACATCGCGATGCCCAGCAAAGCCTGTTGGCCGGCCGCACGACGCAGCAAGGCCACGAGAACGATCAACAGGAACACGCCGCTCGCCGCGCCGCGAAGTCCGAGATCGATCGCCGTCAGCCCTGTCGCGGTCACAACTCGGATCCCCGTTCGACGCCAAATTGTCGCATCGCCTTCGCACGGGTACAACCCAAACTTGCGGTAGTGGCTCCGGCCGCAGCGACCGCCGCAAATTGACGGATTGATCCAGATCAAGGCGTCAGTGGCCCTGCTGCATCTAAAGTGCAGCAAGGCAACGGCCCGGATGCCGTCCCAATCCCTACATTTCAGACGAGACCGAATATGTCGGCCCCTGACGACGCGACTTCGCGCGTGCGCCGTAAGCGCATGGAGATTTTCGCTTTCCTGTTCCTGACCGCGATCGTGATGCCCGTCCTCGCGGTCGGAACGGTCGGCTCCTACGGGCTCGGCGTCTGGATCTACCAGATCTTTGCCGGCCCTCCCGGCCCGCCGCCCTCCCCGCATTGATCCCTTAAAGCGAAAGACAGGCATCATGGCCCACGCCACACTCAACCGCCGTGCCTTGATCACCGGCCGGGTGCTCAGCGCCGAGCGCGTCATCTCGCCGCCCGGTTGCGAAATCGCCAGCATCATCGTGCAGGCGCGCCCCGAGCGCCTGGACCAGCTGGAAGCCGCGATCACCGCCCTTGCCGGCTGCGAGATTCACGGCCGCGCTGCGCGAGGAAAGCTCATCGTCGTGACCGAGGCGCCTGATGCCGGCAGCCTCGGCACCCTGCTCAACACCATCCAGTCGCTGCCCGACGTCTATTCCGCAGCGCTGGTCTTTCACGCCATTGAAACCGCCTGAGTCAGGAAGAGCCATTATGACATCGCCAAAGCTCGACCGCCGCCAGATGCTGAAGCTCGAGGCCGCCGCCATCGCGGCCGCCGCTGCCGGCATGCCGGCACCGGCGCTCGCCGCGAACCTCGTCGCCGAGCGCGACGTCGCCGAACTGAAATGGGACAAGGCCGCCTGCCGCTTCTGCGGGACCGGCTGCTCGGTGATGGTCGCGACCAAGAACAATCGCGTCGTCGCCACCCACGGCGACATCAAGGCCGAGGTCAATCGCGGCCTCAACTGCGTCAAGGGCTACTTCCTCTCCAAGATCATGTACGGCCACGACCGCCTGACGCAGCCGATGCTGCGCAAGACGGCCGGCAAATACGACAAGAACGGCGAATTCACGCCCATCTCCTGGACCGAAGCCTTCGACATCATGGAGGTGAAGTGGAAGGAGGCGATCAAGAAGCGCGGGCCGAACGGCGTCGCCATGTTCGGCTCCGGCCAGTGGACGATCTGGGAGGGCTATGCCGCCTCGAAGCTGTTCAAGGCCGGCTTCCGCACCAACAACATCGACCCCAATGCCCGCCACTGCATGGCCTCCGCGGTCGCCGGCATGATGCGCACCTTCGGCATCGACGAGCCGCCCGGCTGTTATGACGACATCGAGGCCACCGACGCCTTCGTGCTGTGGGGCTCCAACATGGCGGAGATGCACCCGATCCTGTGGACGCGCGTGGCCGACCGCCGGCTGTCCGCACCGCATGTCCGCGTCGCCGTGCTCTCGACCTTCGAGCACCGTTCGTTCGACCTCGCCGACATCGGCATGATCTTCAAGCCGCAGACCGACCTCTATCTGCTCAACGCCATCGCCAACCACATCATCAAGACCGGCCGGGTCAACAAGGATTTCGTTGCCGCGCATACCATCTTCAGACGCGGCCAGACCGACATCGGCTATGGTTTGAGGCCCGAGCATCCGCTGCAGAAGAAGGCGACGGGCGCGGCGAAGGCCAACGACTCCACCGAGATGAGCTACGACGAGTACGTCAAGTTCGTCTCCGAGTACACGCTGGAGAAGGCCGCCGAGATGTCGGGCGTGCCGCTCAACCGGCTGGAGGCGCTGGCCGAGCTCTATGCCGATCCCAAGACCAAGGTGGTCTCGTTCTGGACCATGGGATTCAACCAGCACACCCGCGGCGTCTGGTGCAACAACCTCGTCTACAACATCCATCTGTTGACCGGAAAGATCTCCTCGCCCGGCAACAGCCCGTTCTCGCTGACCGGCCAGCCCTCGGCCTGCGGCACCGCGCGCGAGGTCGGCACCTTCTCACACCGCCTGCCGGCCGACATGGTCGTCACCAACAAGGAGCACCGCACCAAGGCCGAACACATCTGGCAGCTCCCGGAGGGCACCATTCCCGACAAGCCCGGCGCGCATGCCGTGCTGCAAAGCCGGATGCTGAAGGACGGCCTGATCAACGCCTATTGGGTGCAGGTCAACAACAACCTCCAGGCCGGTCCCAACGCCAACGAGGAGACCTATCCGGGCTTCCGCAACCCCGACAATTTCATCGTGGTCTCGGACGCCTATCCGTCGGTCACCGCGCTCGCCGCCGACCTCATCCTGCCGACCGCGATGTGGGTGGAGAAGGAAGGCGCCTACGGCAATGCCGAGCGGCGCACGCAGTTCTGGCATCAGCTCGTCGCTGCCCCGGGCGAGTCGAAGTCCGATCTCTGGCAGCTCATGGAATTCTCAAAACGCTTCAAGATCGAGGAAGTGTGGCCGGAGGAGCTGATCGCCAAAAAGCCGGACGTGCGCGGCAAGACGCTGTTCGACGTGCTCTACAAGAACGGCGAGGTCGACAAGTTTCCGGTCTCCGACATCGAGCAGGGCTACCTCAACGACGAGTCCAAGGCGTTCGGCTTCTACGTCCATAAGGGCCTGTTCGAGGAATACGCCACCTTCGGCCGCGGCCATGGCCACGACCTCGCGCCGTTCGACACCTATCACCGCGAACGCGGCCTGCGCTGGCCTGTCGTCAACGGCCAGGAAACCAAATGGCGTTTCCGCGAGGGCAGCGACCCTTACGTCAAGCAGGGCACCGAGGTGCAGTTCTACGGTTATCCGGACGGCAAGGCGCGCATCTTCGCCCTGCCTTACGAGCCGGCGGCAGAATCGCCCGACAACGAATATCCGTTCTGGCTCTCGACCGGCCGCGTGCTCGAGCACTGGCATTCCGGCACCATGACGCGCCGGGTGCCCGAGCTCTACAAGGCTTTCCCCGAGGCCGTGTGCTTCATGCATCCCGACGACGCGCAGGAGGCGAAGATCCGCCGCGGCGACGAGGTGAAGGTGGTCTCCCGCCGCGGCTTCATCCGTGTCCGCGTCGAGACGCGCGGCCGCGACCGGCCGCCGCGCGGCCTCGTCTTCGTGCCGTGGTTCGACGAATCCAAGCTGATCAACAAGGTGACGCTGGACGCCACCGATCCGATCTCGCTGCAGACCGACTACAAGAAGTGCGCCGTGCGCATCGAGCGGGTGAACGTGTCATGATGAAACGATTTGGAGTAGCGCTGCTCGCAGTCGCGATCGCAGCCGGCGCGAGTTCGCTGACAGCGCAGACGGTGACGTCAGGCCTGCGCGGCCCGACGCCGCTCAACGAGGAAGGTCCGGCGCCGCCGATGCTGCCGAACCGCAACACCTCCGAAAGGGAAGTGCGCAACTATCCGGAGCAGCCGCCTGTCATTCCGCATACGATCGACGGCTATCAGATCGATCTCAACGGCAACAAGTGCCTGTCCTGCCATGCGCGGGCGCGCATCGCGGAATCGCAGGCGCCGATGGTCTCGATCACCCACTTCATGGACCGCGACGGCCAGTTCCTGGCTTCGATCTCGCCGCGCCGCTTCTTCTGCACGGAATGCCACGTGCCGCAGAACACCGCCAATCCGCCCGTCAGCAACGACTTCACCGACATCGACACGCTGCTGTCGCGCGCAAGTCCCGGTGGCCGCCGATGACGACGACCGCTGATGAGCCCGACGAGGGAATGAAGGCCAAGGGCGGCTTCGTCGCGCGAAGCCTAGACTTTGCGCGCGAGCTCTGGCAGGTGCTGATCCGTCCGAGCTCGGTGTTCGGGCTCGGCGTGCTGGTGCTGGCGGGCTTCATGGCCGGCGTGATCTTCTGGGGCGGCTTCAACACCGCGCTGGAATTGACCAACACCGAAAAATTCTGCACCGGCTGCCACGAGATGAAGGACAACGTCTACGCCGAGCTGAAATCGACCATCCACTTCGCCAACCGCTCCGGCGTGCGCGCAACCTGTCCGGATTGCCACGTGCCGCACAACTGGACCGACAAGATCGCCCGCAAGATGCAGGCCTCCAAGGAGGTCTGGGGCAAGCTCTTCGGCACGATCGACACCCGCGAGAAATTTCAGGATCACCGGCTCGAGCTGGCGGCGCATGAATGGGCGCGCTTCAAGTCCAACGATTCGCTGGAATGCCGCAACTGCCACAGCGCCGATTCCATGGACATCACCAAGCAGTCGCCGCGGGCCTCGGTCGCGCACCAGCGTTTCCTGTTCACCAAGGAAAAGACCTGCATCGACTGCCACAAGGGCATCGCCCACCATCTGCCCGACATGCGCGGCGTTCCCGGCTGGCAGTAGGGCGCCCCGCCCGGCTTGAACCGGCGGTGCGAATGGTTAGTTTTGGGGCTGGCGAATCGCTCCGTTTCGCCCCCTCCTCAAAGCAGACATGGCCACATTCACCCCGCATCAAGATGCCGCGCTCAAGGCCGTTGGCGACTGGCTCAAGGCCAAGCCCGGCCGCAACGGCACGCCGCCGGTGTTCCGCCTGTTCGGCTATGCCGGTACCGGCAAGACCACGCTGGCGCGGCACATCGCCGACGGCGTCGACGGCGAGGTGAAGTTCGCCGCCTTCACCGGCAAGGCGGCGCTGGTCATGCGCAACAAGGGCTGCGACGAAGCCTCCACCATCCATTCGCTGATCTACCGCACCCGCGAATCCGGCGAGGAGCAGCCCAGCTTCGAGCTGTGGGACGACGCCCCGGCGTCCAAGGCCAAGCTGATCGTGATCGACGAATGCTCGATGGTCGATGCCGAATTGGGCCGCGACCTGATGTCGTTCGACTGCCCGCTGCTGGTGCTGGGCGATCCCGCGCAGCTGCCCCCGATCCAGGGCGGCGGGTTCTTCACCAATACCGAGCCCGACGCGATGCTGACCGAGGTGCACCGCCAGGCCCAGGACGACCCGATCGTGCGGATGTCGATGGACGTCCGCGAGGGACGCGAGCTCGACATCGGCCGCTACGGCGAGAGCGAGGTGGTGTCGCGCAAGGAGCTCGATCCTGATCGCGTCATGGCCGCGGACCAGGTGCTGGTCGGACGCAACAACACGCGGCGCGCGTACAATATGCGCGTGCGTCAGCGCCAGAACATCGAGGACGTCTTCCCCGTCGCCGGCGACAAGCTGGTCTGCCTGCGCAACAATCGCAAGAAGGGCCTGTTCAACGGCGGGCTGTGGCGCGTGAAGTCGCGCAACACCTCGCGCTCGAAATCCCGCATTCTCAGCATGAGGCTGTCGCCGGACGAGGATCTCGGCCACAAGGTGACGAAGGTCTCGGTGCGCGCCGATTGCTTCGAGGGCGGCGTCGAGGCGATCGCCTGGGAGCAGCGCAAGCCCTATGACGAGTTCGACTACGGCTACGTGCTGACCGTGCACAAGTCGCAGGGCTCGCAATGGGACGACGTCGTGCTGTTCGACGAGAGCTTTGCGTTTCAGGAGAGCCGCGCGAGGTGGCTTTATACCGGCATCACGCGCGCGGCAAAACGTCTGAGCATTGTGGTGTGATGCGCCGCAAGCGCGGCCCCGAGCGGATGCATTCACCAGGCGCTAGGCTTTGATGTGTATCACCGTGCCGTCTGGATGGGGACGCACATGAACACCGGAAGACTCGATTACCTCGACACGCCCGATGAAGCCTGTGCGAACCGTCGCCGCTTCCTGAGATCGGTCGGCATCGCGGCCGGCACGCTCGCCGCATCGGCTGTAGCGCCAGGGATGGCGCTATCCGCTCCGCTTCGCGCGGGCCACTCGCGGTCGGGCAAGCCGGTGCGGATCTCGAAGCAACGCCTCAACGAGCTGGCGGCGAAATTCTATGCCGTGTTCAACGAACGCGACATCCTGCCCAAGGACTTCTCCGAGAAGCATGCCGCGCGCTACGACGTCGAGCTGCGGCGCATCGTCACCTCTACGCACGTCCCCGAGACGGGAGAGCGCGTGCAGGTCAGCGCGCTCGTCGCGGTCCCGGCCGGTATCCGCGGCGTGCTGCCGGTCCTGTCCTGGCAACACGGCACGATCCTGTCGTTCGATCAGGTGCCATCCAACCTGCTGCGGCTCGGCGATGAAGCCTACCAGCTCCGCGACAATGTCGACTCGCTGGAGACGCTGTTCAACATCCAGCGCTTCGCCGGCAACGGCTATGCCGTGATCGCCGCAGACTACGTCGGCAAGGGTCCTTATCGCAACGGTCGCGGCGAGGCCTATGCGGTGAAGGGCGCCACGGTGCAGTGCTGCCTCGACGTCCTCGATGCCGGCCTGATCGAGCTGAAGGCGCTCGGCCTTCGCCAATCGGAGCTGTTCCTGAACGGCTGGTCGCAAGGCGCGCTGAACACGCAATGGCTCAAGCAGGAGATGCAACGCCGCGGGCTCAAGGTGACGGCAACCGCGACCCAAAGCCCGTTCAACAATCTCGCCGAGAGCTTCCATTACTGGGTCAACCCGGCGTCCTACATTCCCTCTACCGAGACGTCCTACCCGATGCCGCCGGCCTGGATCACGCCGTGCTTGATCGTCCTGTTGGGAAGCTACCGCCAGTACTATGGACTACGCGATCTGTTCACGACGGCCATCAAACCGCAATATCAGGCGTTCGCGGAAAAATACTGGGCCGACTACAGCCTGGAGGGCGAGACAGCGAAGAGCGTTCCGCCAGCTGGCGATTTGCTGGCGGACGGGTTCTTCGACCGCTTCACCAAGGACACCAACAGCCGGCTGCTGCGCCAGCTCGGCAACAACAGCGCGACTTTCTGGGACTATGATTCCCCTATCCGGTTCTATTACGGATTGGCGGACGAGGCGCTGCATCCGCGGTTGGTCAAGCCGGCGATCGCCGCCGGCGGACGGTTCGCGGACGGCGTTGCGGTTGGTGGCGCGAGCCATCGCGTCACGTTCCTCGCGAGCCTCTATGGCGACAGCGCCGTGTTGAACGGGCAGTCCACCGTGCTCGACTGGTTCAACTCGATGATGTGAACCGGCGCGCGGCTATTTGCCCGCGACGAAATAAAAATCCTCTCTTCCCGGCGGCGAGCCGTAGGAAAACGGCTGCTGCACGTGCTTGGTCACAAGCCAGACGTCGTCGCGGACAATGTCGAACAGTTTTCGGATCTCGACGCGCGGCATCTTGATTTCGCGGGCGAGCGCAGTGGCGAACGGACTGTCGGCGCCGCCGTCGCCGTCCATCGCGGTCTCGCCGTGCTTGGCGGCGTAGACCACCATGAAGCCGGCGCCGGGCTCGATGTTGGAAAAGCCCTTGTCGACCAGCTTGAGCGACAGCGTGCGCTGCATGGTCGGCGCGAACGGATTGTCGCGGCAGGCATCCAGCATCACCAGACGCACTTTTCGCGCAGCGCCCACCGCGGCGATCACCTGCTCCAGCGCAACCGCCTGGGTCTCGGCGTCCCTGTCGGCGGCAAGCTTGGCATCGACGGGAACGAGATAATTGACGCCGCCGATCTCGAAACCGTGGCCGGCGTAATAGACCACAGCCCAATCCGCCTTCTCCGCCTCGGCAGCAAACGTCTGCAACGCTTCGAAGAACTTGTCGCGGGTGAGGTCGCTGACGGATATCACGGTCTGGAAGCCGACATCGCGCAGCACGGCTGCGATCATTTTCGAGTCGCGGGGCGGATTGGGCAAGGCGTGGACGTTCTTGTAGGCGCCGTTACCGATCACAAGCGCCACACGGCGCCCGGTGGATCCGGCCGAGGGCTGCGGGGTCAGCGCAGCCAATCGCTCCTGCGCGATCGCGCGGGCGCGCGCGACATCGAGCTCGTCGAACTTGGTCAGCGAATAGGCCGCCGCACGATAGTCGGCACGGGCCTGGGCGAGATCCTTCTTGCGCTCGTAGATCTGGCCGCGCCCCGAATGTGCCCGGACATTGTTCGGGTTGATCTGGATCGCCGTATTGTAGTCCTTCAGCGCGGCGTCGAAATCGCCCTTCAACATGTTGACGTCGGCGCGATTGTTGATCGCGTACACGTTTTTCGGCAGCTTCTCGATCAGGCCGTTGCAGTCGGCGAAGGCCTGGTCGTACTTGCCCATCATGCCGTAGGTGATGCAGCGGTTTGCGGTGATCTGCTGCGCGCCCGGTTCGATCTTCTCGGCCTCCGCGAAATCGGCGATCGCGCCGTCAAAATCCTGCATCAGCGTGCGCACGCGGGCGCGGTTGGTGTAGCCGAGCAGGAATTTTGGCGCATATTTGATCGACAGGTTGAAATCGTCGAGCGCGCTTTGCAGCGCACCCCGGCGCAACTGGATGATGCCGCGGTTATTGTAGGGGACACCGTAGGTCGGGCGTTTCTGGAGCGCGAGGTTGTAGTCCGCCATCGCATGGTCGTCCTGGCCCGTCCGTTCATAGGCGAGGCCGCGCAAATTGAGCGTGACGACGTTTTCGGGATCGAGGTCGACGGCGATGGACAAGGTCTCGATGGCGTGGACGTAGTCGCGTTTGTTGATCAGCGTATTGCCGCGCACGGAGAGTGCGATGGCCTTGTCCTTGCCGCTGAGCCGGTCGGCGTTGAGCAAATTGTCGCAGGCCTGCGCCCTCGCCTGCGCATCCGCCTGGCGGTCGCGGCAAATGGCGAGGTCGTCGCCGGGTTTTGGATCGGCCGCCGCGAGCGAGCTCCAGGCGGACAGGATCGTGAGCACGGCGACGAGGGTCAGGGATACGACGCGCAGCATGTTGTCAGGTCAGCTCCAGCCATCATTCTTTAGGTCGATCACCGATCGCGCCGGTTCATCTAGCGCGGAGTTCCGGTCCTCGCCAAGCCGGGCGGCGCCAGGCGCCGCGTTTCACAGACTCGTGTCTGCCCGGCCGTAACAATCGCCCGGTCCGCCCGTATCTCGAATGTCCGAAAATGCCGGGCAGGCTGTTCGCCCGGCACCAACCGCCCTAGACTGTCAGACCTTCCGAAAGAGGATCGCCATGCGCCGACCTGCCCTCCTGTCCCTGCTCGCCGCAACCACCGCCCTGACGCTGGCCTTTGCCGCGCCGACCCGGGCCGCAGAGGATGCGGTCGTGATCCCCGCTCCCGCCGTTGACGCGGCGCCCGCCAGCGGGATCCAGACCGCCGTGATCGCCGGCGGCTGCTTCTGGGGCGTGCAGGGCGTGTTCCAGCACACCGCAGGCGTCGTCAACGCGGTCTCCGGCTACGCCGGCGGCACCAAGGCGACGGCCGACTACCAGACCGTCTCGAGCGGCCGGACCGGCCACGCGGAATCGGTCGAGATCAAATACGACCCGAAGAAGATCTCCTACGGCAAGATCCTCCAGATCTACTTCTCGGTGGCGCACGACCCGACCCAGCTCAACCGGCAGGGCCCCGACACCGGCACGCAATATCGCTCGGCGATCTTCACCACCTCGGACGAGCAGAAGAAGGTGGCCGAGGCCTATATCGCCCAGCTCAACGGCGCCAAGGTTTTCAGCAAGCCGATCGCGACCAAGGTCGGCGCGCTGGAGGCGTTCTATCCGGCGGAGGCCTATCACCAGGATTATCTGACGCTGCACCCGAACCAGCCCTATATCGCCTACAACGACCTCCCGAAGGTGGAGAACCTGAAAAAGCTGTTCGCGGATAACTATATCGAGAAGCCGACGCTGGTGAGCGCCAGCAAGGCCACCAACTGATCGCAAGATCACTGAACAAGATCACCGAAAACAAGATCACGAAAAACGGGAGACCCATGCCCGACACCAAGACGAAAACCACGGACGACAAGGTCATCAAGAGCGAACAGCAATGGCGCAGCGAGTTGTCGCCGATGCAATACGCGGTGCTGCGCGAGAAGGCGACCGAGCGTCCCTTCTCCGGCGAATATGAACACGACCACCGCGCCGGCACCTATACCTGCGCCGGCTGCGGCAACGTGCTGTTCGAGTCCGACGCGAAGTTCGATTCCGGCTGCGGCTGGCCGAGCTTCACCCAGCCCGCCGTCGAGGGCCATATCGACGAGGAGCGGGACGTCAGCCACGGCATGGTCCGCACCGAGGTGCTGTGCGCCAAGTGCAGCGGCCATCTCGGCCATGTCTTCCCCGACGGCCCGGGGCCGACGGGCTTGCGTTACTGCATCAATTCCGCCGCGCTGAAGCTCGAACCCAAATAAACCTTGCGCGCCGCCGGGTTCCGTCATGGAACCCGGCGGCGCGATGTGCTTTTCTACCTCGTGGTGCGGCCGTCCATGGCGTTGCGGCGGCCGCCAGGGAGGATGCCATGACGCTTGGGACCATCCTGATCATCCTGGTGATCATTTATCTCGTCGGCGGCCTGTCGGGCCGCATCGGTGGTTACGGCTACGGAATGGGTCATTCCGGCATGGGGATCGGCGGCCTCGTCCTGGTGGTGCTGCTCGTGCTGCTGCTCCTTGGCAAGCTATAAACCATTCAAACTACTGATATTACTGCAGCTTTCCGCCTTGCGGAGCTGCCATGCGCGGATTCATCATCTCGCATCGCGGGGGTCGCAATTTTGTCAAAACGAGCTATATTAGAGGACGAAAATGACATGTGCGGCGCCCACTCCAATGGTGGCCTCTGCCCGTCCCAACCCCACGCGCTTAAAGCCCCAGAGAGATCACGAGGTCTTTGACCATGCGTCCACTGCGTCCGTTCAACTTCAACACTTCCGCCGAACTCTTCCCCGCTGCGATCCGCAAGAAGAAGCGTGCAGGATTCACCTATCGCCGGTTCGGCACCGCGGCCGAAGCCGTCCAGTTCGCGATGGAGCAGTTGCCGACGGATTCGCTGAACGGCGCCTATCTCCAAGTCGAGGAAGCGCGCTTCGACCAGAACGGCATCCGCTCGCTCTATGAGAGCGAAGCCTTCCCGTTGCCCCGCCACCGCAAGCCGGTTGAAGCCAGCTCCGACGCCGCCGACGCGGCCTAAGTTTTCGTAACGACTGCGATGTGCGCTCAGGGCGCGATGGCCGAAAGGCCGTCGCGCTTTTTGCGTTTTGGGAGTGTCAGATGCGCGGCTGCTTGTCGAGCCAGCGGCGGAGCAGGCGCACGTTGCGCATGTTGGCACGGAACATGACGTCGAAGGCGTCGCCCGCGAACGGGACGATGCCGACGACGCCGTCGAGAGCGACATTGCCGAGCATGCGCGCGGTGATGTACCAGGGCGCCCCGAGCGCCCTGGCCTCTCGTACCAGCCAAAGCGAGATCGCGGTGGTGATGATGTCGCCGACCACGGGGATCAACCCGATCAAGCCGTCGATGCCATAGCGGATATTGGTTCCGGGCAGCACGAAGGCGACGTCGAGCAGCTTTGCGATCGCCTCGATCCGCGCGATCCGCTGCTCGCGCGTCAGATTGCCGAACGGGTTGCCAGCGAAGGGACTGTCCTTCCCTAACTCGAAACGAAACTCGCGAAAGCCCTGCTCGAGCGTTTCGGGCCGGATCTCGTGACCGTCCTGATCGATGATCGGCCCACGCCCCTCGGTGCCCGAAGAGGCCGCACCCGGGCGGCTTCCCGAACGGGAGCGACGCGGAGCAAGAATATCGTCATCGGGCATGGTCATGGCCTGTAGGGAACGCGCCAGCGCGGCGGAGGTTGCTGCGGCGTGATCGAAGGTCGCGCCCTCAAGTCTGTGCTGCCGCCGGCTGCGGCTCCGCGACATATCTATGCACGAGCCAGGATGAAATCACCGCCGGCACGAAGCCGACGAGGCCGTACAGGATGAACTGCACCGCGCCCGAGTCCGGCCCGCGCGAGCTGTAGGTCAGCGAGGCCAGGATGAAGGCGAACACGCCGACCAGCAGCATCCGCAGCACCGGGCCGATCCGGCGGATGTGGACCAGGATATCGTCGACCGCACCGATCATCAGCGAGGGCAGGAAACCGAACAGATAACTGTATTGCAGGGATTTGAAGAACACCGCGAACAGCTTGCCGACCTCAGCGAGACTGGTCTGGGTCCAATAGCCGGACTGATAGGTCGTCGTCAGCAGCAGCAGGAACCCGCCCACGAACGGGCCGACCAGCGCAAACACGAGATAGCGTTTCATCAGGCACCCTCATCCTTCGCCCCGTTATAGCAGCGCCGCGGGAACCTTGAATAGCGGGGGGTGCGGACTCTGCGCTGGGAACAAGCGGCATGGCGACGAGTTCAGACAGGACTTGAAACTCACCTGTCAGATTTGGAGCCGCCGATGTCCCGCAAACTGTTCTTCCTGGCGACGATCGCGCTGACGGCCGTGAGCGGCCTGTCGAATGCGCCCGCTCTCGCACAAGGCCATATGGGGTCGTCGCAGGAGCAGCAGGCCTGTTCGCGGGACGCCTCGCGCTTCTGCCGCAAGGACCTCGGCAATGACGGGGCGGTGCAGAGTTGCCTGCAAGCCAACCGGGCCAAACTGTCGCGGTCTTGTAGCAAGGTGTTTCAGAGCCACGGCATGTGAGGACCGGAACCATCCCCGGATAATGGAGAGTGAAGCCATGTTGCGCGACGAACAGCTCTCGATCCTGAGGGACATCAGCCAGTCCATCGCCTTTGCCGACGACCGGCACGGCAAGATAGGCGAGCTGATCGCCGACGGTTACGTGATGAAGGACGGCGATCTGTTCGAGCTCACGGCAAAGGGCGTTACGGCTGTCGAGGAGCACGCAGCGCTTGGCGCAACCGATGCGGAACAAGCGAGCGTATCCTCCGATCGATTGATCTGATCGCACGCGAGTCGCATTGTGCGTGACGTGCGCGCAACAATTGCGAATTCCTTTTCGCCTGCCATTGCGGCCGCGTGACAATGGCGCATACTTGATTCGGGCGGCGCAGCACTTTTCGATTCGAACATCACGAGAGATCGAGCGACCACATCCGGGATTGAGGTCCCGGCGTGAAGGCTGTGACATGCGGCAGATCAAGCCGCGTGCGGCGCCCCAAAACCAAGTGGCTCAACCCACGGAACTCGGGGACGCATTCCGCATGACACGCTACCAGACCATCGCAACTCTCTTCGCCGTCACAACCGCAGCCATCGCATTCCAGACATCGCCCGGCCTTTCCTTCTCGTCCGAAGCGCAGCAGATGTGCTCCGGCGATGCGATGCGGCTGTGCTCCAGTGAGATCCCCGACATCCCTAGGATCAGGGCCTGCATGGTGCAGAAGAAAGCTCAGGTCAGCCCGGGCTGTCGCGCCGTGATGGACCGCGAGCACGCCGCCGCGACATCGCGCAAGCGGGAAGCGACGGCGCAGTAGAGAGAGCGTACCTGCGGCCATCCTTCGAGACGCCCGCCCAAGGGGCGGGCCCTCAGGATGAGGTCTCGTTTCGCGGCGAGATATCAACCCTCATGGTGAGGAGCCCGCCAAGGCGGGCGTCTCGAACCATACGGGCCGAGGTCTCACGGAGTAGAGATCTAGTCGCCCCACTGCGCGAAGGCGTCGTTGAAGGCGCGCTCGCCGGGAGCGCCCTTCTCGATGGCGATGATCGCGCGGCGCTGGTTGGCGTAGACCAGGGGCACGTCGAACCAGGAGCGCTCCTTGAGGAGCTGGACGTTGCGGCTGCGGTCGGCGTCGACGTTGGAGAGGCCGACCAGGAAGAAGCCGTCGGTGACCTTGACCGCGAGGCCTGCTAGCGGCGTGCCGCGTGCCTGCTCGTTCGACTTCATCAGGATGCCCGGCACGTTGGCGACGCCGCCGCCCGAAAAGTCCGCCGGCAGGACGAAGGTCAGCTCCGCGGTATGGCTCGCCGGCAGCGAGGAGTCGGTGTTGCGGCGGAACGACATCGTCATCTTGAACTTGCGGTCGGGGATCTCGATGTCGGCGCGCACGGCGACGTCGGCCTTCTGGTTGCCCGACGCCTTGATCGGCTCGAGCCGCCACACCACCGAGCCGACATATTGCTTGCCCTTCGGATCGGACGGATCCTCGTCGTAGAGCACGACCTTCTGCGCCACCGGCGCGACCGGCTGGTCGCTGGCCGAGGGCTGGCCGACGCGATCCGGAATCTTGGGCTTGCTCTGCGGCTGCGACGAATCCCTGGGCGCCTCCACTACCTGCGTCGGCGAAGACTTCAACAGGTTGGTCGCGGTCTGGACCAGCTGCTTGCCCCAGAGGATGCCGGCACCGACCAGGATCAGTACGATGCCGACTGCGATCGCGCTCTTGAACGGAAAGGCGGAGCCGGTGCGGGCGCGCTTCCTCTTAGGTTCGCGGTCGAGAACGGGGATGTGTGGACGTTGCGACGGCGGCTGCGACTGCGGCGCGTAGCGCTCGGCTTCCTCGATCGATTCGTCGTAGGAGTAGGGCGCGTCCGTCCCGGCGGCGCGATTTTCCAGGCTCGGCTCGAGCCGGTCGAATTCCGGCGAGGGCGAGGGCACGTTGGCGTAGGTGCGGCGCGCCGCGCGGTTGGCCTGCGCGGCGGCGCCGCCGAGATCATTGGCGTCGGCCGTGATGTCGCGGAAGCCGCGCACGCCCGGTGCCGGCGGCGGCGGCGGCGGAGGCGGAGGTCCCATGTCCGGCGGACGGCGCCCACCGGCACGATCACGTCCGGCTGGCGGAGGCTCCGGCATCGACGGCGGCGCCGGCGGACCCGGCTGCCGCGGCGCGTCGAAACGCGGAGCCCGCGGCGCACGCGGGGCGTCACCCTGGTCATCGACGTTGAAGGAGGGCCGGTCGGCGCGCGGCGGCGGCGGCGCCGGACGGGTGCGCGGGGGGGCAGAAGTTTGGGGCGCGGGCGCGTTGCCCTCGGTGGCGCGGGTGCTGGCGCGGCGGAAGGCATCGCCGCTGCCGCTGCTGCGGGCGCCGCCACCGGGACGCGAGGCCTCGCGGGCACGCTGGGCGGCCTCCGATTCGACCTTGCGGACGGCCTCTTCCAGCGAGAGGCGCTCGCGGGTGATCTCGGATTCCGAGAGCGGCGGCTGCACGCTGCGGAGCTGCGCGATTAGCGCCGTGCGCGCCCGCTCGTAGAGCGCGCGACGGCTCTCGCCGGGAGCGTTGGGGTCCAGGGCGGCAATAGCGCGGGCGATCAGCGGATAGTAATCAGCCATTTCTACTCAATTATACGCGCGTCCCGGTAAGAGATCGTTAAGCCTCAAACGGATTTTGTACGAGGATAGTATCCTCGCGTTCGGGGCTGGTGGAAAGCAGTGCGACCGGGCACCCCACCAATTCCTCGATCCGGCGGACATATTTGATCGCCTGGGCCGGCAGCTGGGCCCAGGACCGCGCATTGGCGGTCGGCTCCTTCCAGCCTTCGATAGTCTCGTAGATCGGCTCGACCCGGGCCTGGGCGCCCTCGCCCGCCGGGAAATGATCGATCTCCTTGCCGTCGAGCTTGTAGCCGGTGCAGACCTCGATCGTGTCGAAGCCGTCGAGAATGTCGAGCTTGGTCAGCGCCAGACCGTTGATGCCGCAGGTCCGGACCGCCTGGCGAACCAGAACCGCATCGAACCAGCCGCAGCGGCGGGGCCGTCCGGTATTGGTACCGAACTCGCGGCCGCGCTCGCCGATCTTGCGGCCGGTCGGGTTGTCCTGCTCGGTCGGGAACGGGCCCTGGCCGACGCGGGTCGTGTAGGCCTTGCAGAGGCCGAGCACATAGCCGACCGCGGCGGGGCCGAGGCCCGACCCGGTCGCCGCCTGCGCTGCCACCGTGTTGGACGAGGTGACGTAAGGATACGTGCCGTGATCGACGTCGAGCAGCGCGCCTTGCGCGCCCTCGAACAGCATGCGCTTGCCCTCGCGCCGCTTGATGTCGAGCAGCCGCCACACCGTCTCGGCATAGGGCAGGAGCTGCGGCGCCAGTGCGGTCAATTCCTTCAGTATCTCCTTGCCGTCGAACTCCGGCAGGCCGAGTCCGCGGCGCAATGCATTGTGATGCGCCAGCAGCCGGTCGATCTTGTGCGGCAGCGTGTCGAGATCGGCGAGGTCCATCAGGCGGATGGCGCGGCGGCCGACCTTGTCCTCGTAGGCCGGGCCGATGCCGCGGCGCGTGGTGCCGATCGCGGTCGCCGCATTGGCGGATTCGCGATGCGCGTCGAGTTCGCGGTGCAGCGGCAGGATCAGGGTGACGTTCTCGGCCACCCGCAGATTGTCCGGGCTGACCGCGACACCCTGCGACCGCAGCTTGGTGACCTCGTCGAGGAAGGCGGCGGGATCGAACACGACACCGTTGCCGATCACCGACAGCTTCTGCTCGCGCAGCACGCCCGAGGGCAGCAGTGCCAGCTTGTAGGTCTTGCCGTTGATGACCAGCGTGTGGCCGGCGTTATGGCCGCCCTGGAAACGGACGACGATGTCCGCCTGCTCCGACAACCAGTCGACGATCTTGCCCTTTCCTTCGTCGCCCCACTGGGCGCCGACGACGACAACATTGGCCATTCGCGGGTAATCCCTATGCAATCTGTTAGATGCGCCCAGCCCAATCACGGCCGGGGCCGCTCGAACGCGAGGCAGCCAACCGGATAAAGGATGCAGCCTCTGTAAGCAAGCAAGAACGGGGCTTTTTCGGTGCCCAATGCGCTATCCAAGCCCTTGATATCCCCTAAAAATCCGCTTTATCGGACGGGCTTGACGACGTTAGGCCCGGATGCGGCCGTCGACCACTTCGATGATGCGGTCGCAGGCGTGGTCGAGCTCGAGGTCAATGCCGTGCACACCTTCGTTTCAGTCGGTAGATGCCGACGAAGCCAGGGCGCCCCGCGGCATTCGAGATTGCGACAGGTCAACAGGTTACGCCGGATTTCGAGGCATTTGCCTGACGAGACAATTCGAATCGGGGGCCTTGCTTGTCGGACAGTCCAGCGCACGCCGACGACCGCTTCTGGCATCTTTCACCCGATCAATTATGCAAGCGACTGGGCTGCGGCCTCACAGGCCTGACCGCCGCGGACGCCTCCGAGCGCCTCGCACGCTTTGGGCCGAACAGCGATGCGCGGCCGCGCGTCGAGGGGGCGGCGCGCGCGATCATGCGCCGGCTGCTGGAGCCGCTGTCTCTGATCCTGCTGGTTGCCGGCATCGTCTCGATGCTCACCGGCGACGATATCGGCGGGCTCATCATTGTCCTGATACTCGCGCTCTCGATCGGGCTCGACACCGTCCAGGAAGGCCATGCGTTGCAGGCCGCGGAAGTGCTCCGCCGATCGGTGGCGCTCAAGGCCGAAGTCAGACGCGACAACGACTTCCGCGAGATCGACGTCGATCGGCTCGTGCCCGGCGACATCCTGCGCGTCCGTTCAGGCGACATCATTCCCGCGGACGCGCTCATCCTGGAGTGCACTGCCTTCACCGCGGGCGAAGCGGCGCTCACCGGCGAGCCCTATCCGGTACAGAAGCGCGCCGGCGCCACCACCGGCCCGGACGACAAATCGAATGCACTGTTTCGCGGTGCCGTCGCGCAAACCGGCGAGGCGGTCGCGCTCGTCGTCAGGACCGGACGCGAAACAGTGTTCGGAGCGGCGGCCTCCGCGCTTGCCGAGGCCCAGACGCCTTCACCGTTCGAGCGCGACTTGCGCGAATTCGGCCTCGTGATCGCGCGCGCCACGCTCGCGTTGGTGCTGGTCGTGCTCACCGTCCGCGTGGTGTTCGGCCGCCCCGTGATGGACTCGCTGCTGTTTGCCGTCGCGCTCGCGGTCGGGCTGACGCCGGAACTGCTGCCGATGATCACCACGGTGACGCTGTCGCGCGGCGCGCTGCGCATGGCCGGCCGCAAAGTGATCGTCAAGCGCCTCGCCGCGATCCACGATCTTGGCGCCATGACCGTCTTGTGCACGGACAAGACGGGCACGCTGACCTCGGCCGAGATCACGCTGGCCAGGAGCCTCGATGCCGCCGGCAAGGATGATGCCCGCGCCGCGCGGCTCGGCGCCATCGCCGCGAAACTCGGCGGCGATCGCGGCTCGCTCGATGCGGCGCTGGTTGCCGGCCAGTCGAATGCCGCGCAGGGCTGGACCCTCGCCGGCAGGCAGGCGTTCGACTTTTCACGGCGGCTCGGATCCGTGCTCGCGACCGGTCCCGAAGGCGCGCTGCTCATCGTCAAGGGCGCGCCGGAGGCGGTGCTCGAGCTGTGCGTGATGGACGACGACACCCGGACCCGCGCGATCGCCCGCGTGCACGAGCTCGCGAGCGAAGGGCTCCGCAGCATTGCGATCGCCTCGCGCCCTTGGACCGGCGCAACGCGCGAGGTCGAGACCGAAGACGAGACCGATCTCGTCTTCGAAGGCTTTTGTGCCTTCGCCGACCCGCCGAAGCCGACGGCCGCGGCCGCGATCGCGCGGCTCGCGGCAACCGGCATCACGCTGAAGATCCTGTCGGGCGACGATCCGGTGGTGGTGAAGCGGCTCGCCGGCCTGGTCGGGCTGAACGCCGACCGCGTCCTATCGGGAGCCGACATCGCCGAGCTCAGCGACGAAGCACTGGCGGTCCAGGTTCAATCGACCGACGCCTACGGCCGGCTTGCGCCCGATCAGAAGTCGCGCGTCGTGAAGGCCCTTCAGGCCGGCGGCGCGGTGGTCGGCTTTCTCGGCGACGGCATCAACGACGCTCCGGCGCTGAAGGCCGCCGATATCGGCCTGTCGGTCGAAGGCGCGACCGGCGTGGCGCAGGCCGCCGCCGACATCATCCTGCTCGCCTCGGATCTCGAAGTCGTCGCCGACGGCGTCGAAGAGGGCCGGCGCACCTTCGCCAACATCATGAAATATGTCCGGATGGGCGCGAGCTCGAATTTCGGCAACATGCTGTCGATGGCGATCGCCTCGATGGCGCTGCCGTTCTTGCCGATGCTGCCGACGCAGATCCTGCTCAATAACCTGCTCTACGATCTCTCCGAGCTCGGCATTCCCTTCGACCAGGTCTCGCGCGCGGCCACCACGCAGCCGCAGGTCTGGAGCATGACGCGGCTGGTGCGTTTCGCCGCGATCATGGGGCCGCTGTCCTCGGTCTTCGACTTCCTCACCTTCGGCGCCCTCATCATGCTGTTTCATGCGTCGCCGGACGAATTCCGCACCGCCTGGTTCATCGAATCCATGGCGACGCAGATCCTCGTGATCTTCATCATTCGCACCAATGGCCGAGCGTGGCGCAGCTGGCCCGATCCGGTGCTGTCCGCCTCCTCGCTGGTCGCCTTGCTGGTCGCGATGTTGGTGCCTTTCACGCCGCTCGGTGCCTGGTTCGGCTTTGTTGCGCCGCCACCGCTCATGATGGCCGGCATCGCGGCTCTCGTTGTCGTCTATCTCGCCTGTGCCGAACTGTTGAAGCCGTTTGCGATCCGTGCCGGGCTGAAGGGCTGAGCGAGGTTCCGGCCGCTGCCGTGCATGGACGCGATGCGCCTCGCGCCATTGATATCGGCCGGATTTCCGTGTCTTTGAACGGGCCGGGTCTGAACCGGCCCGGGTGCCGCCGGGCTGGAGCCTTGGCGCATGACGCGGGGCCACAACGATCACCATGTCCGCCACCGACGAGAGCACCGGCGCCGCCACGTCCGGCCACAACTGGATCGCCAACCAGCCCTATCTGCTGCTCAGCA